>CAKQJE010000004.1 GCA_934247225.1 uncultured Clostridia bacterium
GCCGTATTGAGACCCCGAAACCCCGAGAATTTTGGGATTGATAAACTCGAAATAACCGTCGTCGGTATGAACGATAAATACTCTGATGTTTTTTCCGACCTGCGGAGCGGCAAGTCCCGCCCCTTGCGCGGCTTCAAGAGTTTCTTTCATATCGTCGAGAAGTTTTATTAAATTTAAATCGACCGCGTCGACTTTAACGCATTTTTCTCTTAAAATAGGATCGCCTATCTGTATAATTTGAAGTTTTGCCATATTCGGTCTCTCCCGTTTTATTCAGTACGAATTTTATTCAATATAAGTTCGACGGATTTTCTTCCACATAGCACAGCGCCTTCAACGATTTTTCTTCGTTTACGACCGCGTAAATCTCGTCTCTGACAGGTTTTACGTCACCAGCAAGGCGCATTAAAATCTGATACCTGAACTTATTTTTTATTCTTTTCACAGGGCTTTTCATTTTATTGAAAAACAAGAAATTATCCCTGTATTTATCGTAAATTTCAGAAACTTTTACAAAAATGTTTTTGAGCGAGTCCAAAGCGTTTTCGTCGTTTTCGGATTCGATCATAATTCTTACAATCAAGGCATACGGAGGAAATCCCGTCGCCTTTCTCACGGCATTTTCTCTTTCGAAAAATCCGTTATAATCGTAATGTATTGCAGACGTCAGAACGGCGTTGTCGGGATTATACGTCTGCAAAACGACTTTGCCCTTTTTATCCGCTCTCCCGCTTCTTCCCGCAACCTGAGTTATAAGCTGAAACGTTCTTTCTCCGCTTCTGTAATCGGAAAAATACAGACTCATGTCCGCGTCGAGAATTCCGACGAGCGTAACCGCGGGGAAATCATGCCCTTTCGCAACCATCTGAGTTCCGACGAGAAAATCGGCTTTTCTGTCCGAAAAGTCTTTAAGAATCCGGAAATGTCCGTCTTTCGTTCTCGTCGTGTCGTTATCCATACGTAGGATGCGAGCCGACGGAAATAAGTTCTGCAGCTCGGAAACGATCTTTTGCGTTCCCGCTCCGCTGTAACTTAAATTTATCGAGCCGCACTCGGGGCATGCTGTAAGCATTTTATACGTCGCCCCGCAATAATGGCATTTAAGCAAATTGTAATCTTTATGATAATTTAAGGAAATATCGCAGTTTTCGCATTTCGCGACATATCCGCAGTCGCGGCAGATAACCTGTCTCGAATAACCTCTTCTGTTATAGAAAATAATCGCTTGTTCGCCTTTTTCGAGACATTCTTTCAGTCCGTCTTTAAGGTCGGCGGAAAAAATCCCCGCGTTGCCGCGTCTTATTTCTTTGCGCATATCCGCAACAATGAATTCGGGAAGGTTTTTCCCGTTAATTCTGTTTTTCATCACGGCAAGATTATATTTGCCGCTTAAAGCGTTATCGTAACTTTCGATCGACGGCGTCGCGCTTCCGAGAACAACCTTCGCCCCGTCGATTTCTGCGCGTTTTACGGCGATTTCAACCGTTTTATATCTTGGACTTGTTTCGGCTTCGTAACTCGAATCGTGTTCTTCGTCAACGATAATAAGTCCGACGTTCGATAAAGGCGCGAATATCGCGCTTCTCGCCCCGATCGCTATTCTTGCTTCGCCCGTTTTTAAACGCAGCCATTCGTCGTACCGTTCGCCGGCAGACAAACCGCTGTGCAAAATCGAAACGCTGCCTTCGAACCGCGCCCTCAACTGCCCGAGCATTTGCGGCGTGAGAGCTATTTCGGGAACAAGCATTATCGCGGTTCTGCCTTTTTTAAGCGTTTCATTTATAAGCCTTAAATAAACCTCGGTTTTACCGCTACCCGTAACGCCGAACAAAAGCGTTACGATTTTATTCGTTTCCGTAATGCTTTTTATCGCGGCTGTCTGTTCGTCGGAAAGCGTTACGTTTTTCGAAAAACCGCTCAGCTCCTTATAAGGCGTTCTCCCCGCTTTTTCCTGATATTCTTCTATAAAACCCTTTTGTTTGAGAGCGGTTATCACTGCGGCGCCGAACTCTTCCGATAAAATCGATTTTTTGCAGAAATTTTCTTCGGAAAGCCTGTTAATAATCCCCTCTTGCGCCGTCGAACCTTTTCTTAAAGACGAAAGTATTTCTTCTTTCGTAAAATTTCCGGATAAACGAATAAAAGAAACAAATCTTTCTTTAACTCTGCCGCCGCGAAGCTCCGAAGGTATAAAAAGCCTTAAAGCCGCCGCAAAAGGAACATGATAATTGTTTTTAACGAATTTCGCAAGCTCTAAACATTCGTCGTTTATAACGGGAAAATCATCCAGAACTTTTTTTACCGATTTAAGCTTTCCCGCGGGAACGTCGGTGGTTTGTTTTATATCGATGACAAACCCTTCTTTCGTTCCGTAACCGAAGGGAACTTCCACGCGGCAACCGATTTTAACGTTTTCGTCGGTAAAAGAATAATCGAAAACCCTGTCGATTTCGCTATGTGCAACGTCTACGATTACTTCCGCAATCATATTCCCTCCCGTAAAAATCTTTACTTATGCCAATAAAAAATAGAACGGAATAACCCGTTTGTCGCGAGCCATTCCGTTGAAAAATCAGTATTTGGATACCGTAACCTTATCTTCGTAAATTTCCTCTGCGGCTTCCGAAAGAGGTTTCTCTTTGCTCGGAAGTTCTGTAAGACCCTGGTTATGCGCGTGGTCGATAAGTTGTCTCGCTCTCTTGCTCGCAACAACGCACAGCGCGTACTTCGAACCTGTTTTTTCTGCCAATTCGTCTATCGGCGGGTAATTTATCATAAAACACTCCTTTGATTTATTTTAAATCTTATTTAGTTATTTTTATTCTATATTCTGAACCTGCTCTCTGATCTTTTCGATCTCGTTTTTCAAAGCAAGCGCATATTTCGTTATCTCGACGTCGTTCGACTTCGAACATACGGTGTTCGCTTCCCTGTTGAATTCCTGCATAAGAAAATCGAGTTTCTTTCCCGCGTCAACTTCTTCTTTGCAGATATTTCTCAGCTGCGCGATATGGCTTTTAAGCCTCGTGAGTTCTTCGTCGATATTGGTTCTGTCGGCAAACAACGCGACTTCTTGAAGAAGTCTACCTTTGTCGTAATCGACCGAACCTAAGATTTCAGCCATTCTCTCACGGATTTTCGCTTCGTATTCTTCCTTGATTTTCGGCGCTCTTTTTTCAATCTCTCCGACTAACTTTTCAACTTCGTCGTCTCTCGACAAAATGTCGTTTTTCAGCTTGTCGCCTTCGATTTTGCGCATTTTTACGAGTTCGTCCAAAGCTTTGTTCAAAGTGTCTACAAGTATTTCGCCGACTTTTTCCGAATTATCGTCTCCGATTTCTTCCGTTACGCAGTCCGAAGTTTTTAAAAGGCTCACGACCGTGAAATCGTTCTCTATGCCGTACTTTTCGGAAAGCATTTTCGCAGCCGTTACGTACGCTTCGCATAAGCCTTCGTTAATAACGAGCTTTTTCGATCCCGAACTCATATCCGAATAAGTTACGAAAAGTTCCGCTCTGCCCCTTTTGATTTTCGACTGAACTACTTTTCTTATCTTATCGTCCAAAGAGACGAAAGCTCTCGGATATTTCGGAATAAGATCGAGAAATCTGTTGTTTACGGTTTTGATTTCAACCGTAAGCGTTATTCCGTTTTCTGCATACTCGGCTTTGCCGTATCCCGTCATGCTCTGCATAACAAACCAACCTGAAACGTTATTCTAACATATAATAACACAAATTTTAAAAAATATCAACTATAAATAAGCTTTTTGAACTCATCTTCGCCGATTATTTTTATTCCGAGCTTTCTTGCTTTATCGAGTTTACTTCCCGCCGCTTCGCCCGCTATTACGAGCGTTGTCGTTTTAGTGACCGAACTTTGCGTTTCGCCGCCCTCGCTTTCAATGATTTTCTGAGCTTCGCTTCTCGTAAAATCGGTTAAGGAGCCTGTCAGAACGACCTTTTCGCCCGTAAATTTACCCTCTTTGTTCTCGCTTTCGATAAACGGCTCGACTCCGACCGAAAACAATTCGTTGATTTCGTTTACATTGTCTTCGTTTAAAAAATAATCTGAAATATCTTTTGCCATTATTACGCCGACGTCGGGAATTTCGATAAGCCTTTCTTCGTCGGCTTTTGCGAGTTCGCCTATGCTTTTGAACTCTTTCGCGAGGTCTTTTGCGGTTTTTTTACCGACGCCTTCTATTCCGAGCGCGAAAATAAAATTCGCAAGCGGAATTTTCCTGGTTGCGGCAATCGCGGAAATAAGATTTTCGGCTTTTCTTTCGCGAAAACCTTCGAGAGTCATAAGTTTTTCCGTCGTGAGTTTATACAGATCGGAAAATTTATCGAGAGTAAACGCGTCGAAAAGCTGCCCTGCCGTTTTTTCGGAAAATCCGTCTATATTCATTCCCTCTTTGGACGCAAAATTCGCAAGTTTAGCTATAACCCGCGGTCTGCAATCCTTGTTCGGGCAGAAAAGATTTGCGCCCTCTTCGATAAGCGTCGAACCGCAAAACGGGCAAATATCGGGTTTTTCGATATCTTTTCCGTCGTCGAAATTGTCGACAGCACCGAGAATTTCGGGGATTACTTCGTTTGATCGTCTGATTAAAACCGTTGACCCTATCTTTACTTTTTTTCTTAAAATATCGCCGTAATTGTTAAGCGTGGCTTTTCTTACCGTCGCTCCGCCGATATCTACGGGCGAAACGATTCCGAGCGGCGTGAGTTTTCCCGTTCTTCCGACCTGCCATTCTACCTTTTTAAGCGTGGTTTCAACTTCTTCCGCCTCGAATTTGTAAGCCATAGCCCATCTCGGGAATTTGTCGGTAAAACCGAGCTGTTCCCTTAAAGGAACTTCGTTTACTTTTATAACCGCGCCGTCCGTTAAAACGTCGATATTCTTTCTTCCGACTTCGATTTCGGCTATCGCGGCTTTGACTTCGTCCAGAGTTTTACAAACGCGGAGAAAATCGAAGACCTTGAACCCGTTGGCTTTCAGAAAATCGAAAATCTCGATCTGCGAAGAAAATTTTCCCTCGCTCATATAATTCACGTTGTAAAAAATAATTTCCGGATGACGTTTTTCGGTTACTTTCGGATCGAGATTTCTTATCGCTCCCGCAACGGCGTTGCGTGCGTTTTTTAACTGTTCGGTCGCCGTTTTATTGTAATTTTCAAGAACTGAAAGTCTTATAATCGCTTCGCCCTGCACTTCGACCGTTCCGCCGTGATTTATTCTCAGCGGAAAGGATTTTATCGTAAGAACCTGAGCCGTAACGTCCTCGCCGACGATTCCGTTGCCCCTTGTAGTCGCCCTTGCAAAAACGCCGTTTTCGTAAGTTAAACACATCGTCAAACCGTCGAATTTATATTCTACGGTATAAGTCGGCTCGCCGACTTTTCTCACTCTTTCGTCGAATGCGTCGATTTCCGTTTCGGAAACAGACTTGTCGAGCGAATAAAGTCGGTTAATATGCTCGTGCTTTTTAAACGTGCTTATAGGGTCTCCTCCGACCCTTCTCGTCGGCGAATCCACGAGAATCTGCCCCGTGGTTTCTTCGAGATTTTTTAGCTCGTCGTAAATTTTATCGTAAACCTTATCGTCCACGGACGGATTGTCGAGGACGTAATACTCGTAGGCATATTTGTTTAAAATATCCACGAGTTCTCTCATTTTCTTTGTATTATCCATCAGTCGATAACCTCGATCGGAGCAAGCCTTATAACAAGCGATTTTATTCCGACGCCTTTAAACGCCACGTCGGCTACGAGTTCTCCGCCGTTTGTTTTCGTCGCGATAACGACGCCGTCTCCGAATTTTTTATGTCTCACGTTCGTTCCCGTACGGATTTTCGCAAGATCGGAAGATTGTACCTTTTCGGTCGGCTTCGAAACACCCGAAGCGTTATAACCGCTTGCGTAAGAATTCTTTTTAAAACCGCCGGCATTTCCGCTATAACCGCCGCTATAACTTCCGCCATAGCTTCCGCCGGAACCGTTTTCATAGCTTCCGGAATTGCCGTAGTCCGATTTTTCGCTGTACGATTTTGAACCGTAATTACCGTAGTTTCCGCCGTTTCCGCGCAAATAATTGTTTGAATAGCCGTTTCTGTCGGAATATCCGCCGTATCCCCCGCCATAACCTCCGCCGTAAGACGAGCCGTCGCCGTAACGGTTTTGTCTGTCGTACGAGAAGCGTTCTTCGCCGTATCTGCCGCCTTTGTTTTTCACGACTCCGAGCTTTTCCGAAAGTTCTTCGAGAAAAATCGAAGGCTCGGTCGCTCTTCTCGAACCGTATAAAAACCTGCTCTGAGCGCGAGTTAAAAACAATCTTTCTCTCGCTCTCGTTATCGCGACGTACATAAGTCGGCGTTCTTCTTCCTCGGTGTCTTCTTCCAACGCCCTTTGCATCGGGAATATTTCGGAGTCGAGTCCGCAGACGAACACGCATCTGTATTCGAGACCTTTGACGGAGTGAATGGTCGCAAGCGTGACGAATTCTCCTTCGTTTATTTCGTCGGTATCGGAACTTAACGTTATCGAGTTGAGATATTCCGACAAAGGCGCTTCGGGATTAAGCCTTGCGAATTCCTCCACGGAGTTCAAAAATTCGTTTATATTTTTCTTTTTATCGTCGTTTTCGGACGTATCTTCCTCGAAACAACTCATAAAATCGGTTTTTGAAATGACTTCCTTTACGAGATCGAACAAAGAAAGCGTTTCCTTTGCGATGATGAGCTTGGAAATTATGTCTTTAAACGACCTTATTTTAGCTTTTGCGCCGGAATTAAGTTCGAGATTATCGCAATCAAATACCCCGTCGAAAACAGACAAACCGTTAAGTTCGGAATACCTTACGAGCTGCTCGATGGATTTATCGCCTATTCCTCGTTTCGGAACGTTTATTACCCTTAAAACGGCTTCGTTGTCCAAAGGATTGCATAAAATTCTGAGATATGCCGTTATATCCTTGATTTCCTTTCTTTCGAAGAAGCGGAAACCGCCGTAAACCTTACACGGAATTCCGTATTTCATAAATTCCTGTTCGTAAGAACGCGAAAGAGCGTTTATACGCATTAAAACGGCGAAATCGGAATATTTATAACCTCTTTGCTGAACAAAAGTCTTTATCTGCAAAGCCGTATACTGCGCTTCCCCCGATTCTTCGTCGGCAACGAACAATTCGGGTTTTACGCCGTCGTCGTTTTCAGTCCATAAAACCTTGTCTTTTCGCTTGGAATTGTTGGCGATAATGGTATTCGCGAAATCCAGAATACGCTTCGTGGAACGATAATTTCTTTCGAGTTTGTATGTTTTCGCGCCTTTGAAATCCTTTTCGAAATCGAGAATATTGTTTATATCCGCGCCGCGCCAGCCGTAAATACTCTGATCGTCGTCGCCGACAACGAAAAGATTTCCGTGAGCATAAGAAAGAAGTTTAACTATGTTATACTGAACGAAGTTCGTGTCCTGAAACTCGTCGACGTGTATGTAACGGAAACGTTTGGAAAGAGCGATAAGAACTTCTCTGTGCTCTGCAAGCAAATGATATGTTTTTATAAGCAGATCGTCGAAATCCATAGCGTTCGAGCGGAAAAGCTCGGCGTTGTATTCGTCGATAATTTTAACGTAAGAAGAAACGTCTCTCATCCTCGGATTTTCTCGCTCGAACTCTTCCGTAGACATATCCTTGTTTTTCAGAGCCGAAATAAGGTTCTTGGAATTTTTCATAAACTTGTCCGGTTCCAGGGCAAGACCTAAGATAATTCTCTTCAAAACCTTTTCTTTGTCCGTTTCGGAATAAATTGAAAAATCCGTTTTATAATCGAGCTTTTCGGCATATTTTCTGAGAATTTTAACGCACATGGAATGGATCGTGCAAACCCACATCTGCGATATGTCGCCGATTATTTTTTCAAGCCTTGTTTTCATTTCGTCGGCGGCTTTGTTCGTGAAAGTAATTGCGAGAATATTGTACGGATCGACTCCGAGATCCTCCGCCAGATGCGCAATCCTGCTTGTCAAAACCCTCGTTTTTCCGCTCCCCGCGCCGGCGATTACAAGCACGGCGCCCTCGGTATCCATAACGGGTTTTATCTGTTCATCGTTAAGTTTGTTAAGCAAATCAAGCATAATATCCTCTTTAAATGCAGTTATTTATAATTTTACCACGAAAGGATATTTTTTTCAAGTTATTTAATTGCGTTATATAAAATATATAAAAAAAGCTTCCGTTTTCGAAAGCCATTGTTTTTCGTTAAATTCAAATAAGAATACCCAACGAATAAAGTATAAAGTAAACGATACCGACCGAAACGCTGCCGATTATCCCGAAAACGATTATCGGTCCTGCAACGACGAACATTTTTGCGGCTAAGCCGTAAATATATCCTTCCGTTTTGAATTCCATAGCAGGAGAAACAACGGAATTGGCAAAACCCGTGATCGGAACTATCGAACCTCCTCCCGCGTACTTGCCTATACGATCGTAAACTCCGAGGCCTGTTAAAAGCGCTCCGAGAAATATAAGGACGGTTGACGTCGTACCCGCAAGTTCGTCGCCGTACAATCCGAACGAAAATTCGAGCATAAAGCGGATGAACTGCCCTATGACGCATATCGTCCCGCCGACTAAAAAAGCATGGAATAAACTGCGTTTTTCGTTTGTTTTCGGAGAAATCAAAGAGACGTAATTCAAATAATTTTCGTTATAAAATTCCTTCATTGTTTCTGCTCCTTTCCTTAGGTTTTTTGAGTACGCAATCTTCGCGATCGCGTATGTTTTTCCACGGCTCGCATTTTTTAATACTTTCGCATTTTCTCATATTATTTGTATGGACCGTTTTTAAAAAAATATACAAAAAAGACGCGATCAGAAAACTAAATCGCGCCGTTTCGTCATATGAAATTTCGGTTAATCTCAGTTTGGCTGGGATTCGTACATAAAAATATCGAAAGAATTCTTTTTAAGTTTCTTTCCGAAAAGCTCTTTCGCCTTGTTTAACGCTTCGGCTATGCATTCGGCAAAAACATTCACTCTGACAACTCTTTCTTTCTTTTCTCTGTCAAGCTTCTGGATACAATAGATTCTGTACTGCATAGTGTTCTCCTTTTGCTATCATAATACCACCAAACCTTGGTTCTGTCAATTTAAAAGTGACCTCTTTTTATCTTTTCGGTGAAATTTAAAAGGTTATTACATAGAATTTTGTCGATACTCTCGTCGTCATATCCGATTTTTTCAAGCTCGAATTTCGTCAAACCGTAAAGTTTATCGTAACCCAAAGCGTCTTCCACATAATTTTCACAACCGTAAAAATCTGTTCCGACAGCAAGATTATCCGCTCCGTGCTTTTGAACAAAGTAATCGATTTGCCTTATAAAATCGGAAATTTTGCAATGTTTTCCGTCTGTCATAAAATTTGTGTAGCACGTAACGCCCACAAGTCCGTTTCTATCGACGATCTCTTTAAGCTGCCAATCGTGAAGATTTCTTTTATGTTTAAAAACCCCGTTAAAACACGTATGCGAGTCGACGACGATTTCCGCGTTATCGATAATATCGCGAAATCCGCCTTCGGAAATATGAGCGCAATCGATCGCCACTCTTTTCCCGTTCAGTTTTTTTATAAATCCTATTCCTTCCTTTTTTAATCCGTCGATAAAATTGCATCCGTAACCTAATCTGTTTTCTCCGTTCCATGTCAAGCCGACGTAAATCGGATTTAACGAAAGGAGTTTGTCGACGTCGAGATCTTCGTAACCGACGTCCTCGAATGCAAGTAGTTTAGCTTTCGACGCTATATCGATTGCTTCCTTAAAACTTCTGTCTCCTCTGAAAACCGCCGTAATTATATTGTTTTTTAAATATTTTTCTGTAAGTTCGCCGCCGACGGCTGTAAGAATATCGTTGTGAAAATCGGAAAACAATAAAAAACCCCCCGAAGCATTGTATGCTCCGAAGGGAAATTTCGTGTTCGTTAAAAAATAATAATGTTTGCGACCGCTTAAAACAATGATATTTGCGTTCGTTTATATCAATAATGTTCGGGTTCTTCGTATTCGATTCCGTTCGTATCAACCGTCACGGATTTTATAACCTGATCGCGAAGCGGTTTATCGTTATAATCGACGTTTACTTCCGCGATTTTATCTATAACGTCCATTCCGTCGATAACCTGTCCGAATGCGGCATACTGTCCGTCGAGATGCGGAGCGTCGGCATGCATGATGAAGAACTGCGATCCGGCGCTGTTCGGCATCATGGAACGAGCCATCGAAATAACTCCTCTTTTGTGTTTAAGATCGTTTTTAAAGCCGTTTTTGGAGAATTCTCCTCTGATCGTGTAGCCGGGACCGCCCGTGCCGTTTCCTTTGGGGTCTCCGCCCTGAATCATAAAGCCTTCGATAACGCGATGAAAACATAATCCGTTATAAAAGCCTTTATTTACAAGAGAAATGAAGTTGTTGACGGTATTCGGAGCAATTTCCGGATAAAGCTCGACGTAGAAAACGTCGCCGTCCTTCATTTCGAAAGTTACGATTGGATTGTTATTCATAATATATAATCTCCTTAAATCTTCTTTTAGTCGATTTGTTCGATAATAATTCCCGCTTCGTCAAACAATTTAAGTGAAAACTCGTCGGGATAACCGTATTTATACACAACTCTTTTTATCCCTGCGTTTATGATCATTTTGCAGCAAATTACGCAAGGTTGATGCGTGCAGTACAACGTGCCGCCTTCGACGGAAACGCCGAGTTTAGCTGCCTGAGCGATCGCGTTTTGTTCGGCGTGAACGGCATAGCAAAGTTCGAGTTTCGTTCCGCTGGGAACGTCGAGTTCTCTTCTCAGACATTTACCCTTGCTTTTGCAGCTTTCGATACCGCTCGGCGCGCCGTTATAACCCGTAGTCATAATGCGCTTATCCTTAACGATGACCGCGCCGACTTGTCTGTTTTCCTGATAACAACTCGACCAGCTCGCGACAAGCTCCGCAAGCTCAATAAACCTTTTATCCCATTTATCCATTTTACGCACCTCGTTTTGTTTTCGGCGTTATTTTATAAGTATATTTTAACATATTAAGGCGAATCTTGCAATAAAATTTAACCCGACGCGATAAAAATTTGATTTTAAAGAAAAATTTTAAAATATATGCCCGTAAACTATTGACAAATTAAAAAGACAGGCTATAATATTATTAGCACTCTAAGAAAGCGAGTGCTAATATACACGAAAAAATATACGGAGGTATAATATGAAAATACAACCACTTTCCGACTATATTTTAGTCGAGACCAAAGAAAAAACGGAAACGACGAAGAGCGGATTTTTTCTTCCCTCTGCGTCCGCGGATAAATATGTGACGGCAAAAGCCGTTGCGGTAGGAAAAGGCGGCTCCGCTTTCGGACAGCCCGTCGCAATGGAAGTTAAAGTCGGCGATACGATTCTCTATCCCGTAAACGCCGCAATAATCGCGAAAGCAGACGGCGAAGAAGTAACTTTAATTCGTCAGTCGGACGTGCTGGCTATAATCGGATAAAAAGGAGGCAATAAATCATGGCTAAACAGATTAAATACGGCGAAGAAGCAAGAAAAGCTCTCGAAGCAGGCGTAAATACGCTTGCGGATACAGTTAAAATAACGCTCGGTCCCAAGGGAAGAAACGTTGTTCTCGATAAAAAATACGGCGCGCCGCTCATCACCAACGACGGCGTTACGATCGCAAAAGAAATCGAACTTAAAGATCCGTTCGAAAATATGGGCGCGCAGCTCGTTAAAGAGGTCTCCACGAAAACCAACGACGTTGCGGGCGACGGCACTACAACCGCAGTCGTTCTCGCTCAGGCAATGATCAACGAGGGACTTAAAAACCTCGCCGCGGGCGCTAACCCGATTGTTTTGAAAAAAGGTATTTCCAAAGCGGTTGACGTTGCCGTTGAACAGCTTAAAAATATAAGCAAACCCGTAGAATCCAAGAATTCGATTGCTCAGGTCGCTTCTATCTCCGCAGGAGACGAAACCGTAGGCGAACTTATTTCCGAAGCAATGGAAAAAGTCGGAAAGGACGGCGTTATAACCATTCAGGAAAGCAAAACAATGAAGACCGAGCTTACCACCGTCGACGGTATGAGTTTCGACAGAGGTTACGCTTCCGCATATATGGTTACGGATACAGATAAAATGGTCGCCGTTTACGACAACCCGCTTATCCTCATAACCGATAAGAAAATCTCCTCTATTCAGGAAATTCTCCCCGTAATCGAGCCTATCGCGCAGCAGGGGCAGAAACTTATGATTATTGCCGAGGACGTCGAAGGCGACGCTTTGGCGGCTCTTGTCGTAAACAAACTCAAAGGCGTGTTCAACTGCGTTGCCGTTAAAGCTCCCGGATTCGGAGACAGAAGAAAAGCTATGCTCGAAGATATCGCGATTCTTACGGGCGGCAAAGTGATTTCTTCCGAACTCGGTCTCGAATTCAAGGACGTAACGCCCGATATGCTCGGCAGAGCCGGACAGATCAAGGTTGACAAAGACAATACCGTAATTATAGACGGTGCGGGCGACAGAGACGAAATCAAAGCGAGAATTCAGTCCATCAAAGCACAGATCGCCGAAACGACTTCCGATTACGACAGAGAAAAACTTCAAGAAAGACTCGCTAAACTTGCGGGCGGCGTAGCCGTCATTAACGTAGGCGCGGCAACGGAAGTCGAAATGAAGGAAAAGAAACTCCGTATCGAGGATGCTTTGGCGGCTACGAGAGCCGCAGTCGAAGAAGGTATCGTTCCCGGCGGCGGCACTGCCCTTCTCTCCGCTATTCCCGCCGTTAAAGCTCTCGTAAAGAAACTTAGCGGCGACGAAAAGACGGGCGCGGAAATCATTTTAAGAGCTATCGAAGCTCCTATAAGACAAATCGCCAAAAATGCGGGACTCGACGGATCTGTTATCCTTAACAACATTATTCGTTCCAAGAACCCGAATTACGGCTTCGACGCATACAAGAACGCTTACGTTGATATGGTAGAACAAGGCATTATCGACCCGACGAAAGTTACGAGATCCGCACTTTTAAACGCGGCCTCGATTGCCTCTACGCTTCTCACCACGGAAAGCATCGTAACCGATATTCCCGAACCCGTTCCTCCGATGCCGCAAGGCGGCGCAGGCGGTATGGGCGGAATGTACTAAGCCTGAACGCTTAAAAACCACAAAAAAAAGTAGTTCTTCTTCGGAAGAACTACTTTTTTTAAATTACTTAAATCTTGTAAATATAGTTTTCTTTTCTCTGTTTCGGAGCAGGCGCGTTCCCGTCGAAATAACCGAGCGCGACGTGTCCCACGCCTACATAATCTCCCGTAATACCGAGCGATTTCAAAAGGTTTTTACCGAAATCGGTTTCAAGTTCTTCCTTTGCTCTGTGAACCCAGCAAGAACCAACGCCGAGCGCCCACGCCGCGTCGAGCATATTCGCGATTACGCTCGCGCCGTCGTAAACGGACAGATCGTATTTTTCGACCGCAACAAGAATAACCACGGGCGCACCGTAGAAAGGATCAATCCCTTCCCTGCCCATAATTTTCGCATTCAGGGCGGCAAGTTCTCCTCTTACCTTTTTGTCCTTTATGGCGATTATAACGGGTTTCTGCATTCCCTTTGCCGTCGGCGCATAAGTACCGACTTTCAAAATTGTATCCAGAACGTCTTCCGGAATGGGTTTATCGTTAAAATTTCTTACGCTTCTTCTCGTAAGCAACGTTTCGATTGCGTCTTTCATATAAAAACCTCCGAAGAATTTTATTCGAGTTCGAACGCACCCGTATAGAGTTGATAATAAGTTCCTTTCTGCGCTATAAGGGCGTTATGATCTCCTCTTTCGATAATTCTGCCGTGATCGAGAACCATAATCACGTCGGAATTCATAACCGTGGAAAGTCTGTGAGCGATAACAAAAACCGTTCTGCCTTCCATAAGCTTATCCATACCTCTCTGAACTATTGCTTCCGTCCTTGTGTCGATCGAGGAAGTAGCTTCGTCGAGAATCATTACGGGAGGATCGGCAACCGCCGCTCTCGCAATGGATATAAGCTGTCTCTGCCCTTGCGAAAGGTTTGTTCCGTTGCCGTTTAATTCCGTATCGTAACCTTTCGGAAGACGAGTTATAAAGTCGTCGGCACCCGCAAGTTTCGCCGCCGCGATACACTCTTCGTCGGTCGCGTCGAGTTTGCCGTATCTGATATTGTCCATTACCGTACCCGTAAAGAGGTTGGTATCCTGCAAGACGATGCCGAGCGAACGGCGGAGATCAGCCTTCTTTATCTTATTGATGTTTATTCCGTCGTAACGGATTTTTCCGTCCGCGATATCGTAAAATCTGTTTATAAGGTTGGTAATCGTTGTTTTTCCCGCGCCCGTCGCGCCGACGAAAGCTATCTTCTGCCCCGGCTTTGCGTAAAGCGTTATGCCGTGAAGTACGATTTTATCGGGGTCGTAACCGAAATCGACGTCGTCCATTACTATCGCGCCTTCCAAAAGCGTGTAAGTAACGCTCGAATCCGCGCTGTGCGGATGTTTCCACGCCCAGATACCCGTTCTGTGCGCCGCTTCGCGAAGCTGTCCGTTTTCGTCGTATTCGGCGTTTACAAGCGTAACGTAACCGTTATCTTCTTCGGGTTTCTGATCGATAAGTTCGAATACTCTCGAAGCTCCCGCCATTGCCATTATTACCGAGTTTATCTGGTTGGAAATCTGCCCCATCTGGTTTGCGAACTGACGAGCCATTCCGAGGAAGGCGACAACTACGGGGATTGTCAGAACGGAAGTAAAGCTACCCGTTTTTATAAGCGATTCGAAACCGATATTAACGCCGCTGCCTTTGGAAAGAATGTATATTCCGCAACCGATAAACGCGATTACCACATACATAATGTTACCGATATTATGAATTATCGGCATCAACATATTCGAAAATCCGTTTGCTTTGTCGGAAACGTCGAACAATTCGTTGTTAAGATTATCGAACCCCTCGAGAGTTTTATTCTCGTGACAGAAAACTTTGACGACTTTCTGCCCGTTCATCATCTCTTCGATATATCCTTCGACTTTACCGACCGAACGCTGCTGCGCCATAAAGTATTTCGCGCTCTTCCCGCCGATTTTCTTTGTTACGAAAAGTATCGCGATAACGCCGACAATCACTATCGCCCAGAGCATTACGCTGTAATAAAGCATAATAAACGTAAGCGTTATAAGAGTTATCGTCGTCATGCAAAGTTGCGGAAGAGACTGCGATACAAGCTGTCTTATTGCGTCGATATCGTTCGTATAAATACTCATTATATCGCCGTGAGCGTTTCTGTCGAAGTATTTGATTGGCAATTTTTCCATTTTGTCGAACACTTCGTTTCTCATATCGCGGAGAAACTTCTGCGTTAAAACCGCACCGAACTGCCCGAGGAGAATATTCGCTATCCAACCGAGCGAATATATGCCGAGCATCGTTGCGAGGATTATCAAAACGTTATGCCAGGCTTCGTCGACCGTCAATGTGTTTTTCAGCACGAAATCGAACTGACTGTAAAGATTCTGAAGGAAAATACCCGCAATCGAGCTTGAAATAGCGCTCACGACAAGAGAAGCGAAAACGGCGAACAATAATCCTTTGTAGTTTTTGAAAAGTAAACCGATAAGTCTTTTAAGCGATTTGAAATCGGCTTTTCTGCCCATACCTTTTCCTTTGACGGGCGGATTTTTTCCGTTAATCGCATCTGCTTTAGTCATTAACGTTCACCTCCTTCGTTATCGCCGTTTTTGTTCTGAGAATAATAAACTTCTTTATATATCTCGTTGGAATCAAGCAATTCTTCGTGCGTTCCCATAGCGTTTATTTTGCCGTTTTCCATAATTATGATATTGTCAGCGTCCATAACCGAGGCAACCCTTTGAGCGATTATAATCTTTGTCGTGTCGGGAATAAATTTTTTGAACGCATCGCGCAAAAAGGCGTCTGTTTTCATATCGACCGCGCTCGTGGAATCGTCGAGAATAAGTATTTTCGGGTTCGCGAGGAGCGCTCTCGCAATGCAAAGACGTTGTTTCTGTCCCCCCGAAACGTTCGCGCCGCCCTGATCGATCATCGTATCGTAACCTTTCGGGAATTGCGTAATGAATTCGTCCGCCTGAGCAAGTTTACAAGCCGTAACGATTTCTTCGTCCGTCGCGTCCTCTTTACCCCAACGGAGATTTTCTTTTATCGTTCCGCTGAAAAGCATATTTTTCTGCAAAACGACGGCAACATTCTTTCTTAACACTTCCATATCGTAATTTCTTACGTCCACGTCGCCGACCTTAACGCTGCCTTCCGTAACGTCGTAAAGACGGGAGATAAGGTTAATGAGCGTTGTTTTGGAAGAACCCGTTCCGCCGAGTATACCGATAGTCTGCCCCGATTTTATATTAAGATTTATGCCTTCGAGCGCGAATTTTTCGGCTTCTTTGGAATATTTGAAGCTTACGTTATCAAACTCGACGTCACCGTTTTTAACCTGCATAACAGGGTTTGCGGGGTTTGTAAGATCGCTCTTCTCGTCTAAAACCTCGACTATTCTTCGAGCCGACTCGACGGACATTATGATCATAACGAAAATCATCGAGATCATCATAAGCGACATCAAAATTTGCAAAGAATAAGTCGTTAAGCTTTGAAGACCGAACGCATCGAGCGTCGTTCCCGGAACCTTTAAAATAAGACGCGAGCCGAAATAACCCAAAGCGATAAGTGCGCCTTGAAGACAAATCTGCATAATCGGCGAGTTAAACGCAAGGATTTTTTCTACTTTAGTGAATTCCCTGCACAATTCGTTGGAAACACCCGCGAATTTCTGTGATTCGTAATCTTCTCTGACGTACGCTTTAACTACCCTCATTCCGTTGATATTTTCCTGAACGGATTCGTTCAACGCGTCGTATTTTTTGAAAAGCTTCTTAAAAATCGGCACTGCCAGTTTTATAATTACAAAAAGACCTATCGCAAGGAAAGGCGTCGTTACGAAGAATATTACGGGAAGCGTCGTGTTTATGCTGAAACTCATTATTATCGAGAATATAAGCATAAGCGGACTTCTTATCGCCGTTCTTATAAGCATCATGAACGACATCTGCACGTTCGTGATATCCGTCGTAAGACGGGTAACGAGCGAAGCGGGGCTGAATTTATCGATATTCGAAAACGAAAATCTCTGAACGTTCTCGAACATATCGTGACGAAGGTTTTTCGCAAAACCCGCCGAAGCCTTCGCGCAGAACTTACCGCCGAGCATACCCGCGATAAGCGAAACGGCTGCCGCACCTATCATAAGGCATCCGTATAAAATCATTCCGTTCGTATCGGGATCTCCTCCTCCCGTGGGCTGAACGCATTTACCGAAACGGAAAATAAGAAGAGGTATCAGAACCTCCATTGCCGCTTCGATTACCATCATAATCATCGTCAAAACGGTGATTGGCTTGTATTCTCGTAAGCACTTTGTCAACTTCTTTAACATACTACCTCTATATATAATCAAGTATTACGATTTTAGTTCTTATTCCCGAAATTGTCAATTAAAACACGTGTTATAAAAAAAGAAAAATCAGTGAAAAAATCACTGATTAAAGTTTTCGAAATATACGTTTTTCATATACAAAGCGTCCTCTGCCTGGGTTCCCGCGGACTCGCAGATAACGACGGGTTCAAGCTCTAATTCTTTAAGAGCTTCGGCAAGAGGTTCGAACGACGGACCGTACTCCGTATCCGCAAACGTAAGGTGACGGATTTCGCCTTTCGCGGAATACTGAATTTTTGAAAAATGAACGTGAAAATGCTTCATTTTCTCTATTCCGAGTTCGCCGATAAGATATTCGAGCCTCGTTTTATAGTCCGCTACGGTTTTAAGGCTTCCCTGTTCTCTCGCGTTCACGTGTCCGAAATCGATCGTCGGGATAAAACATTTATCGACTTTACAAAACTCGGCGATTTCCTCTATCGTTCCTATCTGCGCGATTTTCCCCATCGTTTCCGGGCAAAAAAGCATATCATCCAAACCGTTTTCATAAATAAGATCACGCAGAATTTTGATTCTGTCGAGCGTTTTCGAAACGGCTTCTTCTCTTGTCGCTTTTCCTTGCGCGGCAGGATGAAAAACAATTCTTTTCCCCTGCATAAGCTTCATCATTTTCGCGCTCGAAAGAATATAATTATACGAATTGACGGCTTTTTCTTCTTCCGGGGTGGCGAGGTTTATAAAATACGGAGCGTGAACGCTCAATTCGAGTCCGCAATCTTTAAACGCGTTGCCGATGCTCACGGCTTTTTCTTCTCCGAGATTTACCCCTCTGCCGAAAGAATATTCATAGCAGTCAAGCCCCATGTTTTTGCACCATACAGCGGCCTCTTCGGTTGATTTATGTTTCTGTGCCAAAAAGCTTTCGCTATTTCCGCTCGGTCCGAATTTAATCATACGTTTTTGTCCTTTTCAAGCTGTTCTTTTAATTTTTCTATATCGTAAAACTTTTCAATATCCCTTATATAATCGTCAAAAAATACGGTTATTACGCTTCCGTAAATATCGTCGGAAAAATCTTTTATAAATGTTTCCGTCAAAACGAAATCAAGGTCGAAAGTAGGTCTTGCGCCGTAATTGGTTATCGCTCCGTACTTCACTCCGTTTAAAACGACGTGCGTTTTGTACACGCCGCATTTAATACGAAATTTGTGTTTCGGAACATTTATATTAGCCGTCGGGAACCCTATTTCTCTGCCGACTTGTCTGCCTTTAACAACTTTGCCCGTTATACTGTACGGTTCGCCCAGAAGTTCGTTCGCTTCGCGAATTTTTCCGCTCGCAAGCAAGGTTTTTATCCTTGTCGTCGAAACTTTCTCCCCGTTCGCCTCCGTTTTAGGTATAACGTAAACGGGAATATTGTTTTCCATACAAAGATTTTGCAAAATCTCGGCGTCGCCTTCCGCGTTCCTGCCGAATTTATAGTCAAATCCGCAAATAATCGCGTCAATATTCAAAGTACCGACAAGTCCTTTGAAAAACACATTATAAGACGTGTTTTTAAACGCTTCGTCAAATGCAGCCGCAACAACACAGTCAACCCCGAATCTTTCCGCTTTTTCGATTCTTTCACTGTAACAAAGCAAAGTTCCGTTTTTGGAAAAATCGTCATTTTTAAAGGTAAATAAAGCGATTTTTGAATGTTTTACGTCTCGCAGTTCTCTTGCTTTTTTTATAAGTTCGAGATGCCCTTTATGTAAACAGTCAAAAAAACCGAGCAATAAAATAACTCTTTCGTCGCATTTTTCGCCGTAATTTATCGTTTTCATTTTATGATCTGATATATGCTTTAACCTTTATTTTTCCGTTAGTCACTTCGCCTATACCGTAAAATCCGTCGGGAGCGAAAACCTTATAAACGCCGTCCTCGAACGGAAATTCGTCGTATAAGCCGTTATAAAGTCTGGTCGATTCTCTTTCGGTAAGCCTTATTTCGGGATAATTTACTACATTTTCGGGAGCGATAAGGAATTTTTCTTTGTCTTCTTCGGATATGAAATCCTCTACTTTAACGCTGTTTTCTATTTCGAAAACACCCGATTTCGTTCTGATAAGATCAGTCATCGTTCCGACCGTACCGCAGAGCGCGGCGAGGTCTCTCACAATCGAACGGATATACGTTCCGCCCTTGCAGGATATCTCGAATTTAAATTCGTTATCGGAGTTTTTTCCGAGCAAGGTTATTAAATTTATTCTTACTTTCTTTGGCGGAAGTTCGAACTCGTGGCCTTTTCTTGCAAGCTGATAACTTCTCTTCCCGTTTACGCATTTAGCCGAAAAAACAGGCGGCACTTGCATTATATCGCCCACAAGTTCCTTAGATTTTTTTTTAAGCTCGCCTTCGGTCGGGATTTTATCGTTTCTTCTGACAATCTCCCCTTCCAGGTCGAGAGTATTCGTTTCATATCCGAAAGCAAACGTAGCGACGTAAACCTTATCTTTATCGAGAAGATAATCGAACATTCTCGTCGATTTTCCGAGCGCGACGGGCAAAACGCCGCTTGCCAAAGGATCGAGCGTTCCCATATGCCCGACGGCTATTCCTTTTACGGATTTTTTCAAAGTATTCAGTATTTTTGCGGAACTCACGCCCTTAGGTTTATATAAATTAAGAAATCCGTTCATTATTATGATTTAAAGCGCGTCCGAAACGGCTTTTATTATCTTATCCTTGACGTCTTCGTAAAACCCGCAGATCATACACCCGCTGGCAAGAATATGCCCGCCACCGCCGAAAACGGAAGCGACTTCGTTTACGTTGACTTTTCCTTTGCTTCTGAAACTGATTTTATAGGCGTTTTCCTTGGATTGCATAATAGAAACAGCGACTTCGACGCCCTCTATCGAAAGCGGAAAATCGATAAATCCTTCGGTTATATCCTGCGTTGCGCCCGTAGCGTCGAAATCGTCCTTCAAAATCGAAATAACGGCAAGTTTATCGTCAAGAAAAAATCTTATTTTAGAAATCACCCTTCCGAAAAGCAATGCTCTTGTTTTCGTCTGATTTTTGAACATCTGATATGTAATATCATGCAATCTCGCGCCGTAAGCGACGAGTTTTGACGAAACGGCGAGCGTGTTTTCGGTAACGTTGCTGTGTGCGAAATTTCCCGTGTCGGTAATTATGCCGAGCGCGAGATAATCCGCGATTTCGGGGGTGATTTTCGCCCCGAGATAACCTATAAATTCGTAAATTATCTCACAGCATGCCGCCCTGTCTTCGACAAAGTTGTATTTCGCGTAACGAGAATTCGACACGTGATGATCGATGTTGAACAAATTAGCGTTTTTTTCATAAAGCCGATAGCTGTCGCCGAACATACTTTCCACGGAAACGTCTACGGAAAGGTGCGCCGAGTACTTTTTCGTTATTTCCAAAGGTTTTTTAATGGTTTTAAATGACGGAAAAATACTGTATTTATCGGGAATATCGGAAGCGCAAACGACTTCGGATTCTATACCGAGCGAATTGAACGCCGTTTGGACAGCCATAGCCGAGCCGAGCGTATCTCCGTCCGGACGAGCGTGAGAAAAAATAAGTACGCTTTTATGCTTTTTTATTTCCTCCGCGATTTCTTTAAGCGTTATCATCATCGTCCTCGTTTGTTTCGTTCTCTTCTTCGTCGGGTTTGGTAACATAAGTGAAAGTGCTGAGAATTTTGTCTATTTTGTTCCCGTAATCCGCGGAGTTATCCAATACGAAATGAAGTTCGGGAACCGTTCTTATATGCATTATTTTGCTAAGTTCCGTTCTCACGGCTTTTGCCGACTCGCAAATCGCTTCAAACGTTGTCTGAGCTTTCGCGCTGTCCGTCGAAAAAACGGAAACGAAAACCTTTGCGTGCTTCAAATCGTTCGTCACGTCGACTTCCGATATGCTGAACATCTCGGAAATAAGCGGATTTTTTATTTTATTTTTCAAAATCGAATAAATTTCTTTCTGAAATTCGCTATTTAATCTCTGTTCTCTTTTTGCTTTCATATTAACCTCCTGTTCAAAAAAAGCCGACAAAGTTTTTGTCGGCAATTTTCGGTTAAATTATACGACGGGTTTTACCTCGATAAGATAGCTCTCGATAAAGTCGCCGATCTGTATATCGTTGAAATTTTCGATGGAAATACCGCATTCGAAACCTTGCGAGACTTCCTTGACATCGTCTTTAAAACGTTTAAGCTGATTGACGTTGCCTTCGCAAATCATAACGTCGTTTCTGTAAATACGAAGTTTTCCGCTTCTTATTATCTTGCCTTCCGTTACGTAACAGCCCGCAACCATTCCGACGCCCGTAATTCTGAACGTCTGGCGAACCTCTGCTTTTCCCATATAGATTTCCTGAGTTTTCGGAGCGATAAGACCTTTCATAGCGTTCTTTACGTCGTCGATTGCTTCGTAAATAATTCTGTAAAGTCTTACGTCTACCTTACTTCTCTCCGCCAAAGTTTTAGCGTTGGAATCGGGACGAACGTTAAATCCGATTATGATAGCGTTGGACGAATCGGCAAGCATAACGTCGGTCTCGTTTATCGCGCCTACCGCGGCGTGAATTACATTCACCTTAACTTCCTCGTTCGTAAGCTCGGAAAGGGATTGCTTGACGGCTTCTACGGAACCCTGAACGTCCGCTTTGATAAGAATATTCAAAGTTTTCAGATTCCCGTCGCTTATCTTGGAGAACAAATCGTCGAGAGTTACTTTCTGCGACTGCTTTATCATATCCTCTCTTTCTTTGTTTCTTCTTTCCTGAGCGACAAGTTTGGAAAGTTTATCCTGTTCTACGGCGTAAATGGAATCGCCGGCGTTCGGAACTTCTTCGAGACCGAGAATGGAAACAGCCATGGAAGGTCCCGCTTCCTTAACGTTTCTTCCCTTGTCATCGATCATTGCTCTTACTCTGCCCGTAATCGTTCCGGCAACGAGATTGTCTCCCGTGTGCAAAGTACCGTTCTGAATAAGAACCGTCGCGACGGGTCCCTTACCTTTATCGAGTTTAGCTTCGATAATCGCGCCTTTCGCCATTCTGTCGGGATTGGCTTTGAGTTCTTTAACGTCCGCCGTAAGAAGAATGGTTTCTAAAAGGTCGTCAATTCCCTCGCCCGTCTTTGCCGATACGGGAACGAGAGCAACGTCGCCGCCCCATTCTTCGATAAGTACCGACTGATCGGCAAGCTGCTGCTTGACTCTTTCGATATTAGCCTGCGGTTTATCTATTTTGTTTGCCGCAACTATTATCGAAACGCCTGCCGCCTGAGCATGGTGAATAGCTTCGATGGTCTGCGGCATTATTCCGTCGTCCGCCGCGATAACGAGTACGGCAATATCCGTAATCTGGGCGCCTCTCGCTCTCATTGCCGTGAACGCTGCGTGTCCGGGTGTATCGAGGAAAGTTATCTTTTCCCCGTTTACGGTAACGGTATACGCGCCGATATGTTGCGTAATTCCGCCCGCTTCGGATGCCGTTACGTTCGAGCTTCTTATGCGATCGAGGAGCGAAGTTTTACCGTGGTCGACGTGACCCATAACGGTGACGACGGGCGGTCTTTTGACGAGCTTAGCCGCGTCGTCCGCCGTGTCGAACGTTTCGGAAAGAACTTCTTCCGCCGTTTTATCCATTTTGAGTTCGAGCGTTATTCCGAGATCCGCCGCGATAAACGCCGCCGTATCGTAATCGATCGAATCGTTTATGGTTTTCATTATTCCTTCTTTAAAGAGTTTTTTGGTTATTTCGATTGCCGAAATACCGATTTTCTCGGAAAGCTCTTTTATAGGAATAATCTCTTTGTTTATAACCGCTTTTTCTATTTTTACGGTCTGAACCTGCTCGTCTGCTTTTCTGTCTTTTTTGTTACGAGCTTTTCTGTATCCGCTCTTGTTTTCGTCGAAATCGTCGATGCTTACCTGAGCTTTTGCAAGAGACTTTTTGTTGAGTCCCTTTTTGTCGTCGTAACTCTTTTCGGAAGACTTTTTCTTATTTCCGAACGATTTTCCCGTGTCCTTCGGAACATAGGAAATCTCAACCGTTTTCTTTGCTCCGCCGAATCCCGGTTTTGCCGCGCCTGTTCTCGGCGCGAAAGGTCTGTCGGAAGGAGTTCTCTGTCCGTTTGCAGGTCTTCTGCCGTCCTGCGGAACGTATTCGCGTCTCGCGGGGCGTTGGTCTTTTTTGGGTTCGTAAACCCTCGGGCGTTCGCTTGCGAGTTTAACCAAAGACGGATCTTCTCCTCTTGCGATCGCTTCTTTTCTCTTCTGTTCGAGGATTTTCGCTCTCGCTTCGGCGAGCGCTCTCGCCTGAGCTTCTTCCAAAGCTCTCTTTCTTGCTTCTTTCTGAGTTTTTTCGTCCAAAACAGGCTTTTCCGCAGGTTTTTCGGCGGGTTTCTCTTCCGCTTTAACCGTTGGCTTTTCTTCAACCGTTTCCTTGACGTTTTCTTTCTTGTTATCAAAGACCGTTTCTTTTTCTTCTTTTACGGATTCTTTTGTCTCGGCTTCCGCTTTTATTTCGGGCTTGTCTTCCGCTTTAATCGCAGGTTTTTCCTCTTCGGAAACAGGTGTTTCGGCCTTTTTAGAAGACTTCTTAGGTTTCTTTTCCTTTATTTCTTCTTTTGCTTCCGACAACGTCTCCGTCTCTGTTTTTTCCGTTTCTGCTTTCGGCGCAGCCTTTTTCGTCGATTTTTTCGTCTTCGTTTCAGACGACGGCTCGGTCTTTACGACTTCTTCCGCCGCTACGGGAGCTGCGGTTTCGGCTTCTACGACGTTCTCCCTTTCTTTTTCTGCTCTTAAAAGAGCTTCGCGTTCGGCTTTTATAACCTTTTCCTTTGCGGAGATCTTCTGGGTTATGGCTTTAACGGCAGTTTGCGCTTCTTTGACCTTTGATTTAAGATCGTCGATCTCTCCGTAAATTGCGTTAACCTTTTTTAAGTTTTTCAATAAATCTTCTTTCTTTTCTTCCATATCAATCCTTATGACCTCCGTTTAAAACCTTAAAATCATCACCGAGATTATCCATTATCGCTTTCGCAAGGTTTTCGTCCGTTACGGCGGCGACCTTGCAGTTTTCCTTGCCGGTTATTGCTTCGAGCGTAAATTTCAAAGATTCGATAAGCGGCGCCCGATGCTTTTCGGCAAGTTTTTCCGCTTCTTTCCTTGCGTTTTTTTCGCCCGTGGAACATAAAATGATCAGATAAACGTCTTTATTAAGCGTTCCGACGGCATTTATGCCCGTTCTCAGCTTCCTCGCTTTTATCGCGAAGCCGATGTACGAATACGGTTTTCCTTTAACTTCCAAGAAGTTCCTCCCCGAGCTTTTCGTAAACTTCCTGCGGAACGGGAGTTTTGAACACCCTGTCTAAAAGTTTTGCTTTGAAAAGCTTCTTCGCGCATTCGGGATTATGGCATATATATGCCCCTCGTCCGTCGGATTTTCCGTTTTTATCTACCGAAAAACCGCCGTCTTTGGTCTTTACGATCCTTAAAAGCTCTTTTTTTTCGAATTCGCCTCTGCAAGCGATACACGTTCTAATCGGAATATTTTTCCCGGTCATAAACTCTCCAAAATAATATGATATTATTCTTCCGTTTTGTCTCCGTTTTCTTCGAAATCTTCTTCCAAAACGTCTTCTTCGGGAGCTTCGGCTTCCTCTTCGAGCTTAGCCTTGCTTTCGCTCTTGACGTCAACCTTCCAACCCGTAAGTCTCGCGGCGAGACGTGCGTTCTGCCCGTCTTTTCCGATTGCGAGCGAAAGTTTATCGTCGGGAACGACTACTCTTGCGATTTTTTCGCCTTCTATCGCGCTGACTTTCAAAACTTTCGCAGGCGAAAGAGCTTTCGCGATAAATTCGAGCGGATCCTCGCTCCAAGGAATTATATCTATCTTTTCGCCGCCGAGTTCTTTTACGACCTCGTTGACTCTCATTCCCTTATTGCCGACGCATGCGCCTACCGCGTCCACGTTGGAATCGTTGGAATAAATAGCGATTTTCGTTCTCTGCCCCGCTTCTCTCGCGATAGCTTTGACGACGACTATTCCCTGAGCTATTTCGGGAACAACGTTTTCGAAAAGTTTTCTTACAAGCCCCGGCGAAGTTCTCGAAACGAGAATCTGAGCGTTTTTGCCCATACTTCTTACTTTTTTGACGTAAACCATAAGCTTATCGTTTACGTTATAATTTTCATTGGGAACCTGATCCTGCGGAAGCATAACGGCTTCGATTTCACCCGCGCCGATTTCGACATAAATATTCTTGTCTTCGATTCTTCTTATCGTGCAAGCCTTGATTTCGTTTTCCTTATCCTCGAATTCCGCAAGCGTATTGTCTCTTTCGGCTTCTCTGAGCTTCTGGAAAACGACCTGTTTTGCGGTCTGAGCGGCAATTCTGCCGAATTCCTTGGGAATGAACTCGGTTTTGACTTCGTCTCCGACTTTATAGGATTTTTTAATCTCCCTTGCTTCATCCAAAGAAATCTCTTTTTCGGGATCGGTCACTTCTTCGACAACGGTCTTTACGGCAAAAAATCTCACGGTCTTCTTTTCGGGGTTCATATCGATAACCACGTCGCTCGAAGTGCCGGTGTGTTTTTTATACGCCGAGACAAGTGCGTTTTTGAGCGTTTCAATCAAAAGCTCCTGTTTGATTCCCTTTTCTCTTTCAAGATCTTCGATCGAAAGAAAAAACTCCTTATTATTCATAACTAAACTCCTTAAACGAAAATCAGTCGAATTTAATCGCTTCGTTGATTTTTTCTATCTTTGTGAGAGGAAGTTTATAATCTTTCTCTCCGTCGTTCAAAATTACGTTATTGCCGTCGTATCCGACAAGCTTGCTTTCGAGATATTTCTTACCCTGCAAAGGCGTCGCGAGCTTTATCTCCACGTCTTTGCCGATTTTCTTTTCGAAATCTCTTGCGGTTTTAAGCGGACGGTCGATACCGGGGCTGGAAACGTTGAGCGTATATGCGTCGCCGTAAGACGGGTCGAGTTCGTCGAGCGCGCCGTCGATTGCGTTATGGAATTTCTCGCATGTATCGAGATCCACGCCGCTTTCGGTATCTATAAAAATCGTAAGCGACGGATTTTTATTGATTTTCGGACAAATTTCGACTATTTCGATTTTCATTTCGTCGGCTATCGGGCGAATAGAATTCTCTATTTCTTCAATCGATTTGAACTTCATATACCCTCCATATAAAAATTTGAGAGCGGCAAGAACCGCTCTCAATATCGATAAATCGTATTAAGCGTATTTATTCTATCATATTTTATTCGTTTTAGCAAGCGTTTAAACGCGATTTTACATAAATTTAGGCAATTCCTTTTTTATTCCGACAAGTTCGAGGAATAATTTTGCCGTGGCGTACGCGTCCGACAACGCTCTGTGATGCAAAAACTGAATGGAAAAGTGATCGCAGACCGTGTTGAGTTTGTAGTTTTTCAGTCTCGGTACGACCTCTTTCGCAAAAGGAATGGTATCTATGCCGTCGTTTTTGAAAATATATCCCGATTCTTTGGCGTAAAACTTAATAAATTTGTAGTCGAAATCGAGGTTATGCCCTATTATTACGCTTCCGTCGGCATATTTGAAAAAGTCGGGAATGACTTTATCGATCGTAGGCATATCTTTTACCATTTCGTCGTCGATACCCGTAAGCGCGGTTATTTCTTCCGAAATTTTCTTTTCGGGATTGATTAAAGTCTGAAATTTATCGACGATCTTTCCGTCGATGATCTTCACCGCGCCGATTTCGGTTATTTTATCCCCGCCGAGATAGGAAAGCCCCGTAGTTTCTATATCGACTACGACGAAAGTTTTTCCTATCAGGCATTCTGGAACGCTTTTAACCGCGTCGAAAAATCCCGCTTGAGACATATCTTCGAGCGGTTCGGGCGTTACGATCGAATAAAAATCGGGTACAGACTTGCTCGCTCTTTCTTCGGGTTTGAAATTTTCCGGGAATTCGCAGAACGAAACGTCGATGATTTTAAAGCTCGGAAGCCCGTTGAACGTGCTTAAATCGCCTCTGCAAATAATCTTCGTTCCTATCTGTAATTTTTCGATTTTCTTTTCCTTTTCTTTGGTCATGAAAATCTTGCCCTGAATTTTGCCCGTCGTATCGTCGAGTTCGATAAGATAAAAGGTTTTGCCCGTTTTCGTTTCGCGTTGGTTTATCGAAACGATAGTCCCCGCAAAGCAGCATATTCCTTGCGCGTATTGAGCATCGGCGGCATAAATCGCCGTGGCGTCTATCTCGTCGCCCCATATTTTCACGGGGTCGAAAACTTTAAGCGTTCTGCAATTTATCGTCTCGAAATCGGTTACGTTTACTTTTTGTTTTAATATGTCTTTATCGGCTTCCGTCTTACCCGAATTCATTATTTCGCCGTGAAATAAACAGCAGAAATTTCCGTAAAGATGCGCCGAAATTTTATCCGTGAGATTGTTCGATTTAAAATATCCGAACGCGTCTTCGTCGACGGTAATCGTATAATCGCATTTACCGTTTTCCGACTGATTTACGGAGATGTTTTTAAGCTCTACGCAATTAGCCACGGACATAAAATCAGACTTTAAATATCTTAAAATCTCGTTTGCGACAAGCTCGGGATCGGCGACTATTTTAGACACGGTTACTCTGCATTCTTTAAACGTTTCGGGAAGATAATCCCTTAAAACGTTTTCTATTTTCATGCATACGTATTCGCTTGCCGGCTTATCGCAAATGAAAACGAAATCCGCACTTCCGCTTTTATGTAATGTAATCGTTTTAAGCCTTATTCTCGCAAGATTTTCATCGATCTCCCTGATTTTAGGCAAAACGTCTTTCTGAAATTCAAACAAGTTTCTCTAATTCCTTTAAAAATTCTTTTTCGGCGCTTTCAAACGGTACTTTTCTGTAAACTTCACCGTTTTTGAAAAAAGCACAGTACCCGCTTCCCCCGGCGATACCGAGGTCGCAGTCGGCAGCTTCTCCCGGTCCGTTCACGACGCAACCCATAACGGCTATTTTAAGCTTCTTTTTTATCCCCGCCGTAAGCTCTTCGACCTTTTTCGCAAGGGAAATGCTGTCGTATTCCGTTCGTCCGCAAGTAGGACAAGATACGACTTCGACATAGTTTTCGTCAAGCCCGACGCATCTTAAAATACGTTTTGCGGCAATTATTTCTTCTCGCGGCGGAGCCGTAAGCGAAACTCTTATCGTATCGCCTATTCCTTTTAACAGAAGACTCCCGATACCGATACTGCTTTTGACGATACCCATATTGCAGGTTCCTGCTTCCGTTACGCCTACGTGAAGGGGGTAATCGGTTTTTCCGTGAAGATATTCGTAAGTTTTAACGGTAAGCGGAACACTGCTCGCTTTTGCGGAAATTACTATGTTTTTAACGCCGAATTTTTCCAAAATCGCTACGTTTTTAAGCGCGCTTTCGGCGAGCGAAATTTCGTTTTTGCCGTATTTTTTCAGAAGCTCTTTTTCCACGCTTCCCGAGTTCGAGCCGACCCTTACCGCAACGCCCGAAGATTTCAACGCCGCGGCGACTTCTTCGACGTTTTTTTCCGAGCCGATATTGCCGGGATTTATTCTTATTTTATCCACGCCCGCGTCGATTGCGGCAAGCGCAAATTTATAATTGAAATGAATATCGGCGACAAGCGGAATCGAAATATTCTTTTTTATATCCGACAAAGCTTTAACGTCGTCTTCGTCTTTAACAGATACTCTTATTATATCGCAACCCAAATCGTATAAATCTTTAATTTGTTCGATAACTTCTTTGATTTTGGAAGTTTTTATGTTTGCCATAGATTGAATGGCAACGGGTTTTCCTCCGCCGATTTCAACGTTTCCGATTTTAACGATTTCAGACATTTTTCACTCTCGCATTCATTTCATAAATAATTCTGAGACCGTTTAAAGTTAAGGTCTGATCGAATTTATCTATGCTCTTCGCTTCTTTATGAATAACTTTTCCCATTCCGCCCGTCGCGATGACTTTTACGTCCGAACGGTTGAGTTCCTCTTTGATTTTCGCAACGATATTGTCCACAAGCCCCGCAAAGCCGTAAACGATCCCCGCCTGCATGCAATTAACCGTATTTTTCGCGATTATCGAAGGTGGAGTTTCGAGTTCGATATTCGGCAGGCTTGCCGTGTTGTTGACGAGCGAATCGAGCGAACCTTTGATCCCGGGAGAAATCACCACGCCGATAAGCTCGCCCTTTTCGTTTATGATATCGAAAGTCGTTGCCGTTCCGAAATCGATGCAGATAATAGGCGAACCTTTACCGTAACGATGTATCGCGCTCACAGAGTCGACTATGATATCCGCGCCGACTTCTCTCGGATTGTCGGCTTTGACGTTGAGTCCCGTTTTTATGCCCGGACCCACGATAAGCGGAGAAATTCCGAGATAATCTCTGCACATATGCTCCATTGTGTAATTGAGCGACGGAATGACCGAAGACATAATTACCCCGTGGATTTTCTCGCGCGGAATGCCCGCCGATTTAAGCAGATCTCTTACGATAACGCCGTACTCGTCGCTCGTGGCGTTTCTCTGCGAAGTCACCCTGAACGACGCTTTGATTTCTTCGCCGTCGAAAAGAGCGTATTTTATATTAGAATTTCCTATATCGATACAAAAAATCATTATTTTTTTACTACCTTAATTATTCTGTATACAGACGGAGCAAGCAAAAGATCGATCGCAAACTCCACGAGAAAGTTTATGCCTGCGCATCCGATAATAAGAAAATACATAACGGAAGTACCGCTCTGAACGAAATTTTCCGTTAAAGTATCGCTCATAAAAAGCGCGCCTATAATAAAAAGCGAAGTGTTTACTATCGGGGCGAGCGCAGCCGCGGAAAACACAGCCGCCGTTTTATTTTTCTTTGAAACCAAAGAATAAATAAGCCCCGAAAGATAACCTGCCGCCGTTGCTTTTACGATACAGGTTAAAATCGTTAAAAAGGGGTGATCGGAGAAAAGTATAAACGTAAACTGATCTACCCCCGCGATACCCATAATCAAGGTTATAATACCGAATAAAAAGCCTAAAATCGCGCCGCCGATCGCGCCCGTCAGAATCGCGTCGATAACAATCGGCACGAGTACGAACGAAAACTGTACCGTACCGATTTTAAAGTAGCTGCCGAAAACCTGCAAAACCACCACGAACGCGCCGAGAATGCCCAGAACTGCGATGTTTTTAGACGTAAAAAAAGTGTTTTTTTCTTCCATTTTGCCTCCGATCGAGTTTCTTTAAAGAATACCCGTTAGAAAAAATATATAGAGCCAAGCTCCCGAATGTCGGATCTTATTAAAGTATCCGCATTTAAAATTATAATATATTTAAAAAATTAAATCAAGTTTTTAAAGGCGATAAGCGTAACACTTTTAGAATAATAAAAATATACTGATAGTGATAGCGGTAACGCTACGAATATCACAGGAGGAAATACATAAAATGTTGAATTGCTTGGGAATCGGCGACAACTGTTGCCTTTGGATGCTTATAATCATCCTCATAATTTGCTTGTGCAAAAACGGATGCTTATGCGGCATTATAGATAAGATCTGCGGCTGCGGATGCTTACTCCCCGTGCTTTTGCTTCTCCTTTGCTGCTGCAAGGGCGGAAAAGGCGGTCCGGACTTCGGATTCGGCGGCGGTTGCTGCAAATAAAGCATAAAAGCTTAATACATATCGAAGGGGCGGCGAAAAATTTTCGCCGCCCCGAAATTTTTGTATAACCGCAAATTATTGCAAGGAAACAACGGGATTTTCTATTTCCGGTATTTCCTTTATTTTCAGAAGTTCGAGAACTATCTGGGGTTCGTCGTTTTCGTTTTCGGAAAGATAATGAATTCTCGCACGCAAATGCACCCAGCCTTTGTTTTTGATTTTTAAAGGCGCGTTATATCCGCACAAATGACCTATAAGCTGAATATCGTTGGCGCAGCAAGTCATTGCAAGTCTTCCCGCGACGAACGTGTTTTCGGGCAAATTTTTAGAAGTAACCGTCATACAGTTGAATTCGACGATTTTCCCCTCATACCTCGAACGATTGTCGAACGTATCGATGTAAAAAATACCGAAATCGTCGTCCGAAATATTCATTTCGTCCGAAATTTTATACGGAAGTTCTTCGACAAAACTGACGGGTTTTCCGTCTTTTCCGAGCGTTATGAAATACGCGTCCTTATTTATGAGTTTTAAACTTCTTTTGTATCCCGCCATTTCGGAAGACTCTTCGCACCTGTTCATTATTACGATGTTTGAAGCTCCGACTATGTCCTGAAACTTCTGGCGCATATTGTTGAAGTAGATTTTAAAAGTGGTCGCGTCGATAATAGCAAAAACCTGCTCCACGACCACGTACGGCGGGAGTTTTATTTCGCTCCAATCCCACATTGCGTTTTCTTCGATAAAAAGCGCGTGCGGCTTATTTATTTTTATAAGTTCGTTGATTTTTTCTACGGTGAAATCTTCGGGATCTTCGAACTGATAGAAAATCACGTTGTATTTCGCAAGTTCCGCGGGGTCATATTCGACTTCGCCCTCTTCGGTGGATAAAATCAACACTCTGCCTATATCTCCGAAATCCTGATTTTTAAGCGAATCGACGATAAACGTCGTTTTTCCGCTTTCCAGAATGCCTTTTACGATAACGGCGGGAAACGTTCTTGCCATTGTTGTTCTCCGTTTAAATTATTTGCTCTTTATTTTATTCGACTTAAATTATTCGCCGAAAAAGAGCGCCGCGATCTTATCCTCGTTGATTTTCGAGCCGATAACGCATACTCTGCCCGTATAATCGGGTTCACCCTTTCTAATCTCGTATTCTCCCGCAACAAGGTCGAAATAGTACCATTTTGCGTCGTCTTTGGCTTTTACAACGCCTTTTGCTCTCAAAATTATGCCGAGATCGGAATTTTCTTCGCAAAGCGCGGAAAGAATTTTATCGAGTTCGTCATGAGAGAACGCAACGGGCGTTTCTTCGCCCCAGCTCGTGAACACTTCGTCCGCGTCATGTCCGTGGTGATGATGATGGTGATGTTCGTGTTCATCCTCGTCGTCTTCGTCATGGTGATGATGGTGACAGCAATGCTCGTCTTCGTCATCATCGTCGTCGTGATGGTGGTGATGCTCGTGTTCATCCTCGTCGTCTTCGTCATGATGATGGTGGTGACAACAATGATCATGTTCGTCTTCATCGTCGTGATCGATAGCGAGAGATTTTAAAAGATCGTCCACATTTGCGACGTCGCCCTCCAAAACGTCGAGCAATTTATCGGGTTCGAGTTCGACAACGGGCGTGGTCACGACCGTAGCCTTAGGATTCAAAGATCTGATAAGTTCGACTGCGGCAAGAGTTTTCTCTTTGCTGAGCTTGTCCGTTTTAGAAACGACGACGGTGTTCGCCTGCTTGATCTGATCGTCGTAAAACTCGCCGAAATTCTTAAAATACATCTTGCATTTTCCGCCGTCGACAACGGTTGCGACGATATTGATTTTAAGAGGTTCCTCGACCTTTTCGATCGCTTTGATTATATCGGAAAGTTTACCTACGCCCGACGGCTCGATAATGATTCTGTCGGGAGCGAATTTCTCCACTATTTCTTTCATGGACTTGGAGAAATCGCCTACGAGCGAACAGCAGATGCAGCCCGAATTGATTTCCTTTATTTCGACGCCGCTGTCTTTCAAAAACGCGCCGTCTACGCCTATTTCGCCGAATTCGTTTTCGATAAGAACGACTTTTTCGTCTTTAAGTCTGCTCTCGAAAAGTTTCTTAATCAAAGTGGTTTTCCCTGCGCCGAGAAAGCCCGAAATAACATCGATTTTAATCATAAACTACACTTCCTTTATATTGTTCGCCGCCCCGTCGCTTTTTAAACGCGACGGGGCGGACTCAAACGAATTTTATCTTTTTAAAAGAACGTCTTTTTCGTACTTCATTATTTCGTCGTACCAGGACGTGTCTGCCGCGACTCCGCATTCTTTGCAGTATTCAGCCCAGATATCGCCGAACGGAAGAGTTTTCATTTCTTCCTGCATAACCATAAGTTTCGTAAAGTCCGCGTTATCTTGAAGCTCTTTGAGCTTTTCGTTAGGCGTAACCATTGCCATAAGAAGAGCTTTCTGCCAGCTTCTGATACCTACCGTCCAGGCGGAAATACGGTTGATGCTCGCGTCGAAATAATCGAGTGCCATATATACTCTGTCGAGCGCGTTGCATCTTACGATTTCTTTTGCCATTTCTCTCGTTTCGTCGTCGAAAAGGAGAACGTGGTCGGAATCCCATCTTACGCCTCTCGTAATATGAAGGGCGATTTCGGGGAAGAAGCAAAGAAGCGCCGGTATTTTATCCGAAACGAGTTCGGTCGGATGATAATGCCCGTTATCCATAAGCGGAAGAACGCCGTCGTGCCTTGCCGCAAAGCTCAAAGTGAACTCTGCGCTTCCCGCCGTGTAAGACTCTACGCCGATACCGAAAACCTTGGATTCTACGCAAGGTTTAACAAGGTTTTTATCAAACGGTTCGGAAAGAATTTCTTCGATAGACTGTTTATAACGAAGTCTCGGTCCCATACGGTCGGCGGGAATGTCCTTGAATCCGTCTCCGATCCAGATATTCATTACGCAGGGAATGCCTGTTTCTTTCGCGAAGTATTCCGAAATACGGATACAAGCTTTTCCATGCTCTACCCAGAATTTTCTTACCTTTTCGTCGGGACTTGTAAGCGTAAGTCCGTTTTTAACCATGGGATGCGAGAAAAACGTGGGGTTAAAATCGATACCCATTCCTCTTTCTTTCGCAAAATCGACCCACTTTTTGAAGTGCTTGGGTTCGATTTTGTCTCTGTCGACAAATTCGCCCTTTTCGAATATAGCGTAGCAAGCGTGAAGGTTAAGCTTCTTTGTGCCGGGGCAAAGCGACATAGCCTTGTCCATATCCGCCATAAGCTGTTCGGGAGTTCTTGCTTTTCCCGGATAATTTCCCGTAGTCTGAATTCCGCCCGTCAAGGGACCGTCGTGATCGAAACCCGTAACGTCGTCGCCTTGCCAGCAATGAACAGCCAAGGGAACGGTTTTAAGTTTTTTGATGGCGGCGTCGGTATCGACGCCGTATTTTGCATACTCGGCTTTTGCGCTCTCGTATCTTGAAGACATCTTATTTTCTCCTGATATTCTGAAATTTCGGTTAAACCGATTTATCGTGACGAGGACGGTCGTTTTCGCCGACTCTCCTCGCTTTCCGACATTATTATAAATGTTTTCCGACGACTTTGTCAACTAAAAAATATTTTTTTAGAATAAAAAAACGAAGAAAGCTTAAACTTTCTCGTCTTTTTCATATTTATAAGTTTATATTTTTAATGTTTTTTCCGACGATCGACGCACTGTAAGAAGAAAAATCGAGTTCGGAAATCAGATCGTTCACTTCGTCTTTTTTCAAAGAAACGACGGAAGCGAGCTTTTTGTCCATATCGAATACTTTATCGGTATTCATAAGATATCTTCCGTAAAGAAGCATTTGCGAAGCGGTGCTTTCCTGCCCGAAAGCAAACGAGCTTATCATCTGCGCTTTTCCTCTTTCGAATTCGGTATCGGTTATCCCGCCCGCTTTAAAATCGTCAAGAACCTTTTTTATTTCGAGATAAGCCTTTTCCGCGCTTTTGGGATTAACTCCCGCATACACCGCAAAAGTTCCCGTAGAGCGATAACAGCTCGGATAAGAATAAACCGTGTAGCAAAGTCCCATTTCTTCTCTTATTTTCTGGAACAATCTGCTGCTCATCCCCGAACCCAGAACGTTATTCACGACGGACATCGCGTCGGCGGACGGAGCGTCGTATTCCACGCCTTTAAAAGCAAGCGCAAGATGAATCTGTTCGATATTCTTCTCGATTTTTATTCTGCCCTGAATATTTTCGATCGCTCCCGACGAAAGTTCATCCGACTTATTTACGGAAACGAACGGCACAAAAAATTTCTCGGCTAAATCGCAAGCTCTTTCGAAAGTAATTCTCCCTGCAAAAGAAAGAACGATATTATCGGCGTTGTAAAAACGTCCGCGATATTTCAGAACGTCTTCTTTCGAAAAGCAATCGATATTCTTTGCGGGACCTAAAATAGTCCTGCCGAGTCCTTGTCTGCCGAAATAAGACTCCGACAAAGCGTCGAGACAAAGATCTTCGGGCGTGTCGAGACACATATTTATTTCTTCTTTAACGACGCCTTTTTCTTTTTCGAGTTCGTCTTTGGGATAAACAGAATTAAGAAACATATCGGAAAGAAGCTCGAACGACCTTTCAAGCTCGGATACCGTGCTTTTGACGTAATAACACGTCGTTTCTTTTGAAGTAAAAGCGTTTACCTGCGCGCCTATATCGTCGAAAGCCGAAGAAAGTTCGAACGAAGACATTTTCTCCGTTCCTTTAAACGTCGTATGTTCGATAAAATGCGAAATACCGTTATTTCTCTCGTCTTCGAGGCAACTTCCCGCCCCGACGAGAATTCCCGCGCTGACGGACATCATCGCGTCCATCGTGTTTACGATTATTTTAAGACCGTTGTCGTATTTTTTGTAATTAACCATTTTTGTCGTTTTGCCGGATTTTGTCGGCTTTATGTAAATTTTATTTTCAATACACGGGCGATAATCAGACGGGCGTTTCCGAAGATAAGCATTCGCTTACCGTTCCCGTTTTGAGTCCCGCTTTATAGTAGTAATCGATAATTTGCGGCAAAGCTTCGAGGGTATGTTTTTTCGGATGCATTAAAACGAAATCGCCGCCCGAAATGTTTTTCGTTGCTCTCGAATAAACCGTTTTCGCGCTTTTATCCCGCCAATCTATCGTATCTTTGCTCCACATTATGGTTTTATAACCCATTTTCTGCGCGACTTTCAAAGTCGTTACCGAAAAAGAACCCGACGGCGGAGCGAAAAGCTTGATTTCTTCGCCCGTATTCGATTTTATAAGAGCGTGCAGGGTTTCCATTTCCGCCCTGTTCTGCTCTTCGTTTAGTTTGGCGTGATCCTTATGGAAATATCCGTGACTGCCGAGTTCGTGTCCTTTTTCAAGGATTTTCTTTATGGTATCGATATTATCGTCCGCCCATACTCCGCCAACAAAAAAAGTCGCTTTCGCGTTCTTTTCTTCGAGAACGTTCAGAATCCCGTCCACGATCTCCGTTCCTTCGTACACGTTGAACATCATGGCTACGGTATTGCCGTTTCTGTCTCCGTTATAAATCGCGGAGTAACTTTCGCCGTTCGATATGACCACTACGTCGCCCGGCAAAAAACATACGGCGATCACTCCCGAAACAATCGCAGTGAGAATAACCGCCGTAATTACGTTAAGCTTTCTGTCAGTTAGTTTATTCAATTCGACCACCTCTATACAATGTATTACGAAGAAGCCGAATTTATTTATATTTAACCGATAATTTCAACGTCGAAAGAGTCTTTCACGAGTTCTTTCGCGCTTTCTATGTTTTTAACCGCTCCGTCGTAAAGAAGCTGAGCGATAATGTTTCCGATTGCCGTAGCCTCGACGGGACCCGCCATAACTTTAAGCCCCGTACGTTTTGCGGTGAGTTCGTTAAGATATCCGTTCATGGAACCTCCGCCTACGATATGAATAGTATCGAATTTATATCCCGTTATATTCTCTACTACCTTCACTGCTTTCGCATAGCATACGGCGAGACTGTCGTAAACGCAAAGAGCGATTTCGCCGGGAGTTTCCGGAACTTTCTGATTTGTTTCTCTGCAATAATCCTGAATCGCGCCTATCATGCTTGCGGGGGCAAGGAAACGCTGATCGTTTACGTCTACTATACTGTCGAAATCCTTAACCGCTTTCGACATCGTAACGTAATCTCCCCAGCTGTACTTTTTCTCGTGTTCTCTTCTTACGCTCTGAATCATCCAAAGACCCATTATATTCTTTAAGAATCTGGTCGATCTGTTGTATCCGCCCTCGTTCGTGAAGTTGGCTTCGAGAGCTTCTTTTGTGGAGATTGCCACAGGACTTTCGATACCGAGAAGCGACCACGTTCCGCTCGAAATATAAAGCGGATGTCCCATCTCGGGAACAGCCATAACCGCGCTTGCGGTGTCGTGCGTGGCGGTAAGAACGATATTGGTTTCGTAACCGATTTCCGCAGCGATTTCGGGTTTAACCGCCCCGACAAGCGTTGCGGGTTGACTAAGTTCTCCGAAGAGTTTTTCGGGAAGAGAGAGATCTTTAACGGTCTCCATATCCCATTCTCTCGTTTTCGCGCTTAAAAGCCCCGTCGTGGAAGCGTTCGTAAATTCGTTTTTCTTAACGCCCGTAAGCAAAAATCCGAAGAAATCGGGCATCATGAGAAATCTTTCGGCTTTATCGAGTTTACCGCTGAGTTTATCGGTATAAAGCTGATAAATCGTGTTATAAATCTGGAATTGAGATCCCGTTCTTTCATAAAGTTTTTCAAACGGCACGATAGAATGGACCTTCTTTATCGGTTCTTCCGTTCTCGAATCTCTGTAAGCAAAGACGTCTCCGATAACGTTATCGTCTTTATCCAAAAGCGCGTAATCGACGCCCCATGTGTCGATACCGACCGAAGACGGTATTTTTCCGATTTTTTTACATTCTTTAAGCCCGTCTACGATATTTTGAAAAAGTTTGCGGTAATTCCATACAAGATGTCCGCCTTTTTCTTCCATGCCGTTTTCGAAACGATAAATTTCTTCGAGTTTAAGCTTTCCGTTTTCGATATAAGAAAGAATGTGTCTGCCGCTCGAAGCCCCGATATCAATCGCAAGATAATATTTTCCCATAGCGCAATGCAGGCTGAAACCTGCTCCTCCGATTTATTTCAAGTATATGATATAATAATTCTCGGTTTTTTGCAAGGGTTTTCTCTTAATTAAACTTCTATTTTGTCTTTTTTCACCATTTCTTTAATTTTTTCGATGGATTTCTTCTCTATTCTCGATACGTACGACCGCGATATTTTAAGAAGTTTCGCTGTTTCTCTCTGCGTGAGAGGTCTTCCGCCTTTAAGCCCGTATCTTAAACTGAGAATTTTGTATTCTCTTTGCGAAAGGCATTTCTCCATAACTTCTATGAATTTGTCTTTAATAAGCTTATTTTCGACCTTGGCAAGAACTCCGTCCTCTTTCTCGGCGATAAGATCGAGTATCGTGAGTTCGTTTCCGTCCTTATCGACTCCTACCGAATCGTATATGGACACGTTGTTTTTATATTTTTTGTTCGACCTTAAAAGCATTAAGATTTCGTTTTCGATGCACCTTGCCGTGTATGTGGCAAGCTGAGTTCCTTTGGACGGATCGAAAGTGTTTATGGCTTTTATAAGACCTATCGAGCCGACGGAAATCAGGTCGTCGGTATCTTCCGCCCCCTGATATTTTTTTGCTATGTGAGCGACAAGCCTTAAATTGTGTTTTATCAGAATATCTCTGGACTTTTTGTCACCTTTTTCACGGAATGCCGTAAGGTATTTTTCTTCTTCGTCCTGCGTTAAAGGCTTCGGAAAACTGTCGCCGCCCACGCCCGAACAGAAAAAGACGAGCTTTGCGACGATAAATTCAATAAAATCAAAAAACATAGACCTACCTCTCAGGATAAATCTATGTCGAAATCGAAAATATTATGAAGTTTCTTGTCGTTATTTTGCGCGATAAAAATTTATTTACGCAGAATATCCCCTTCCGAGACCTCGATATCGGAATAAATCCTTATTTTTTGCTGAACGATTTTAGCGTCCTCGATAATTTCCCCGTCTTCGCCGGTCATTTTATCTACGACGATTGTCTTGTTAAAATTCTCGCCGGGGGTTAATATTTCGAGTTTGTCGCCCTTTTTAAAGCGATTACGCATCTCCGCCACGAAATAACCGTTATCGTTCGTCTTTGCCGTAACAACGGCTGCAAACTGTTTTTCTCCCGCCGATTGCGAATCGGAATAATTTACGGTTTCAGCGTTTTCATTAAGCATATAAGCCGTTGTAAAAACCCTGTGATTGGTTTTCAGAAGTTCGTCGTAAAAAGTTTTATTTTCTTTGTATTTATCTCCGATTTTGTAATATTCGTCGATCGCTCTTCTGTATGCGTTTATAACCGTCGCGAGATAATATTCGCTTTTCATTCTGCCCTCGATTTTCAAAGAGCAAACGCCCGCTTTATCCATCTCGTCGATATGATCGATCATATTCAGATCTTTGCTGTTTAAAATGTACGAACCCCTTTCGTCCTCTTCGATGCCGAAAAATTCCCCGCCTTTTGACTTCTCTCTCAGTTCATATTGCCAGCGGCATGCCTGAACGCATTCGCCGCGGTTGGCATCTCTGCCGTTGAAATAGTTGGAAAGAAGGCATCTTCCGCTGTATGAAATGCACATTGCTCCGTGAACAAAGGCTTCAAGCTGCATTTCGGGGCAAAAATCGGAAATTTCTTTTATTTCGGCAAGCGAAAGCTCCCTTGCAAGAACAACCCTTTCAAGCCCTTCTTCGCCCCAGAATTTAACGGCGTATTTATTGAGCGTGTTCGCCTGCGTGGATAAATGAATCTTTAAATCAGGCGCGACGGACTTACACAATGAGATAAGCCCGACGTCTGTTATAAGCACCGCGTCGACGCCGATTTTCTCTAAAAAGCGGAAATACTCCGCCGCTTTTTCAAAATCGGAATTTCTCGCAAAAATATTGACGGTAACGTAAATTTTGACGTTTTTTACGTGAGCGAATTTAACCGCTTCGATAAGTTCTTCGTCTGTAAAGTTATCCGAAAAAGCTCTGAGCGAAAAACTTTTTCCGCCGAGATAAACGGCGTCCGCGCCATAGTAAACGGCGGTTTTAAGTTTTGAAAAATTCCCCGCGGGAGCAAGTAATTCTATTTTCTTCATACTGTCAGTTCTTTTTATATGATATGCTTATTCCGTCACCCGTATCGGAAATGGCGGTTATGAAATCCTCGTCGGATGAAATCATATCGAGAAATTCGCGCATATTGTTTCTTATTGTATTATGTCTGTGAGGAGTCTTGACCTCGCCCGTGATATATCCTCTGAACAGAACGTTATCGGCAAAAAGCACCCCGCCCTTGTTAAGCCTTGCTTTTATCTTCGGCAAAAGGTTTTTATACTTTGATTTATTGCAGTCGAGAAAGACGAAATCAAATCCGCCTTCAAGCTCGTCGACCACTTCTTCCGCTTCGCCGAAAAATGTAAAAACCCTTGAATTTACATTGAATTTTTCAAAGTTTTTCAACGCCTCGTCTTCCGCGGGACGATACCTTTCTATTGTATACAACGTCGCTTCGGGACAAGCTTGCAACAAAGCTATCCCCGAGCAACCCGTAGCCGTTCCGAATTCTAAAATCTTCTTCGGATTAACAAGCTTTGCGGTAAGAATAAGAGAATTGAGACTTTCTCTTAAAATAGTCGCAATTCCCCTGTTCTTATAATCGTCTCTTAAATCCGACAATTCTTTTGAAATTGTATTCTCCGCGTTTTTTAAAACGAGAGATTTAACGTATTCGTGCATTATACTTCCGTTAATACGGGAATAATCATCGGGCTTTTCTTTGTCTTTTTAACAACGAAATTACGAAGATTTTTCCTTATCTGATTTCTTATTTCGCTCATATCGCCAACGGATTTCACATCGAACGAATTTATCGTTTTCGCCACGATGTTTTTAGCTTCCGCAACCTGCGCTTCGGATAAAATAGAACCTTTGTTGATTATGTCGGGACCTTGAACGATTTCGCCCGTATCTTCGGACACGCAACAAACGGCGATAATCAAGCCGTCCTCGGCAAGGTGTTTTCTGTCTTTAACGACGTTTTCGCTGTCGTCGATGGAAAGTCCGTCGATATACCTCGTTCCGGATTGGAATCTGTCGCCGCGTTTCATACTCTTCGGCGTGATTTCTATCGTATCGCCGATATCCGCGATAAGCATATTGCTTTCTTTCATTCCTATTTCTTTGGCTAAACGACAGTGTTTTTTCAAATGTCTGTACTCGCCGTGAACGGGAATAAAGAATTTCGGCTTTAACAGCGTGTGTAAAGTTTTTAATTCTTCCTGGCAGGCGTGACCCGAAACATGTATTTTGGTTATGGATTTATACACGACTTCCGCGCCTTTTCTGTAAAGATTGTTTATAACCTGATAAATACTTCTCTCGTTTCCGGGAATAGGCGACGCGGAAATGATAATGGTATCGTTGTTTCCGACCTGAACCTGATTGTATTCTCCCGCAGCCATTCTCGTGAGCGCGCTCATAGGTTCGCCCTGACTTCCGGTAGAAACGATAACGAGATCTTTATCGGCGTAATTTTTAATTTTTTCTATATCGACGACGAGATTTTCGGGTATCGAGATTTCGTTTACCCTCGTTGCCGCGTCGACGACGTTAAGCATACTTCTGCCCGAAAACGCGATTTTTCTCTTATGTTTTTCGGCAAGATTGATTATCTGCTGCAATCTGTGAACGTTTGTAGCGAAAGTAGCGACGATAAGCCTTCTTTTCGCATTGTCGGCGAAAAGTCTGTCCAAAGTCTCTCCGACGACGTGTTCGCTCATCGTATAACCTTCCTGCTCTACGTTCGTCGATTCGCACAAAAGAAGCGTAACGCCCCTTTTGCCTATTTCCGAAATTCTCGGAATATCGATCATCTCGCCGTTTATAGGCGTTAAATCTATCTTGAAGTCGCCCGAATGATATACAAGACCTACGGGCGTATTTATCGCAAGCGCGCAACTTCCCGGTATAGAATGGTTGACGTGAACGAATTCGACCGAGAAACAGCCGAGTTTCACTACTCCCGACGGTTTTACGCAATTGAGCGAATAATTCTGAACTCTCTGTTCGATAAGCTTATGTTCGCAAAGCATAAGCGTTAATTTCGTTCCGTATACGGGAACGTTGATTTCTTTAAGAACGTACGGCAGTCCGCCTATGTGGTCTTCATGTCCGTGCGTAAGCACTATACCTCTTATTCTGTCCTTGTTCTGAACGAGGTAAGATATATCGGGTATCAGAAGATCTATTCCCGGCATATCGGCGTTCGGAAACGTCAGACCCGCGTCGATTATAATGATGTCCTTACCGTATTCGAGGGCGGTCATATTCTTTCCTATTTCGCCTACGCCGCCCAAAAATCTGACTTTTAAAGATTTTTTGTTATTCAATTTTGTTTACTCCGTTTTTTAATAGGAGACACGAAAAGTTGCCCGAACAAAAATTTATTCGGGCATATAATATCAGTTTTCTATTTCTTCGATACTTTTAATAATCTTTTCCTTTATCTCCGTGAATTTTGTTAATTTTGCTTTTTCTCCGTCGATTAAAGCCTTGGGGGCTTTTGCGACGAATCCCTGATTGGAGAGTTTGCTCTCCGCTCTCTTAATTTCGTTTTCGGTTTTTTCAAGCTCGGCTTTAAGTCTCGCAAGTTCTTTTTCGTAATCGACGAGTTCGCCGAGCGGAATGTAAATCTCCGCGCCGTCGAGAATTTTGGAAACGACCTTTTCGCCGATAACGTCCTTATTCGCAACGTATTTGATTTCGCCTACGTTTGCGAGTTTGCGGATGTAAGAAGCGCCGTTTTCGATAAGTTTCTTATTCTCCGTAACGACGTAAACGTCAACCTTGGCAGAAGGCGCGGCTCCTGTTTCCGCTTTGATGTTTCTTATGGATTTTATGATATCCATAATCTTCTCGGTTGCCGCTCTTTCCTTTCTGTAAGCGAGCTTCGAGTTGTATTTCGGGAATTCGGAAACCATAATGCTTCCCGTCGTTTCGGGAATATGATCGTAAATTTCCTCGGTTACGAACGGAATGAAAGGATGAAGAAGTTTGAGCATGTTCTTCAAAACATAGCAAAGAACGCTGACCGTATTATCTTTCTTTTCGTTATCCTCTCCGTACAGAACGGGCTTGCAAAGTTCGATATACCAATCGCAGAAATCCGACCAGACGAAATCCTGCAAAGCCGCGCAGGCAAGACCTATTTCGTACTTCTCCATATTGACTGTTACGTCTTTGACAACGGAATTGAGCTTGGAAATAATCCATTTATCCGCGGCAACGAGCTTGATTTCGGAAAGTTCGGTTTTGATTTTTCTTCCTTCGCAGTTCATAAACACGAAACGCGAAGCGTTCCATATCTTATTGATGAAGTTTCTGCAACCTTCGAGTTTCTCTGCGGAATATCTTATATCGTTACCCGCCGAAATACCGTTGAGAAGGCAATATCTCAGAGTGTCCGCGCCGTACTTATCGATGATTTCGAGCGGATCGACGCCGTTTCCGAGAGACTTACTCATCTTTCTGCCTTGCGAGTCTCTTACGATACCGTGAATAAGAACGTCCTTGAAAGGAATTCTGTCCATATGCTCTATGCCGCTGAAAATCATTCTGGCTACCCAGAAGAAAATTATGTCGTAGGCGGTAACGAGAACGTCGGTAGGATAGAAATATTCGAGATCTTCCGTTTTATCGGGATAACCGAGCGTGGAGAATGGCCAGAGAGCCGAGCTGAACCAGGTGTCGAGAACGTCTTCGTCCTGACGGAATTTCTTTCCGCCGCATTTCGGGCAAACCGTCGGTTCCTCTTTCGCTACGATCGTTTCGCCGCATTCTTCGCAGTAATAAGCGGGAATTCTGTGTCCCCACCAGAGCTGACGAGAAATACACCAATCTTTGATGTTTTCCATCCAATTGTAGTATATTTTCGTAAATCTCGGCGGAGTGAACTTGATACTCTTTTTCCTTACAGCCGAAATGGCGGGCTTTGCGAGCGGTTCCATCTTCACGAACCACTGTTTGGAAACGATCGGTTCGACCGTGTCGTGACAACGATAGCAATGTCCCACGTTGTGAGCGTGCGGCTCGATTTTTTCGAGGTTGCCGAGAGCCTGCAATTCTTTTACCACCGCTTCTCTGCACTCGTAACGAGTCATACCGTTATATTTGCCTGCGTTTTCGTTCATAACCGCTCCGTCGTCCATAACGCGGATTACGGGAAGCGAATGGCGAAGACCGACCTCGAAGTCGTTCGGGTCGTGGGCGGGGGTTATTTTAACCGCGCCGGTACCGAATTCCATATCGACGTAATCGTCCGCAACGACGGGGATTTCTCTGCCGACGATGGGAAGAATAAGCGTTTTTCCCACGATATCCTTATATCTCGGATCTTTGGGATTAACGGCTACCGCGGTATCACCGAACATCGTTTCGGGTCTCGTCGTGGCAACCACGAGATATCTGTCGCTGTCTTTGAGATAATACCGAAGATGCCAGAAGAAAGACGGTTCTTCGGCGTACTCTACTTCCGCGTCCGAAAGCGCGGTTTTGCAGCAGGGACACCAATTTATTATTCTCTTTCCCTGATAAATCAAACCTTTGTTATAAAGATTTACGAAAACCTCTTTAACCGCTTTGGAGCATTTTTCGTCCATAGTGAAAGCAAGTCTCGACCAATCGCACGAAGAACCGAGCCTTTTAAGCTGCTCGACGATTCTTCCGCCGTACTTGTTTTTCCAAGCCCAGGCTCTTTCGAGGAATCCCTCTCTGCCGACCTGTTCTTTCGTAAGACCTTCGGCTTTCATCTGATCGACGATTTTAACCTCGGTCGCGATAGACGCGTGGTCGGTTCCGGGAAGCCATAAAGCCTCGTAACCCTGCATTCTCTTGAAACGAATGATGCTGTCCTGAATAGATTCGTCGAGAGCGTGACCGATATGAAGCTGACCGGTAATGTTCGGCGGCGGCATAACGATGGTGAAAGGAATTTTTTCTCTGTTCGGATGGGCGGTAAAATATCCTTTATCGACCCATTCCTTATAAATTCTCTCCTCGAAATCTTGCGGATTGTAGGTTTTGTTCATCTCCATAATTCTTTCTCCGAAAAAGTTATAACTCTTGTATTATATTATAAATTACTTTAATTGTCAAATAAATGCGGGGTCGCATATGATATAATAACCAAAGTATTTGCGCCGTTTCCCCTTATTTTTCCGAACGGACGAATCAGGTCGGGCGGAAAGGCAGACTTTCGGTTAAAGGAGTTTTGTATATGAAAAAAATTACGGCGATTTTTCTCGCCGCATGCTGTTTGCTCTTTTCCCTCGCCTCCTGCGGCGAGAGCAAGAAAGACGAGCTTAAAAAAATTCGCTTAAACGAAGTAACTCATTCTATCTTTTACGCGCCGCTCTATATCGCGATCGAAAACGAATTTTTCAAACAGGAAGGTCTCGAAATCGAACTTACGAACGGCGGCGGAACCGACAAATCGATGACGGCTTTGCTGTCCAGAAACGCCGATATAGGACTTATGGGCGTGGAAGCCGCGATATACGTTTTCAAGGAAGGTAAAGCCGATTATCCCAAGGTTTTCGGACAGCTGACAAAGCGCGACGGCTCGTTCCTCGTTTCGAGAAAAGCCGAACCCGATTTCAGATGGGAAGACCTCGAAAATAAAACCGTTCTCGCCGGAAGAACGGGCGGCGTACCCGCTATGACGTTCGAATACGTCGTGAACAAACACGGACTTTTTAACGGAAAAAACATAACGCTCAACAACGACGTCGCCTTTAATCTGATGGGTCCCTCTTTCGAAGGCGGCACGGGCGATTACACCACGCTTTTCGAACCTCTTGCGAGCGAATACGCAAAAGCGGGAAAAGGCTTTATCGTAGCCTCCGTCGGCAAGGAAAGCGGCGAAATTCCCTACACCGCGTTTATGTCCGCGAAAAGCTATATCGAAAAGAACGGCGAAACGATAGAAAAGTTTCTTACCGCGCTTCAAAAAGCCATAAAATATCTCGAAGAAACCGATAAGAAAACAGTTGCCGAAAGCATTCTGAAACAGTTCCCCGGAACCGAGCTTGCTTCCGTTACCGACGCTTTGGAAAGTTATTTATCCATTGACGCCTGGACGAAAAATATGGCGATGACGGAATTTGCGTTCGACAATCTTCAAAACGTTATGGAAAATGCAGGCGAACTCGACGAAAAGATAAACTGCGGCGACATAAATTATACGGAAATCGCCGAAAAAGTATACAAAAAAATCTACGGCTAAAAAACAAACAAGGAAACGCAAAAGATGAACGAAATACTCAAGCTGGAAAACATTTCCCTTGCCTATCAGACGGACACCGACGAGATCCGTGCGCTCAGTTCGATTTCTTTCGACGTCAAAAGCGGAGAGTTCGTTGCGATAATCGGTCCGTCGGGGTGCGGAAAAACAAGCATTCTTTCCATAATCGCGGGGCTTTTGAAACCGAGCGGCGGAAAGGTGACTCTTTGCGGCAAGGAAGTAAAAAAAGGTAAAACCTCGATAGGTTATATGCTTCAAAAGGACGAATTGTTCCCTTGGCGGACAATCGAAGAAAACGCATATCTCCCGCTCGAAGTGAAGAAAAACAAAAGTAAAACGGAAAAAGATAAAGTCGCCGCTTTGCTGAAAAAATACGGCTTGTGGGAATTTCGTAAGAAATATCCTTCGCAATTATCGGGAGGAATGCGCCAGCGCGCCGCTTTGATCCGCACGATGGCGTCCTCGCCCGATCTTTTGCTTTTAGACGAGCCGTTTTCCGCGTTGGACTACCAGACAAGGCTTTCCGTATGCGACGATTTATACGATATAATCAAAAAAGAAAAGAAAACCGCTCTCCTCGTAACGCACGACATTTCGGAAGCTTTATCTACGGCGGACAGAATCGTCGTACTCACGAAAAGACCGTCCAAAGTGCTTAATATTCATATAATCGACCTCGATAAAACGGCGACTCCTCTTAAACGAAGAGAAGACCCTCGTTTTTCGGGTTGGTTCGAAAGAATGTGGAGGGAGCTTAACCATGAAGAATAAAAACAATTTTTCCAAAGACAGACTTCTCTATCTGAAAAAGAAGAGAAATTCAGGGATTTTCGTTGTTTTTATGAGAATTTTCGTCCTGTGCGCGTTTCTTGCGCTCTGGGAACTTCTCGCCGCGACGGGGGTTATCGACAGCTTTTTATCGAGCAGTCCGTCGAGAATCGCAAAAACGCTTAAAGACCTTTTTTTGTCGGGCGAACTGTGGGTTCATATCGGCACGACCGTTTACGAAACGGTGATAGGTTTTATTATCGCTACCGTGTTCGGGACGCTTATCGCATTGGGTTTATGGTGGTCGGAAAATTTCAGAAAAATTGCCGAACCGTATATTATCGTTCTTAATTCCCTGCCTAAAATCGCTCTCGGACCTATCATTATCGTATGGTTCGGCAGCGGAACGAAGTCGATAGTGTTTATGACCGTGATAATAACGATAATCGTTACGATCATAACCATGCAGAACGGTTTTCTCGCCACCGATAAAGGAAAAATAATGCTACTTGAATCTATGGGTGCGGGAAAAACCACGATTATGAGAAAACTCGTTATTCCGCAAAGCATACCGACGTTTATATCATGTCTTAAAATCAACGTCGGAATGGCTTGGATAGGTTCGATAATGGGCGAATATCTCACATCGAAACAAGGTATAGGTTATCTTATCGTTTACGGCGGTCAGGTTTTCAAACTCGACCTCGTAATGGCTTCAACGGTGATTTTGTGCCTTCTCGCAGGGGCAATGTATGCTCTCGTCGCTCTTTTCGAAAAATTAGCGACAAAGCGATAAATACGAAATAAGCAAAGCCGAAAATACCGATTACGGGATAAATTTTCTCGATAAAACCTGAAAATCCGTATTCGGAAAACATAATAAAGACGAGCGCGACGGCAATTTTCTGCAAAACGCTCGTCTTTCCTTTGGTTAAGGAAAAAGCCGAATACGTCGCCGAAACGAGGCTTGTGAAAATCGAAATAAAGGTCATAACCGAAGCGAAAAAAGAAAGAACGGGGTTTACGCGGACAACGTTTAAAAAAGGCATGTCTCCCCTTTCTCCGACAACGCATAACGAAATGCAAACCGCACAAAAAATCAAAGTAAGCGAAACGAAGAAAGCGACGAAAAATTTTTCCTTTACAGACAGTTTTTTACACGAATCGGTTATCACCATCGACGAAAGAAGACAGTTTATTCCCGCATACAACGCGGGATAAATTTTTCCTTTATCATTCACGGGGCATATCCGAATATTTGCGGGTTTTCCGAAAAAGAACGAAAACATCATAACGCACACAATAACGATCGGCACCGAAAAAGACGAAAAAAACTTTATCGAAGCCATGCCGTCAGAACATATAATAATCGCCAAAATTACAGTAATAATCGTTAAAATTTTAATGTTTTTCATTTCCGGAAATACGTTCGCAAAGAAAACGTTCAACGCCGCCGTCATACACGAAGCGATGATTATTTCCAGAAACGCGACAAGCGTTCTTATTATCTTAAAAGCAAAATTATCGGCGGACACGGAAAGAAAAAATATATACATAAAGAAAAAAATCAACGAACAATAAATCCCCGACAAAGATAAATCGTCGCTGAAAAACACCTGTATTTCTTTTCCCGTTATAAATCCCGCGCCGATAACGCTGCCGATAATAGTAAGCGAAACGCCGAAAACGTTAAAAAAAAGCTTCTTCATACTTTTAATTTATGAAAAAGCTTTTTGATTTAGTTTCGATTTTTATTATTTTTTAAATTTAACGTTGCACTCGCCGCCGAGTTCCTCGATCGCGTTTTTTAATTCTTTAAAATCATAATATGTAATTCCGTCTTTTTTTATCAGCTCTTCGAGAATCGGCAAAGCTCTGTCGTCTCCGTATCTTGCAACGTAAGCGGCGTTTAAAGGAATATTTTTTTCGTCGTTTTTAAGTTCGTCGCACAAAATGCCGAAAATTGCGTCGTCGGGAGACATTCTTGACATAATTTCTACGAAATTGCCCTTTCTCGACGATTTTTTGTTGTCGGAATAAACCGATATAATTTTGTCTTTTACCTTGTCTCCGTTATCTCTTAAAAGTTCGGTAAGAGACTCCGTAAGGCTCTCGCCCGTACTCTCGTCCGCGATTAAATCGAGAAACTTTCCGAGATATTCCACGGAAACGTCATTGCCGAGCATGTTTACGCAGTATGTCGCAAGCTCGTCGCTTTGGCAAGTTACGATAAGTTCGCAAAGTTTATCGGTAAGCCCGCCTCTCGCCTCGATTTCTCCGCACAAAAAATCGGAAACGTCGTTTCCGTTTCTCACGCTTTCTTTTAAAGCCTCGATAAGCTCGTCGTCGCCGAAAGCTTTGAAATACTCTTCCGGGCTTTTCCCGTCAAGTTTATCGTTAGGCGTTTTCCCGAAGGTTTCATACAATTCCGGTATGAGATTTTCTATTTCTTCTTCGGTTTTTTTACCGAGGTTTTCAGCTAAGTATTTTTTGAAAAACGTTTCAAAAAGTCCGTCGATATCAATCATTTTTCTTTCCGTTCGCATAAGCGATCAGCTTTACGACATCCTCCTTTTTCGTATCGAAATATCTGTACACGGCAGCCATGTCGGTGTGATGATTTATTCCAGAATAAATAAACATCGCGCAAGCAATAGCCCTTGAATCCGTAAATTCGTTAAAGCCGCCGTTTAATCTCATAGCCGCTTCGAGTTCGCTCGCCCCGACGGAAAGCTTTTTGAAATCCTTATCGAAATAAACGGAAATTCTTCCCGCGGCGATAGCATAGCCCTGTCTGAACGAAGACGGAACATCGGCTCCGAAAGCAGGGATGACGGCTTTGATCTTTTTGAATATATTGGAATAAACTATGGGAGTCTCTTCTTTATCGCGTATTATGCCCGACTCGACAAACAACGTATAAAGCCTTATTTTTATATCGTCCGTAATAGCCGGATTTACGAGCTGCATTCTGAGTTTTTCGATAAGAGCCGTTTTTTTGTTTCTTACGGCATAAATCGCAACGGCTATCTGTGCCGTCTGGTTTCCGCAGTAATAACACCAATCGAATATTTCGGAAATATACTCGTCCGCGTACTCGTTTTTCTTTGCCGCGCCCGTAAAAAGCTTCTTTACAGCTTCCAGACGACTATCGACTTCGGATTTTTGAATTTCGAAAATCAACGGCAGGCGTTTCGGAACCGATTTATCTCCGTCGACGGCTCTTTCCGCAATTCTGAGATAATAAAGCGCAACGGGATTCATCGAATAGATATATGCCTTTTTAAGGCAAGCAACGGATTTTTCTCTTTCGCGCAAATTATAAAACAACAAACCTCTTAAATAAGAACAATTTGTATCCTCGGGCGCGACGCGCATTATTTTTTCAGAAACGTCCAAAGCTTCTCTGAAATATCCGAAATCACAAAGTACCGCCATTTTTTTATTGAGATATTCGGTTTCGTCGGAATCCGTATCGAGAAGAATTTTAAAATACTTTTCGGTTTTTTCCTCGTCGCCGATTTGCGCAAGACAACTGAAAAGCAAATTAAAAACGCATATATCCCGATCGTTAAGATCGTTTATGACTTTTTCGAGAATATCGACAGCCTCGTAGTCTTTGTCGAGGCAAAATAATCCATACGCTTTTTCGTAAAGAGCCTTACCGTAGTACTCGCTTTTTTCAGATACTTTATCCGCAAGTTCTATTGCGGAAATATAATCTTCCGTCTTATTTTTTTCAACGGCTTCCGAATAATTTTGTTCATCTTTTTCAGCGGCTTCCGCTTCGCTCGAAATAACCTTGAATCCCGGTCTTTCGTAATTTGAAACGGAATCGACATAGTCGTCCAAAATATCGTCGTAAACACAGGCGCCCATATCGCCGAGTTCGAGTTGTTTATTGAAATAAAATCCCGCAAGCTCCGTATTGTCAAGAAAAAAGAAATTCGCGCCGAGACCGTTATAACCGTCTATCGCGTCCGATTTTCTGCAAACCGAAAGAAATCTGAACCAGAATATAATCGCATTTTCGTAAAGTCCGAGTTCGGTGTAAATATCGGCGATATGACATAGAACTTCCGTATTTTTAGGCTCGGACGAAGCGGTATACAGAAGAGACGAAAGCGCGCCGACGTAATCCCCGTCGTCGCAATGCCTGTTCGCCCTCTCGTATTTAGACTTTTCGTCTTTTTTGAATTTAAGTATTTTTTCCGACATCGTCCGCTCCGAACAGTTTTTCCGCGTCGGCTTTGCAATAAACGTATTTTTTATTGCAAAACTCGCACGAAACCTCGATTTTTCCTTCTTTTTCAATAATGTCTTCCAACTCTTTCTTTCCGAGCGAGATAAGAATTTTATCGATATATTCTCTGCTGCAATCGCATTTGTAATTCGTTTCGTACTCGGTAAACGAACACTCTTCGAAATACTTTTTGATTATTCCTTCCGCTCCGCCGTCCGCAATCATTTTGCTTACGGAAGTAAATTCGCCGATAAGCTTTTCAGCCTTTTCGATCGCTTCGTCCGAACAATCGGGAAGCGGTTGTAAAATAACGCCGCCCGCGCCGAGACATTCATCGCCTTTAACCAACACCCCGACGGCAATAGCCGTGGGTTGTTGTTCGCTGTAAGCGTAATATGCGGCAAAATCCTCGCCTATCTCTCCGCTTACAAGTCTGCACTTGCCTACATAAGGTTCTTTAAGTCCAAGATTTTTAACGACTGTGATAAAGCCGTCTTTTCCGACTCCTCCGCCGACGTCGAGCTTGTCTTTTTCGTTGAGCGGCAAATCCGCGTCGGGATTTACGACAGAACCTTTAACGTTAAGTTTCCCGTCCGCCGCGACCACTATTTTCCCGCATACGCCTTTTCCGTCTATCGTTACGGAAAGCTTTTCGTCCTCGCTCTTTAATCCGCTCGCCATAAACGAGGCAACGGTTAAAGTTCTGCCGAGCGCGGCAGCCGAAAGAGGCGAAAGCTTGTGGTATTCCATAGCTTTTTCGACAACATCCGTCGTATCTAAAACGGACAGAGAAATCTGTCCGTCGTATATCAATGTTTTGTAAATTTTACCCATTTTATATAAATTCGAACAGCTTGTTTACAGCTTATTTTTTTATCGCGACAAAATTCCATCTTTCGTCCGTATCGGCAATTAAGCCGCGTTTTTTGCCGAAAAGTTCGACAATTTCGAACGAATTTTCCGAAAGAACGTTTTTGATAAAATCGAGTTCGTGAACGTACTGAACGTGAACTTCGTCTTTTCTTATGTACTTGTCGCCGTCTTTTATGAAAAAAGTAAGGTTCATCGTGAGTTTATTGCCGTTCAGCTCGTTGAACCACAGGTACGTAAGTTCGTCGAGATCTTCGGCGAATATATTATCGGCAATCACGTTTTTCAGTTTATAAGCGGACGAAACGTCGAAAATAAGAACTCCTCCGCTCTTTAAGTTTTTGGATATAGCCGAAACGGCTTTTTTCAGTTTCTTTCCGTCGAGATAATTGAACCCGTCGTTTATTACGGTTACGACGTCGAGTTTTTCGAAATTTACGAAATTTACAAGATTTTGCTTACGATATTCGATCGAAAGCCCGTCTTCCACGGATTTTTTCTGAGCCTCGACAAGCATCTCGTCCGATATATCGCACCCGAAGACGTCAAAGCCTCCCGCTTTGAGCTTTCTCGTGAAAAAGCCGCTTCCGCATGCGAGGTCGGCGCATTTTTTGCCTTTTGAATACAGCTTAGCAAGTTCCGAAACTCTGTCGCCCCACTCCTCGTAGCCGTCTTCTTCGGCAAGTTTTTCGTAATAGCGGGCAAGCGCCGAATAAGCTTTTCCGACGCTTGTTTCACCGGTTTTAATCATTTTCGGTCTTTGTTCCCGTCTGCGGATTTTTTATCGTCGGCATCGTCTTTCGCCTTTGCGTCGTCTTCTTTCATAAGATCGTCGATCGTCTCGGGCGCATCGTCGTCGTGAGCGTGTTCCTCGGCGTATTTATCGCTGTCTTTACGCATAGCTTCTTTGGTTTCTTCAAGCTTTTCGAGATCCTTTCTGCTAAACGAAGTCGGCAATTCGTAAAGTTCCACGTCATAATCGGTAACGGGCTTAATTCTGGAAGTGAGTTTAGTCTTTTCGATAATAAGCTCTTCCCCGTCGTTTTCGGTGGCGTTGCGTTTATAAATACCTCTGTTCTTCTTTGCTCCGGGAACTCTGTCGTTTATAAATTTATCGAATACCCAATTGGAATAGTTTGTCCATATAAGCATAAATATCGACAAACCCCAAACGGCGATAAGAACTATAACAAGCGACATCAGAAGCGGAACGCCGATAAAAATAAGAAGGAACGGCACAACCGCGAGAAACGCGAAAAATATGTTGGTCGGAACAAGCGCGATCGTCAGAATAAAGGAATTTCTGATAAGCTTTCCGAACGACAGCTTGTACGTTACGCCGAGAGTTATCATATAAAGAACCATTACCGTAACGATTCCCATAATGAGATAAGTTATGATCTGAGCCACGATCAAAAGCCATCTGATCCCCGAAGCCGTATCGATAAGTATCTGCGCGAGATTTACGGAAATAACGGAAAATCCCATTATTACGGCGTAAAACAAAAGCGAAAAGAATACTACGAAGTAGTTTTGTTTAACGCCTTTCCAGAAATCGCTGCCTACGATAACGCCTTCCGCCCATACCATGTTACGCATAACGTAAAATCCGCCGGACAAACCGACCGCGCCGATCGCCACCGCTATAATTACGAATTTGAAAAATTCTATGCTCGTATTAAGCGAAAGCGTTGCGGTAAGGCCGAAAACAGAAGGATATGCGGGATAACCTATACCCATATTCTGAGCAAAAGGATACTGCGATACCAGATACGCTTTGTACATATATGTAAACACGCACAAAGCGACCAAAGGCAACAAAAACAAAAGCGTAAGCAAATTAAGCTTGAAATGTTTGCCCGTATTCGTTTTGAAAACATCCCATCCGAGCTGCCACCTGTTGGTCGGCAACGTGGACGCGGCATAAGTCTCCGAACGCTCGGGACCTTCGATCAATCTTGCAATAAAGCCTTTTTTAGCCATTTCTACCTCTTTCAAACAAAGCTTCGCGCTTTGATTGTACACATTTTTTCGAAATACTCTATATATAATATACTAAATAGAAAAATTACACAATCGTTTGCGGCAAAATTGTCCAAAAAAAATTAGATTTCACAAAGAGGTAATATGAAAAAAAGTATTTTTAAAGGCGTAGCAACCGCGCTATACACCCCGTTTACAGACGGAAAACCCGATTTATCCGCGTTTTCGGAGCTTATCGAATGGCAAATCTCGCAAAAAATCGACGCAGTCGTCGTTTTGGGAACTACGGGAGAAAGTCCGACGATAAACGATTCGGAAAGAACCGAAATAATAAAAACAGCCGTAAAACAAGTAAGAAATCGCATACCCGTCATCGTCGGTTGCGGCTCGAACTGCACCGCCCGATTCGTAGAGCTTACGACCCGCGCAAAAGCGCTCGGAGCGGACGCCGCTCTTGCCGTCACGCCGTACTACAATAAATGTAACGACGACGGATTGTTTCGGCATTACGAGGCGGCGGACAAAGCGTGCGGTTTTCCGACGATCGTCTACAACGTCCCGTCGAGAACGGGATTCAACATTAAACCCGAGGTTTACGCAAAACTTGCTCAGCTCGATTCCGTCGTCGGAATAAAGGAGGCGTGTACGGACTTGATTCAAATCGAAAACGACTTTGTGGCGGCAGGTGATATTTTACCGATTTATTGCGGTTCGGACGAAATGAATTTTGAATTTTTTAAACGCGGCGCAAGCGGAACAATCTCGGTTTTATCAAACATAATTCCTTTGAAAATTCACGATTATTTCTATGATTTTGAAAGAAATTACAAAGTTGCGAAAAATAGAAAAGACTACATTTTCGAAAAACTTTCGAAACTTCTTTTCACGGACGTAAACCCTATCCCGTTAAAAGCTCTTGCAAGAAAATACAATAAAAAAGGCTGTGAATTAAGACTTCCTCTCACCGACCTTTGCGAAAGCAAAAAAAGAAAACTTTATGAGGAATTCGACAAACTTTTAAAGGAGATCGATTAAAAATGCATAATATCATTATAAGCGGCATAAACGGAAAAACGGGAAAATACGTTTACCGCTCCGCAAAAGAACAATGCCTGAACGTTGTATGCGGCGTAGATAAAGCAAAAAGCGAAGAGCCGGACTGCCCCGTATATTCGTCGTTCGATCTGATCACGCAAACCGCCGACGTTGTCATAGATTTTTCTTCCCCGTCTAACCTTTTCGGACTTCTCGACTATTGCGTTTCGACAAAAACTCCGCTCGTTATCTGCACAACAGGATATTCTCCCGAGGACGAAAAAGAAATCTCGGACGCAGCCGAAAGCATTCCGATTCTGAAAATTTCAAATACTTCTCTCGGCGTTTCTTTGTTTATAAAAACGATTACCGATCTTGCCGCAAAACTACCCGATTACGATATAGAAATCATCGAAAAACATCATAACGAAAAAAAAGATTCCCCGTCGGGTACGGCAAAGAAAATAATCGAGTCGCTAATTCGGGTAAAGAAAAACGCCGATATCGTTTACGGAAGAAAAGGCAATAATGTTCGCATAAACGGCGAAATCGGCGTTCATTCGGTACGCGGCGGATCGGTGACAGGCGAACACACCGTTTATTTCTTCGGGAAAAACGATTATATTTCGATAACTCACTCTGCCCTCGATAAAAAGCTTTTCTCCGACGGTGCTATCGAAGCCGCACGCTTTATAAGCACGAAATCAAACGGACTTTACAATGAAAAAGACTTATTCGGGTTTTAAATTTTTGTCGCAAAAAATACAATTTTTTATTACAAAAAAATACGAACATATGTTTGACATTGTATTTCGAGTATGCTATAATAAAGAAAAACGAACAAATGTTTGCATATGATAGACTCTGAAAGACTGAAAATTTTAACCGAAAGCGCAAAATACGACGTGTCGTGTTCCTCTTCGGGTTCAAGCCGAAAAAACAAAGTCGGCGGACTCGGAAACGCCGACATTGCAGGCATCTGCCATTCTTTTACGGAAGACGGCAGATGTATTTCTCTGCTCAAAATCTTAATGACGAATAAATGTATGTATGATTGTCAGTACTGCGTAAACAGGCGCAGTAACGACGTTCCGCGCGCCGAAGCAACGCCCGACGAAATCTGTGAACTTGTTATGAATTTTTACAAGCGAAACTATATCGAAGGGCTTTTTTTATCGTCCGCAATTCAGCATTCGCCCGACTCGACGATGGAAAAATTGCTGGAAATCGTCAAAAAACTAAGAAAAGCCTACAATTTCAACGGATATATTCATCTTAAAGGCATACCCTCGGCAGACAATAGGCTTATCCGACAGGCAGGAGAATATGCGGACAGAATGAGCTTTAATATCGAGTTGCCGTCCGAAAAAAGCCTTAAACTCCTCGCCCCGCAAAAATCAAAACAAGGGATTTTGTTGCCGATGGGAAATATGGCGGAGGAATATCGCGAAGCAAAACGTATAAAATACGGCGGCTTTTTACCCGCGGGACAGACCACGCAGATGATTGTCGGAGCGTCTCCCGAGTCGGACGGACAAATTATACGTCTCACGCAGGCGCTATATAAAAAATACACCTTAAAAAGAGTTTATTTTTCTTCATATGTTCCCGCAAACTACTCCAATTCCAACCTGCCCGTTCTGCCCGTAGGTCTTCTTCGTGAACACAGACTTTATCAGGCAGATTGGCTTTTAAGGTTTTACGGATTTTCAGCCGACGAAATTCTGGACGAAAACGAAAATCTTTCGGAAGAATACGATCCGAAATGCGGCTGGGCGATCAGACACCCCGAGTTCTTCCCCGTGGAAATCAACACTGCTCCGCCTGAGGTTCTTTTAAGGGTTCCCGGGATCGGATTTAAAAGCGCGTATAAAATCGTTCAGGCAAGAAAGTTTGCTCGTCTCGATTTTTCTTCTCTCGCAAAAATGCGCGTAGTTTTGAAACGAGCCAAAAACTTTATAACCTGTTCGGGAAAATTTTTCGGAACAGAAAATCTTTCCCTCGTAAAAAAAGATCTTCTGCTCGAATGTAAAACCGAACCGAAGCAACTATCCTTATTTTCGACAAACGAAGTATCCGCAAGCATAATATCGGGACAACTGTGAAAATTGTTAAACCATGAAAACATATTTATTCGACGGAAGCAAAAACGGTTTATTTACCTGCATTTTTGAAAGTTTTTACAAAAAAGAAAACCCCGACCGCGTAACGGACGAGGCATGTCAGACAGGCTTTTTGGACGAAATTGTGAAAATCGAAACCGACGATAAAAAAGCCGAAAGAGTTTATAACTGCATTAAACAATGCAAGACAAAATATATCGTTTCCGATTTGAAAACGGCTTTTAAAAGCGGAGACAAAAATCGTTTCGATACGATTTTCTTTTATCTGAAAACAATAATCGAAAACAAAAATACGGACGTTTCAACCGCTTTTTCGCTTAGCGAAGTCCTTGCGTTCAACGACCTTAAATCTCGTATATTCTATGAAATGCACCGTTTTAAAGGCTTTTTACGCTTTATGGAAACGAAAGACGGCTATTTTTATGCCTGCTTTGAACCCGATAACGACATAACGGAACTGCTCGTTCCGCACTTCAAGGCGCGGCTCGGTTCTCCTTTCATTATCCACGACGTTAAGAGAAATATTCTCGCTCTTTGCAACGGTAAAGAATATCGCATTGTTTTCGGAGGCGAAACGCCGATCACCGTATTTCTGTCCGAAAACGAATGCGATTTGCAGAATCTATGGAAAACTTATTACAAAAGCATTAACATCAAAGAAAGAAAAAACTTACGCTTAATGCGACAATATCTCCCTGAAAGATATTGGAAACATTTGAGCGAAAAGCAAGATAATATCGAAGATTTTTAAAGGTTTTACGAAATTCGCAAAACCTTTATCTTTATAAAATCGTTATCGACATATCGGTTTTAAAAGTCTCACCCGCGTCGACGATTCCTATATTCTCTTTTTTCGTTAAATCTTCTATCTCTCCTTCTTTCGACGGAAGATTTGCCCAAGGTTCTATACAGACATAAGACGCGTCGGTTTTCGGCGCATGCCAGAATCCTACAAAAGGCATATCGGGAAATTCCGCTTTAACGCCTTTCAGATCGCCTTTCTTTTTCAACGTAACGCTTCTTGCGGTGTTCCGCAAAACAATCGCGTCGTCGTCGAACAGCGAGTGATCGAGTCCGAACGCGAAATTATCGTCCAACTCAAACGGCGCTGTTTTGCCTGCCATAAGATACGTTTCGCCGAGAAGTTCTCTCAAAGGTTTGCACGGCGCGTCGAATCTGATTTCGTAATCTTCGAATTTACCGCCTGCAAACGGAACGTTAAATCCGGGGTGTGCGCCGAGTCCGAAATACATCTTTTCGTCGCCCGTATTCTGAACCGAATATGAAACGATAAGCTTGTTGTTTTCAAGCTTAAAAGATATTTTGAATATAAAAAAGAAAGGATAAGACGGTAAAGTTTCGTCGTCGGAACTTATATTGAAAGTCATTTTATCGCTGCTCTTCTCGCAAAGATAAAACTTTTTGTTTCTTGCAAATCCGTGCCTTTCAAGCTCGTAAATTTTACCGTTATAAGTATATTTCCCGTCATAAAGTCTGCCAACGATCGGAAAAAGATTGTAAGCTCTGCCCTTCCAATATTTCGGATCTCCTTGCCATAAGAACTCCGTTTTCGATTCCTTATGATAAATCGATTTAAGTTGCGCGCCGATATCCTCGACGGCAACGGATAAATACTCGTTTTCTATCGTGTAAACCATAATAAACTTTCCTTTTACTCTTCGACGTAATTCGAAAAGAACTTATTTCCGAGCAAAAATTTATTTAATTCTTCGTTATCGAGCGCGATAAGATTATCGATAAGCGCCGTGAAATCCGTCGTCATGGAAACAGGCGCGTCGCCGTCGGCGAACCTGTCGGACAACTTCTGCATATTCGCATAAACCGCCACGAGCTTACTTTCGTCACCGTCTGTATCGATTTTATCGAGAATATCGAATAAATCGAGAATGGCGTTGAATGCCGCCACAGTGTCGCGAGCCATAAACCAAATTCTGAAAAAGACGTATCCCGCAATAATAAACGGAAATCCGATAAGCGTCCACGCCCCGCCTTTCGTCACGATAAACATAACGATCGAAAGAGCAAGCCCCAAAACAAATGCGATCGGGAATAAAATCACGAAGAGTTTCTGCCTTTTTTCTTTGATATCGAATGCAGGCAACAAGTCTTTCAGACTTTTTTCAAGCTTGCTTCTCTTAACCGATTTTTCTTCTTTATGATACTCTTCGAGTTCGCCCTCCGAAAGCTGACGTTTGAGATAATACGGTCTGTAAATTTGCTTTATTTCCTTTTTTCCGTCCTGGTCGGCAAGAGCTATGGCTTTATTGATATATTCTTTGTGCGATTCGTCGCCCAGGTCGGTATAATTGCGGGTTTTTACGGCAACCATAGCCATAAAAACTTTATAATCCGAATCTGTCAGTTCGAAAGCCTCGTAAACTTTTTTTTCGGCGTTTTCGTAGTCTCCCATACCGATATATCCGTAAACTTCGTCCAAAAGAAGCATTTCTTTATGGTATTCGCTTCCGTGAGCCTCTTTAAAATCCTCTTTGGTCGCGTGAATCGTCGCATAATACTTCTTCGCCTGAACGGAAGAACACTGCTCTTTACACTCCGGACAAACAAACGTCTCGGGCGACAAATTATCGATATAAAACTCCGCTCCGCAGTTGGGGCATCTCGCGTTTAATTCTTTGTCGTTCAATTCTTTTTCTTCACTCATATATTTTCACGCACTAAATATTATTCCCATTCTATCGTTGCCGGCGGCTTGGAAGTTATATCGTAAACTATACGATTGATATCCTGAACTTCGTTCACGATTCTCGTAGAAATTTTTTCGAGAACGTCGTAAGGAATTCTCGCCCAATCGGCAGTCATTCCGTCTACGCTCGTAACCGCTCTTAACGCAAGCGTATACGAATAAGTTCTGCTATCCCCCATAACGCCGACCGAACGGCAATTCGTGAGTACGGTGAAATACTGCCAGATTTCTTTATTTAAGCCGGCTTTCGCGATCTCCTCTCTGTAAATATAGTCAGCGTCCTGTAACACTTTGATTTTTTCTCTCGTTATATTTCCGATGATCCTTATCGCAAGTCCCGGTCCCGGGAAAGGCTGGCGCATAACTATATCTTCGGGTAGTCCGAGTTCGAAACCGACCTTTCTTACTTCGTCTTTGAAAAGATCTCTCAAAGGTTCGATTATTTCTTTGAAATCGACAACGTCCGGAAGGCCTCCGACGTTATGGTGCGATTTTATAACCGCGCTTTTTCCTTTACCGCTTTCGATTACGTCGGGATAAATCGTACCTTGAACAAGATAATCGACTTTGCCGATCTTCTTTGCTTCGTCCTCGAAAACTTTAATGAATTCCGCGCCTATGATCTTTCTTTTAGTCTCGGGGTCGCTTACGCCTGCGAGCTTATCCAGAAATCTGTCCGCAGAATCGGATTTTATAAGGTTCATTCCCCTTTCGGTTTTGAAAACCCTGTAAACGTCGTCGGCTTCGTTTTTACGAAGAAGACCGTGATCGACGAAAATACAAGTAAGATTATCGCCTACCGCTTTATGAACGAGAGTTGCCGCAACCGCGCTGTCGACCCCGCCGCTCATCGCGCAAAGGACTTTTTTATCTCCGACTTTCGCCTTTATTTTCGCAACCTGCTCGGCAACGAAATTCGCCATAGTCCAATCTCCCGAAACATGGCAGACGTTATAAAGGAAATTTCTGAGAATGGTCGTTCCTTGTCTGGTGTGCATAACTTCGGGGTGGAACTGAACGCCGTAGAAATTACGCGCTTCGTCTTCCATTGCCGCAACGGGACAAGTCGCGGTTTTTCCGATAATTCCGAAACCTTCCGGGGCAACGGAAACATAGTCCGTATGACTCATCCAGCAAACGTTTTTCTTGTCTACGTTTTCGAATATTTTACTGTCGGAATAATCGATATCGCTTTTGCCGTACTCTCTCGTCGTTGCGCTTTCCACTTTACCTCCGAGCGTGTAAGCCATAAGTTGCGCGCCGTAACAAATACCGAGGACGGGAATGCCGAGCTTGAATATTTCGGGATCTATGTGCGGGGAATTCTCGTCGTAAACGCTGTTGGGTCCGCCCGTGAAAATAATTCCCTTAGGGGCGTAATCCTTAATCTCTTTTACGGTCATATCGCAAGGCTTCAAGTCGCAATAAACGCTCTGCTCTCTCACCCTTCTTGCGATCAACTGATTGTACTGTCCTCCGAAATCAAGAACCAAAACTCTTTCGTGCTGCATAATTATCCTCTCTTTTTAATCATTTGTATTCGTCGTGACGGAGTCGTCCGCCCTGATATCGAATTTATCTACGATTTTCTGAATATCTTCGTTAAGTTCGTCGGCACCCTTTTCGATAGCCTCTCCGTATTTAACATACCCCCAATAAACGCTTACGGCAAACGCTTTGTCGTCTCCGTCGGAGGCAATTCTCACAATGTGATAAAGCGAACAATTTTCGGTATATTCGTCCGACGTCCGAAACGCGACTTCGACGGCGTTTTTGTTAAGCCCGAGGACGCGCGCGGCTTCGACTATTCTTATCGAATAATAATCGTAAAGACTGCGCTCGTTCTCGTCTGACTCTTTATCGGAAAGTCTTTTGAGTTCGGACTTGTTCCCGACAACGAGATCGGCGCCGTATTCGTTGATCTTAACTTCATTTTCAACGGAAATGACAAGATCGATAAAATCTTTCAGATCTTCAAACGTCTTTCCCTTTGTGTTGTATTGTCTTTCGTAAAGCCTGACGGCGTTATTTTTCGAACCCAGATCATAATAAATTTTACCCATTGTTTTAGGTGAAATTATCACGATAAGCGAAAAAGTAACGACAGCCGCGGCAACAAGAGAAACAATAGTTATAATCGCTGTTTTCAAAATCGTTTTTTTCATTTTTCAACCTTCGGTAGCCGAGCGAGATTCAAACCCCATCAAGCCTTAAAGCCGTCTTTTTTGCCTGTTGCGGCAAATCTTTGCTTGAAGTACAGTACGTCTGCGCAAACCTTCGTCACAACCGCCTAAAAAATACGGTTTTAAGGTGCTACGCATTTAGCCACAGGTGATTGCATTTTAACTCGCCCAAACGGCACAATTTTCGCGCTTTGAGGCAAATTCTCTCTTGTAGTACGAAAGTACGTCTGCGTTCGCCTTTTCCCCAAATCATCGAAAATATTGCCGTTTGGGTTGGGGCAAGTCTCACGGCGTGTTTTTAGACTAAGACAAGGCGCGCGAGCGCGTTAATACTTAACGTATAACACACGAGCGGAACGACGTATTAGTCAAAAACACGCCGTGAGACCGGGTTTAAATGCAATCACCTGTGGCTGCCGGCGATAAATTTAGAAAAATCAAGGCAAACGAACGCAATCATACTTGCCGTATTATAAGTGAGTTTAACGCCGATTTTGCAAATTTTGCGCCGTTAAAACTTAATGTGGTTCGAATCCCGCTCGGCTAGAATATTCGTTATTATTGTACCATACGAGAAAATAAAAATCAACTTTATATCATTATGAAATCGTTTAGTTCATAAAATAATCACGAGGAAAGCCATAAATGAAAAAAATTATTACATTCTTTTTAACGATTTTAGTTCTCTTTTCAGTCTCGTGTTCTAAAAACGACGAAATCGAAAAAAGACTAAGTCAGTTAAGATATGACGTTCTCTACTCTTTTTCCGAAGATTACGAAATATACGCTTATAAAGAACTGAGCGAACTGCCGCTTAAAAGCGACGGCAAAGTCGGCGAGCAAAAAAACGTTCTGACGTTTAAAATCGTTTTTAAAAAGGAAATCTCGTTAAAATCGAGCCCTGTAATTCAGTTTTCGTTAAACGGAATAACTTACAGAAAAGAATTCGAATACAGACCGCTTTCGAATTACGTTTCCTGTTATTTAATTCTTCCCTCTATGCCGGAAAACAAACTCGACGTAACGATAGATTTCGATTCCGTAAAGCAAACTCACACGCTTTTAACGACAAAGAACAAAAAAACTCTTTCCGAAAAGGACGTTCTGAACTTCCTTAAAAACACGGACGACGGCGACGCGCTGAAAATTCTTAGCGGCGAAAAAGAATACGAAATAAGAATAAGACTTATCTATTCCGACGGTTTTAATTGTTACTTCCTCGGATTATTCACCGACGATTCGTTTGTCAATTTCCTTCTGGACGGCGAAACGGGCGAATTGCTCGCAAAAAAAATCTGAGAAATTTGTCGAAAAACGAATAAGCGGACAAATTCTGCCCAAAATAATAACAAAGGAGGAAACAAATGGAGTTCGACAAAACGCAAACATTCAGGAATTTAGCCCGTAGTTTTGCAGGAGAAAGTCAAGCGGGATTAAGGTATCAATTTATCGCTCAACTCGCAACGAAGCAAGGCTACAAAACTCTTGCGGACGAAATAAAATATATCGCGCACAACGAAACCGCTCATGCTAAGGCTTTTTTCGATCAGATAAACGAAAAAAACGGAAATACCGATAATATCGAGATTTCGGCAGGCTACCCCTTTGAAGGCAATACTATCGAAAACGGTCTTTTGACGGCTGCCGATGCCGAAAAAGCCGAAGTCGGAATTTACCGGGAATTTTCGGCGACGGCTGAAAAAGAGGGGTTTAAGGACATTGCGGATCTTTTTTTAAGAGTTGCGGACGTTGAAGGTCATCACGAAATCATTTTCAGATACCTTTACGAAAACTTTAAAAACGGCACTTTGTTTTTAAGCAAAGAAAACGTTACTTACGAATGCTCCAACTGCGGTTTTAAATTCACGGCAAAACAAGCTTTCAGCGTATGTCCGTTGTGTAAAGCCAGCCAGGGTTTCGTAAAGTTGCAACTCCCGAAATAAAAAATCATGAGAAAGTCAACAGAAAAAAATTGTACTAAAAACACCAAATCCGTTAAGACCAAAAATTGCGGAAAGAATTGTTCCGGCACGAAAGATTGCCACTGATGAACAAAAATAAAAAAAATCCGAAAAGGGTTAATCACGACAAAATGAAATCGTCCTTCGACGTACTCGGCAGTTACACCGGAAGTTATTTAACCGGCGACAACGAAGACCCCGTACAGGACGTGGACGATTTGTAAAAGATTTTATTTCTCTTTTATTATTTTTTGCGGGCGGAATGCTTTTTTAAGCGTTCCGCCCGCCTTTTCGGTTATAATCGGAATTTCAGTCGAAATCGGGATTATTCTTTTTCAAAACGAAGTACCTCACGACGGCAACGCCCAAAACGGCAGCCGCGGCGACAAGAACCAATGCGGGAATTATCGCAAGCGAACGAATGGAACAAAGCGGATTTCCGCTGCAATATTCGGGAAGAATTCTCGACCCGTTCATAGCGAGCGCGATTCCGAAACAAATTATGGTCATAACCGCCGACGCAATCGTAAACAGCGCCGAAATCAGCGATAAATCCTGTTTTTTCGTAAAATAAATCACAAAGCAAAGCGCCGACGAAACAATCGTTAAACAAAGCGTGATAAGCGCAACGGAAGCAAGCGGCACGCAGTAACCTTTCGCGAAATAATAAAATATATTCATATCGCCGTAAACGGGCTGCACGGAAGTATATTTATTTAACGTCAAGGCATTTATGACTGCGGAAAAACCGCTTACGCCCTTCTCTACGCCTACCGACGGATTAGAATTGTAAATGTAAACCCAATTAAAGAAATAACCGAGTATCGACACGGCGCAGATTATCGCCGCAACGAGATATAACGGTAAAATTCTATCGCGCGCTTCTATGTATTGATTGAACAGATTTTCTTTTTCTCTTTTTTCTTTTTCTCTTTTATTAGCCATTTCTTTATCTCCTTATTTTGTAACGTAATAATTAAGACCCGAATAATCGGATATCAAAGTAAGCGTTTCGACTTTAAAACTTAAAAACTCGATTGTTTCGATCGTCGAAAAATCGACTTCTCCGTCCGCTCCGTACGCATAAATTTTAATTTTCTTTTTTTGCTCCGAAGCGACGGTGCCGACTAAATGAACCCACGTTTTGTCGGGCGTCTCCTCGCTTTGGTTTTTCGGTTCGGGAATATCTCCGTCATAGTCGAGAATAAACCCGATAATCGTATCTTTTCCGCATTTGCAACCGTACCCCGAAGAACACTTCCTTACTCCGCATCGATAAACGTTGCCGTCCGTATCCGTAAGGTCGTAAGTAAAGCAATCGTATTCGACGGGTTTGTCTACGTACTGCTCGGGATAATATTGCATATTCGTCATAACCAAAAAGAAAGTTTCTTCGTTTAAAACATACTCGTTTCTTCCGCACGACGAATTCGTAAAAAGTATAAAAATCAACGATAATATAATGAGAAAGCTCTTTTTCATCTTGCACCTCTTTTTACAATTTTCCCGATCAGAAGAAAAACGAAAAACACGACTATATCCGCCGCGACTATCGTCGATCCGACGGGAGTTCCGTTCACGACGGAAACAAGAATTCCCGTAACCGCGCACACAACCGATACTACGGATGAACATATGACCACGGATTTAAAACTTTTAAAAACACGCATCGCGGAGAGCGCCGGGAAAATAATCAACGCCGAGATCAGAAGCGAGCCTACAAGATTCATTGCAAGGACTATAATCACGGCTATTATCACGGCAATGATGAGATTATAAATCTCCACTTTGGTTCCCGTAGCCTTTGCAAACGTTTCGTCGAACGTGACGGCAAATATCCTGTTATAAAGAAGCACATACGCGACAATCGCAAGCACCGACAAACCGAGACATATCCAGACCTGCGTTCCCGTTAAAGTGAGAATCGAGGTCGAGCCGAAAAGCGTGGCGCACACGTCTCCCGATAAATTGGACGACGTCGAAAAAATATTCAACAGCAAGTAACCCGTAGCGAGCGAACCAACCGAAATCATAGCCACAAGCGCGTCTCCTTTTATCTTCGCGTTCTGCCCCACCCGAAGAAGAAGTATCGCGCAGACTATCGTTACGGGAAGAACTATCGCCATATTATCGGTCAGTCCGACAATCCCCGCAACCGCCATCGCGCCGAACGCAACGTGCGACAAACCGTCGCCTATGTAAGAATACCTTTTAAGAACGAGAGTAACGCCGAAAATCGATGAACACAGCGCGATCAGAACTCCGACGGCAAGCGCATACCTTACGAAAGGAAACTGCAAATAAGATATTATTTTATCAAACATTTCAAGCCTCCTTCGCCTCGATGATTTTTGCGTAAAACGCGGATTTTAAGAACTCGTCTCTGCTCCCGAAAAAGCAAGGTTTTCCGACGTACAGAATATGCGACGAATATTTTATCGCAGCCGATATGTCGTGCGAAATCATCACTATCGTTATGCCTCGTTCCTTGTTCAATTTATCGATCGTTTCGTACAATTCGCTCGTTACGACGGGATCGAGTCCTGCGACGGGTTCGTCAAGGAGAAGCATTTTTTTCGTGGAACAAAGCGCTCTCGCAAGCAAAACCCTTTGCTGCTGCCCTCCCGACAATTCTCTGAAACATCTTTTCGAAAATTCGGTAATACCGAGAATTTCCATATTTTTTAATGCGGTTTCCTTTTGTTTCTTCGTATAAAACGGACGAAATCCAAGCCCGGAAAGACAACCCGACAAAACTATTTCGTAAACGGTCGCAGGAAAATCTTTTTGCGCGTCCGTTCTTTGCGGAATATAACCGATTTCGGACGCTTTAAGTCCGTCGCCATACGAAATCTCTCCCGAAAGCGGCTTTTGAAGAGCGAGAATGGTTTTCATCAGAGTGCTTTTCCCCGCTCCGTTTTCTCCGACGATACACAAGTAATCCCCGCCGCTGACGGAAAAATCGATATTTTCGACAACTGATTTTCCGTCGTAACCGAGCGAGAGCTTTTTACAAACAATTTCAGCCATCTGTATTTCCTCCCGCGCCTTTTACGCCGAGTGCCGTTTTTACCGCTTCGTAATTTTTTCTCATCAAAGAAAGATATTCCTCGCCGTTTTCTATATCTTTTTGTTTTATCGCCTGCATCGAATCAAAAACGACGATTTGTTGATTTTTATTTTTCGTTGCGTTTATCACGGATTTCGCTATGCCTTTATCACCGCCGTCGATAACGCAAACGCTCGAAAGATTGTATTCGTCGATTTTCCCCGCAAGGAAAACGATTGTTTCGAAAGAGGCTTCCGTTTCCGCCGAACACCCCGAAAAAGCCGCATAGCAATTCAAAGAATAATCGTCGGCGAAATAACGAAAGGGAAATCTGTCGCCGAAAACAAGAGTTTTAACGCTTGATTTATCGATCGCTTCCTTAAATTCGTTATCGAGACTATCGATTTTTTCTTTGTATTTTGCAAGATTATTCTCAAAATCGGTTTTGTTTTCGGGAAAAAGTTCGCAAAGCTTTTCCGCTATTTTATCGCAGGCAACGCTCGCGTTTTTTAAAGACAGCCAGATATGTTCGTCCTTTTCATGTTCGTCATGGTCTTGATTTTCGTCGTGAATATGATCGGAATGTTCTTCACCGCCCTCTTCCCTCTCGTCTTTCGCAAGCTCCCCGAGAGCATTTATCAGATTAAGTGTTTTGTTCTCGTCCTTTTTAACGCTTTTAAAAGCTTTTTCAACCCATTCGTCGGACTCGCCGCCGATATACACAAACAAATCGCTTTGCCCTATTTTAACGATATCGTCCGCGCTCGGTTGATAGCTGTGAAGGTCGACGCCGTTTTTCCCGAGAAGCGTCACCTCGTATTCGTTCGATTTTTCGCCCAGGATATTTCTGACCCAATCATATTCGGGAAATATCGTGCAGACAATGGTTTTTTTCGTATTGTCGCCGCCGTTCCCGCATGAAACGATACCTGAGCAGCCCGTAAGAATAAATATCGACAAAACTGCCGAAATAATTTTTTTCATAATAAATTAAAATCTCCTTTTTAAATAAAAAATCGCACTAAAAAAGAGCCGCCTTTTCCGATTTTTTAAAAACGCGAAAAAGCCGAATATAATGTTCGGCAGGCTCTTATATTTTATTCGATTTTTAATTTAATTGGAGATCGTTTAAAGAAACGGGAGTGTCGATTTTAAATTCGCGCTTCCTGTTATCAAATAAAATTAAAACAACCGAAAATACTATGATAAAAGATATCGCGGCGGAAGCAAGTTTCTTTGCTCCGTCCGAGATCTCTTCGGCAATCCTTAAAACCGCGCATACGGGACAATCCTCTCCCACGCAGTCGTGATTTCTGTTTTTGGCTGTAAAATTAAAAGAAAAAGCAAGCGCGACAATATAAAAAACAAGCAAAAACACAGCTGTGATTTTCACTCTTCTTTTCATAATGTTACCTCCTTTTTCGTTTTTGTCTTGTTAGCGTTAAAAAACGGCTATGTTATTTTTTGCAGGCGCAACAATGAGCGCAGCCTTTGCCGTTCGTTTCGGATTTCGTCGAACAGCCTTCGCAAACGTTCGCGTTTTCGTCTTCGACGATTTCGTCGTCATCGTCGTTTTCACGCATAAATTCGTCGTAAACTTCTTCAAGCAGCGTTTCGTCGTCTATCGGAATCAAAGTTTCGTCTTTTTCGTCGCCCGAAAGTTTGAACACGATCAATTCGTCGGGATCTATTCCGTTTTTAGGCTCGGCAGGCTGAAAAAAAACAAACCACTCGTCTTTGTAATCTATCGTACCGATATGGTAAAATTTTTCAACGCTTCCGTCTTCGCCCGTGAGCGCGACGAATTCATTTTCATCGTTATGTTCGTTTTCGATAAACTTTTCGGTCATATTTAAAATCCTTTTTATGCTCTAAGCTTGGTTTTTGGATCTTCTAAGGTAATCTTCCAGAATATACGAAGCGGCAATCTTATCGATTACGTCCTTACGCTTTTCCCTGCGCATATCTGCCTCTAAAAGAAGTCTTCTCGCCTCTTTTGTAGAAAATCTTTCGTCCTGAGTGACTACGTTTATATCGGTTTTTTTCTTTAATTCTTCGATAAAAAACCTCGTCTTTTCGGTTTGCTCGCACTCCTTCCCGTCGAAGTTCAACGGTAAACCGCAAACAATCGTCTCTGCATATCGGGACTTAGCAAGCGCGATAAGATAATCGATATCTTTTGCAAGAGATTTTCTCCAATAAGTTTCTACGGGCAAAGCCATTTCGTTAAACGGATCCGACACCGCTACTCCTATTCTTTTATCTCCTATATCGAAAGCGATTATTCTTCCCACGCGCGACTCCAAAAATTTACTCGTTTCCATTTTATCACTTTCGGCTTTTTTTTACAAGCTTTTTTCTTGATTTATTTCTAATAAAAGAATGAAATATTTCTTTTTACGCATACTTTTACGGGCTGAAAAATGCCCGAGCGGAAGAATACCGAAGGAGGAATCATGGATAAGAATTTTGCTTGCGGTATGGTTCTCGGTCTTTTAGCCGGAGCCTTGCTTGTCGCCAACTCGTATAAAGCGAGAAAACTTGTTAAAGACGGTCAGGAGGAAATCAAAAACAAAGTGTCCGAAATGACCGAGAAAAAAGGCAAGAAAAACAGCGAAGACTTAGAAACAGAAAACGGATAAAAGACAAATAAAATCCCTGTCAAAAATAATGACAGGGATTTTACGTTTATCGTAATTCTTTTAAAAATCTCCGATAAATTCTTTAATTATAGAAGTTTTTACAACGTAATCCGTATTTCCGTTTTTAAAGAAATTTAAAAATTTCAAAAGGGTGACGATTGTTTCGTCGGCGTGTTTTTCGGCTAAACCGTTCAATTTATCGAAGAGAACTTTTTTATATATTTTCGGCTCATACGCCATAAACGTATCCACGGAAATATCGGCTTTAGTTTTAAACGGCGCGACATACAACTCTTCGCCTTTTTCCACGCTTTTGAAATAACCCGAAGTTTCGGATATATCTCTTCCTCTGTAAATAGAGTCTCTGCTCATACGTCTTAAAAGTCTGATATATTGCGGATGAATAAGTTCGTCGCCGCACTTCACTCTCGTTCTTACGCTCACGTAAAGTTTAACGGTTTTATTTTCGTCGAACCGAAGAACGTTTTCGTTGAGGGCGTGTATTCCTTCGAAAATTACGATTTCTCCCTTTTTCCGTTTAATTTTTTCTCCCGTTAAAACGCTTTTTTTATCGACAAAGTCGAAATGCGGCAGCACGGTTTCTTCGCAACCGATTATTTTTCGGATATTTTCGGAAAGAAGCTCGGAATTCATTCTTGTCGGAGATTCCAGATCCGCAACTCCTACCTCTTCGGGTAAAACGGTTTTAAAGTAATTATCAAGGGAAATAACATAAGAATTACGCCCTTTCTCGCGCAAAAGTTGTTTTATGATATTTGCCGTCGTAGTTTTCCCCGATCCCGACGGACCGGAAATAAGAACTATCGGTTTACTCTCGTCTTCCATCGCGATTTTATCGGCAATCACGCTCAAAGTATCGCGAAATTTCAGATCTTCTTTCGCATAATCTTCCGCGCTTATAAAGTTTTCGTTTATAAAATCAGAAGTAATTATTCTCATTTCATTTACATACTATGCCGTATACGTTACTCGTTGCTATAAGATCAACGCCTTCGGCGATATCTTTTAAGATAACCTGCCCTATTTTTACGGGCGGATCAACCGTTATTTTATTGATTATTTTCATTAAATCAAAAATTTCCGACTTTTTTATCGGCTTGTCCGTTTTGACGGAAAGAATTTCTCCCGAAGAACATTTTACGGTCGAAGTGAGTACTCTTACCGGACAAACAACCTCGCTTTCCGCATATTTTTTCCCTCTCGGGCAATCGTTTCCCGTGATTGATTCGACATTACCGCCGTTAAGCGTGACCGTTATTTCGCATCCTTTCGGACATTCCACGCAAGTAAGTTTCTTTTCCATTATTTGTCACCTTTTACTTCTACGGTTATTTTGTCCGATATTTCGGGGAAAAATTTATCGGACAGATTTATTCTCTGCATTTCTCCCGGTACCACGATCGGCTTTTTTATCGTAAAAATTTCTTTTTCTCCGCTTTTTATCGATATAATCGGATTTCTTATTACCGATCCGACTCTGAAATAAAGCGAAACGTTTTCCGTGAGATTAACGTCTATTTTCTGCGGCAAAACGTAAGATACATTTTCTCCCGCCGTCGTCGAAGCGAGGTTTTTATTTCTTTCTCCGTTTAAAGAATACTCCGCCGCGTATTTCCCGGCAATTTCAGATTCTTCGGACACGAAATCCACGAGATCGTGAACTTGCAGAACGTTTCCGCAAGCGAAAATTCCGCTTACGGACGTTTCTCTCGTCTGATCGACAACCGCGCCTTTCGTTCTCGGAGAAATCTCTACTCCCGCCTCCTTTGAAAGTTCGTTTTCGGGAATCAAACCGACCGAGAATAAAACGGTATCGCAATCGAAATGAATTTCCGTTCCCTTAATCGGCTTTTTGTTTTCGTCCACGGCGGAAACGACAACTCCGCTAACCCTCTCTTTTCCTTCGATTTTCGTTATCGTATGGTTGAGATAAAGAGGAATTCCGAAATCGTCGAGGCATTGAACGATATTACGTTTAAGTCCGCTTGAAAACGGCATAATTTCGCATACCGCTTTTACTTTTGCGCCCTCCAAAGTCATTCTCCGCGCCATAATGAGACCTATGTCTCCCGAACCGAGAATAACAACGTTTTTCCCGGGCAGATAACCTTTGATATTAACGAATTTTTGAGCCGCCCCCGCGGAAAATATTCCCGCAGGTCTCGATCCCGGGATATTGAGCGCGCCGCGGCTTCTTTCCCTGCACCCCATCGCAAGAACAATCGCGTTTGCGGCGACTTTGAAAACGCCTTTTTCCTCGTTTATCGCCGTGACGATTTTATCGTCCGTCAAAGATAAAACCGTTGTTCCCGTATATATTTTTATATCTCTTTTTTCGGCTTCTTTTATAAATTTGTCGGCGTATTCGGGACCTGTCAGACTTTCCTTGAAACGTGTAAGACCGAAACCGTTATGAATACATTGATTGAGTATTCCTCCGAGTTTTTCGTCTCTTTCGATTATAAGAACGCTTTTTTCTCCCGAATCGTAAGCCTTTATTCCCGCCGCAAGCCCTGCGGGACCTCCGCCGATTATCACGACGCCGTATTGTTCTATCATTTCGTTTTTCCCTCTAAAATAAATGAATTTTTACCTGATTTAGTAATTTCGGTATAATCCTTACCAAGTTCTCTCGCGAGAATTTCGACGACGTAAGGCTGACAAAAACCGCCCTGACATCTGCCCATTCCGGCTCTCGTTCTGCGCTTAATCGCGTCGACAGACGTTGCTTTCGGGTTTTCTCGTATCGCGTTCACGATTTCGCCTTCGGTGATTTTTTCGCATCTGCAAACGATTTTTCCGAATTTCCCGTCTTTTTTGATGATGTCGTTCTTTTCTTCATCGTTTAACTGACCGAAAAAATATTCCGCTCTTCTATAAGGATTAAAATTACTTTTCTTTTTTAAATTCAATCTTTTCGCTATCAACTCTTCGACGACGTATTTCCCGATAGCGGGCGAAGCCGTAAGTCCCGGAGATTCGATGCCGATAAGCTCGATAAAACCTTTGTTTTTTTCGCTCTCCTCGATGATGAAATCATGTTTGTCGTTATAAGCTCTTACGCCCGCAAATGAAGTTATAGCGTCGCCGAACGGAACGCTCTTCATCATTTCCGAAGCCTTCTTCATAACGGCGTTCAACCCTTCCGAAGTCGTATCGGTATCGTTGCCCGATATCTCTTCCGCCGTCGGTCCGAGAATGATATTGCCGTCCGCCGTCGGTGAAACGAGAATTCCTTTACCGAGCGCCGTCGGCGTGAAGAACAGCGTTTTATCTGTAAGGCTTTTTGCCGTTTTGTCAAGAAGAATATATTCGCCTCTTCTTGCAAAAACATTGTATTCGTCACCTGAAAGACTTGCGATTTTTCCGCTATTTATCCCCGCGGAATTTACGACGACTTTCGTTTCGACCGCTTCTCCGTTTTTTGAAAATATCCTGTAACCGTCGTTGATTTTGTCAAGTTTTACGACTTCGAAATCACATTTTAATTCCGCCCCGTTATCCATTGCGTTACCGATCGCGGCAATTGTTAGATTATAAGGACAAACAATCCCGCCGCTTTTCGCGTAAAGCGCGCCGACAGCGTTTTCGTTTATCGATGGTTCTATTTCAAAAAGCTTCTCGCGACTTATTATTTCAATATCTCTTACGCCGTTTATTTCTCCCCTCTTTTTCAGTTCGCAAAGAGTGCGGAGTTGCTCGTCGTTAAAAGCAACGACAAGCGAACCGTTGTTTCTGTATTTAACGCCGAGTTCATCGCAAACGTCTTTCATCATTTTATTTCCGAGAACATTGAATTTCGCCTTTAAGGTATTTTCTTTTGCGTCGAAACCTGCATGAACGATTCCGCTGTTGGCTTTGCTTTGCCCCATGCAGACGTCGTTTTCCTTTTCGAGCATACATATTTTAAGGTCGTATCTCGATAATTCTCTCAAAATCATCGCGCCGACGACTCCTCCGCCTATAACCGTTACGTCAAACATTTTTCACTCCTTATAAATACTTTACTATATCGTTAAGACTGTCCGAAACGAATTCGGGTTTCTTTTCCGCGTCTTTAAGCATTTCCTCGGTTCCCTCTCCCGATAAGACGAACAGCGTGTGGAACCCGCAATTCACGCCGAAAGCGATATCGGTGTAAAGCCTGTCTCCGACCATCAGAAATTCGTTTTCGTTCGCGCTGTATTCCTTCATAAGTTCTTCTCCGAACATCGTGTATGGCTTTCCTATTATTTTATCGGGAAGTCTTCCCGTGGAAGCTTTGATAAGTTCCATAAACGACCCCACGTCCGGAAGAGGGTGTTTTTCGGAAGGACAATTTATATCGGGATGAGTTGCGATATATTCGCAATTTTCCCTGAGATTATCGGTAAATTTGCAAAGTTTTTCATATGTCGACTCCGTATCGTAAGCGAGAATGCAAACGTCCGCGACACCGTCTTCGATAAGTTTTATGCCGTTTTCTTCAAACTCTTTTTTAAGACTTGTCGTACCCATCAGCCTGATCGTCTTTCCTTTTCTTTCGGTTTTTAAAAAGCCGATCGCCGCAGTCCCCGACGTTTTCACTTCGTCTCCGTCCTTGAAAAGACCCATTTTGCCAAGCTTTTCATAATAACTTTTTACGCTCTTGGAAGAATTGTTTGTAAGAAAAATAATTTTCTTCCCGCTTTCGCGGATTTTATCCAGGGTTGTATCCATTTCTCCGATAAGCTTGCCGCCGAGATAAACCGTTCCGTCCATATCGAGCAGAACATATTTAACTTCTTTTAAAACTTCTTTCAAATCTCTCATAAATACCTTTACAAATATTATGTCCGAATTCATTTAAAAATAAAGAGCGGGTTGAATAACAATTCTCCGCTCTTTGATTGTCACTTTTTTATCCACGTCATAGGTATAAACGTTAAAAGTAACGGATATATTTCAAGTCTTCCCAAAAGCATGGTAAAAGTAAGCACTATTTTCGAAAACATTCCGTAAGACGCAAAACTCTGCGTAGGACCTACCGCCGCCAAGCCCGGACCGACGTTGTTAATGCATGTAAGCGTTGCGGAAAAATTGGTTTCGAATACGTTATATGTACCCTCTGCGGCAAGAACGTTACACCACGGGTCAAAAGAAATCAAAATCATTACCGCAATGATAATGAACACATAAACGCCGATATACGTGCCTATACCGTTAATAGTCGATTCGTCTACTCTTTTCCCTTCGAACTTGACTACGCTCGCCGTACGGGGATGCAAAGCCTTCTTAAAGTCTCTTTTTATTCCTCTCCACAAAATGATAAGCCTTGAAACTTTAAGTCCGCCCGCAGTCGAACCCGCACATCCGCCGACAACCATCAGCATTAAAAGCACGGTTTTTGCAACAGAATTCCATTTGTCGAAATCGCACGAGGAAAATCCCGTTGTCGAAATAATCGAACTTACCTGAAAAGCCGAATGTCTCAATGCGTCCGCAAACGATGAAAACGTTCCTGCGATGTTAAACGCTATAACCCCCGTAGAAACAACTACTATACCCGTAAAAACATGCAATTCCGTACTTTTTATCGCTGTTTTGAATTTACCTATGAGAACAAGGTAATACAGGTTGAAGTTTATCGAAAAAATAAACATTCCGACGGTGAGAACCCATTGCGCAGCAGGAGAATAACTCGCCACTCCGTCCGCTTTTATACCGAAACCGCCCGTTCCCGCAGTTCCGAAAGCATGAACGAGACTGTCGAAAAGCGGCATTCCGCAAAGGAGCAACGCTATAACCATTACTCCCGTAAGCACCATATATATAAGATAAAGAATTTTAGCTGTATCCTTCGATCTCGGAACAAGTTTATCGACGATAGGTCCCGGCATTTCCGCTCTTAAAATATGCATCGATCTGTCGGGCGCTCTCGCCGTTATAGCCATAACGAATACGATAACGCCCATACCGCCTACCCAATGCGAGAAAGATCGCCAGAATAAAATCGACTTCGACAAAGCTTCAACATCGGATACAATCGAAGCCCCCGTAGTCGTAAGACCGCTGACGATTTCGAAAAGCGCGTCGACGTAGTTCGGAATTTCGCCGCTTATTACAAACGGCACCGCTCCGACGAACGACGCGGCAAGCCAGCAGACGGCAACGGTAATAAACCCCTCTTTCGAGAAAAATATCATATTTTTCGGCTTGAACAGAAAAACCATCGCAAAGCCGACGAGCATCGCTCCCGCCATTGTTATACCGAACGAAAGCGCGCACCACCACTCCGCGTAAATCAAAGCGGTTATAAGCGGCAGAAGCATTAAAAGCCCTATCGTTATAACCACCTTACCGGCGGTGGAAAAAATCATTCTGTAATTCATAATTTTTATTTATGTTTCAAAATATCGGAAAGGTTGCAAAGCCTTTCGCCTTTCGCGATTACTATTACTTTATCGCCCGACATTATAACGTCGTCGCCGCCCGGGATAAGCGCGTTGTTTTCGCGGGTTATTCCCGCTATCAGAACTCCCGATTTAAGTTCGAGCTTTTTAAGCGGAATCCTCGAATATTCGAAGTCTTCCTCCACGTTGAATTCAAGTGCTTCGGCATTTCCTCCGAAAAGACTGTACAGCGTTTCCACCTTGCTTCCGATACTGTTTCCTATTGCTCTCGCATATCTTACGAGAATATCCGCAACGATATTTTTAGGCGAAAAAGTCGTGTCGAGACCGAGATTTTCGGCAATGGAAGACAGTTCGTTTCTGTTTACCTTGGCGATCACTTTCGGAACCTTTCTCGAAAGCGCATAGAAAGATATAAGGATATTCTCCTCGTCTCTGTCGGTGAGAGAAACAAGAGCGTCAAGTCCGTCTATACCTTCTTCCAGAAGAATTTCACGGCTCATTCCGTCTCCGCAGATAACCTCCGCTTTCGAAGAAAGTTTTTCACATACTTCGTCGCAAATTTCGCTGTCTTTTTCAATTATTTTAACGCCGCTTCTGCCTTTTAAAAGCATTTCGGCAAGATACATCGCCGTTTTGCTCGCGCCGATAAGCATAATGTTTTTTGCTTCTTTCGTCGGATATCCGAAATTGTTCAATATCGAATGCGCGTCGTCGTTCGTAACCATTACGCCGACCTTATCTCCGCTTAAAAGCTTGAAAGTGCCGTTGGGAATAAAAACGTCCTCTCCCCTCTGAACTACGCATACGAGAAATTTCTCGTGAAACTTTTTACGTAAATCGATAAGCGAAAGATTATCGATAGCCGAGCTTTTTTTAACGGTGATTTCTACCATTTCGAAACTTCTCGCCGTAAATGTTTCTACTTTCGTCGCGGAAGGAAGTTTCAATAAATCGTAAATAGCTTCGGCGGCAAGCTTTTCGGGATTGACAGCCATAGAAATTTCAAGCTGCTGCTTCATAAATCCCCAGCTTGCCGTGTTATACTCCGAATTTCTCACCCTTGCGACGGTATGGCTTGCGCCTATTTTTTTCGCCGCAAAACAGGAAAGCATATTAAGCTCGTCAGACCCCGTTACGGCTATGAACAAATCCGCTTTGTCCGCGCCCGCTTCGAGAAGTTTTTCATATTCCGTACCGTTGGCGCAAATACCCATAACGTCGTAGAGATTGGAAACGTTTCCGACAACTTTCGGATCGTTATCGATAAGCACGATCTCGTGCTTTTCTTTCAGCATACTCTCTATTATCGATTTACCGACTTTTCCGCCGCCGACAATAATGACTTTCATATAATAATCCTTATTTTAAACTTATTCCGTTATTTTAAACTTATTCCGTTGAATTTTGCAAAAGCGTACACAGCTTTAAGCGAGGCGATAACGTCCGAATTGTCTTTCAGATCTGCCTCGGGATCGATAAATTTCAGATTGAAAGCTATCTTTACCGTGTTATCGAGAAGAACACGCATGGAAGTCGTCCCTTTGGACGCGTCCATCGCCCCCGCAAGCTTGAAGCACACGGGAACGGTTTTCAGTTTTTCGTCCGCCCTTTCGGTAAGTCTGTCGCTCATGTCCTTAACGCAACCCGCAAACAGCGTGTAATCCGCGCCCTCCAAAAGCTTTCCGTAGTCCGAAATATTTTCGACAAACTTCATCTCGTCCGACAAAAATCTGTTTCTTATGGAACAAATTTTTATAAGTACCGCTTGCAGATATTCGTCGTATTCGGAAAGAAGCCCTCTTTTATCATACTTAAATCCCGGGTCTTTCGAAAATACGTTATCGTAAAGGTCTGTGATGACCTGAACGGCGGAATAATAGCTTTTCTTGGATTTTTCGATTAAAATATCAGATCTTGTCTTTTCCATATTTTCTTCGTTTTTATTCGGCGCGTACTCTTCCCGAACGTTTTCATCGTTCGGGATCTGAACGTCGTCATTTAAATCTGTCTTTTCTGCCGAACTGCGTTCCGCTCGTTCGGTCAAAACGTTATTTTTTATCTCCGAGCCGAAAAAAGCAGGCAAACTTTGTCCTGAACATGCCGAGTTTCGTAACGGGTTTACCCTTAGTCGTTCTGCTCTCGGACGGCAAATCTTCCGAAAGCGCATGCAATATGTTTCCGTCCTCGTCTTCTATAAGAAGAGTTATGCTCTCCGATTCTTCCTTAGCGACGGCAAGCTTGACGCTTTCCGTGCCGTCGAAACCGATATCTACGAGCCTTACGCCCTTTCTTGCTCTCGCGGTTTTCGCGATAGTTCCGAGATCTACTTTTTTAAACGTTCCGAAAGAGGTTGCGACTACTACTTCGTAATCGTATTTCCTGCTTATCTGCATCGCGGTGATAACTTCGTCGCCGTCTTCGATATCCATTCCCTTAACGCCGCTCGCTACTCTGAGCTGTTGCGGGAATTCGTCCGAACAATTAAGGCAATATCCGTTCTTTGTCGCGAAGAAGAAATCGGATTCGGGGATTTCCTCTTCTATTTTTAAAAGTTCGTCGCCCTCTTTGAGCTTTATAGCCTGAAATACAGGCTTTTTAACGTCGTATTCGCTCCACGGCGTAAGTTTGACCATTCCGCCTTTCGTGAAGAAATACAATCTTGTCGTCGGGAAATCACCGTCTTTTGCCGCGTAGAACGCGACGGGAACTTCGTTCTTATCGCAATTCTTGATAAGCTGATTGAATTTTATTCCGCCGCTCATCGCGCCGCTCGCCTCGGGCAAAGCTTCTGGATCTATCTTATAGCAATTACCGAAATTGGTAAACGCATAAAGCATATAAGACGTGTCGGTTTCAACCTTGAACGCAAACAATTCGCCTTTTCCGGGCGTAGTATTCTTCGCGTATTTCTTATATGTAGCGGCTTTAAGCTTTCTAATTACTCCGTTGAGATTATACCCTATTACGATATTTTCAACATAGGACTTCTCCGCCGTTTTGTCGAAATGAATTTCGTCCGCGGAAGTAACGATAATCGAACGTCTGTCGTCCTTATATTTCTTTCTGATCGCAAAGATTTCCTTTTTAACTACGTCTTTTTGAAGTTTTTTGCTGTCGAGAATAGCTTGAAGTTCCGCGATAAGTTTTCTGAGATTTTCAAGCTCTTCTTTAAGATTGTTTACTTCGAGTTTCGTAATTCTCGCAAGTCTCAAATCGAGGATCGCCTGAGCCTGCTTCTCGGAAAGATCGAAAGCGGCTCTCAGATTCGCCTTAGCGGCGGGAGTATCGGGCGAAGTTTTGATAATTCTGATAACTTCGTCGATATTGGTTACGGCGATAATCAGACCTTCTAAGATATGCGCTCTCTCTTTGGCTTTGTTAAGATCGTATTTCGTTCTTCTTACGACGATGTTTATCTGATAATCGACGTAATATTTTATTATTTCGAGAAGTCCCATAAGCTTCGGCTTGCCGTCCGCTATGGCGACCATATTTATTCCGTAAGTACACTGCAACTGAGTGTATTTGAACAAGAAATCGAGAATTTGCTGCGGATTATAATCTTTCTTTACCCTTATAACCGCTCTCATACCCGATCTGTCGGATTCGTCCGCTATATCGGAAATTCCCGCTAAGGCGTCTTTGTTTTCTTCCTGCAAATCGGCAATCTTTTTAAGAAGCTGAGCCTTGTTTACCTGATAAGGAAGCTCGGTGATGACAATGTTCTTTTTCTTGCCTTCCGATTCCTCTATGTTTATCTTCGCTCTGAGCGTTATTTTGCCTTTGCCCGTCTCGTAAGCGTTGCGAAGTTCCGTTCCCGCGATTATATATCCGCCCGTCGGGAAATCGGGACCTCTGACGATCTTCATCATATCGTCGAGACTTATTTTCGGGTCGTTAAGATACGCAACAACGCCGTCGATAACTTCCGCGAGGTTGTGCGTCGGAATATTCGTCGCAAGACCTACCGCTATACCCGTCGCGCCGTTTACGAGAAGGTTCGGAAATCTTCCCGGAAGCGTATCGGGTTCTTTAAGCGAGTCGTCGAAGTTGAGCGACCAATTTACGGTGTCTTTATCGATATCGGTCAAAAGCTCTAAGGCAAGCTGTTGAAGTCTTACCTCGGTATATCTCATTGCAGCCGCACTGTCGCCGTCGATGGAACCGAAGTTTCCGTGACCGTCTACGAGCGTGTTTCTCATATTGTACGGCTGAGCGAGACGAACCATCGCGTCGTAAACCGAACTGTCGCCGTGCGGGTGGTATTTCGCAAGGCAGTCGCCGACTACTCTCGCACTCTTTTTATATCCCTTATCGGGAGTCATTCCCTGCTCGTACATCGAATAGAGAATTCTTCTCTGAACGGGTTTAAGTCCGTCCTCTACTCTCGGCAACGCTCTGTCTAATATAACGTATTCCGCATACGGAATCATCGAATTATGGAGGACGTCCTCAAGCGGGCTTGTGATTATCGAGTCTTTATTTTCAGACATTTATTTTATCCTCCTTAAATTAAACGTTTACCTTGCTCATAAAGGTATCTTCTTTATTGAAATCAGCGTGTTCGGCGATATAAGCTTTTCTTCCGTCTATATCGTCGCCCATAAGCGTTGTGATGAGCTTTTCCGCTTCCGCCGCGTCTTCTATCGTCACCTGCATCAGAACTCTCTTCTGCGGGTCCATAGTCGTGTCCCAAAGCTGCTCGGGGTTCATTTCGCCGAGACCTTTGTATCTTTGAAGCTGATAGCCTCTGCCGACTTTGTCGATTGCTTTTTGCAGTTCGCTGTCATCGTAAGCGTACTCTATTATATCTTTCTTGTAAACCTTGTATAACGGCGGCATTCCTATGTAAACGTGTCCTTCCTGGATAAGGGGTTTCATATAACGGAAGAAGAATGTAAGGAGTATGGCTCTTATGTGCGCGCCGTCCTGGTCGGCATCGGAAAGGATAATTACTTTATAATAGTTAAGATTGGCTAAATTGAAATCGTTGCCGATACCCGTTCCGAGCGCGCTTATTATCGTTCTTATTTCTTCGTTTTTAAGAACTTCTTCTATTCTCTTCTTTTCGGCGTTAAGCGGTTTTCCTCTGAGCGGTAAAATCGCCTGATGCTGTCTGTCTCTGCCCTGCTTCGCGCTTCCGCCTGCGGAGTCGCCCTCGACTATAAATACTTCGTTGAATTCGGCCTTTCTGCTCGAACAGGAAGCAAGTTTACCGATAAGTTTCGCGGAATCCGCGCCGTTTTTGGCTCTCGCGACTTCTTTCGCGTGTCTCGCGGCGTTTCTTGCCTTGGCAGCGCCGACCGCCTTTTTAATCATCGCGTCGAAAACGGGCTTGTTTTTCTTGTTTCTTACAAGCGCGTCAAGTTCTTCTATCGTTGCCGATTCAACCGCGGCTTTCGCTTCGGGGTTGCCAAGCTTGGTCTTCGTCTGACCTTCGAATTCGACGTTTTTCATCTTTACGGAAATAATAGCCGTCATTCCCTCGCGGAAATCGTCGCCCGTAAAGACAATGTCTTTCTCTTTAACGAGATTGTTCGCTTTTGCGTAATCGTTCAATATTTTCGTAACGCCCGATTTGAAACCTACTTCGTGAGTACCGCCCTCGGGAGTCGGAATATTGTTTACAAAAGAAAAGACGCTTTCGGTGTAACTGTCGGTATGCTGAATGGCAAATTCTATTAAAATACCGTCTTTTTCCGTTTTTGCATATACCGGAAGGTCGTAAAGTTTGGTTTTGCCTTCGTTCAGATACAAAACGTAATCGACGAGACCTCCGTCGTATTTGAAGGTTTTGTTATAGAATTTTTCGTCGTCGCGAAGATCGGTAAGTTTTATCGTTATCCCCTTATTTAAGAATGCGAGTTCTCTCAGACGCTTAGCGATCGTTTCAAGGCTGAATTCAACCGTTTCGAAAACCTCTTTGTCGGGTTTAAAACGAACAAAAGATCCGTGCTTGTCCGTCTTGATTTTTGTATTTTGAAGCGGAGCTTCGGGTTCGCCCGATATGGTTTTTTTACGGGTTTTATCGTAATAACTGTGGAATCTCATCTTGTAAATCGTTTTATTGTAAACTTCCACTTCGAGCCATTCCGACAAAGCGTTCGTAACCGACGCGCCTACGCCGTGCAAACCGCCGGAAAAGTTGTAATTCGAATCGTTAAACTTACCGCCTGCGTGAAGCTGGGTGAATACGACCTGCACGCCCGAAACGCCCGCCTGCTTATGAATATCGGTAGGTATGCCTCTTCCGTTATCTTCGACGGAAACACTGCCGTCCTTATACAAAATCACCTCGACTTTATCCGCATATCCGTTTGCCGCTTCGTCGATCGCGTTATCGACGATTTCCCACAAAATATGATGCAACCCCTTAGGTCCCGTAGATCCGATATACATACCTGGTCTGACTCTTACGGCTTCGAGACCTTCAAGAATTTTTATATCCTGAGAATTATAATCGTGCGCCATTCTTTCCTCCGATCGGGCATACAGCCCATTGTATACATTATTTCTATTGTATCATAAAAAAATTTTTTTTTCAAGCTATTATCAGGTTATACAATAATGATAAATCAAAAAAAACGACCTCGGTTTAACCCGAAGTCGCAAATATCATAATATTTTCACTTTGATCTCTTCCGGAGCTTCTACTTTCGTCTCCGTTTTTCCGTTTTTGAGTTCTGCCGTAATCTTAACTTTACCCTTTGCCGTCGGGTATACAGCTTCGATTTTTTTAAGCCCGCAAAGGTCGGGTTTAACAATCAATTCTCCTCCGCCCGTTCCGACTTCCGTTACGCCGACGATATGTCTCATAATAAACGGAATAACCCCGCTCGACCAACCGTGACAGAAACTGTGACGAAGTTCTTTATAACAAAACGCGCCGTAATCGGCGTGAACGTCCTTTTTGTCCGCCGTCGGAATTTCGTCTATTCTTCCCGCGCCTTCCGCCCAGGAGACGTCGAAATCTTCCCAGAAAGTCGTTGCGCCGAGAGCAAGCATTTTGCCGTAATACTCTTTCATCATTTTAAGAGCTTCTCTTCCGCGTCCTTTTTCGGAAATCGATTTGAAAAGGTAATAAGACATAAACGTCGAAAGACCTTTCGCTCCGCCGTCGAGTATCAGATTAACGTCGTTTTCGTTTCCTATTCCGACGATAAGTCTCAAAGCGGAAATTTGTTTAAATTTCCTTACAATATAAGTGATTTTGGAAAGTTTTACGAGAGACGTAACCGCAACTTCCCCGTCTTCTCCAAGAACCTCGAAAAGCTCTTTCGCACATTTGAAGCACCAAATGAAAAGCGCGTGAACGCCTGCGTATTCGTCCGCGGCTTTAACCGTTTCGCTCTCGTTTTGCGGATGAGTCGGCCAATCGACGAAATTCGAATCGAGCGTCGTTCTTCCGTCGTCGGTGACATATCCGGCTATCTGACGCGTTACCCCGACGAGGTAATCTCTCATATCTTTCAGAAACTCTTTATCGCCCGTTCTGAAATAATAATCTCTTAAATTGATTACCCACCAGAGAGAGTACGTCGGCATACGATTTATCCATCCGGGAAGTTCGGTTTGATCCTTGACGAACTCTATCGAATTTTTTATGAATGTCGTATCCGAAAAAAGACAATCCGACGCCATCTGCTCGGGGTGGATATCGCCTATCCACACAAGCCTGTCTCTCTTCACTCCGTCCCAGATCATATCGTTGTGTATGCAAAGACGAAGGGTGTACGCCGCAGTGTCGAAAATCTCGTTTACAAGCTCGTCGTCGCACTTAAACGAACCGTCGAACGGCTTGCCGTAAACGTCGCTTTGACAAACGACGCTTTTAACCTGTAAAGTCGTATCGTCCGAAACGTCTATTCTCGCAAAGCGGAAGCCGCTGTTCATAAAGAGCTGATCGCTGAAATTGGGAACGAAAAAATTCCAGTCTCTCGTGGAATGGTCGTTCGTGGCGTTTCTCTCCCCTATATCGTGGCACACTTCCGAAACAGACTCACCGAGACGAACTCTTATATTGCCCGAGCCTTCGGTTGTGTAGCTCAGAAATCTGAGACTGCCGGAAAGCTCTTTCCCGAAATCGAGAATGATATGCGAGCCGCTGTGAAACACGGCAAGATCTTTTTCGTTAAGCCCTATTTGCAAAACCTTTGTTTTTAGTAAATTATCGGCATTATCCACGCCGTGTTCGTCGATTATGCGGACAGGAAAAATATTTTCCATCGTTTACCCCCGTTTCATATTTTCGATCTGAGACATAAGTATATCTTCGGCGTAAGAAACAGCCTTTTTAACGCTTCCCTTTTCGAACGGTATCGAAAGATTTGCGTATCTTAAAGTATCTTTATAACCGAGACTTCCTCCGACTTTGCAAAGATTAAGATAATCTTTCCACGCGGAAATTTTGTCCTCGTTCATTTTCTTTTTGAATTCCATCGCGCCCATAGTCGTGAGCGTGTAATTTATATAGTAAAACGGATAAAGGAAGATATGGATTTTATGATACCACCAGCCGCCTTTCGCAAAGAATTCTATATCTCCGTAATCTCTCCACGGCATATATTTTTCTTCGAGTTTTTTCCATTCCGTCGTTCTTTCCTTGGGCGTAAGCTCGGGATGAGCGTAAACTATATGCTGATATTCGTCCACGGCAACTCCGAACGGAACGAAAGTAAGCGCTTCCTGTAAATGCGCGAATCTGAATTTATCCGCTTTGTCTCCGAAAAACTTTTCCGCGTAAGGATAGGCGAACTGCTCCATACTCATGGAATGAATTTCGGCAATATCGGTAGACTCGGAATAATAAGCCGAAATCGGCTGATTTCTCATCGCTTCGTAGCCCGCAAAAGCATGCCCCATCTCGTGTGTTAAAACATCGACGTCCGCCGTCGTCTGATTGAAACACGAAAAAACAAACGGAGCTTTGAGCGTGTTTATGGACGTCATATAGCCCGTAGATGCCTTGCGCGGTCTGTTCTTGACGTCGAGAAGCTCGTGATCGAGCATAAAATCGATAAACTCACCCGTTTCCTTGCTCATATCGCGATACATTTCGCGGGCTTTTTCGATAAGAAAATCATCGTCGCCGACAGGCTTTGCGTTTCCGTCCTCGAAAATAAACTTTTCGTCGTAAGCCATAACTTTTTCTACGCCCGTTCTCTCCGCCTGAGCCTTATAAAGCTTCGCGCAGAACGGAACGAGTTCTTCTCTCACCTGCTCGCGGAAAGACGCGACGTCTTTTTCGTCGTAATCCGTTCTGCCCTGCCTCATATATCCGAGAGGAATGTAATTGTCAAACCCAAGGTTCGCCGCCTGCGCGTTTCTGTTTTTTATAAGCTCGTCCCAGATTTCTTCGAAACGATTTACATTAGCTTCGTAGAACCCGGAATAAGCCTTGTAAGCGTCGTGACGGGTTTTTCTGTCCGGACTTTCAAAATAGCTCATTATTCCGTACAGATTGAGATTCTTACCGTCGAACGGAATACTTGCCGAAGCTATAATCTTCTCGTACTCGTCACAAAGTCTCGCCTCTTTCTGTAAAAGCGGAATATTTTTCTCCGAATACGATTTTTTCCTTAATTCAAGATCGGAGAACATAGCGTTTCCGAATTCTTTTGTAAAGTCGTTTTTGAATTTTCCTTCGTACATAGCGTTTGCGAATTCCATATACGCGGCTTCGTATTCGGGAGATTTTTCGTTGATATACTCGTTTTCCTTATCGTAAAACTCGTCTCCCGTATCGATCGTGTGGCGAATAGAAGCGATCGTCGCCATATCGGAAAGTTCGCACTCCGCTTTATCGAATTCGAGATACGCACGCTTCGCCTCTTCGTACGAAGTCGCGTTTTTTATTTTCAAAGCGTACTCTTTCGCTTTTTTCTCCATCGAATCGAAATCGGGACGAACATATTCAATCGTTCCGAATTTAAAATCTTTTTCCATAACTCACCTTTGTCTGTTACCTAAAAGCGGAGCGACGAAACGCTCCGCGTGCTTTTTATCGATAATGTTTAAAATTTAAGGTTTAAAATTTAAGCAAATCGAGATATTTGGATTTATCGATTGCCGAAAGGAATAAATACAGTCTCGGTCCTTTATCGGATCCGAACAACAGATTATAAAAAACGGCAAAAAATCTTTGCTGACGCGCCATGTTCTCTTTCTTTGTAAGAGAGGGGTCGTTTATTATTCCGTAAAGATACTGCTGAATCTCCTGTTCCTTGATATCGTCGTGACTTTCGACGTATTCCGCAAGCTTTTTAACGGCTTCTTTTTCCTCGTCGGAAATACCGTTATAATATTCGTCGTTTCTACCGCTTAAAAGCTTGTACATTTTGGAGGGCTGATGCTTGGTTATCCAATTTTTAACTCTGATAAGTCTTTCCTCGTCGCGCTCGTCGAATTCCACACCGATCTTGGCGAGAATGTCTTTAACCGCCTGCGGATTAAAATCCACGATAGGCGCAACCGAAGCAAGAACACCGAACGGAACTTTGGCTTTTACGTTTACGCCGTTAATCATGCAAAGATCGTAAACAGACTTGTTATACTCGTCCGCTTCGCCGTTTTTTACCGCTTCGAGACCTTTGTCAAACTCGCTGTAATGACGAATGATGGTATCATCGAAATTAAACGCGAAAGCGTCAGTCGGAGCATATTTGGCAAAAAGCCATCTCACCATTTCGGGTTCGTACACTTCGAGAACGGTTGCAGGCGTTATATTGTTTCCCGTGGAAGAATGCATATCGCCGAGACCCGCGATCGAAAGCCATCCGTACGGCTGGAATTTAGGCGCTTTTACGCCGTAAATCTCTTTCGCGATATCTTTTGCGACAACATACGATCCCGAAGCCGCGGCGTGATCTATTCCGCCTGGTTCGAAATCGACGCCTTCAACACCCCAGCGCATAGGCCAATCGATTTTCCACATGAGCTTAACCATATGGTAATCGCGCAAGTTTACCGTTTCTTCGTTCCCGCAAGCCTTGCATCTGTATGTGATTTCTTCCGTTTCTTCGTTATAATCAACAACTTCGGTAAAGTCTTTATTACACTTGGAGCAGTAAACGCTGATAGGATAATAATTTTCCCTCTCGCCTTCGTCGCTGTCCTGAGTTTTATACTTCATAAGGATATCGTAAATATCCTTTCTTCTCTTCATCGCGGTTAAAATACCTTCGACATATCTTCCCGAACGATATTCTTTACCCTGATATCTGTATTCGATATCTATTCCGAGTTCTTTCAAAGACTCTTCGTATTCCTTTTCGTTATATTCCGCATACGACGAGTATTTGCCGTAAGGATCGGGAATCATACAGTAAGGCATACCGATATATTTTTCAAAATCGGGCGCGATCGCCGCAATGTTTTTGGGAACCTTTCTGAGTCTGTCAAACTCGTCCCACGAAAGCATCAAAGTGGCTTTTTTGCCTTTTCTTTTAAGTGCTTCGACGACAAAAAGAGGCGTGGCTACGTCTCTGAAATTTCCGATGTGAACCGAACCCGAGGGACTCGTTCCCGCAACGCATAAAAAATGTTCCTTTCCGGGGTTTTCGCTAATAAGTTCTTCCGCAATTCTCTCTGCCCAATGCATAATTTATCTTTCCTTATGTTTGCTTTTTATTATTTTGAACCCGCCGTAAAGCGGGGATTTTTTTATTTTATTTGTTTAAATCGAGCGTTTTAGCCCAGGCGAGGACGATTTCTTCGGCAACGTCCGAAGGATCTTTCCCCGTCGTGTCGACAACGAGCGAATAATTCGACATATCCATAATGTCTACGCCGTAAAACTTTTTATAACGCTGAATTTCGCTTTCTCTTCTTTCCTGCAAGGTTTTAAAAGCTTCCTCGTCGGAGGAATACGGTTCGTCGGCACGTTTGGCATTCACCACTCTTTTCGCGGCTTCTTCGGGGTCGCATTTAAGGTACACGCTGAACGCGCTCGGCACAAAATGCCACGCCATTCTCGAATCGAAAATAAAACTCCCCTCTTTATTCTCATACGCCGCAAGTATATCGTCGAGCTGTTTGTCAAGTTCAGGGTGAGATTCCTGATAAATGTTATACTGAGTCGTATTCATCCCGAGTTTTTCCGCCATTTCGCGTTGAATTTTTCCGACCGAAATGATGTCCGCATAAAATCTTTCTTTCAGAATCGCGCCTACGGTGCTTTTTCCGCTTCCGAGATCGCCTGCAAGAGATATTCTGAAATAAGCCATACTCGTTTCCTCCGTTTTATAGTAATATAATAGATTGCGACGATTTTGTCAACCCGATAACCGTGTTTTTAAATATTTTGCGTTATAAAAGCAAAAATAATCGTTTTTTAACGTCTAAATCTCTTTCTCGCCGGCTACATGCCCGCCAAGTCTTTACGATTATCCCATCAGAAGAGCCGCCGCTCCGAGAACGCCCGCTTTGTTTCCGAGTTTCGCAATCGCTATCGGACATCTCGGCCCGAGATCTCCCGCGAAGATTTCTCTGTTTACTATTTTTTGAAGCGGAACGATAAGATTATCGCCCTGTGCGCAAACGCCGCCTCCGAGCATAACCGTGTGCGGACGGAAAATGTTGGCGATGTTTGCAATTCCGCACGCGAGCATTTCGATGTAATTATCGACGACTTCTTTTGCGTAAGGATCGACGTCCTTATAATCGAAAGCGGTTTTACCCGTTACGGCGTCCGTCGAGCCGATTTCCCACATTTTGCTGTCCTTATGGTTTTCCATAGCTCTTTTCGTGTCTCGGATAAGAGCCGTTGCGGAAGCATATGCTTCGAGGCAACCTTTTCTGCCGCAGGTGCATTGTTCGCCGTTATGAGCTATTACCATATGCCCGAGTTCCGCGCCTGCCGACTTGTTACCTTCGACAAGCTTGTTTCCGACGATTATTCCTCCGCCTACGCCTGTTCCGAGCGTTAAAAGTATACTGTCGTCAACGTCTCTGCCCGCGCCGTAAGTAGCTTCGCCGAGAGCCGCAACGTTGGCGTCGTTCGCGATTTTAACCTTTATTCCCGTTCTTTTTTCAACGCCCTCGGCTATATGCAGATGATGCCATTGCAGGTTATTCGAAAAAATAACGACGCCGTTTTTGCTGTCGATCATTCCTGGAACACCCATTCCGATGCCTTCCGTCTGTTCTTTTCTGAGATTTGCTTTTTCAAGAAGCCGCCCGACAAGTTCGGCAACGTTATCCATTACTTTTTCACCGCCGAGTTCGGAGTCCGTCGGCACCTTTCCTTCGGCAATTATCTCGCCTTTTTCGGTAACGATTCCGCCTTTTATGAAAGTTCCGCCGAGGTCTATGCCTATATAGTATTTTTTATCGCTTATTGTCATTGTAACGCTCCCTAAGCACCGCATTACGCGGTTATCGCAATAATTATATGTTTTTTTTCGGAAAAAGTCAACTTTTGCCTGTTAATTATTTGTTATTTCGTAAATATTTTGATAGTATAATCCTATGAAATACTCTATTGTTTTATTTGACGCGGACGATACTCTTTTCGATTTTTATCATACGGGACAGAAAAGCTTTATAAAAGCCTTTGCTTCGCTCGGTATAAAAGCCGACGAAAACGACTACGACCTTTACAGCGACATCAATCAGAAACGCTGGGATTTATATTCCGTCGGAAAAATGACGAAACACGACGTCGTTATCGGCAGATTCGAAGAATATTCCGCCGCAAAAGGCTTAAAATTCGATATAAACGCGTTTTATGAACTTTATGAAGATAATTTATCAAAAACGGCAATTTTATTACCCGAAACGGTAAACACATTAAAAACACTCAAAAATCTCGGTGTGAGAATATTTTTAATCACAAACGGACTTTCGAAAGTTCAAAGAGGAAGGCTTGCCCTTTCCGGAATAGCCGAATACTTCGAAGACGTTTTTATTTCCGACGAAATAGGATACAACAAGCCATCGAAAGAATATTTCGGGTTTGTTTCCGCAAAAATAACAAACTTCAATAAGGGAAAAACGCTTATCGTCGGAGACTCGCTTATTTCTGATATCGCGCTCGGCATAAACAATAACGTCGACTCATGTCTTTTCAACCCAAACAAAATAACCACCCCGAACAAAACAAAACCGACTTATGAAATTTCCAATATGAGCGAGGTTATCGAAATTATTAAACAAAAATAGAAAATTCGCATAAAAAAAGAGCCGCAAAGGCTCTTTTTTTAGTTAAAAATTATCAGCCGGCAGCTTTAACGCCTGCGGAAGTTCCGATATAAACGGCTTTACCGGACTTACCCGATTTAACGTCGGCTTCGGTATCGTTATCTTTTGCGGATTCACGAATCGAATTGTAAATCTCTTTGATATCGCCGTTAACTTTTTTAGCGGAATCATCGTCTTTACAATAAATAATAAGAACGTTATCTTTTCCGTCGCTGCTTATAGCATATACAACGGAATCGATGTTGCTGTAAAAAGAAACGCCGTATTTAACAGTGAAATACGTCTTGACGGCAGCAGCCGAAACAGTGGTGTCGACAACATATTCTTTCGAGGTAAGATTGGATTTTGCTTTTTCGGGATCGGAAGGAATACCGCAAGAACAAAGCGATACAGCCATCACAACCAAAAGCATTGCAGAGACAAGTAATCTTGCTACTTTTTTCATTTTTAAGTTTCTCCTTTTTTATTTACTTTACTATACCACATTATTTCTTTTAAATCAACTTTTTAACCTTATTTTGTTAAAATTTTTCACTTTTTAACCAAGCTTCAATTTGCTATCCATTTTTGGATATCTACTTTCCGTTTGTTATCTCGCGCGGTTTTTATGCGATTTGTAAGTAAAAATACTCTGTCCATTCTTTTTTTATTTGCTTTGATTTTGACAATTTTAAATTATTGATAAATTTTGTTGTTTTTCGAAATATTATATAGATTTGTTGAAATATTTTATAATAATTATTTGCGTAATTTATATTTTTAAATATCAAAACTTATGATTGTAAAGCAAAACATAACAAAATCGTTTTTAGTTTTATTTTTAAATAAATTTTACCGAAATGAAATATATTATCTAATTTGGATATATTTTTATATGATTTGGTAAATATAATAAAATAAACACCGATTTAATGAAAACTAACAAAAAACGGGCGAAAACTCGCCCGTCAAAATCTCACTGATTTTATATTTTTTCATTCTCGACAAAATAACGATAAACTGCTGCCGTCCAGCCCATCATGGGCATCGTTTCGTATTCGCTCGTCACGGCGATTTTGCCCGTAAGCGCGTCGTACTTTTCCCAAAGTCTTCCCGTTTCGTTAAAAATATTTTTTGCCACGTTTACGTACTTTTCCGCAATCCTCTTTGCGTCCGCGTCGAGACCGATGTTTTTAAGCCCCATATAAGCAAGGCAAGTCGCCGCAGGCCACATACAGGGATAATCCCATTGATAGAACAAATCGTCGTCGCGTTTTTCGCAAGCCGAAAGTCCGAACGGAAGTTCGAGGCGTTTTAAAACTTTCAATGCGCCCGCTTTATCGTTTGAAACCCCGAAAGCGTAAGGATAAAGAGATGCAGCCGAAAGTATTTCGGAATGCTTGCCCGTCTCCATATTGTAGTCGAGGTAAATTCCGTCGCTCGTGAGATAGTACTTATTCATAAGTTCTTTTCTCTTTTCCGCATACCCGAGAAACTTACCTGCTTCGTCTTTTCTTTCGAGAATTTTAAGCATTTCTGCCGTAAGTTTCTCCATATCGTATAAAATACAATCGAGATCGAGATGAGAAAATTCGTGCGCGGCTATACGGCTTTTCGGCGTTTTAAAACGCATATTGAAATCGAGTCCGCTTTCGGCAATAGCCATTATATCGTCGCCTATAACAAGCTTTTCTTCTTCGGTTTCGCCCGATTCCGCAACTCTGCCGTGATGCCACTCGTAATTTCTCAATATATCTTCTTTAACTCCGTTATTTCTATACGAATTCAAGCCGATTTTGTTTTTACGTTTCGTCTGCCAGAATTCATGTTCTTTTAGAATCGTTCCGATATAATTTTCGATTACCGTTTTATCCTTCGTAAAAAGATAATACTCGTAAACCATTTTGGTAAAGAACGGCGGTTGAGATCTGTCCAGAATATAGTTTACGTTCGGCATAAACCCGAGTTCGTTTATAAATTTAGAGATATTATCGATATTATAGCGAGCCTGATCGGTAAAACCGTCAAGCAGAAGTCCGATATTTATAAAATAAGTATCCCAATAAAACAAATCGGTGTAATGATCGGCGGCGCACGGCGAAACATACGGATGTTCTATTTTTATATCGCCCGAAAGCTCGTTTGCGGGATGAAAAGTTTTATGCCAATTTTCTTTTATGTATAATGAAACTTTATCCATAAGTGATTTTAACCTTTTATTTTTTTGTTTAATTATAGCATTTCATTATTCAAAAATCAAGGCAAAATCGAACTTTTCTCTTTTTTTAACGAATAAAATTTAACCTGCGGCTAACCACGACGATTATTTTACGCGTAGAATCATTTCAGTTCTCCGCGATATATTCGGATATCGACTTATAAACTTTCAGGTTTTTTATGTTCGCGGCATATTCTTCGCCGAAAAACACCTTTAACGTCTGTTCGCCCGCGAATTGCGAACCGGAAGAGGTCGTCAGGACGGGACGAATGCCGACAATCGTCAACCCGTTTATAAAAATCTTCGATTTATCCGTTTCGTTAAGCTTTTTTCCGAGCGCGCTCGAACGATTACGGCTGACCTGATTATCGATAGCGGAACTTTCGATTATCGTGACGTTTTCTATTTGCAGATTATCGATTTCGCTCTCTCCGCCGATATTTCCGAGCAATGCCGAAGCGGCTGTTTCCAAAGGCTTTTCGCCAAGCAGAACTTCGACTTTAACGTTTTTGATTCTTCCGCCGCTCGCGGAAGCGCACAAAAATTGCGAATTGTTGTTTACGGCTTCGCCTTTTAACGTGAGATCGGAAATTTCACCGTTAAAATCATATACAAGCCCCGCATCTCTTTCCGTTTTGAAATTACTTATCGTATGACCGTTTCCGCAGATTTTTCCGACAAATTTATATCCTTTCGCGTTATATCCTATCGAGTTTTCGACCGCCCATTCGGCGTCGAGAACAATATCTGCGTCTAACAAATAATAAGCGCAAACCGTTTTTAAAACCGCGTTTTCCGAAATAACTTCGTTAGCCGCGAACAAATCGCTCTGATCTCTGATTATTTTCGACCATACGTTGATTTTGGCGATTATGTTTTTATCCGATGATTTAACAATGTAATAAACCGAAGTTCCGCAGTCGCGGGAATTTAATTCGGAAGAAGACTCCACGTTTTTACCGTAAATATCGGTTATAGTCGCTCCGCTTATCTGAATCAGTCCGTTGATATCGGGATTTTCGGAAACGTCGGCGTTTATTTCCTTAATTTCGCCGGACAGCGAGCAATTTTCGCATACGGCGATACCGTTTTCGATTTTAAATTTATGCCCGAGAGCCTCGGTTTCAACGGTAAACTTTTTGCCGTTTTTAAGCTTGTAAACCTTCGCTCCGCCCTCTTCGCAGGTCGTTTCCTTTGCCGCGGGATCTGTTTTATCTTCGTCAAGACCTAAAAGCAGCGCTTTGATCTTATTTAAATCGTTCCTTACGGTTATTAAATTTATAAAAAATCGGGGTTATAACAGCTCGGGCAAATCCCCGCCGCAAAGCGACGTTAAAATCTGCTCGCATAAAATAAGGCAACGCGGTAAATGATAAGGACCTTTCCAGAGCGAGCCTTTCTGCGTATGGGAAACCGTTCCGTCGCGGTGCAGGTATCCGTACCACTCGCCGTATTCCTTATCCGAGAAATGCGAAAAAGCATAATCGTGCAGTTTTTCGAACTTTTCGAAATATTTCTCGTCGCCCGTAAGTTTATACGCCGTAAGCGTTGAAATAAGACACTCGCAGTGAACCCACCAGAGTTTCATATCGTGTTCCAATTGTTCGCACGGGCGATTATACAAATCTCTGAAATAGAAAACGCCGCCGTATTCCTTGTCCCACCCTATATCGAGCGACCAATTAAGAATGTTAAGCGCTTGATTTAAAAGCGTTTTATCGCCCGTTTTTGCCGCGTGATTCATCAAAAACCAACTGTTCTCGATACAATGTCCGGGGTTAATCGTCCTGCCCGTCGGGTTATCGAGAATGCTCCCGTCAGGGAAGACGTTTTCAAGCACGCATTTATACTCTTCTTTATAATGAAGAGTTATCATATCTTTTATTATTTCCTGTATTATTTTCTCGTAATATTCCTGTTTGCCGCTTATTCTCTGCAACGTCTGCGCCGAACTTACCAAAACCATAGGATAAGCGTTTGAATGAAGCGAACGAACGGCTGAGTTTTCTTTCGGCGTGATTTTAAACGGATCGCAATCGGGATTTTTGTATATCCTATACATCAAATCGAAATATTTCTCAGCCAAAGCAAGGTCGCTCGGGTTGCCCGAAACCTGATAATATTCGGCAAAGCCGACAACAAGGAAACTTTCCGAAAAGAAATATCTGCGCTTTCTCAAAGGCTGTCCGTCTCTCGTGACGGTGAAAAACATTCTGCCGTCGGTATCTATACAATGCTTTTTAATAAACTCTGCGCCGCTTTTCGCCGCTTTTACCCATTCGGGCTTTTTGCCGTAAACATTGCAAAGTTTCGAGAAAGTCCAAAGGCATCTGCCCTGAAACCATACGCTTTTGTCGTCGTTATAGCTTTTCCCTTCTCTGTCTACGCTCGATATAAAACCGCCGTATTCCTTATCGATAAGGTCGGATTTTTCCCAAAACGGAATAACGTCGTTTAAGAGCGTTTCATGATAAAATTTTCTGTATGCATTGATTTTTTCGATATTCATTTTTTTCTCTCTCTTTTATTTTTCTTCGATTTTAAGCCCTATTTCGAACAATCTGCTCCAAGGCATATAACAATCGGCTATTTTGTATTTTTCGTATATTTCGGGGAATTCGCGGCTTGTAAACTCATTTAAAAGCTGTTCCGCTCTTTCCGAAACGGCACACCTCTGACCGTTCGAATCGTAATATGTGCAATCAAGCATTTTAAGCTCGTTATCCCATATATATTTTCTTACATACGCGCAATAAGAAAGGTCTTCGTAAACCCTTTCGGCGGTAAAAAGCCGATGAGTTTTCGTATCGCCCCGCCACCCATAAAACAAACATATCCGCTGTTTTCGTAAACCGTAGCGTTGGTAAACGAGACGTTTTTAAAAACACCTTCGTCGTTCATATAACCTATTATGCCGCCGCTTTCGTTTCCGAGATCTTGAATCGTCAATCCGTCGACATTATATCCGCGACCGTCAAATACACCTTTAAAACCGTAAAGAGCCGAGTTTTGCCAATTTCTGGTAGAATCGGATTTTTTAAGAGTTTCGTTAATACTCCAAAGTTTTCCGCTGTTGGTAAGAGATTCAAATTCGCCATTGTATGCGATATCGCTATCGAGTACGAAATAGCCGTCGAGTATTCCCGTATTTGCGTAATCACCGTTGGAACGGGCGATATCTCTCATTTTGTCAAATTCGGTCTTATTGCTTATGATAAGAGTGTAGATAACCTCAAAAAGTCTATTGCTTCGTCTTCATCAACAATGATCAATCCGTCATTTTTTAGTTTTTCAAGTTGCTGTTCATAAGTAAAAAATTCTTTCATCCCGTTTTCCGTTATAAAGAATTAGGGAGCCCCATAAATGGAACTCCCTGCAGACCTCAGTTGCCTAAGGTTCTTTCCGTGTATCTATGATAACACTTTACGAATTCGTTGTCAAGCAATTTTTTAAACATGATGATTAAGTTTTGCTCTGTTATATCTGATTTTGCCTAATTGTTATCTATTATAATACGATTGCTTGCGGATGGAATGCGTTGATTACGTTCGTTACTCCCTCCGCAAGATATTCCGTGTTTTTTTCACTACTCTTTCCGCTGTTTTATCGCCTGCACGCAGTGCATCGAACACGATCTTACCGTTTACGTCCTCTTTGTTTCCGGCCGTAAGTTTCCAAAGAAAACTTTCTTTATCGTTTTCCATAGCCTTTTGTGCCTGACATATCAGAGCGGTTGCCGAAGCGTAGCTTCAAGACAGCCCTTTCTTCCGCAAGTGCATTTCTCGCCGCCGATTTTAATTACTTCGTGTCCGAGTTCAACGCCCGCTCCGAGATTGCCTTCAAACAATTTGCCGTTGAAAACAATTCCGCTGCCCACGCCCATGCCGAGCGTAAGCATTACAAGCGATTTATATTTCTTCCCCGCGCCGTCGTCCGCCGAAATTATATACCACATTTCGGTTTTGCCGTTGTCGTGTTCGTATTTCTGCGCGTATTCGTCGTTCGGGTGGACCTGCACCGAAAGATTTTTCGCCGCGTCGATATACTTAATCAGCACGGGAAAGTCGCCACCGTTTAAGTCAACTGCGTTTCTGTTTTCTTTCAGATATTCGGAAAAGTTTTACCCGTTCCCGAAATCGTGCTTTCGCCGTCTCTATGTACGGATATTTCCCAACTTTCGGCAATGATTCCGTCTTTTTCTCTGCCGAAAAGCGTTTTTAATTTCTCTCCGCCCCAAAGATAATCTTTTAATACCGGCTGTAATTTTATCATATTATTTCAGTTTAAAAAGGTTGTGCAACTTATTCAAAACGGAAATAAACTCCGAATTGTAACACCTTATCGGTTATGCGTTTATCTTCGGGCAATTCGGGACCGCAGCTGTTGCTGCCCACGCCCGAAAAATAGCCGTCGATTGCAAGTTCAAGCGTTTCACCGCGCTTCAAATCGGTAATATGCCTTACTGACTGCAAATCTTTGCCGATAAAATCGTTCACTTTGAACGAGAAGAAATCACCTTTTGCGTAAACCGAAAGTTTTGCTCCGCTTTTACCGAAAAGCGATAAATGCGAAACTCCGCTCCTTTCGCCGTTTTCCTGCGGGCTGACGTATTCGTAAAACATATCTTTAATATCTTTTGAATAAACGCCCACCATTGCGGCTTCTTTGTAATCGCAGTAATTTTCGTTCGGTCCAAAGCCTTCCCATTCGACTTTATCGAATAAATTTTCGTTCGGGTTGAGCAGGAAACCGTATCTCGGCAAGTACGGTAAATTCTCGTTTTCTTTTATAAGCGTGCAATCAACGCCTAAATCTCCGTTTGAAAAAATCGTATAAACGAATTTGTTGGTAAATTCTTTCGAGCGTTTCGGCGGCGAGAACAAACTGTTAACCGTAATTTTATAATCGCAACCGACTTTTTCGACGCTATACGAAAGTACCCTGTTCCACATCATATCGAACCCGTGTTCACGCCATTTTCCGTTGATATACATATCGTTATCCATTTTATAGCGATAGATATTCGGCACGAACGAGTTCACTGCCGCATACGGATTGTAGAACAAAGATTTTTTATCGGACAGGTAATTTTTACCGTCCTTTTCTATCTTTTCAAACGTGACTGTATGCTTGGAAAAATAATATTTTACGTTGCCGCAATCGAAAATATAAAACTTCACGTTTTCGGTTACTTTTATTTCTCCGCCCTGCTTTTGCGAAATAACGGGTAAGGTTCTTTTTACAACGTGCTGTTCGCTTCCGCAAATTTTGCCGTTACGTTTATAAGTCAACTCGACGAAAACGTTTTCGCCGCAAAGGTTTTCCGAAAGCTTGAATTTTTGAGTTTTTTGCGGTTTTATATCGTAATCGAGCGCAACTTCTGCGGTTTTGCCGTCTTTAATCACTTTGCACTCTATTTCGTATTTTTCCGAACCCGTAAACGATAACCGACTTGTTATCGAAAGTTCGTTGCCGCATAACTTAGAATAGAACGGACGATATACGTTCGCGATTTCGTAAGCAGCCGAAGTCAAATCACGGTCGGCGCGCAACATTCCGTCGGCGCAAAAATTACCGTCGTGAATCCACTCGTTGCCGTCGCCGCCGAAATAAAAATCTTTCTTGTTTTCGGCATAATAAGCGTGGTCGCACCATTCCCATATACAACCGCCCATAGAGCGTTCGTTTTCGTATATAGTCGCCCAATATTCTTTCAAACCGCCCGGTCCAACGCCCATAGAATGTGCGTATTCGCACAAAAAGAAGGGTTTGTTCGGGCGATTGTTCATCATTTCGACCATTTTCTCGCACGAAGGATACATCATAGAAACGACGTCAAAGCCGTTTTCGCCATCCCAATTCCATGCGCCTTCATAATGAATGAGCAAATCATTATCGTAAGATTTCAGCAGTTCCGCCATTTTCTTTTGATTTTCGCCGAAACCGGATTCGTTACCCAAACTCCACAAAATCACCGATGCATGATATTTATCTCGGGCATACAACCTTTCGATTCTGTCAAGATATTCCGCAAGATAATCAGAAGTTTTACTGAAATAGTCCAGCGTTTCATCCATAAAGAACGCGCCGTGCGTTTCAAGGTCGGCTTCGTCGATAACGTAAAATCCCATTCTGTCGCAAAGTTCCAACGCCGCAGGGCACGGCGGATAATGCGAAAATCTTATCGTGTCGATATTCACTTCTTTCATTAAACGGAAGTCTTTTTCGTAATCCTCCGTAGTTAAAGCGCACCCATTATCCGGCGTTGTATCATGATGATTTACGCCGTGACATTTTACGGGAACGCCGTTCACATTAAATACGCCGTTTTCTATTTCGAAAGCACGGAAGCCCACCGGAATACTTACGTTTTCAACTTCTTTTCCGTTCATGAAAACCGACAAACTCAAATCGTATAAAACGGGATTTTCGGCGTTCCATTCCGACGGATTATCAACGGAGAACCCGATAGTGCTTTCACCTTTAACTTGTTTTCTATCGGTAAAAACAACTCTGCCGTCTTTATCGGTCAACGTAACGCAAAGTTCGCTCGGTTTTTCCGTTTGCATTTCTACGGCAACTCTACTATCGTAAGCATTGCCGTGCTTTTTACAAGTCCATGCAACATCGTAAATACCGTTTTCGATTACGTCGGTAATATATACCTCGCGGAAAATTCCGTTGTTACGAAGCATATCCTGACACTCGAACCAACTGCCCGTCGTCCATTTATACACGATGACCTTAATATCGTTTTCGCCGTCTGATAAACAATCGGTAATATCAAACTCGGACGGGTAATGACTTCCCTGACTGTATCCGACATATTTGCCGTTAATAAACAAATCGAACCCCGCGCTTACGCCTTGAAACGTTATTATCGAACGAGATAAATTTTTTGCTTTTTTATAACTGAATTTCCTTTTATAAACCGCACCGGGAGCGCAATCGGGAACGTAAGGCGGCGTTGCGGGGAACGGATAAGCAACGTTGATATAAAACGGCTTTTCGTACCCTGCAAATTGCCAGACGTCGGGAACGCTTATTTCGTCGGTATAAGTCTGTTCGACTGTATCGAATGCTTCGCGGATATTTTCGTAATACGCAAAATTCCACTTACCATTAAGAGAATGACATCTCGTCGTGTTTTTCGTGCCTGCAATATTGCCTGCATTTGTCGCCTTGCTTTCGTAAGGAATGAAGTAACTTCTTGCTTTCAGGCGGTTTTGCTGTAAAACTTCGTTGTTAAGATGGTTGTTAAAATCGAATTGCATTTTTATTATGTTTCCTATGCAGTATATTTCTATATTCAGCGAGGTAAGTCGGACAAAATTATGAAGAAATCTAAACTATGCCAGACAAGAATAAAACGAACCGTGGTTTGACGGCAAATTTTTGACTAATACGTCGTTACGCTCGCGGCTTATACGTCAAGTATTAACCAGTTCGCGTGCCTTGTCTTAGCCTAAAATTTCGCCGCCAGACTTGTAGCCGAGAAGAACCTCTGATAAACTCGCCTTGAAGCCGTCTTTTCTATGCTTTACGGCAAATCCGCCCTCGTAGTATTTGTATACAACTTCTGTCTCCTTCGCCATAAATCATTAGAAAATACGGCTTCAAGGTTGCCCTATATATTAAGTCATCGATACCGCAAATTTTCAGGTGCGCCTTGCGATTAAGGCAAGGCGTTTCCGCGGGTTAGTATACAAATACAAGCCGTGGAAAGAACGAAGAATTAAGCGTAAGGCACGCCTGAAAATCGAGTTTAGCAGGGGTTCTTCTCGACTATCAACCAAAACGTCGTTATTTTCGATGAATTTTGGCGAAGGCGAACGCAGATGTACTTACCGTACTTCAAGCGAGAATTTGCCAAAAAACGCGGAAATAACGGCGTTTTGGCAAGGTTCGTATTACTCTTGTCTGGCATAAAGGCTGTCGCAAGAAAAACTCAGTTTTCTTGCGACAACCCGAACAGTATTATTGCTCTGTTAACTACAGAAATGGAGCACGTTAATAAATAATTGCTCACTGTTTATGTTTAGTTTTGTTTCCCTTGCCTGAATTATTTCGTTTGAAATACGGGAACTCCGTCGACGATTGTCCAATATGCGCTATCCCAATCTTTGATTACGGATTGCGTTGTTTCGTTGGCTTTAAGTTCGTCAAAGTTTGCAAAGTATGCAATAGCCGGATAATAGTTGTCTCTGTCGATAGATTGCTCGGCATTGTAATTTTCGCTCGGACAAACCGCAAATATTCCGTTATAACCGGTATTGCTGCCGCCAAGAATTCTGAACGATGCGCCCGTTCCCGAAATGACAGCCTGACTTGCGTCTACGAACACATTGGTAATTTTGCCACCTTTTTGTTCGGATCTGCAGTGATTATATATAGTACCGTTATAGTTGCTGCCTGCGGAAATAGATACATACTGCACGTATACGTTTTCTATCGTGCCAAGTCCGCCCGAACAAAGGAAATTGCTTTCGCCGGCAATCTTTGCATTTGTAAACGCTATATTTCTCAATACGCCGTCTTTAGTCATGCAACTGATAAACGCATTGCCCGTAGCGGTCAGCCCGTCGATAGCATATCCGCAACCATCGAATATGCCTTTGAAACCATACGCTCCATCAACGTCCCAACGCTCAAACGTAACCATAGTTGCGGATGTAATATTCGCTCCCAATTTAAAGTAACCGCCGAGAATTTGATTTTCGGTTTCACACGCATTTGCAATCTTTATCCAGTTTGCGTAATCGGCGGCATTCTTCAGAACTTTGCTTACAAGCGTTGCAGCAATAGTAATCGTTTTGCCGTCATCGTCTGTCACGACAATCATTCTTGCACCGTAATTGTAGCCGAACGCCGAACGAGCGACAATCAGTTTGCCGTTTGCAAAGGTAAACCCGCTTGCATCGAGCGCATTGCCTTCCATTGTAACAGAAGCGACGTTTCCGAACGTAAAGCCTACTGCCGTACAATCGATTTCCAAGGCGTTGTCGTTAAGTTTAACGATGTCGTTGTCTACGAGTATATCGAGGTCGATATCCTTTGCTCCGAGGTCAATACTGTTTACGACATATTTTTCAGGTGCGGGTATGCCGTCGTTAACGACCCAGAAGCCGTTGTTATTCCAGACTGCCAATACCTCTTGCGTTGTTTCGTTGGCTTTAAGTTCGTCAAAGTTTGCAAAGTATGCAATAGCCTCATAGTTGTTACCTCTGTCGCCGATAGATTGCTCGGGGTTGTAATTTTTGCTCGGACATACGCCGAACACTCCGCCAAATCCTCTCTCCGTGCCAGCCGTCAAAATTCTGAACGTTGAACCGCTTCCGACGATAGTTGCTTTACTTGCGTCAACAAATACGTTACGCATAGCACAACCGGCTCTGAAATTGGCAATGGTTCCGTTATTTTGGCTACCCGCTGAAATTTCCTTATACTGCACGTATACGTTTTCGATCGTGCCTTTACCTCCGGACGTAAGGAAGTTACCCTCGCCAGTGATTTTGACGTTAGTGAACGCAATATTTTTAAGCACTCCGGTCTCGGTCATCGTGGTAACAAACGCGTTATAGTCCCAACTGCTTCTGTTAAGCCCGTCGACAACGTAACCGCAACCGTCGAACACGCCTTTAAAGCCTTCGCTTCCGTCGGTCGCACCGCGATTAAACATAACCATTGACGTTGCCGTAATGTTTGCGCCCAAACGGAAATATCCGCCCCACAAAGTTGCGCTTTGTTCGCAAGACTTGGCTATGGTAATCCAATTTGCATATTGGTCGGCAGTTGTGATCGTCATTGTAACGACAAGAGCGTTTATTGTAACGTTGTATGTTTCGTTTTGGTCTGTTACTCTTATGCCAAACGCCTTTTCTCCGTATATACCGAGCGGCAAAACGTCGGCAAGAGTGATAACGCCGTTTTGAGCCGCTGCGCGGTAAGTCGTTTCGCCGACGGCGAGCGTTACTTCCGCATTTCCGTTGTAACCTATGGTTGTCAGATCGAGTTTACCGTCGGTCGCTTTTCCCTGTCCGTTGTCCACGGTCGCCGCAAAATCAATCGTTTGTTTGGTGCCGAGAGTACCGGTAACGTCCTTTTTCCCGCATTTGCAAGCCGCCGTTTGCAAACCGTCGCTTTCGCTTATCGAAATGTTGTGTTGCGGAGTTATCGTTAAAACTTTTTCCGCACCCGTGTAATTGGCGCTATCGGCAACCGCAGCCTTGACATAATAGGTTGTACCATAGATAAAGGCGAAGTCTGCGAGTTGTTCTTTTGTATAGTAATCGTTACCGTTGTCGGAGTAAGTAAACGTTACCGCCGTGCCGCTTGCAGAAGTTGCCGTAAGTTCGGGAACAGAATCTCCGCAGCGTACGGTTACGCTGTCAAGAGAAAAGTCGATGCTGTCGGCAATTTGGGCGATTGTAATTGTAATTTGGTTTTCCGCTTCGACAACATTGTAGTTGGCAGCGGCTACTGCTTTGTAACTAACCGTATACTCGCCCGCGTTGATTGCCATGGGGATGTCTGTCGTCCAATCGCCGTCACCGAGTTTATATTTGATTGTCGCGCCGATCGCACTGCCGGCAACGACAAGTTCCTGCGATTTGCCGTTGTATGTCAACCCGGTCTTTGCCGTGGGAGCGATTACTTGCGCGTCGGCTTTTGCAATGGTTACGGTAAGTTGTTGCGTTTCGTCGTCGATTAAGTCGCTGTGGCTGTCGTCGCCGAGAACTTTGTAGTACACGGTGTATTTGCCTGCGTTTGTCGCCGTGGGTATTTCAGACGACCAAACGCCGTCGACTCCGAGTTTATACTGCATTGTACCGCCGTCAACCACGCCTGCCGTAATCAGATTAAGCGCATCGCCTGTGTAAACAAGGTTTGCAACAGCCGTCGGTTTAGTTGTAAGTACGGCTTTTGCACGAGCGATCTTAAACTCCGCCGTCTTTTCCGCGCCGTCGTAGTTCGCCGTTGCGACAACTTTTGCTTTGACAAAGTAACTACCTGCCGCTGTCGGAACGGTTTCGACAAACGTTCCGTCGGCAGTCGCGCCATAAGCGAACGTCGGCGTGCCGAACAGTGCCGTTGCAACGGGCATTTTGGGTTCTTCGCCGTATGTCCAACCTTCCAACGACAAAGCCGTGATTTGGTTAGGCGCCTTGGCAATAGCGAACTTCAAAGTAACCTTGGTTGCATCATCGCTGTCAGGCGCTGCCCATTCGTAATTTGTTTCATCGGACAGTTTCAGCACAACGTCGTATTCTCCTACATCCGTACCGCCTTCGTTGGAAACAATCTCGTAACCATCGTTTTGCGGTACTACCGCGGTCAATTTACTGCCCGTGTAGACCTGCGAAGCAATGGTAGGAGTTTCCAATTGTGTTTTTGGCTCATCTATCTCGCATGCGGCAAACGTGGCACACACAGCCGCCAATGCAAAGAAGACAGTCAACACACTGAGAATCTTTTTCATATCATTTCCTCCAGTTATTTTTTTCGCATTATCAGGTGCTCTGCAATGCGTAGTTTCCTTTATATCCTTACTTATTTATCATAAAAAATCAAAATTTATAAAGGATCATTAAATTATTTGCAAAATTTCTTCAAGTTTATTTACTTTTTTGCAACACAAGCAATCCAACCCGCTTTGCGTTATATTTCCGCCGTTAAGCCCAACGACGGGAAAGCCCGAAAACCGCAACGACAACACGCCGGCAGCACTGTCTTCGATACCGATGACAGTTGTCGGATCGGTTACTTTTAATCCCAAATATGCCAGTTCTGTATAAATCCACGGATGCGGTTTTGAAGCAACTTCGCCCAAAGTGCCGTAGTCGCCGACATCTTTGCGGCGTCCTCCGGTAATGATTGCGTCATAGTAATTTCTCGGGTCGCCCATATTAAGTGTACGAAACGCCGCAACGATTTCGGGAATGGCTTTATAGTCCAGACCGCTTGTCGCCAGACCTATTTTTATATTTCGTTTTTTTACTTCCGTCAGAAAATCTTTCAGCCCATCGGCAGGCTTAAATGCGTCGACATGCCCCCTGCCTTGCATTATTTCTTTTAGTTGAAACTCTGCTATATTGTGATAGCACTCTACCGCTGAATTTATATCCTTGTCTGGCATATATTTGTTAAGACAATAATTTAGATGATCAACCGTTGTAAAACCCGAAACAAACGGTATATCGGATTCCTCAAGCGAAAACTTGCCGTCGCCGAGCAGTTTTTGCATTGTCTGCTCTATTACAAACACCCAAAAGTCCTCGCTTGTAAGAGTGGTTCCGTCCAAGTCCATAAGTATTGCTTTCGCCGGACCGAAAAAGTCCACAGGTTTTATCAAATATGACGCGTTTACGCCATAGTTCGTTAAATTACCGTACAAATTACCGTTTTGTTCGGTAAAAACCACATTGCCGAGACTTTTGCCGATTAACCTTTTCATGCAGTCTCCTTCGCAAAATCCGTTACTTCGATCGTTTCAATATCTTTGTCTGTTGCTCCGTAGATGTACAAGGTGGTTTGTTCTCCTGCCTGTAAATCCACGTAATTATCCGAATATGTAAACCTGTAATTGTCTTTCATACGCACAATTACGCCCTTCGCAAATTGTTTTGCCGCAATGGTGACGGCATAACAGTCGGACAATTTCTCCACACTATAAGTATAATCGCTTGCAAAACGACACGCGTGCCACATATCGTATGAGAACACCGTAACGTGTTTTACGCCATCCATGTCGTACTCGGCAAACAAATAACTGTCGGGCGCGTTATATTTGTCTTCAATATCAACGGCACTGTAGCCTGCAGACGTAAGCGTTACTGTGTGTTTCCACACGGTTTTGCCGTCAAGCGTCCGCATTCCGTATGTTACGTCTACCGTAACCTCACGCAAATCGTCATTCAGTAAAACCAGTTGCAACCGTTTATCTTCGTTTTGAACATATGTGACGACAATCGGAGCATAACTGCGTTTCATTTGATAGTAGGCTTGCTTCGGCTCGCAATAATAATCCACTACCGCCCACGTTGCCGACGGCCAGATATCGCTGTACATCCAGTTCATAAAACCGCCGCATGCAGGGTTTGCACGAGCAAACTCTATTTCGGCGCGCATTGATTCGGCGTGGCTCGTCATGCCCTTTGCCACAAATTGTCGCAATGTGTCGCTCTTGCCATACAGCGTGTCGGCATACAATATTTGCCTCTCGCAAAACGGCACCTTGAATTCCGAATATGGATTTTCCATCAGGCGGTCTCTCCAATACTCGTTCATCGGCCACAGTTTATCCTCGGGAAACATCCGTTTGTATATCTCTAACGTTCCCGGCCCCATATTGGCGCATTCCGATACAAACATGACGCCCGACTCGCTGACTTTGTTGCGATAGTTAAGAACCCCGGAGATAAGACTGCTTTCGTAACTGCCCGCATGCGACTCGCCCGAAGTTCTGTCGTTGCCGACGTCGGTAAGCGAACAAGGACTTTGACGTGCATAAGGACGCGTACCGTCATAATTATCTACCGTACCGCGCAGAATAACGTCAACAAAGTAGTCTCCCTTTGTGATTTTCAACCCGTAGGATCCGGTTTTTTCATTGCCTCCGCACCAATATACCAGTGACGGATGGTTGCGCAGTCTGCAAACCTGATAGGTAATCTCCTTCTGGCAAGCATCAACAAACTCTGCGTCGTCTTCGGGTATATCGGAGCAGGCAAACATAAAATCCTGCCACACCATGACACCGTTACGATCGCAAATATCGTAAAAAACGTCCTTTTCGTACAGTCCGCCACCCCACACACGCAGCATATTGAAGTTAGCCTTGGCGGCTTGCCCGATCAATCGTTGATATTTTTCCGTAGTAATACTGCCTATAAAACACTCGGCAGGCACCCAGTTACTCCCCTTGACAAACACGTTTTTGCCGTTGATTTGCAGTTGGTACTGCATACGCGTTTGATCGTACGGTTGTTGACACAAAGATATCTCTCGGAAAGCAAACTTTCCCTCTCGCTCATCCGCAACCTTGCCGTTACGCACAAGTTGCACCTTGTACTCGTATAATGGCTGTTTGCCGTAACCGTTTGGCCACCACAGCGCAGGATTTTCGATAGTAAAGTTTGCAAAATTCTTTTCACCCGAAACTTTGGTTTCGAAAACGATACAGTTGTTATCCGAAATCGGCTCGTCGGGACGTTTCGCCACTATATAACGAAGCGCGTCGTTTATGCACTCCGGGGAACACTGTCTTAGCTGGTTGTCTTCGGTCATATGTTCGCGAACGGTGTAATTAAGATCCGTAAATATGCTCAATTTTCCGTTGTTAAATGCGCGATAATGAACATCGCTGATACGGTTTTTCGCACATCCGACCAACCTCACATCACCGCAGATACCGTACCCCGGCATATCGGGCGCCCAGTCCCAACCGAAGTGACACTGTGCCTTGCGCATAAACAAACGTTTGACGTTAAACACGCCGTGATAGCCCCGAGTGTCGATGCTGTCCATCACCCTGCCCGTCGACAACATTTTTACAATAAGCAGGTTGCCGCTTTTTTTGACAATATCCCTTACAGAGTAGGTGTACTTCAAAAACATGTTTTGAGTATGCCCCAGTTGTTTGCCGTTGAGATATATGTCGGCATATGTGTCTATGCCGTCAAATTCCAGTAAGATTTCCTGTTCGGCAAACATCTCGTCGGGAACGTCGAAGCGTGTTTCGTAAACGAAGTCGCGATTTATTATCCAATGCAACTGTTTGTGATTCATCCCGAAATACGGATTGTCTATTATGTTGTTGTGCCATAAGTCCAGAGTAACGTCTCCCGGCACAACGGCAGGCAATTGCTTGCCGTCGTAATCTATCGTCCATTCTTTGTTTAATCTCAATTCCGTCATTTTTATCTCCGTATAAAATTTTTACATCAGTTGCGACAGATCAGCGTCGTTCAGGTCGGATTTTCCCAAACGGCATAGCGTCGTCAAGCAATGCCCGATGATAAAATTTTTGTACCGTTGTAATTTTTTTATATCCTGCATCACTTTTTTTCTTCCACCGTAAGGCCTACTTCAAACATTCTGCTCCAAGGCATATAGCAGTCGGAAATTTTGTACTCGGTATAAATTTCGGGGAAGTTATCTCCGACAAATTTATCCAATTGACGAGCCACCACGTCGGAAACTTTGCCGCGTTGTTCGCCGACATCGAAGTAGTTGTAACCGAGTTTCGGCAACTCGTTTGCGGTAACGCTGCCTCTGACGTGAGAGCAATAGGCAATATCCTCGTACACACGCTCGGCAGTAAAACGTCTGTGCGTAGGCGTGTTTTTGAAAAAGTTGTAAAACACTGCCTGACAAATAACCGTACCCAACGTATTGGACGAAGTGTTCCACCCTGCGTAACCTGCGATGTTAAGCAGTCCTACCGACTCGGAAACCATTCGGGCAATTTCAGCATCGCCTCCGTTGGCATACGCTATGTCGGCAACGGCAACGGCCTTGCCTTTTGCATGAAGTTCGGCAAGTTTTGAAACAAACTTGGGCAAGTTGCGATCGACGTATTGCTTGTTGGCAACACTGTCAACGCCGTTTGTCTTGCCGATATACAAACCGCAAAAGTCCAGCATTTGTCCAACCGGCAAATTGCAAAACAGATAAATGTCGGCGTCGGTTTCTTCGGAAACCGTGCACCCTGCGCTTTCTATCTGTGCGGTTATACTCTTGTACACCGCCCTGTCCTCGAACAGCGGAACAACGTCCCTGCACTCCGGTCTGGGATAGACGGGACAAATCTTGGGTGAGTAACCTTTTATTCTTGTCAGCACTCTGGCAAGCAACGTCAATCCGCCCTCGTCCGAACCGGGATAAATGTCAATATCGATATTGTTGTCTCTAAGACATTTTTTTACAATGCGTTGGTCAAGCGCAGTGTAGCCGTATGGGTTAGAATCGTCCTGCAAAATGACAAACTCGTTTATTACCTCGCCGACAAGTTTAAGCACTTCGGTAAGCACCTCGATGTTTACACTACGTCTGTTAGTGTAATCTTCAATTACTGATTGTGGTACGTTTAACAAGGCTTTCTGCGACAAATACTCTTGTTTGTCGATCAAGCCGTCCAGATACTTATGCTCGTTGACGCCGTACTTGAAGATTCGCTCACCGTATTGTGCGTAATAGTCCGGTTCTTCGTCGGAAGAGGAGTATGTCGGGCAACGCATTACAAGAGAAAAGACAAAGATATTCAGTTTGGGATTGTTGCGCTTGATTGTTTTGATTACTTCGATGCGCGACGAAACTTCTTCTACGTCCATATGATGCAGTCTTGACGGTACCAGACCGCCGAACAACAACATATCTACGGCAAGTATCAGGTAGTCGGCATCGGCGCATTGTTCGGTCAAAAACGCTGCAATTTTTTGATAGTCTGCGGGCTTCTTTTTAAGTCCGAGAATCGACAACGGTGGACAAACCAGATTTATTTCGTTGTTATTCTGTGCGAGAAATTGACAAAAAGTATTGTTGCATGGACGTTCGTCAAGCGGTAAATATACAATTTTTTTCATGGTCGTTATTTTTTTATTTTCCAGGCGATAAGTAGTCACGTAACATCACGTAACGGGTCGGCACGTGAAACTTGCCGCACATTGTCGGGTTTAGTGCAAACAGGTGCTTTTCCATCTCGCCCCCGTCGGTTTCCAAACGATAGGCATTAAAGTAGATTTGTTCGACGGGCATGTTTAGCCTAACCTTGTCTATAACAATGCAAACAATGTAACCGCCGGACGTTTTGGTAGTGCTTGAAGTAAAAAAACAGTCCTTTTTGTCGACAAATTCTATATTCAACTTTGCCGCGCCGTCTCCGTCAAGTTCCGTCACCGTCATTTTTGCAAGCATTTTGGAATTGTCGGGATTTACTTCCAACTCGTAATATGTTTTACGCGCAGGATCAATACCGATAAGAATTTCTACAGCGTCACCGCAAGAGTGTATATCGTTGTAGTTGTGGTATGGGCAGTAATAATTACTATGTTCCGCCACAAAGTTAAAATATATGTTTCGTTCGTCCTGCGACACCTCCACCGTCGTTCTGTATACGGAGGCAGCACCGTCGCGATTGTTTTTTAATAGGTATTTCATTTGATAAAAGCCCGATATCATTCGTGTCAGAACTCGGGATCGTAGTGCTGTTGATTGTTAACATAACTGATTTCACGAATCACGATGTCACGAATTCTGAGCATTGTGCAGTATGGGGAAAAGCCGATATGTCCCTTGTTAAGTTTTAGTATGCCGTCAAGATGCTCGGCAACAAGTTTGCCGTCTACAAGCATGAAGCAATGTCCGTTAATCGAGCCGAAAGTAAATTCGATTTCCTCTCCGGCCTTATATTTATAAGCGGTTTCAGACATTCCGCAGAAGTCGCCCAAGCCTGCCTTGTATCCTTCAATACCCGACTTGTCGTCGTACCAACCGTTCAGTCCGCACACATAGTAATCGCCGAGATAGTCGGTTTTATCGTCCCATTCGGCGCAGAAAATGCCGTTTACGTCACGCGTGGCAGGCAAAATAGTACTGATTTTGCAAGTCAACATCACATTGATACCGTCAAAACGTTGTTTAAAAAACAGCACGCCGCCTTTATTTCCGCGCTCCACTCCCACAAGACAACCGTCTTGCACGCTCCACTCGCCTGCCATTACCTGCCAATCGTCTTGCCATGAGTCGTCAAGCGGTTTATTGTAGATAATTCTTGAATTATCTATGTCAATAATTTTATTTACAAGTTTTATTTTACTCATTTTCGTCATCCAATAATTGTATCGTCAGTTCGTTTTTCCCTTCGCTTAATACGGTAGTTTTGCCGTTGCAGATTACACTTACATTAAGTCCGTTCGCAACGAAAACTCTGTAACGTATTGTGTTATTCGTCTTCCTCCACCGCACTTCGACAGGCTTTCCGTCGTACAACGCACTGCCCTCGGCGTAACTCAACTTGCGCGGAAAGCGCGGTCGTAATACAACTTCGTTTGTACGTTCTTTATCGGGCAAACCCAATAACACCTTAGGCAAAAACTCCGCAACCGCACCGAACATCGGGTGCGCATGGGAACACCACTTTGTGTCGAGATATTCCCAAATAGTCGTTTCGCCGAGTCGTTTCAGGTAACCGAATGATCCTTTCACGGTTGCCGACAACAAATCGAACGCAACGTCGACTTTGTCGTGCGCAAGCAGTTGTTCCACAAGCACATACGTGCCTATAAAACCGGTATCGAAACGACGGTTTACGGTATACTTTGCAACAAGGTTATCAAGCGTGCGTCCGTCACCCAAGCCTGCCGCCAACGCAAAGGCGTCCGCACCTTGTACACCGCCCGCAAAACTGCCTGTTTTTTCATCAAAAAACGCCTTCGTTACCGATTTCCGATATTGTTTACATAGCTCGACGAACTTGTTTACCAAGTCGAAATTTCCGACTTGTTCTGCAAGAAAAGCGGCTTTTTCAAGCATGTACACAAACAACGTAGTGTTTACAAACTCCTGCGGTATAACCACATCCGACGTTGCCCAATCGCCAAGACACCACCCGCCGTTTTCCTCACGGCAAACAAGTCCGTTGTCCGTACGCGATATAATGTAATCCACCCATTCGGTAATGTGTGGCAACACTTCTTGCACTAACGATTTATCACCGTAGTGCATATAAAATGCGTATGGCACTTGAACCACTGCGCCGCCCCATCCGACAGGTCCTCCGCCGCCGCCATAAAATGGCGCGGTGTGTTGTATGTGACCGTTATCGATATTCTGACAATCACAGATGTCTCGTATCCATTTGCGGTAAAAAGACTCGCAATCAAACATCGTCATTGCCGCAGACGCCGTTATTTGCCCGTCTCCGGTATAACCGAGCCGCTCCCTGTGCGGACAGTCCGACGGGAAACCGTCGTGCATATTGATTAGTTGCGTGCGTTTGTATGCGGTATACAACCAATTGAGAACGCTGTTGCTACACGCGAATGTAGTGCGCTCCGACAAGCAGGCATGTATCACTTCCACGCTCACGACTTCGGCTTTACCTTCCACCTCGAAATATCTGAACGCTTGCTTACAAAACTTAGGGTAAAGTTCACGATTCGTTCCGTCAAGCACATATTTCGTCAATTGAAGTTGCTTTTCACCACGGTCGTTTAAGATATCTCCGCCGGACGAGTTGACGTCGAGCGTACCGTCCTTGGCAATGCACTCGCTGTGGTTTACCATAACAACATCGCCGCTGTTACCATACGCACGCAAACATACCCTACCGCTGACAGTCTCGCCCGCATCGTACACACGTTTGTTGCCGTTTCGTTTAACAAGTCTTGGTACAATCGTGCGTATCACTCGTTCGGCAGGACAAGTTTGAAGGGTAAATATCGTTTCAAAATCGTCTTCGACGGTTACATCGCCGTACTTCGGCGTCTTTACGAGTACCCGTAAGTCCTGCGTTTCGCCGTAAAAAATATTGTTGTCCGTAATTTCCGTTTGTCGCCAGACCTCTGTACCGTCAGACAGTATTTCATGTTCGCAACCTTGATCGTCAACATAGCGCAAACTGAACCTGGCAATAAGTTTGTTTCCGAATTCCAGATGGCCTTCGGCTGTACGCTTTGTCTGACGGTACCAACCGTTGCCCAGATAAATCGACAGCACGTTATCACCACTCTTAAGCATTTCTGCGATGTCGTAGCGACAAAAATACACGCGATGCGTCATTTTGTCCGCAATCGGATATAGCAAATTGTTAAGCGAGCGTGCGCGGTAGTCGGAAAAAACGGAGTTAAATAAGTCGTCGGTAACTTTCTTTCCGTTAATTTCGGCGTAGAAATACCCTAATCCAGTAATATCCAATATTGCCGACCGCACCTTACCCACCGAAAACTTTTTTTCGATGCAGGGTGCCTGTTCCGCTTCCGTCGCGGCAATCCACTTTGCATTTTCTATCATACAGTCTACCGTTTTGCGCACAAACCGCCGATTTTTAATCGTGATTTTGCTTTTTTCTCTTAATTATGTTTTACTTGATTTCAAACGCAACCCCGCTTGACGCAAGGCGCGGTTTTACCAGGTCGTATACGCCGGCGACCGACTTATTTTGCTCGATAGCCACAGCCGCCGCAATACCTGCCGCCTGTCCCGTCAGGCAACAGCACGGCACGACACGCAACACATGCGCACCGTTTCCGTCGGCACTGACAATACGTCCGGCACACAGCAAATTAGGAAAATCGGTATTATATAAACAACCGTACGGCACGTCAAAGCGATAGTCGCAATGGGCAAAATCACCGGTGCTGCCGATGGAATTTGCCACGTGTTTATCTATGTCCTCCACACGACCGAGGAAAGTTTCCGCTCCGACAATAGCGCGAAGAAGCCGTATTTGAGGTAACTCCGGAAGAGCCAATATTTCGCGCTCGTTCTTATCGGTGCCGACGTAGTAAGCCAAGGTCATTTGCTTGCTTCGACGCAAGTAGTCGTTTTCAATGGCAGACGTCACTTCTCCGATTGTTTCCACCCCAGGCTTAAACCACTGCCAGTGGCGCAACTTCGTCATGTTGCCGCTGTCAACAAACTCCGCCGCGTGCCGGCGATTTGTGTCGTGCACAACGTATGTTTGCGTATTGTCGTACGTCCTTGTCGGCACGCCGGCACGACTTGCGACAGCCGCATCGCCTGTACAATCGATTACCGCCTTGCACGGATATAATAACCGCCCGTCGATGTTTTCCACAGTTATGCCGACAATCACGTTATTGTCGACTTCCGGATAGGTTGCAAGCGCGTCGTACAATATCGTAACGCCGTTCTTACGCAGTATATCATCGAGCGCCAGCGAGAAAAACGTCGGCGAAAAGTGAGTGGAATATCTGTCGCTTGATTGTTCGTTTCCGCTTGTACCGCCCCAGATTTCGGGTAAGTTGTCGTAGCCGCAACCGACGGCAAGACGTATCATTTCTTCCGCCATGCCGCCCATCATTTTTCGGCCTTCGCCGTCGCACAACGGCTCGAACCAACTGATAAGCCCAATCGTTGCAAGTCCGCCGAGATTGATGTGTTTTTCCACAAGCAATACGCTTTTGTTTTCTCTTGCGGCGGCAAGCGCGGCGCAACAGCCCGCAATACCGCCGCCTACTACAATAATGTCGTAACCTTCTTTTTTTACCGAAGTAATCATACTTCACCTCTTAAAAGGCCGTAATTTATTTGTTTGATACCGTACAACCAATCGTATTGTTAACATATAAAATGAATTAAACGGTACGACTTAATTTGCACGATTTAATACATTTACTTACCAAACGTCACTTCGCCCGTTTCGGTGTCTATGTGCCAATAGTTACAAGCCGTTTCAAATGCTCGCACCGCACTCCAGGCGGCGCCATCGGATTTCAATGTTTCCGTGCTTGCAAATCCGTGTCCGCAACCGCTTGTACCGCGATCGACGTAGCTTACATAACCTTGCGGCACAATACCGTAAATAGAGTATTTCTTTTCATCCGCGTGTCTGCTGCCGAGTATTGCGTATGCGCTACCGCCGACGATTTCCGCAGCCGACGCATCCACAAATATATTTTATACAATTGCATTGTCACGAGCAAGTAACGTTTGTCCGCTTGTTACGGCAATTTTTTTGTATTGAACGTAAATATTCGAAATCGTTCCGTTTGTAGTACGGGTAAGCAACGTAATACCGCTCATTTTCACATTGGTAAAGCCGATATTTTTCAGTACGGCGCCTTTTTTCATTTCACCGACAAACGTTGCGTGATCTTTTGCAACGCTTGCATCAAGCCCGTCTATTACGTATCCGCAACCGTCAAACGTACCGCTGAAACCGCCCGCGCCGTCCCATGCGTCCTGATCTGCGTAAGCCATCGGAATACTTCCGCTTTCACTCTTAATGTCGTTGCCCAGTTCGAAATATCCGCCGTAATTGTGACTGCCCTCCGTTTTGCCGTTGTTTTCGCACGCTATAGCAATCTTAACCCACGCGGCATAGTCGTCCACAGTTCTGATAACCTTGCTGACAAGCAGCATAGGCAAATTGATTGTGTACCTTGCATACTCCGCGTCGACTACTATCTGTACTGTTTGATTACCGTAAAGATAGCCGAACAGATCTGCGGTAATATTGTTACTCGCCGCGCCGTTGCCGTTGACGGACACCAGCGTGTAATCACTCGTATCGATGAGGTCTGCAATATCGATGTCGATAATCTTAACGTTGTTCAGCGTACCGTTGTTATTTATATCGAGTTCCGCACGAACGCGGTCGCTTTTCTGCACATTGATTGTTTCATGCCTGAATTCCGGCTCGACATATTCTTTTACGCCGAAACCGATTTTGCCTCCGTCAACGTCAATGTGCCACAAATTACCGTTCCATTCAGACATACTTGTGAAAAACTCGCTTTGTTGCAACGCCGCAAAACCGAAGAAAACTTTTTTGTCAAAAGCATTCTTGTAGTCGGAATTCGTAAAGTCCTGACCGTTTTCAACCGTCACGTTGCCGTCTATAACGTCCTGCAATGTGTAGTTGTTTCCGAACAAACAAATAAAGTTCTTAAGATTGGCGTCGCGATTGGCGGTCATAAGCGCAAAATTACTTCCGTTTCCGCTTATTTGCGCATTAGTAACGTCGACAACCATTTTGTTCAACGAAAGATTTGCGTTGAAGATCGTTCCACTATAACCTTCGGGACTTCCGCCGCTGATTTTATCATACTGCACATATACGTTTTCCACAGTGCCTGCGCCGGTATGAACAAGAAAAGAACCGCTGTCTGTTTCAAATTCGGCATGTATAAATCCAAGATTTTTCAACACGCCGTCAGTGTGCATAACGGAGATGAAAGCGTTACCGTTGTCCGTTGTTTTTGTAAGTCCGCTGATAACGTAACCTCTGCCGTCTATGATACCGCAAAATCCCTGACTGCCGTTGCCTTTGAAATCCGTTTTGGTACGATCGATAAACTCCGACATACCGCCGTTAACGGTAATATTATCAGCGAACACAAAGTAACCGCCAAACAACTTGTCGTTATTCTTGCACGCCGCCTTGGAAAGCGAGCCGATACTCATATAGTCCTGTTTGTTTTTGACTACAAGAGTGTATAACTCGATTTCCGTACTGTATTTGACAATGTTAGTCTCAATGAATAACGCTACGTGTTCGCCGTAGTTTGCAACGGGCATCGCCTCCAGTTTTTCGCGATCAAGCGTAAGCATACCGTCGGTAATAGACTTTCCGACTTGTGCGTTACCGATCGTCGCCGAAACCAAACTACCCTCAAGACGAATGTCGAAAGCAACGTCGGCAAGCCTGCCGACCTCAACGACACCGTTTGTTGCGACAGCCTCTAAAACAGGCTTGTCAACGGTTACGTTTATGATAAAACCGCTTTCCTTATATGTGCCGCGCACCTTTGTCGTTCCGGCGTCCACAGCTACAATTTTTCCGTCGACTACAGTAGCAACCCGTTCATTATCCGTCGTGTATGATATTACCGCATTGTTTGTTGTTTGTCCTTTTTCAATAACGTTTACCACGGGGGTAATTGCCGTCACGTAATCGCCGATTGCGTAAGTACTGAGTTGCGCACAATAACCATCGGTCGTCGGCGCAATATTCACTACGTCAAACACTATACCGTCATCAATCACCGACACGTTTACGACTGCACTCAACGCTACACCCGCATACTCAACGTGTACAACGTATTTCGTCGCGCCATATGTCTGTGCCGTAAACAAAAAACCGTCGGCATTTTTTACAACCGTTACGATACTGTCTTTTTCACCATCGGCAACGGTACAACCGAATTGCGCTTCGGCTGTAAAATCATGCCCTTTGTAGATAAGTTTTGGAAGCAACAAGTAGTCGTCGCCGATGGTTAAAGTTACCTCATCGGTACTGACGGTAAGCACCGGCGCAACGTAACTGTTGACAACCAATACTGTGCAGGTTGCCTTTCCGTTTACCGTGGTTACTTCGATCTCGGCAGTGCCTTCGGCAATTGCCGCGACAGTACCGTTATCGTCAACCGTTGCTACAGCGGTATTACTGCTTTTCCACTTCAGATTTTCACTGCCGCCCGCTCTCACCGTCAGCGTTGCCGTATCGTTGATGTCCATCGTCAATACGCTGTCGCTGAGCACCACCTTTACTTCTTCAATCGGCGGTTTGCTCGAATTATCGGTCGACGCGTCCGGATTTTTCTTGCAAGCTACAAGAGCAAGCGAGCAAATCAGGCACACAAACAATGCCGCCAACGCAAATTTGCGTAAATTATTTTTCATTTTAACCCCCATCCTTTCCACAACGATTCGAAGGTTTCGTATTGGCTTTCATGCGTCAGATTAAAATACTGCGTATCTTCATAGAACGCCTTGCGCATAGATGCAATTTCCGTCTCGGAAAACTTCGCCGCATGATACTTGCAAATAATATACCGAGGAAAAAGCGTTTCCAGCAATATGCGATCGTGCAATGCTTCATAGGTACCGTCGTTAAGAGCCTTGGTCTTTTCGATTTCTTTAAGTGCCAGATCGCAGTAGTTATTCCAACGTTGGAGCATTTTTATCGGCCAGTACTTTGCAGTGTAGGTAAACTCGTTGACTACGACGCCGTTGAAGTCGGCGTTGCCGCTGTCACGCATGTAGTCCATGTATGACGTCATTTCGTCGAAAAATTTCTTCATATATACGCCGCCGTCGCCGTAATAATTGTCAAAAAAAGTCTTTTCAAGGTCTACATAATCATAGTTAACGTTGAACCACAGTCTGCTGTTCAAGTAACTCTTGAATGCCGTAAAACTTGAGGTATACGGCGTTTTCCAGTTACCCATACTTGTCATTAATCTGCCGTTGTTAATCTTGGCAAATCGATAGTTCTCCACGCAAGCACGGAAAGTATTGCACGGCACAAAGTAGTTGTTACTGTTGATTTCGTAATAGAAATAGTACACATTCCCGAAGGGTTGCCAATTTTCCGTTTGTTCTTTATCGACAACGTTGATATCATCCCAAAATGTGTAGGAGTAGCGTGTTTTACTACTGCAAATCAGCACGCCTACGTGGTCGTTAAATTTAAGACTGTCGTCGAACTTCGGCGCAAATCTCGTGGATTGATAAGAAAGAAACAAAATGTTTGTTTCCTTAACAGGTTGGTTGTGTTCTTCGGCATACGCTTTCAATCTTGACTGAACAATGTCATCGATGCCGTTGATAAACGGAATTATAGCCGCGGCAATTGATCCATACTTATCCACAACAGCCGTGCAACTGTCACAATTGCACACGACATCTTCGTCCTGTTGTCCGACGGTGACAAGGTTTCTGTCGGGATACTTTTCGAGAGTAAGATACATTATATGATCGGCGATCAACTCCTGCATCTTTTTGAGTTCCTCGGGTTTGCCGTGCGCCGTGTAGCACAGTTGCGCGGCATGCACAAGGTAGTTATCCTGGTCGTCCACGAAGTTGCAACGCTGATTACTGAACCAATCCTTGTTTTCGCTTTCGTAAACTTTGGGCGGCAAGAAGTAAAACGTGGTATGACACGGGTCGGCAGTCATATACGGTTCACCCTGATTGAACCCCATAGAGTAGGCTCTGGGCGCAGCCACAGTGTATAACGTCTGGTCTACGCGATAGTCGAAGTCCGGACGTTCGACGATATCCATCTCAGGCAGGTAAGAACCATCTTTGGTGTAAATATAAGTGTCAAGATCCAGACAGTCGTAACCAACCAATACGCGTAGCAACGCAAGAGCGGCAAGATTGTAACCGTTGTCGCCGTCAGCCCAGACAAACACGCTGTTGCCGACGGTTTGTATCTGATACCCCGTCAACCCGATATCATCGGTCGTTTTGCGAAAGCCTGCCGCTTGTTGCAGTTTTTCGCTGCCTACAACGACCAATTTAGCGGAGCTACTCCATTCAATATCACTGTCGCCGTCAATTACTTCCAACGCAACGCCTGTTGCGCTGTTGATGTGAGAAGAAATGAATCCCGCAGCTTTTGCAACGGCATTTTTATGGCTGCCGTAATTGCTTGCCACAATCTTATACTCCGACGCGCCGTCCACAATAAACGGCTTACCTGTATCGGGAATGTCTTCAACACCCTTGTGCAAGCTGTTGGTTACCTTATGTTCGGCACGTATGTTTTCAGCATCGACGTTATTGCCCGAATCGGGTTTTTTGCCGCATGAGCACAGTAAAAACGACGTAACCGTCACACATACAAAAGCAATTACTTGCAATAATCTTTTTTTCATGCGTTACACCACCCTGAAATAAATTATTTTCGTTCCGATGTTGCCGGCCTCGTCAATTGCTGTAATTGTAAAACTGTAAATGCCCTTTTGACTACACACCACGGCTTCTTTATTGACAAGTTGTTTTTGCCCGGTGGGGGTTGTAAGATACACGAACACCACCAAATCATCGGTTGCCGTAAAGTCGTCGGTCACGGTAAACTTCGGTACAAGCACCTTTTCTCCTGATTCGACGGTGGCAGTCACGGAAGAAGTAACGGTAATTGTCGGCTCGACAGAGTCGTACACGGCAATTTCGTACGACCATTCGTTGTCAAACGGCTCAACGTATAGAAACAATTCCGCCTCTTTGACGATGTACTGTACCTTGTAAGCGCCCGACTGTTTCACAACAAAGTCATACTCAACGCCTGCGTTGCAACCGTTCAGTTCAACACCGTTGACATCCTTGACAAAAGTTCCGTCCGGAGCAAACACTTGCATAAGTACACTGACATTGGGACAAATCACATCGCCGACGCTTATCGACGGCATGTGAATAACATCGCCGAGTTTTCCGATAGAGGCAACTTCGCCGTTTATAACTATATACGGGCGAACAAGATCCTCGTCCTGCCCTTCAAACTTATATTTACGAATCGACTTGACGGAAAATTTATTACCAGCCTTGGCATCTGTCAGTTCAACAGACAGATACACCTTATCCGAGCCGAACCCGGTAAACTTATCTCCGATTACCGTCTCGACGGGTGCAAACGCCGCACCGTCGTAGACAAACGCGCCGTTCTCGAAACCGAGAGAAATATCAAACGCTTTACCGACAAAACTGTAATCGGTGCGGTAGGACTTACCGCCCGCAAAAAACCATACTTTGCCGTCCACTTGTCTGAACACCGCCTGCACGGCATTATCGGCGTTTGCCGCATCGGTAAGGGTGACCACCGCTTGCGTATAGTTACCTATGCCGCCAAAACAACGGAACACGAAGTTTGACTGCTCGGCGACAATGGCGTTTGCGTAGGTTACGCTCATTACACCATCGGTTGCAGCCGTCAGAACATAACCGTTATCAGAGGACTTGTCTCCCGTGGCGTTCGTCGCCACAAAATAGTTTTCATATTTAAGATAGCCTTTCTCGTATATTACAACGCACGGTACCTGTTTACTGAACAATTCGATTCCTTCGCAGAGGTACGTCACCTTGATTGTTTCGCCGTTGGTTGCGACATTCGGTATGAAACTTTCGCCGCTGTCGTACGTTTCCGTCTTGCCGTCATACTCCACACGCACGGTGCAAAGAAGTTTGTGCACTCCGTCCCGATCGTATTTATTGGCGTACACTTGAGGCAAAATGAAAGACGCTTCGGAAATAAACATCCGTGGCAATGTAATATTGTCCACTAAAACCGGAAGCTCATTTGCCGTTACCGTAACATCGTAACCGACGATTTTGCTGTTGCCAACGTAGTCGACAGCCGTGTACACAATTTGCCACGTACCTGTCTTTTCGGGACGAAAACCTCCGTCTGTACGCAATATCGTGTCACCGTTCTTGGCGTATACCGACAAACTCACGTTACCGTTGCCGCCGCTTATCGTAGCCGCAGCATATTGGATAAATTCGCCCGCCTTGCACGAAGTTATTCTGTCGGTCGACAGATCGATTGTTATCGGGTTCGGCTCGGTCTTGGCATGTACCCACAGCACTTTTTGCGCCGTAATACCGCTACGATTGGTTGACGTGTAGACGATCGCATAGTAACCCGCGTATTTAGCGATAAACTTGCCGTCAACAAAACTTACCGATATCCTATCGTTGCTTGCATAGTTGTACCATACGTTAACGTTCACCTCAACATCGTCGCTGTAAAGATCGTGCGCCGTGGCAGTCGGTACGGGATAACTCTTCCCTACAACGGCTTCGGGCATCACATCATAATCGGTGTCGACGGTGATCGTCGGTTGTTCCGTCACTTCAAATCCGTCGTTTGACAAATTCACACCGGCAACCTTGGTAATGCAAAATTGTGCATGGGTGGATGTGTAGTTTTCCGCAGTAATCGACAATTTGACATACCCGCTTTTGAATCCGCTCCACAGCGACTCGTAATAGCGAGAGTCGTCAAGGTCGGTAACAATCTTTTTAAAATTCGTGCTGTCTATACGAACCTTGTCCTTATGCGGGTTGGGATCGCTGTAGTTTTTGTCGGCGGGAACATTGAAGTTGGTTGCATGCCAAATCTGCTGCGTTGTCGGATCATAACTGAAACGGAACGGGTAGTCGTCGTTATAAATATCGTAGGTATACCTCCCCGAACCGACGATTGTATTCTGTCCGCGTAACGGCATATTGATCCACTGCCCAAACCCATCGTTTTTGTGTACGGTGGTAATGTTATCCAGCGTACCGGGAACATAATTCTCCAAACCTACGGGTTTTTGCCCGTTACCGCAAGCCGCAGCAAAGGCAACGCCCTTCTCGTCTTGAGAAGTACGCTCGTTGACAATGATTTTGATATAAACATCGGGGTTTTCGAAGTCGGTCAACGTAACGATAAACCGCGTGAATGCGCCGGCACCGACCGTCTGATTAATGATGAATCCTTCCACAAAGTAGTTGTCTGCGGTAAGATTACTTACGGGAATGGCTTGATTGACCACAAATTCATCCTTTTGCGCAAGCGAAACAACCACACCTTTAATATTCTTATCTCGTACATTGTCGGGCGTTTTATATACGGCGGAAGAGTTTTTGTCTTTAACCGAATAGGTTACATGATCGACGGAAAATTCGTGCGTTTCGCTGTAAACCTTGCCGCCTGCGCTTGCCGTGTAGGTTAGTTTATACTTGCCGCTGAGTTTCAACAAGACTTCGCCGGCATAGGACGAAGTGCCGTCGGGAAACACTAATGTGTGGGACACGTCGGCTTGTACGCCGTCAAGCCGTCTTTCGGGTACGGCAAACGTTTGTCCGTACGAATACTTGTCCGCAACCGTTTCGCCCGTCCAATTGTACTTGGGCGTAACCGCGTCTGCCATAACGGGCAGTACCGCAGCTATGGTACAAAACAGCAACAGCGACGCAAGCACAATTACGATTGTCTTGGCTTTTGTTGTAGTAAATTTCATATTCCCTCCGAATAAATTGCTACATTTTGTCGTAGCCGAAGTCGCCTGCGGAGTAAATCTCCGTTGCGAGCATTTGCCATGTTGTCGGTATCAGCCCTTTACTCCTCCGACGGTCAGATTACCCATCAACTTTTTGTTGGCAAATATAAAGATTACAATTACAGGCACCAACACCACTGTTGCCGCAGACATAATCATCGGCACATAGGCATTGGACTGCGTAATGAGATACAAACCGTACGACAGTACCGGCATAGACTTCAAGAACAGCAACGGCGTTTGATAGTCGTTCCAGTAAGTGATGAAGTTAAGCAGGAATATCGTCAAAAAAACATTCCCTGCAAGGGGCAACGCTATACGGAACAATAGAGACAGGTCCCCTGCTCCGTCGAGTTTTGCCGCCTCGAAAAAAGAATTCGGCAACGAAGCAAAAGTCTCGTAAAACACAAGAAAATAAAGCCCCAGAAAAGACGCGCTTTGCAACCACATACCCCAAATCGTGTTGTAAATATGCAACCCCTGAGCAACCTGTATCTGCGAAGGGAGCGAGCCGACAATCGGTATTGTCATTGTGACAAGCACCACCACATACACAATTCTGGACAAGTTATACTTGTAGCGAGCGCAACAGTACGCCGTTACACATGTTACCGCCGTGTTAATGAGCGCACACCCTACCGAATACATGACAGAGTTGTACAGCATCTGCGGAAACATAGCGTACAGCGGCTGCCCCTTGATGCCGCCGACCTGAATCTTGTACAATTTGATTGCCTCGGCAAAGTTGTTGACTATTTTTTCAGGAAGACCTACAGGGTTGGTCTGGAAGTCGCGCGGCGTTTTGAATGATGAAATCATCGCCCACACGAGCAAGCCGACAAGTATCAGCGAGTAGATTGTTAACAAAACGAACAGGACGACAAAGAACGGACTTGTTCTGCTGCGTTTCGCACCGGATTTTACTATCATTGTCAGTCCTCCTTAGGTCCGTATCTGTTGAGCAAATATCTTACGCCGAAAGTGAGAGGTATTGCCATCGCACTGAAAATAAGGCCCAACGCCGACAGAGCGCACAATGCCTGTTTATCGTTGTAGGTCGTTGCCTCGCTTGTTTTACGAAAGAAATAATACCCGAAGGTGTCAAGATCCGCAGGGGGCGCCCAACCATAAAATGAAAACAGGAACATCTGATTCATAAATATGCTTGCCACACCCGTGACCAAAAATACGCTGATCGTAGAAAACGTCATCGGTAATACGACATACCAGAACTCCTTAAACGGCGTTGCACCGTCGATTCTTGCCGCTTCTGTCAGCGACGGTTCGATGGAGTCCATTTTGTTAGTATACATAAGTACCGACGTACCGAAAGCTACGAATATGTCGTAGAATAAAATGACGATAAGCCTGGTATCCTTGTTTGAAAACAAACCTTGCGGAACATCCTTCAGATTAAACAACCCGGCAATTATCTCGGGAAAAGCGTTGTCGGCAAAGTAGCGGTAGATTGTCACAAAAACAATGGCCGGTATAATGGACGGCAAAAACATCAGCACGCGGAACGTGCTTGACATTACGCGCTTTTTGTACACGTAGTATGCAAACAATAACCCCGTGGTCAATCCGACCACCAGGTGGACTACGTAGCCCAACAACGACACGCGCAACATATTTAACGCAGGTCCCGTGGCAAGAAACTTAAACTGCTCGGCAAAATTGGAAAACACCAATTCTCTTTCGCCTGTTACGGGGTCAACGTTTTGAAACGCCATTGCAATGGAGTTTGCGTTGACATACACGTAGAACACACAAAAGTGCAATAGGGGAAACGCCATTAGCAATGCGTATACCCATTTATTGCCCGTTTGCCCTATTTTGCTTTTTGATTTGTTTGGCATAGTTTTATCCTTCGTCTGTGCGAATTGTTATTCCCAGATTTTTTTCCACTCGGCATACATATTTTCGAAATAATTTTTTGCGTTGGCATTGTCGGGTATCTCGTGGAAGGCTTGTACCGGAGAGTATGTCAACGTTTTGTTGTTGACGGTGTAAGACGCCGAATAAGGCTTCTTGATTTTACCGAAATAACTCAGGAATTTAGCATTGGAACCCGTAAGAATTATCGTGTCTGATTTTCCGCTCTTTTTGTATTGGAACAGCGATTTGCCATACGGCGTAAGTTCCGCCAGGTCATCGTCGTCCATTGTGTAATTGAGCGCCTTGATAGTATTCGTAATTTTAGTAAATTTCACCATTTGTTCGTTGGTATGCAAAAATTGAATAAAGTCCGCCGCAATTGATACCTTGTCTTTTGCGGTGTTTGCACTGACAAATGAATAAGCGAAATCAAAGTCGATATTGCAGGCATTTTCGCCGATTTGTTCCGACGTTGCCTTTGGCAGCGGCATGTACTTGAAATTGCGCTCGTACTTAGTGCCGTACTTCTTGGTATCTTCAAACGTGTCGCTTGCTTCGCTTTGCCACCAGTCGCCGTCTACAATCATTGCGGGAATCATTCTTCCCTTGCCGTCCTGGCCCGCATAGATAAAATCATCCTGCGCGTCGCGTTGACTATACGTGCCGAAAGCCGTTTTTTCGTTATGATACTTGCTTGTCTTTATCAACTTTTCGATAAAACTCAATCCGTAATATATACCTGCCTGACGGAACACATCGTAACCGTTGTTGTTGTCTATAGTCGTTGCCGTAGAATCAAGTACGACTTTTCCGTCGTCATCGATACTGACTTTGCCGTCGGCGTCAAATGCGGCAAGTTTCTCACTGCCGCTGAAATTGATACGACGAGAGATATTTTCTGCGCCTTCGTAGTCTGCTACAAGCGTTTCGAGCAAACCTTCCAGGTGTTGCGCGGCATAAGTACCCGGCCAACTGACAGGCGTAAAGTCCTGATATGCGGCGATCTTATCGCACAACTTAAAGAATTGTTCATAAGTTTGCGGCAAACCGTCGTCATAGTCGCCGATATTACCGTTGGGACCCGCTCCTTTAGTTTTGTCTGTGACGCGTTGTTCGCAAATCATTTCTCCTGCGGCATTGAAATACCATTTGTATTGGTCAAACAACTCGGCATTATAGATAAGACCGTAACTTCCCGAATAGCCCGGCACGGCATAGTATTTGCCGTCGATCTTCAAGCCGTCTTTTTGTTGAGCGGTCATCTTGCTTTCGATGGACGCGCCTTTTTCGTACGGGTTATCGCCCGTGATGTAACTTGTGATGTCGGTAAACAGTTTTTCTGTATAGTAGCTGTAATACGGAACGGCTTCGAGGAAAAACACTTCGTTGATTTTATCTCCGCGGATTTCCGAAACCGACAGGTTGCTCTGACGATATTGCGGTATGATTTGTATACCTTTTTTGTCTTTTTCGAATACGCGGTCTTTGTTGAGTTCCTCGTATTCGGTTTTAGCCTGCTTAAACCACTCGGTGCCGAAGCCCCATTGGGCCACATATACATACAGTTGGGTTTTTGTTTCGTCGACTTCCGATCCGTTATCGGGATCAGCGACCGGACCGCACGCCGCAAATGAAGCAAATGCCAGCAGTAAGACCATTGCTAACGAAAAAATTCTGATTTTTTTCATAATGTTCACTCCTAATTTTTATTTATTTGGAAGGCTACTTCGTTGCAGCCTTGTTGTAAAGGGATTTCTCCCTCAGGTACCCTTATTTTTCCGACAAAGCCAACGTTGTTTATCGTCAGCGTGCCATTCGCTTCGTTGCGTTGCCAAGCGACGGTTATGCGTTTGTCTCCGTATACGTAAGACGTCTCCGCACGGGTTACAAGTTGCGTTTTTGGTACGGTGACGAGTACTTCGTCTGCCGAACAAACGTCAAGTCCGCCAATAACCCGATAAAACCAACTTACCACGCTGCCCCAAAAGTGATGGTTGAGCGAATCTACCTTTTGCCCGTTGCTGCGCCACATCGTGCCGTCGGCACGCAGTTTGTAGAACGACTCCCACAACGTGGTTGCGCCGTTGGCAAGCATGTATCCGTATGACGGATAGTCGGGACCGACAATCGATTGAACCGCAACGTCCGTATCCCCGAACGTTGTCAATGCATCAAACAGATGTTTTGCGCCGATAACTCCCACTTGAAAGCGATTATTGCGCGCCTTCAGCAATCCTGTCAGGTCGATATGCGCCTGCTTCTTTTCGTCTGCGGTCAACGCATCGCTTGTAATTGCCATGGCGAGTGCCGTTTGCGTTTGCACCGTAACGCGCCCGTCCTCGACATAGTTATTGCGGAATGCCTGCGTCAAACGTTGTTTAGTCGCCTGCATCGTTGTCGTTTGCATAGCGTAATCGCCTTGCAAAACGCCAATCATATATAACGTTTTGTTTGCCATGTCGAGCAACGTAAGCGCGTTTGTGTATTGCACCGGCGTGGAATAATCCTGGCTTTGCTCAGTCCCCGCTTCACACCAATCGCCCAAGCCGAAATCGACAAGTCCGTCGGCGTTTGTAACGGTAGAGATAAAGTCGAAGTAACGCAGTATTGTCGGCAAAGCATTCTCAATAGCCGCCGTATCGCCGTAAAAGCGATACAGTTGGTATGGAATTTCCGTAATCACGCAGTCCCATGCCGGTCCGTTGCCCCAATTATATCCCCAACCGCAAGTAGGAACAATACCGGGCATCATGCCGTCGGATCGTTGCGCCTTGCAAACGTTTACAAGCCATTCCGCGAGCGTTTTTCCGCAGTCGAAGTTATACAGAAACTGCTCGGCAGACAGCGCCGCGTCGGCAGTCCAACCATTCTTTTCTCTTTGCGGGCAGTCTGTCGGTATATAAAACAAATTAGACAGGTCGCTGCGTAAAGTAACGTCGTATATACGGTTGAGCGTTTGATTGTCGCAACAAAAGCGTCCCCTTTGTTTGACATCGCTATGCAATACGATGCATTGCAGTGCGTCGACAGTAACTTGTTCCGATGTCAAACCGGTAACATAAACGTAACGGAATCCGTGGTAAGTAAAAGACGGAGTCCACGTTTGCCAACCGGCGGCACAAATGTATTCGTCGTGTTGGACATAATCCCATTTGTAGTCGTCGCAAACAAAATCACACACAATGTTATCTTTGTTGAGTTTGCCGTCAATTACCACTTCGCCGAAGTCGAACGTGATTTTTTGTCCGCTCTCGCCATTCACACGCAAGCACACCACTCCGGCATTGTTCTCGCCGAAGTCGTAGATGTAGCCGTCACCCGACGAGATTACTCTTTGAGCCAAAAACCGTCGTTGTTCACGTATCGGCTCGACATTGCACTTGCGGAGTTCGCCGTGCGGAGTTTCAACGATAATAGGTTTTTTGCAACCCGGCAATGCCTTGCTCGATGGAGCAAACAACTCGGTGCGGCGCAAACGCGCGTCGTATCGTTCGCCTGCGCGTATGTCGTCAAACGTGATTGCCGAGTCGTATACTTCAAACGACATATCGGTTTGCAACGACTGCTTGCCGTTGTACGTCAGCGTAAGCGCAAAACACGGAGCGCGACGGAAAGGCGAGGACTCGAACTGCCATATGTCAAAATCGATAGCATTGGCAAAACCGTTGCCCAGTATCACACACACCACATTATCGGCATCGGCAAGTAATAATGGAGTTATATCGTATTCGTCATAATAAACCGTGTCGTTGCAGTTGCTTATGTACGGAGCAAGGTACCCCTTTGTAACTTCTTCGTCGTTAACAAACAGCCGATAGAATCCCACGCACGCGATACGCAACAATGCTTGTTTTGGAACATCGTCGCACCGGAACTGCTTGCGGAACAAAGGCGCGTTGACGTGTTTTTGCCGAGTGTTAAAATCCTTGCTTGCGGCAATATATTGGAAATCGTTGATTTGTAAAAGTTGAGTTTTCATAATCATTTTTTCCATAGCCATATTTAATTTCTTAATTCCTTTTTTAGTAAAGCATAGACTTTACTCCGCACTTCACGATGCGCGGCAGCATTTTTCGGATATTCACTGTATCCACATATGCCAAATTTGTGCAAAATTTTTATCTTTCTAATATAAGCAATTTTGGATTGAAAATTGTTGATTTGCAAAAGTTGAGTTTTCATAATTATAAGGATATACAGATAATCGTCACAAAAAATGACAATGCACTTACTGCATACGCCACGCTTTTTTCAAAAACATTATACTATTTACCGCTATGCAATTCAATATTGTTTTGTCCCATATTCATATGGTTTTGTAACTTATTTTTCTTAAAACAGTTGACTTTACAGATTTTTGATGGCATAATTGTAATGTATTCTCAATGTAACAAACGCAGCACAACGATAAAAAAGCACTTCATAAAACGGAATATGGAAAAAAAATATTTTAAAGAAAACGTAAACGCTCTTCTGCTCGACAAAAGCAACGTGACAACGCAGTTTTTAATCAACCAGACTGTCTTCCGTCCCATACACAGTCACGAGGACTATTGGGAGTTTTCCGTGGTAATGAAAGGCACAATCTATAACCATATCAACGGCAAAATATTTGCCTGCACACCCGGCACGATGTTTTACTGCACGACAAAGGACGTGCACAACCTGACGAGCAACGACAAATACGTTCGCTATGTCAATTTCACCGTTGCACTTCCTACAATACTACAGTTGCTTGCCCCTCTGTCTGCTCATACCGTGAACAAATTATATAACAACAACCGAATGTATACTTTACCCTCCGAAATTTTTTCGACGGTCAACAGCACTTTACACACGTTAAACCTTATTCCGCCGGAGCAATACGAGCAGTCTAACGACATAATCGTCTCGCAGATAATGAGTTTTTTACAATTTATTATCATTAGATCACAAACCGAAGACAACGACAACGAGCCTGCATGGATACAAAACCTCAACGAAATGAAACGTAACGAAGATTTTTTTACCTATACAGTAGCAGACCTTTGCCACAGACTGAACTACTCTCGCATGCAACTAAGTCGACTGTTTAAACAAAACTTCGGCTCGACGCCGCACGACTACTTGCTTGCCAACAGATTACTGTACGCACAGAACCTGCTTGACAACACAGATCTTAGCACAATAGCGATCGCCAACGCCGTAGGATACTCCAACCTGGCGCAATTTAATATAGTGTTTAAAAATAAATTCGGAGTAACGCCGGGGCAATACAGAAAGTAAAAAATCGATCTCCGCCGAGAATAATCACAAAAGAAAAAAAGTTGTAACATCTCTTAAAGGCAAAAGCACTAAAATTCTATCTTTTGCGTAGATATTCCCGATAGTTCGGAAACAAAGAATCGATGAAAAACAGCTTGACGAATTTGATATATTATATAAAAAAACGCCCCTACACTGAAGCGTTTAATTTGTAAAAATTAAATAACAGTCCGTTAACTTTTCTTCTGCTTTTGATATCTTCTTCCATTCATCAAAACCTTGCGGCGTTGTAATATCGATTATTCGAAAGCTGCCGTAATCCGATCTGCACGGATAAAAACCCGAATTCGCGAACGGATGCTGTACGATGGCGGGTGACATTTCAGTTTCACCGATTTTAATCTCTAAAAAAATTTTCGCCATCGCCTTTACATTGTCTAAATCCGTTTCTTTCATATCTATCTGTTCTCGGAAAAAATTTGTTTTTGCTTTTTCGTCAAAATCGGCATTAACTGCGCGCGGTATCTTATATCTGCAACCATATCGAGATATATCCCGATTGTCGTTATGAACGGCTCTCCGTTATTCGTTATAGTAACGTCGCCGTGCTTTCCGTTCTTGCAAATAAAATCAGCCACTTCATCAATGCTTTTAAGCTGCTTGCTCTCGTCTTCAGCATACCCCACAAGGTTCAATTTTTCTGTTAAATCCATACTTCTATTCTCCTGATTTTTGGCATAAAAAAAGACGTATAGTTTTTAACGCTATACGCCTGAATTTTTATGTAATGTAAGAACACGAGAGTTCAGATCAGTACAAAACTGAAAGGCATCTATGAAAATACCCTTTGAATTTTCGTGTTTTTTGTAGCAAAAAAGCCCGATAAAATCGGGCTTTTTGCGCCGCGCATCTTTTTTGAGCGGCTATTATGGCAAACCCGCTCAAAATAGATACATTTTCTATTTTGAAGGACAGATTTGAACTCTCGTACATACTTAACGAAACAATCCGTAATACACAAATTTTCGCTCACACATCCTTTATTTATAGTATCGTACAAGAAGATTTTTTGCAAGCGTTTTGGAAAGAATAAGATACTTATGTACTATATTTTGCATATAAATGTTCCGTTCCGATTCGTGTTCTTTTTCTGATTGTAACGCTCCAATTCTTTTCTTTTGCTAAATTTAACAATTTAATTCCGTTTTCCGAGTTCATTATTCTTTCATCTAAAATAAGACCGGACACAATATCCGCAAATATTTTATTTTTCTCATCAAGATTAAAAAGAAAAATGCGCCATTCTTTTTCTTCTTTCCATCGACTAAGCTTTGTAATCATGCAAATCAATGTTTGCACCTTTGCTTAACCTCGTTAGAACACATATAAATCAATGCGAATGTAAAAATGCAACAAAAATCATTTATTATTTGCCTTGATTTTTTTAATTTAATAATAATCCGTTTTTTTCAATTATCCATTTGTCAAAATCATGCATAAGTGTATCACTGTAGGCAACATCCTCGCCAATCAAAGTGAACGGCGGATTTTTCACTATATCCTCTTCATCTTCTGAACCCCCACAGTTAAGAACTAACTTCTTAATTCTGGCGGTCCAATTAATCATTGAGTACTCTCTTAAAGACATAGGGTTCGTCCACTTAAAGTCCTCTATATCACTTGTATATTTCTCACCATTGAATTTTGCCAATAGTGCAAAACAAATATTAATAGGATAGTACTTTTTCTTATCCGAAAATTTTTTTGAGAAATAAGCAACCCCATCATATTTATCAGATACAGCAATTACATTCATAAGTAATTCAGAAATAATATATTCCGAATGAAATGCTCTTCCAGTATTTTCATCAACTAAAAAAGATGTCGCAATTATTAAAGGAAATGTACAAAGTTTTGACTTTATATCATTTTCACCCCCTATTCCATCCTCCAATTTTTCCCATGTTAGGCATGTCAAATCTAAAAATCTCTTTGTCCCTTTCAACTTAAATGCCGAAACAAAAAATTTGTTCTCTTCAGGTCTATTCAATTCCAACCAACAAGTGTAAGAAGACTTTGCCAAATAAATACAAGGTGTACCGCTCAAGCTAAACCTTTGAGACGATACAATATTTCTACGATCAAAAGGAATATGGAGCATATCTTCGTGTTTTATATTTTCCGTAGACTCTGCCACCCTTGCCTTAAACAAAATATCATTGCAATCTACTCCGCCCATTTTTGTTTCACATAATAAAAGTTTATCCCCGTCAATGATTTTTTTGATAGTATGTATTGCTGATATAAAATCAGATTTGTAATATGAAGCCACTGCCCCATTAATATATTCGGCAATTTGTTCTACATCGCCCGTATACTCATTATAGTTTACGGCAACCCACTTAGAATAGTCGTCTAATTCGTCTTTAAGGTACTTTTGATATTCAGAATCTTCTTTGATTCTGAATGAATGTTTTTCATATCCTTCCATAACAACTCCCTCATCAAACATTTATGTTAGATGTATTTTTGATTTATTATATCATTTTTTAGAAGAAAAAGCAATGAATACAAATTACATGACAGAATTAACATCGATACTCCATATTTTATTGTCTTCTGTCGTGGCTGTTGTAGCATAAGTCAGCGAGAAAATCAACTGCACGGAAAAATACTACTTAAAATTTTAATATTGAATAACGGAGTCAGACTCGATAAAGAGTTTGGCTCTTTTTATTTTACGATAGTATTTTTCACTCAAATCCTTTGGCTGTTGATTTTCTCCATTGCAATGAAATTTTCATTATAACTGCGTTTCGACTTATGCTCCTTTGCCCCTGCCAGAAGGCAAAAAAAATAAAAAAATGGAGGTAATCCAAAATGAAAAAAGTAGTTTTCTCAATCAAAAAAGTTAGAAATCCTAACGAAAAATTATCTGGTTTCGGATTTCTTAACGAAGAAGGAACGTTGCTATGTAAGTGCGTTTCAAAAACAGGCAAGCGTTATACGAAAGCCTTTGAAGAAGTTGAACAGCATTGTCACCCTATAATCGGAAAAGAAAATGAGTTCAAAGGTTACGTAACAATGTATTACGAATACGACGGAAGAGATATTGAAGCCGAATACTCGGTTTGGTACAAAATCGTGGAGGAAAATTAAAATGCCCGAATTTGATTATTTTAACGGTGAAAATTTCATAACATTCGATTTAATCGAAATCGACGACGAGAAACGTGAAGTAACGGTTGCCGTAAGCGACACCGGAAGAATAAGCGTTAAAACCTTTGACCTGCTGTTCGATGCTAATCGCCGTTACTTTGAATACGGTTGTTCATACACAAAAATTTACATAGACGAATTTACGGAGGAAAACTAAAATGTCAGGAAATATCAGTATTGTTATCGGATCTTGGGGTTCGTACAACGAATGCAACGAAAGAGCTTTAGGCTCGAAATGGCTTAACCTTTCGGATTATTCCGATTGGGACGAAATCGTAGAAGAACTTAAGAAAGAAGGCTTTGAACTTGACGGCATAGACGAAGAACTGTTTATACAGGACGTCGAAGGTATCGAAGACCGTTCGGTGAATTGGGATTACGTCAACCCCGAAACGTTATTCAACACGTTAAAAGAATCGGGCGTTTTAGATGACGATTACAAATATAAAGTGTTTTGTGCATTCCTTGAAGTCCGTTGCTACGATGATTTTGAAGAAAAAGTCAATTCCCGTGGCGAACATTGGGATGACAATATTAACTTATGGCAAGGTTACGACTGGGAAGAATACGGCGACGAAATGCTTGCCAACTACTGCTACGATATACCCGAAGAAATAAAGGATTTTATCGACCTTGAACGCTACGGTAGATACTGTGGCGAAGAATACTTGCAAGAATACAGCGACGGCTTAATCGAAATACAATAAGGAGTTAAAAAACTATGAATATTACAATCGAAAACAAAAAACAAAAAGCAATCGAACTTATGAATAAGTTAGACATTTACAAACCCTATATTAAAGGTTTCAAAGACAAAAACAGCGTTTGTTTCTACGAAAACTTTGGCGGATTTTGGGCTTATCAAGAACCTGAATTGATGGCTAAAATCAAAGAATTTGAAGAAAAACACAATGTGCTTGTATATGCCGTAACACACGAATACACCGAATTTGGTGAGTGTTACGACTTTTTATTTATTCCCGACTACGAAGAAGAATGGGATGAAATGCTTTATCCTCAAGGCAATATGTTTTACGCCTATGCCTATGTCTGGAACAAATCTGATGACTTTTGCTCAGAGTTCGGCACAATCGGTATTCGCTCGTTCGGCGGCGGCATTAAAAGAATTGCATAAAAAAACACAAAGGAGTTACTTATTATGGGATTAGATCAATATTTAAGAGCAAAAACAAACTCAATAAAGCACAAATCTTCTCGCGGAGCTTGCGGTGGATTATTCCCCCTTGCACCTGCCGACAGAGGAACTACCGAAATCGGATACTGGCGTAAAGCGTATGCCGTTTCGGATTATCTCAGACAAGTTCTTGAAATATATGATGATTTCAACCTTGAAGACAAAGAAGTATCCTACAACAAAGTTCTTGAAATTATCGACTACGCAAAAGAGATAATTGAAAGAAAATCGTTCAAGGATGAATACGAACTAAGCGATTGGCAAGACGTTATCAAATCATTTAAGAAAGCAAAGAAAATTTTAGAAAATGATTCAAACGCGGAAATTTATTATTTGGAGTGGTATTGATATGAAAGAATACAAAACAATGGCACATATACATTCGCTTAACGGCGAAATGGCGGAAATAACCGTCTTGGAAGAAGTCGGAAACAATGATTACATAGTCGATTATAAGGGTGTGAAATGTCACGCCCTTTTTAATTGGTTTGTTTGTCAGTTCTATGTTGACGATGTTTACAGGAAAGTTGAAAAATGAGATACATCTTCTACCATTACAATCACTTCGGAACGCTCGTATTTGACTATTACGACAAAGAAACTCACGTTTCGCAATCTTATGTGTTTTACACATTAAAACAGGCTGTAAGCAAATTCAGACGGGATAACGGCTTGCAGTATAAACACATCAAAATTTCTAAATTATTTTAAGGAGTTAATCATTATGGCTAACATCAAAGACTTGAAAAAATATGTAGGTTATGAATTTTCTTCGGGTTGTTACACAGGCGATGACTATAAATCGTTTCAAACCAAATATCTCAATTACCTTCGTTCTATATGCAAACAAAACCATTGGCAACTTGTAAACGTCGGTAAAAACCACTACTGCTTTTCGGCTTTCATAAAAAGCGCGGAAAACAAATGCGTTTACATTTCTATTTCCGACGTCAGATATTTTTCCAACGAATGGTATAACCGCATACTTATCCGCACGGCAAAAAACGAAACGGATTACCGCGGCGGGTTCAACAATTATACGACGCTTGAAGATTTGGAAAGCACTGCTGCCGATTTACTCGAAGATTTACCGTTTTAAGGAGCATAAAAAATGAAAATTTCAACAGAAACCCTATATCGCCTATGCAACAAGTATCAATGGTATACAAGCGGCGATTGCTCGCAATACGAAAAATTATTTGAGAAAAAGCGACAAGGAGCAAGCCTTGAAACGCTTGCAACGATTATCTGGCTTTGCTCGGTCGAATATGAAGAAAAACAAATATTAGAAATACTCGAAAAGGAGTGTAAAAACAATGATTAAACTCAATTTGACTGCTACAAATCGGCAACAAGAAAAAGTCCTTAGATATTTGCAAGAAAACGTAAGCGAAACCCTTGCCGACAAGATAAATAACGGCACGCCGTTTGAGAAAGACGGACACCCTTTGTTAAACAAGAAAACGCTTGCGGACTTTATGAGATACGCCGGTAAAGAATCGCGGCAATTTGCAGAAAAAGGCGAGCAAGAAACGTGCGTTGACGACGATACGGTTTACGGCTGGGCAATTCACTTTTTTGAAGAAGATTCAATCGAAGGCACGCTTTACACCATAGACGGTGAAGAATATAAACCCGCGCCGAAAAAGGTTGCTACACCAAAACCTGCAATGGTAAAACCGCAACCGCCGAAACCGCAGAATTTACAATTTTCTATTTTCGATAAAATCGAAGATACCGAAGTTAAAGATACCAAAACGGATACTTTAACTGCCGAAACAGACACAGACGATGAAGAATTTACCGAAGAAGAAAAACTTGACGCACTACGACAGGTTGCCGAAGAAGAACAAAGACAAACGGCCATCCGCCCTGTCGAACAATCAAAAGGTAATCCTATATATCAAAAATATATCGCATACCAGTCGGAACACCCTACTTCAATCGTGGCTTATCGTTTAGGCGATTTCTACGAAGTTTTAGGCGATAACGCCGTAATGCTCGGGAACGAAATGGAACTCACTATTACAAGCCGTGATGTAGGTTTGAAAGAACGTGTTCCGATGATTGGTTTCCCTTACCACGCTGCCGAAAATTACTTTGCTAAAATCGTAAGAAAACACGACCTTTATATCATCGAAAACGAACGCGAAACGCAGTTTATTCCAAGCCTGTTACATATCGATAATCGGCTTATAGACCAAGATACGGGCGAAATATTGTCCGAAGAAGAAATGCGAGAATTTGACGGTGATATATACGAACCGCAAGGCATTGACGAACCCGAAACAGTAACAAAACAATCTATTCCGAATGAGATATTCGCCCTGTTTGGAAACAAAGTTGAGGTGAGATAAAATGAAAATCGAAAAGATAAAGCCTATTCCGAAATACATACAGAAAAAGATTAAACTTTACGACGATCAATTAAAATCCGCACCGTTCGGCAGAACTCGCTTTTATGCTTACTTTACGAAAAACGACGGCGAACTCGTCAAAGTTACGGTTGCAGTCCGAGAGTATAAAAAACAATGGTATTGTAAGCCGGTTGTCGTTCATGGCATTCATTCCGACAGATGTTTCGGCAAAGACATTAAATTCACTTTTATCGCCGGTTATTCTGTCGGTTGGCACGAACAAGGGATTTCAAAATATCCCGATTGGTATGAAAGCAAAGAATGGGGTTGGGCGTCGGACGATTCGTTTGACCCTTATGCCCCGATAGTCAACCGCGATTATATCTTACAACATTTTCCCGAATACAAATACAGCGCCGTTGACAGATATACAGGCATACACGTTTTCAAATACTTACGGCTTTATGAAAAATTTCCACAAATAGAGTATCTGACTAAACTCGGATTGCATAATATCGCAATGTCAACGCAGATTTTACAGCTTTGCGGTAAGGACAAAAAGTTCTGCAAATGGCTTGCGAAAAACAGGCAAGATATTGTCTTATCAGACTACTACGTTTCTTCTATCATGAAGGCTTACAATACCGGCAAACCGATACGAGAAATCAACAATTTTGCTAAACGTAAGATAAAATTCGATCACGCCGACCAAATGGATAATGTAAAAGCACTTGTAAAAAACGAAGTCGGCAAGTTTTTAGACTATATCGAAAGGCAAAACACAAACTTTTATTCATATAGAGATTATCTCGACGCTTGCCAATATCTCGGCTTGGATATGAACGAAGAAAAGAACCGCTATCCCCACGATTTCAAACGTTGGCACGATATACGCATAGACGAATATCGCTCCGCGCAAGCATTGAAAGACGAGCAGGAACGCAAAGAGTTTTACGACAAATTCGCCGCCGTGGCAACCAAGTATTTGGGGCTTGAATACGACAGGAAGTCGGTCTATATAGCGATTATCGCACAAAAACCGTCAGATTTAACGCGCGAAGGCGAGTTGCTTCATCATTGCGTGGGGCGTATGGGTTACGACCAAAAATTCGCTCGCGAAGAATCGCTTATTTTCTTTATCCGAATGAAAGACGAACCCGAAAAACCGCTTGTAACGGTCGAATACTCTTTGAAAAACAAAAAGGTGCTTCAATGTTACGGCGACCACGATTCTAAGCCCGACGACTGCGTTATGGAGTTCGTAAACAAAAAGTGGCTGCCTTACGCAAACAGAAAACTAAAACAAATAGCGGCGTAACCGCAAAGGGCAACGTGACGTTGCATCCAAATAAATTACTACAGGAGATTTTATCTATGAACAATTATTTCAGAATTACCGCCTATCACCCCGAAAAAGATATTTCTATTATTATGGATTCTTTCGGACTTTTTGAAAAGAAATGGCAATTCTCAGCAGACCTTATAAAGAAAGGTTTCAAGATTCTCGAAGTATCGGACGATTCACAATTTACCGAAGGCAATATTCCGCTTTTGGTAGAACCTTCAGACAAATATATTCTTCGCGCCTACAAAACGGGCAAGCCAACGATTGAGAACGGCAAAGTCGAGATAAACGGCAAATTTTACGCACCAGACAACTAAAAAAAGATTAAAGGGAGCTTCGCTAAAATGCTCCCTTTAATCTATTATTATTCTTCATTGTCTAATTCGCATATTTCACATTCACGTATTCAATCAATGTACCTATAACAATTCCAATCAACATTCCGATACCTGCACAAATAGAAATAGCAAAAAGATTTTGCAAAAACGCCCATGCCAACACACCTATGCAACCACCGACAATAAATCCTGTTAATAAGCCAATAGTTAAGTATTTATTACTTTTCATATTGCTATATCTCCCCTAAAAGTATATTTGTCGTTGGTTCTATTATACTATGACCTGCTTCCTTTAGGAATAGATGAATTGTAAACTGGCTGGAGTGAAACCGCTAATGACAGCCAGTGTTTGTTCTTTGTTTATCGGTCAAAGCGAAATTTGAACAGGGCGGCAATGAGCTGTTGCTTTATATGTTCCTCAACTTCGGCGTTGACTTTCCCGTGTACTTTGGAACAGTAGCGGATATATCCGGCATAGTGGGAAAGAATGGTGTCGATTGCGTCCGGGTCGCCCTCATGGGCTTTGACGATTGTTTCATAGGGGAGAAGTTTACTCATAGTCATTTCCCTCCATGAGCCGCCTTAACCGCTGCAAGGCAAGCCGGATATGCCGCCCCGCTGTGCTGCGTGTCCGGCCAATATGTACGCCGATCACTCGCTGCGGCTGGCGCAGGAAATAGTAACGAAAAATTTCTTCCTGCGTCTGCTCCGGCAAAAGGGCAAGGGCGGCGGCAAGCTCCGCATGATACAGAACGGCGGTCTGGCCGCAGGCGGTAAAAAGATATTCTTCAAGCTACTCCGGCTCGGCAAGCTGGACAAACTTTTCACTCATCAGATAATCAAGGGAAACTTCCCGTTCCCACCTCCGGCGCAGCTTCAAGATTTTATCTATGGCTGCGTGACGAATGACTACCTTGCAAAAGGCATTGAATGTGTACTGGATATGCACCTTGTAGGCTTCATCTTCGGTCATGGAAATTCCCCCTCTCTGAATAATAGTGCGGGGCGGCAGTACTCCTTGCTGTCGCCCCTTGATTGCCTACCAGCAAAGACGGGCGGGGCTGTCAACGACGGCGCGAAGCGGCGTTCATTTTATCGTTGACTGGCTCGGCTGGGTTTGCTATTTACCCGACAAACTTGAATTTATTTTAAGCTATCACGTTTTACCTTCTT
>CAKQJE010000005.1 GCA_934247225.1 uncultured Clostridia bacterium
ATCGAGGATATCGAAGATAAGAAACCGCAGGAAATCTTAACTCATTACTTCGGAGAAGCCAAGATCGGCGAACTCGCGCAGATCTTCCTTGACAACCTCGCATACGACGGCAAAGATTGGAAGAACGGCGAAACCAAGCAGAAGCTTATCGTAACGGATTTGTTCAATGTAACGGTAAAAGATCTCGGCAATTGGTACAACTCCGTTGCGGACGGCAAAGGTGCGGAAGCGACTATTAAGTTGATTGTCAAAGATATCGCCGAAGGAAGATATCTCAACGATTATCTTGCGGATATCGGTAACGAAACGCTCAACAGAGTTATCGCGAAAGACGCTTTGAACAAACTTTTAAGAGAAGAAACCGTAGTTAAAGTTACGGACGTAATCATCGAAAAAGTCAAAGCGGGCGACTATTTAGGTCTTATAATCTATTACTTCGGTAATATTAAGATCGGTCAGTTCGCGCAGCTTGTCGACGGCAGATTTACCGAAGAAAACGACGTATGGAGTTATAAGGGCAAAGAAGTTAAACTTATCGTAACCGATTTGTTCAACATAACCGTAAACAATATCGAAGGTTGGAGAAAATCCATCTTCACGGATAAGAATTATAAGCAGGCGATAAAGGATATCGCAAGCGATATCTTCGGCGAGAGAACGTTCGAGGATTACACGAAGAACTTCGGTCTTAAAATTGTCAGCGAAAAGGCGTTGTTCGCGCCTATCCGCGTGACAAAAGTAAGCGAATTCGTTCAGAAACTCGTAGACGCAAAGACGAAAGACGACAGACTCGACTATCTCAGAACGTTCATTACGGGCGTTAAGATAGGTGCTGTCGCGGAAGTTGCGGGAAGAGGAATCGCTTCTCCCGTAAACGAAGGCGACAAGTGGACGTTAAACAATAAGGGTATCGCATATTTACTCAGCGACCTTATGGATCTCACGTTCGACGACGTTCTCGATTTGTTCTTCGCAAAGAAAGGCGAAACGCTTCCCTCGTGGCAGAACAGAGTTTCCACGCTTGTGTCCAAGTATACGAGAGAAGACGCGCATACTTTGAAGTTCTATATCGAGGATGTAGTCGGCAAGTCCATACTTATCAAGGGTCTTGCGGATCTCTCCGATATCAGAATAGCGGAACTCGTTGCGGTAGCTCTTAAAGTCAAGACGGACGTGGTTGCCGACGAAAACGGCACGCTCGTTAAGTTCGGAGCGGTGGATCAGCTTCCCGATAACTTCAAGCAGCTTATAATCTATGTATGCAACATAACCGATAAGGTTCTCCTCGGAGATTACCTTACCAAGCTCGATAACGTCACCGGCGGAGTATACCGCGACGAGGACGGCAAGTGGTTCGATAAGACCAAAGAGGTTACGGGAATACTTAAATCGATTTACGATATCCCCACGACGTATTTGTTCGGAGTCGTCCTTGCAATCGTTCAGCCTAAGCTTATCCTCGACGCGATCGGCGGTTACAAGATCGGTCAGATCATTCAGAAACCTTACAACGAAGCGTTCAAGTTCTTCGACTCCGCAATAACAAGCAGCGAAGGCGTTTACAGCGTGAAAGGCTCGTTCAAAGAGGTTATGGAAGAGTTTGTAAACATTTCCGTTCTCGATATTTATAACGATATAAAGAGCGGCAAGTTTATAGGCAATATCAAAGATAAATTCGTTTATAACAGAGAGGTCGGAGATTATCTCTTCGATATTATGGCTCAGCTTGCGAAGAAAGTCACCACTCTCAATTCGGGTCTCGACGGTTACGCTTACGAATTCGTAAACGAGACGACGGGTAAGTACGAACTTAAAGGCAACTTCAAGGTTATATACGAAAAACTTCTTAATCTCAGATTCAAAGAAGATATGATTGACCAGGGTGCAAACTTCGGCAAACATCTCAAAGAAACGTTTGAAACGATCTACATCGGCGACATCTTCTACGATTTGGCAAGATATGTAAGCAAAGGCAAGATTTGCACAGGTTACGCGTTCGAGAACGTCGCTTCGCACGGAGGTAAGTACGAACTCGAAAAATCGCTCGCGGCGGTTATAAGCGCAACGTTCAACATTCAGATCAAAGACATAACGGCATGCTTCAAAGGCAAAGTCGGCGCGAACTTCAAAAAGCTTTTCGAAGACGCGTACACCGGTCTTACGGTCGGAGATTTCACTTACGACCTGTTCAGAAAGTTCGTCGCGAAAAAACTCAGCCTCAGCGCGAACGGCTACGCTTACGATTACAAGAAGGACAACACGCTTCTTCAAGGTAAGATGGCTAAGCTTATGAGAGCGACCTTCAATATCAAACTCGGAGATCTTAACAATCTCGTTAAAGACTTCGTTAAACCCGAAGGCAAAACGAAGAAAGATATTATTCTCGACTTTGTAAGCAAGATTTACGGCAACCTCGAAATAGGCGACGTTTTAGGCGCGGTTATGGAAAAACTTTCCGCATCCAAACTTAAAATGGTTTACGAATACGACGAGGACTACAATCTCACCGTAACGGGCAACTTCAAAGAAATCGCGAACAGCGTTTACTCGGAGAAGATCTTTGACCTTGTCGCCGCCGTCAAGAAAAATGCCGTCAGAACGTATCTCATAGGAGATAAGGAAGGAACTACGGACGGAGTTATCGGCAAGCATATTTCCGGCGATTTGTTCGGATATATCCTTAAAGGCAATTCGTTCAAGGCAATGACCAAGTTCACGACTATCGAGAGAGACGACGAAGCAAACGAATGGAAAGCGGAAAAGGCGTTCTCGCATCCGATAAGAATTCTCTTCAACAACGTGACGATTTCCGCGCTTTTAAGAGGAATGGATCACCCGAGAAGCTTCCTTATCAAGAACTTCGGAAACGTACTTTTGGGAGAACTTCTCGGCAAGTACAAAGTGGATAACGTCTGGTACAAGGTCGACGGAAACGAAGAGTTGATTACTGCCGAAAACGGCGGAGTGATAATGAAATACGTTTACGAGATCACCTTCGAGGAGATTCTCGACGACAACTTCAATATCAACAACGCGATCGCAGACATTTACGTCGGTGAACTTATAGGTTACAGCCACTGCGGCAAGAAGTACACCAAGAAAGAAGAAGCGCATTCGATGTATATCCTCTGCAAGAACACAGAATGCTTCGATAACGCGGACGGATATCATATCCATGCGGACGAATGTAACGTTTTGGGTCACGATCACAGCGTTGCCGGAAATACTTACGAAACAGGCTGGTATAAGACCACGGGCGGAGTAGTTTCCGAGGTCGGAGCGGTCGAAAGCGTAATGGCAAATCTGAGACTCGGACATATGCTCGGTAACCAGAATCTCAACTTCGGCGATTTGTTCGGAGATATGAGAATAGGCGACGTACTCGATTACAAGTACTGCGATAAGCACGGCGCAAGCGGAAAGTGTACTGTCGAATCCCACACGGATACGACGCACAACGCGAGAACGTCGATCACCTGGTACGTAAAAGACGGCGAAACTTACAAGATGGCGGGCGCGCTCGAAAGAACGATAGCGAACGTTAAGATGAAAGATATCTTAAACGGCTCGTTCGACGTAGACGCAACGCTTAAAACGCTTAAACTCGGCAACCTGATGAACTATGAGTACTGCGACGCTATGGACAGCACCGAGTGCTTCCTCACTCACACGCACCGTCAGGGCTGGTATCAGCTTGCCGACGACGGCGAATGGAAGCTTATCAGCAGAGAATTCTATTGCGACGGCTTGGCAAACAGCAAGCACTGCGCGGCGGAACTCAACCACGATCACACCTCGGCAATGGTTTATAAGGCGGGCTGGTACCATATGGAAGACGGCAGCTGGATAATCAACTACGAGGGCGACGCGACAAACGAAGGCAAGCGTATGAATAACAACATTATGCTTTGCATCTTCGATTACTCGATGGACGGACTCCGCGGAGACGACTTCTCGAAAGATCTTATCGACAGTATCAACGCAAGAGTTCTTATCGGCGATATTTACGACCCGAGCACGGCTACAGGCCCGCTTAAACTCGTATCGCCCAACACACCTGTCGGCGATATCAGCGACGCTATGGCAACCGCTATGGAAAACGCTACGGCAAAAGATCTTAAAGAATGCGGACTTCTTCCCATAAAGGAAGAAACCTGCGGAAGAATGGATGTCATTTACGGTATAACAGTGGTGGCGTCCTATGACCAGAATACCGGCGAGTTGATAACAGACAGTGTAGTTGACAAAACGAGAACGAAAGAGCAGGCAGATAAAGCTCTTAACGAGAACAATAGAGATGACTTCGCATCGGACGAAGCATACAAAAACGCGGTCGGTGAATATTATTGGAACTCTCTTACGATCGATCAGCTTGTAAACGTTCTTTTGTTGAGATTAGAGACGTTTGAATCGACGGGAGCGTAAGGCGCCGGAAAACTGAAAAACTTTATTTTCGCGGGCGGGATTTTTAAAAGCCCGCCCGCGAGATAAAAACATTACCGAAAAAAGCGTTTGGCTTAATGTTTGACTTAAACGCTTGACAACCGAAAAAAAATAGAATATAATAAATAGGCTTATAGTTTTATCGTGGCAAAATACGATTAACGATAAGAAAAACCTTGCTTGCGGCATATGTCCGTAAGCCGAATAAGTCCGGGAGGTAAAAAAAATGAACAAGTACGAAATGATTTACATTTTGGAATCTGCTCTTTCCGACGAAGCCAAAGATCAAATCATCGAAAAGATCGATGGCGTTGTTACGAAAAACGGCGGAGTTGTCGAGAAGACGGAAAAGTGGGGCATCAAGAAGCTCGCTTATCCTATCGACTACAAAACTGACGGTTATTACGTATACGTTGCTTTCGAAGGCGACAGCAATCTCGTTTCCGAGATTAAGAGAATCGTCGGCATTACGGAACACGTACTCAGAAGATTGATAACCAAAAGATAATCTTAACTAACGAAGTCGGCTCTACGATTCAAGGAGAAAAATTATGAATAAAGTATTTTTAATAGGCAATTTAACGCGTGACCCCGAAATGAGCGAAACCCCCAGCGGAATTCCTTATTGCAGGCTCGGTTTAGCCGTCAACAGACCTTATTCCGGAAGCGACGGAGAACGCGCTACGGATTTCTTCAATATCACGGTTTGGAGAGCGCAAGCGGAAAATTGCGGAAGATACCTTAAAAAAGGCAGTAAAGTTTCGGTTGTCGGAAGCTTACAGAACCGTTCTTACGAGGATAAGGACGGCAATAAGAGACAGGTTACCGATATCATTGCCAACGAAGTAGAATTTTTATCCGTCAGAAACCAGAGCGAAACTTCGGGAGAGTCGGAAGCACCCGCTCGTCCGTCCAAACCCGCTTTACAGCAGGTTGACGACGACGAACTTCCGTTCTGATCTTTCCGATCGTTCTGTCGGGATTATCGTCTTTTGGCAAAGCGTCAAGTAAAATAGTGGGGCGTTTTTGCCTATCAGAAGAAAGAGAATTTCAAAAGGAGTTAAAATCATGGAAGAAAAGACTACAAACGTAGCGGCAACGCCCGCAGCGGCTCCCGCTGCTCCGGTAGCTGCCAAAAAGCCTATGAGAAAAGCGCCGAGAAGAAAGGTTTGCGCTTTTTGCTTGGAAAAAGCTACTGAAATCGACTATAAAGACATCGCTAAATTGAAAAAATACGTAACCGAGAAAGGCAAGATTCTTCCTCGCCGTATGACGGGCGTATGCTCTAAGCACCAGAGACTTCTCTCTACCGCAATCAAGAGAGCAAGACTTATCGCGCTTCTTCCCTTCAAAGGAGAATAAGCGTCGGGCTTAACAAGCTTAATTTGACGAGCTTGATTAAGCTTAATTGCGACGTTTCGCCGAGGCTTTCAATCGCTCGGCAAGCGTAAAATCAAATTAAAATAAAATTAAAACGGCTTAACCGAGCGCTTTGTAAAGAACTTTCGGCTAAGCCGTTTTTTAATTGTTTAAAACAGGGAGAATTTTTTATTCGACTTCGAGATTTTCATAAAGAAACAATTCGTCGTCAAGGAATTCGAGAAGAGTCATTTGAAAACCGTTTGCGAGCATAATTACCGTTGACAGCGTAACGGTTTTACTTTTCCCGCTCATTATCTACTGCATATGTCCGTGCTGAATTCCCGATTGTTGTTCTAAGCGGTATTGAGTTATATTTTTTTCTTTGAGCAATTTAATTATTCTCTTCGCAACGGCGTCATTAACAGTCACTTTGCACCTCAAAAAATTATAAGAAGAGTTTGGTTTTTAAATTCAGAATTTTTCGTTTTTGCCGATAAAATCCATAAGGTTTACATGGCGAATACCGTTTCGCTGTTGTAAAAGGTAATCGGTCGTAATTACGTATTTCGGGTAATTGTCTTTTATGGATTCGAGCGGACGATATTCACGATCCTCGGTTTCTTTGCTTAACGCAATAGTGTAAGCAACCTGAATGTATGCATATTGCATATCTGCTCCGCGAACGATAAAATCGCATTCAAACTTGCCGATTTTCCCTATGCTTACAGAATAACCGAGCGATTTGGCATAAATGTATACGATATTTTCAAGAACCGTTCCGAAGTTGACTCTGTTATCCGTGTTTAAAGCGTAGAAAAACGACAGATCGGAGAGATAGAACTTTTTTTCACCGGACAGAGAACGTCTCGATTTCATATCGAAACGGTTACAGGGTATAATGATTTTTGCGCTTACAAGAGCCTCGATATATCTGTTTACGGTTTCTCTTTTGACTACTATATTGTTTTTTGCTAAATCTTCAACAATGTTATTTATGCTTGTCGTCGCACCGAAATTGTTTATATAACGACCTGTTAATTTTGTTACGAGTTCGCCCGATTAAATGCCTTTATATAATTTATAAAACTCCCTAAAATAATATTTCCCTAACTCATAAAGTGATTCACGGCAAAAATGGATATCATCTCCATTGCCCGTTTTTTGATTATTAGAAAGCAAACCGAAAGTATGCACGAATCCTGCATTGCCAACCTCCACAATAACCCGTTTTATTGTATCAACAATCGGTTCACAAATCGTCAGATTTTTATTCTTCCACTCATAACAAAAATCCCCTGCAATAAACGGCATATTTCCATAACGGGAGCGCACGTCTAATATCATATCTTTCAATTGTTTATGATAGTTTTCCGCCGTATTCTCCTCAAAAGCGTCGTGCTCGCCTTGATGCCATAAAAAAGCAACGACTTTATTTTCAGGATTTAAAGAAAGCGCATAATCAATCATTTCCAGCATTTTGATATGCAACTGCTCGCCTACTCCCCAATGTTTCTTTTGAAAACCCGTTCCACCAACCGCAGCGCGAATAATCAATATCTTTCTATCATTTGGAAGTAACCCGTTGTATATGTATTCTTGTGAAAAACTCAAAGCAAAATCGCCCACATTGCCACCTTGCACGCAACGTTCTTTGGCAATCTTTATTTCAAACGGTTGCTCGTCATACGTTACAACAATGCGGTCACCTTTCGTTTCCACTGTTTTTCGAGCGTCTAAATATAAAATCTTTTCAGAGTCAACATACTCCGTATTTGCAGGACCAATCCCACTCCCCTCCGCATTTGATTGTCCACCTTGAATGATAATATCAAATTTTTCCTTTTCAAACACAATATAACCTCCATTATATTAAAAGTTTTGTTATTTCTATCTTCAATGCGTTTTTGACTAATTACATAAAATTTTGTCAATTACCTGCCTGATTTTTTTCGCCATTTTATAAAAACCCAAATCGGTAGGATGCGTTCCGTCTACGGTACAAATATTCCAATCTTTCCCCCAAAACGTCCGTCCGTCGATTACGTACACATTCTCGTCCCCTTCCTAAACAAATACTTTTTCCCTTGAACGATATTGTTTTTTTCGATTAAAGCGTCTAACTTATCGGCTGTATCGATATTCATATATGGCTTCTTGTCAAGGTTAAAATACATAATATTGTCTTTATTTACGCCTTGTTTGATAAGCTTGCGGATAATCAGATTCATAATCGAGGATTTTCCGCATCGTCTGACGCCTGTTAAAACTTTAATAAGATCGCATTCGTGATAGAATCCTCTGATTTTGGATAAGTATTTTTCACGGCTGAATAAGTCCTGTTTTAAATCAATATTCATACGCATCTCAAAGTACACTGTTCTTTCTTTACAGATATAGTATACCATATGAGAAGCGAAAATGCAAATTAAGGGGGTATTTTTTTGCATTTGTTTAAAATTTACCCCCTTAGCCGAGAGGGATTCGAACCCCATCAAGCCTTAAAGCCGTCTTTTTTGCCTGTTGCGACAAATCTTTACTTTATCCCCCGACAAAAGCTTAAAATCTTTACTTTTTTCCATAGTAAAAGCTTAAAATCTTTACTTTTTTGGTGCGTCAAGGCAAAATCTTTACTTGTTTGTCGTGTTTAACGGTAAAATCTTTACTTTTGGATAATAATATGTTATAATAAGTAAAGATTTAAGGAGTTTGATATATGATTTCATATGACGGCCTTTTTTATTTGCTGGAAAAGAACGGTTTAAAAAAATCCGAATTAACCGAAAAGGTAGGCATATCGTCGCGTACGATAGCAAAAATGTCAAAGGGCGAGAAAATCGCAGATAATGTAATTGCACGACTGTGCGATTTTTTTGGTTGTAAAAGGGAGAATATCGTTTCCGAGAAAAACGATAATAAGATTTTACAGGCATTAAGAGAAGAGAAAAATGCAAAAATCAGCGGCGGATTATATCACGAAACTCAGGTTCGATTAACGTATAATTCGAATCGTATCGAAGGGAGCAGACTTTCGGAAGATCAGACTCGTCTTATTTTCGAAACAAATACCGTCGGAGCAGAAGACGGGTTGCTTGTTGACGACATAATCGAGACCGCAAATCACTTTCGGGCTATCGATTATATTATCGATTGTGCCGAAGCCCCTTTAACCGAAGAAATTATCAAGCGGTTACACAAAATTCTAAAAACCGGAACGAAAGACTCCTATCTTTCGTGGTTTAACGTGGGTGAATATAAGCAAAGAGCAAACACTGTGGGCGGAAGCTGTACCACGCCGCCGTCAGAAGTAGGTGCGGAGATAAAAAAGCTTCTTGCGGATTATAATAAAAAAGACGTTACGATTGAAGATATTATCGAGTTTCATTACAATTTTGAAAAAATTCATCCTTTTCAGGACGGGAACGGCAGAGTCGGTAGATTGATATGTTTTAAAGAGTGTCTGCGTTTTAATATCGTTCCGTTTATAATCGAGGACAGAAAAAAGATCTTTTATTATCGCGGATTGAAAGAGTGGGATTCGGAAAAAGGATATCTTATCGATACCTGTCTGGACGGACAGGACATTTATAAGGCATTACTTGATTATTTAGGTATAAATTATAAATAAGTTTGTGTTCATAGCCGCAGACGATTGCATTTTAGCGGGTTCCGGCGCAATCATCTGTGGCTAGCCACAGGTGATTGCGTTCGAACCCGCCAAAACGCCGCAATTTTCGCGCTTTTTGTCAAATTCTCGCTTGAAGTACGGTAAGTAACATCTGCGTTCGCCTTTGCCAAAATTCATCGAAAATATCAGCGTTTTGGTTGATAGTCGAGAAGAACCCCTGCTAAACTCGATTTTCAGGCGTGCCTTACGCTTAATTCTTCGTTCTTTCCACGGCTTGTATTTGTATACTAACCCGCGGAAACGCCTTGCCTTAATCGCAAGGCGCGCCTGAAAATTTGCGGTATCGATGACTTAATATATTCTTGTCTGGCATAGAAAAGACGGCTTCAAGGCGAGTTTATCAGAGGTTCTTCTCGGCTACAAGTCTTGCCTTGCGTTTTTAGGCTAAGACAAGGCGCGTGAGCGCGTTAATACTGTACGTATAACACGCGAACGCAACGACGTATTAGTCAAAAACACAATGTAAGACCGAGTTCGGACGCAATCACCTGTGGCTACGGAAAAGTTTTTTATAGGCGGGTATTTTAATTGTAAAACATAAAGAAAAATGGTATAATACCAACAATGGTAAGCCGCGGTCGACTGCTTTTATAAATATGAAATCAAAGCCGCGGCATAAGATTTTTATCGGAGGAAATATACCGAAAATGTTTAACGATTTGAATTTGCTTTCGGGTGAAAACTTAAAAATAAACGGCGTTATGGATACAAACGCAGAATTCGTTAAGGAAAGCCAGCTTAAAAACAGGGCGAGATGGGAAAAACTCGTCGAGCCGTTTATTACGAGAGAGGACTCCGACGGCTATTGGCGCGGCGAATTTTTCGGAAAAGAGATGCGCGGAGCTTCGCTTATTTATCAATATACGAAAGACGAAGAGCTTTATTCGGTGCTTACGGAAGCCGTTGAAAAAATTCTTGCCGCGCAGGACGAAAGGGGCAGAATTTCCACATACAGCGTGGAAGCCGAGTTCAACGGCTGGGATATGTGGTGCAGAAAATACGTTTTAACGGGACTGCAACATTACTACCGTATCTGCCGTGACGAGGATTTCAAAAAGAAAATTCTCTCGGCTCTCGAAAGGCACGCCGATTATATAATTTCTAAAATCGGCAACGGCGAGGGGCAGAAGAAGATAACCGAAACTTCGACCTGGTGGGGTTGCGTGAATTCCTGCACGATTTTGGAGCCTATGCTCGAACTTTACAAAGAAACGGGCGAAAAGAGGTATCTGACGTTTGCGGAATACATAATTTCCACGGGCGGCAGTTCGGATTGCAATTTTATCGAGTTGGCGCTTGAAAACAAGCTCGCGCCTTATCAATATCCCGTTATTAAAGCGTACGAAACGATGTCGTTTTTCGAGGGGCTTCTCGCTTACTACGAGATTACGGGCGAGGAAAAATACTTTACGGCGGTTAAAAATTTCGTCGAAGCCGTCGAGAAAACGGATATGACGGTTATAGGCTGTTCGGGTTGTACGCACGAGCTTTTCGACAATTCGTCCGTAAAGCAGACCGAGTACGCCGAAAACATAATGCAGGAGACTTGCGTAACCGTAACATGGATGAGAATTTCGCTCAGAATGTTTATGGAAACGGGCGACGAAAAGTTTATCGATCGGATCGAAAAATCGGGATTAAACGCCTTATACGGCAGCTTAAACAAAAAACACAACGTGATTTACAATATGCTTTCGAAGAAGTTCGTTTCGGGAATGACCTTCGACAGTTACAGCCCGTTATATATGAATTCGCGCGGAAGAGGCACGGGCGGATATATGGAATTTTCGCGCGGCGGGTCGTGCGGGTGCTGTGAAGCGATAGGCGCGTGCGGCGTTGCGCTTATGCCGCTGACGGCTGTTATGTCCGCAAAAGAAGGTGTTATCGTAAACTATTTGTTTGCGGGCGAACTTAAAGCCGAGGACAAAAACGGAAAAACGGTAAAATTGACGTTTGAAAGCGAATATCCGACCGAAAACACGGGCAAAATCACCGTTTCCTGCGATGGAAAGGCGGATTTAGGTTTGTTTATAAGGCTTTCGGGATTTGCGGAAACGGTTATAAACGGAAAGGCTTGCGGCTCGGGTGCTTACGCCGATTTAAGCGGCGGATATTCGGACGGAGACGTTATAACGATTGAATATAAGCCCGAACTTAAAGTGTTAAGGCTTAACGGAAAAGTCGCGTTCACTTACGGCGCGATAACGCTTGCGACGGACGAAGAAAAGTTTGCGGGAGATATCGAAAAAATCGTAAACGTTGACGATAAACCCGCCTATAAGTCGATTAAACCCGAAAACGGCGAGTTATTGCGTGTTGAAATCGAGCTTAAAAACGGCGAAAAGATAACTCTTTCGGACTATCAGTCCTGCGGCAAAAATTGGCTCGACAAGAAAAACAGGGTAACCGTCTGGTTTAACTGATATCAAACGTTTTCAACGGCGGGCGATCGATGATTGCTCTTACGGTTTGAATTTAAAAAACTTCTAACGGCGGGCGATCGATTGAAACGCCTCTACCGTGTTATCGTGTAATAATCCTTGCCTTCTCCCTTTGGAGAAGGTGTCGGCGAATGCCGACGGAAGAGGACAAAAAACCGCACGATCAAACATTACGTATCTCTCCCTCCGTCGGCTTTGCCGACACCTCCCTCGTCAGATGGAGGCAAGAATATATTGCGTCTTTCGTTCTTCATTATTTCTTGCCTTCTCCCTTTGGAGAAGGTGGATTTTGTCCGCGTGAGCGGACAAAAGACGGAAGAGGACACCCCGAAGATTATTACCAACACAATAAAAAGTACGGACGAAAAAAAGTACGGGCGAACATTGTTCGCCCGTTTTTTTGCGCTAAATTTTGAATTTTTATTCTTGTTTAAACCTCTTTTTTTGCAAACCTTTTATATTGAAATATCAACTTTTTCTGTATTGCAACGGCGTTATTCCGTAACGTTCTTTAAACAGTCTCGTGAAATGCGCCTGAGAGGTGAACCCGACGGTGTTTGCTATCGACCAGAGCGGAAAGGTGGTGTTTTTCAAAAGATTGCAGGCATAATTGAGCTTTAAATCGTTTACATAAGACACGAGCGTTTTGCCCGTGTATTTTTTAAATTCGCGGCACAAAGTGGTCTGCGAGTAGTTGGAAACGTTGTATATTTCGGATATTTTAAAGTCGTTGTTTAAATTTACGTTGTTCAGTTTTTTAATGAATTCTTTTAACCAATCGGGCATTTCAGTCTGAACTTCTTCGATATAAAACAAGCCTATGATGAACGAAATGAATGATTTCAGATATACGTTCTGCGTGGAATCGTCCGGCGAGGCGAGAATTATTTTCTGATAATCCAGAACGGTCTGGAAAAAGTCCGTGTTAAGATGTACGAGTTGTTTCGCGCAGGAAGGCTTATCCGCGTCGAAATAAAGCTTTAAAAGCTCGTCCGCGAATTTCAGATTGCAGGTAAGGTTTATGTGTTGCGACGTATAATTTTTATACGGGCTGTGTTTGTGATATTGTTTTGGGAAAACAATGAACGCGTCGCCCGTTTTCATCACCGTTTGCTGCTTGTTGAAATGGTGGACGAGTTTGCCTTCGGTTACGATAAATATTTCTATATAATTTTCGTGCGAATGATAAAATGACGAGGGCTTCGTCCAGATATGAAACGTGAAATCTTTTTCCGATTTCAAAACGGCGTAAGAACGCGTTCTTTTAACGCTCGGGAAAAAGTCGTGAGAGCCGTTCGGCTGAATACGGTCTGAATTTTCGCGTTTATTTTCATTTCCGATTTTGGTTTGTAAGTTCGTTTCGCGGGCGAATTTGCCCGTATCTATATCTTTCATAGGTTTATTATAAAGTTAAAACAAGCTGTTGTCAATAGCGGGCGGGAAATTTTTTCACAAATTTATTTCAAAAAGTCCAAAACGCTCAAAATGCCAAAAATACAAATAATAACTTAATAATTTAACTTTTAATCGATTTCATTTTGACTAAAAACAGCAAAAAATAAACTAAAAATAGCAAAGCGGATTTTCAAATGTATGTTATAATTTCCCCGAAGACCGAAATTGTCGGTCGGATACGGCAAAAATATCGGAGAAATCGGACATAAAAGAATATTGAAATATGAAAGAGTTTATACAGGCTATTTTTTGCGCCCCCACGGGCGAATACGACAATCTCCCGTACCCGTCGAGGCTGACGGACGAGGTGTTCAAAGCCTTGAAAGACGCGGGAATAAACCGAATTTTCGGATTCGGCTATGACATAAGAGAGCAAACTCAGTTAAAAACGCTGGAACTTTGCGAGAAGTACGGAATTTACTATCTCCCCACGATGCGTTCGTTCGGAAAGTACATTTCGCTCGGCAACGGCGACGAAAGAGCGTTCAAAGATCTCACCGAAGCGGAAAAAGAAGCTTTGGACGAGGAGTTTATCGCGGAAGTTAAAAAATACGAAAAATACCCCGCGTTCAAAGGCGTGTTTTTCGGCGACGAAGCGGGTTATCTTTCCTTTGACGGGGTCGCGCGGGCGAAAAGGGTGTTCGATAAGAATTTCCCCGACCTCGAATTCCATTTCAACTTTTTCTCTTACTCGATAAACGACGATATCTTCTGGTACGGAATGGCGAATTCTTTCGCGAAAAAGCCAAACCTCGAAAAGCCGTTCGAACTCAAAGGCGACCTTGCCGTAACGTTTAAAAACAGATTTAATTTTTACGACAAACTCGTCGACGGGCTTGTTTCCAAAGCGAAATTCGATTATCTTTCGCAGGATAAGTACCCGTTCGAAAGTTTCTGGGAAAGCGTTCCGACTTCGGTACACGTCGCATTGTTCGAGCTTAACGCCTACTTTGCCGAGAAGAAGAAAAAAGTCGGCTGTAAGTTTTATAACTATATGCAGGCGGGGCAGTGGGCAGGCGACACGAACAGAAAGCATATGACGGACGGTGAAATCAGCCTGCAAGCTCACGTCACGGCGGCTTACGGACACGAGGGTTTCGCGTATTTCCCGGGGTGCTACCCGATAGATTACACTTTCGAGAAAAGTCGGGAGTATTCGATGAACGGCGCGGGCGGACTTATCGACATTTACGGCAAAAAAGCCGAAATTTACGAGCGGGTTAAGGAGCTGAACGAATTTTTCGCTTCCATTTCGGACGATATCTTGTCGAGCGAATTCAAGGGCGTTTTGGCTTACGGAAAATATTACAACGGGTTCACCGAAGACGAGATAAAAAATCTGCCCGACAACGAGTGTATTTTCAGGGGCGAACTTCCCGAAACGTGCCGATATAAAGACGAAAGCGTTTCGGTCGGGTCTTCGAACGAAGTTATGGTTTCGGTTTTCGAAAAAGAGGGGAAAAAGAGATATTATCTCGTAAATCTTTCTTCCGCGGAGAAAAACGAAATTACCGCGAAATTTGAAAACGGGAAATATACGGCGATTGTCGGCAAGGAAAAAATCGCGTTCGAAAACGAAATAACGCTCCGATTAAACGAAGGACAAGGAATTTATATAATAAGACTATGAAAGACGCAAAATTGAAAAAATTACATATGATATGCAACGCGCATATCGATCCGATATGGCAATGGGAATGGGAAGAAGGCGCTTCGGCGACGTTATCCACATTCCAGAGCGCGGCGAATCTCGCGAAGGATTTCGATTATATTTTCTGTCACAACGAAGTGACCGTTTATAAATACACCGAAAAATACGCTCCCGCGCTGTTTAAAGAAATTCAGAAGCTCGTTAAAGAGGGCAAATGGCATATTATGGGCGGCTGGTATCTTCAACCCGACTGCCTTATGCCGTGCGGCGAGGGGATAATAAGGCAAATCCGCGAGGGCGAGCTTTATTTCAAAGAGAAATTCGGCGTGTACCCGACCGCGGCGGTCAATTTCGACCCGTTCGGGCATTCGAGAGGACTCGTGCAGATTTTAGCCAAATGCGGGCAAAACGCCTATATGTTTATGCGCCCGTACGGGAAATATATGCCGTTCCCGCAGCTTCAACTTCCCGCGGAAGCCTTTATATGGGAGGGCTACGACGGGAGCAGGGTTAAAGCTTGCAGAATAACCGAATACAATTCCGATCTCGGAAAAGCCTGCGACAAGATAAACAAGGATATCGAACGTCAGAAAAATGACGTGGAAATCGGGCTTTCCTGCTGGGGCGTGGGCAATCACGGCGGCGGACCTTCGAGAAGAGACCTTAAAGCCGTTGGCGAAATGATTAAAACGAGCGATATAGAGATTAAATTCTCCACGCCCGAGGAATATTTCGCGGACGTTTCGCCGAAAGAGGTTTTCGATAAGTCGCTTATAACCTGTATGGTCGGGTGCTACACCTCTATGGCGGAACTCAAACAGAAATACAGAAATCTCGAACGAAGCCTTATGTTCGCCGAAAAAATCGCGAGCATAGCTTCCTTAAAAGGAGCTTACGAGTACCCTGCGGAACTTTTAAAAGACGTTACGGAAGATATGCTCAACGTTCAGTTCCACGACATTCTCCCCGGCGATATGATAGAAGCCGGCGAGGAAAACGGGTTTACTTACATTAACCACGGATTGCACATACTCAACAATATCCGCGCGGACGCGTTTTTCGCGCTCTGCAAAGGTCAGCCGGTGGCGGAAGAGGGAACTTATCCGCTTATGGTTTTCTCCGCAAAAGCGGACAAGAGAAAAACGCTTATAGAATGCGAACTTTCGATTATCCCGACCGAGCATTACATCGACGATTATTCCGAAATCGAAGTTTTCGACGACAAGGGAAACAAGCTTAAATCGCAGACGATAAAAGAGGTCGGAAACATTTCCATAGATTGGCGTAAACGCGTTATTTTCGAAGCCGACCCGAGCGGTATGGAGATAACGAGATATACCGCGAAAACGAAGGTCGTTCCGAGGAAAAAACTTCCCGAAGTCACGAAAGACATAGTTTTCGACAACGGCGAGAAATACGTCAGAATAAACGCGAAAACGGGCTTGATAGAAAGCTATAAAGTAAACGGAAAAGAGTACGTCAACGGCGAGTTTTTCGCGCCGACGATTTACGAAGACACGCCCGATCCTTGGGGAATGAACGAGCCTTACGTCGGGCATAACGGCAAACGCCTCGAACTTTTGAAAACGCCCGACGGCGTGTTCGAAGGAATGAAACCGATACAGATAACCGAAGACGGGGATATTTTCTTAGGCGCGGAAGCCTTTTTCGGACTCGGACTTACGAGAGTGAGAGTGGGTTACAGAATTTATAAGGACGGCGGCGCGGTCGATATCGACGTGAACGTTTTTCCGAGCGAAGCTTCGAGGGCGATAAAAGTCGAACTCGGCGTGGGCAAAGGCAGATACTTCGGCGAACAGATTTTCGGCGCGGAAGAACTTTACGACGACGGCAGAGAATGCGTTTCGCACGATTTCGTCTCTTTCGACGACGGCGGCGACAAAGTTCTCGAAATAGTAACGCCGACCAATTACGGCTCGTCCTATAACGGCGAAAAAATTTCGCTCACGCTTTTGAAAACGGCGACGTATTGCGCTCATCCCGTTCCGAACAGACCGCTACTTAGAGGGGGAATGTTCATTTCCAAAGTCGATCAGGGGCAGAGGGATTTCTCTTTCAGGCTGGACGTTGCGGAAAAACGCGAACTTAAACAAAAAGCCGAAGAGTTTACCGAAAAGCCTTACGCTTTGAACGTGTTCCCGACGGTGGACGAGAGAAGCGACAACGGATTTAACGTGAAGGTCGACAATCCGCGCGTTTCGTTCGTCACCTTAAAAAAGGCGAGACAGACAAAAGGTTACGTTTTAAGGCTCTTTAACTGCGGCGAAACGCCCGAGAAGGCGAAAATTTCGTTCGGAAAAGAAGCTATTTCGGCAGATTTCGGCAAGTACGAAGTCAAAACCATAATTTACGACGGAAACAAACTTTACGAAAGTAAAGAAATGATAATTTAAAAAGGAGACAGAAATCATGAAAAATTGGCTTAAAAAGTTACTCGGTTTAGCAATGGCTGCGGGTCTCACCCTTTCCGCGGTTGCCTGCGGCGGCGGAGACGAAAGCAAAAGCTCGGACAAAACGTCTACGGACACCAAAGGAAAAACGGCGATAAAGCTTTCCTATTTCATCGGCGAGTTCGGCGACGAATGGCTTAAAGAAATCGCTGCCGATTGGAGCAACAACAACGACAGCTACTATATAGACGTAAAATCCAACCTTAACCTCGGCGGAACGATAGTCGCCGACATAAAATCGGGTTCGTCGTTCGATATGTTCATAACGGAGGACTGCTCCTTCCAGCAGCTTTTTTCGGGCGATTATCTCGAAGATTTAAGCGGACTTCTGAGCGAAAAGCCCGAGGACAAAAAGACGATCGGCGAAAAGCTCGTCGATAAGGACGGCTGGCTCAAAGCCGCGGGAAGCGGGGATAAAGTTTATCTTCTTCCTTACAACATAAGCCCCTGCGGACTTATCTTCGATTACGACAGATTTGCCGAAAAAGGCTGGCTTATAACCGATAAGGACGGCACTGTTTCCGCAGGCAAAGACGGAATAAAAGGCACTTACGACGACGGTCAGCCGCAAACTATGGCGGAATTCAAGGCTATGTGCGAAAACATAAAAGGAGACGGCGTTGACGACGTGTTCCTGTTTATGGGCGCAAATCACCCCGAGTACGTCAACAACGTCGCTTACGCATACCTCGCGAGCGTTATCGGCGAAGAGGGGTATAAGGCGTTTTACACTCACGATTCGAACGGAAAAGAAATCGAACTTGCGGACGGAACTAAAACGGCGGTTACGATAGAGGACGGCTACAAAACGTGGCTTACGAAAGGCGTTAAAAATATGACGGAATTCGTTCAGGATTATCTTGCCAACACGAAATACGTAAGCGAGGTTACGCTCAGCGACAAGTCTTTGAGCGTGGACGCGAGCCATACCAAATTCATCGAGACGACGGACACCGCTCCCGCGTTTATCATAGAGGGCAATTGGTTCGAAAACGGTTCGAGAGCGCTTATAGAATCCAATGTCGATTACGGCGGAAAGCCTTACGGAACGAGCGATTACAGATATATGATTCTCCCGACGGCAGACGGCGAAAAGAGTCAGATGTTCTCGCAGACGGGCGGCTCGCTTCTCGTTACCAAGCAGAGCGACGAAAACAAGAAAGCCGCGATAAAGGATTTCGTAAAGTATATGCTTAAAGACGAAAACTTAGGCAAAGTCACCGCGGACACGGGAATGATCTGGAATTATAATTACGATATTTCCACGGAAAGCAAAGCGAAAATGACTAAATTTACCAAAAACGCTTACGATATGGTGCAGGATAAGGCGAACGTTTCCGTTCACTCGTTCTATATCGACACCGCGGCTACGCCGATTTACGCTTATTCGTCCTTAGGTTCCGCGGGGCTTATGCTTTTCGGCGAGCTTCAATACAGTGTCATCCCCGCATTTACAAGCGCGGGCAGTGCGGCTAAACTTATGGAAAACATCACGAAATACAACACCGCGGAAAGATGGAGCGGATATCTTGCTCAGGCTAAATCTTACGGCTTCTATAAAAACTGATAACGCAATGCGCGTTTTTTGGAAAATATGCAAAACAATAAACGAAAAACGTTAAAAACAAATCTGTTCGTCTATTCGCTTATAGGCTATCCGTTGATTTTGTTCGCTATATTTTACGTCGCGATAAACTTCAACTCGATTTTGCTTGCCTTTCAGCGGATTGACGGAACGGGAAAACATTTTGCGGGATTCGATAACTTTACTACGTTTTTAAAAGAGTTGTTCGGGCGGGGAAATCTCCTTGCTTACAGTTTTATAAACTCGATAAAAATGTACTTTATAAACCTCGTTATCTGTATGCCGCTGTACATTCTGTTTTCCTATCTGCTGTTTAGAAAGTGTTTTTTGAACAAAGCCGTGAGCTTTCTCATTATGATCCCCGCGATAATGTCGGGGCTTGTGATAGCCCTCGTTTTCGTCAATTTCATCGGCGATAACGGCGCGTTCGCGTATATAACGAAAAGCCTTAAACTAAACGGCGGAAAGTGGATAAACCTTTTAAACAGCGAAAAGTACGCGTTTAAAACGACGATATTTTATATGATATGGCTGTCGTTTTCGACAAGTCTTATCGTTTATCCCACGGCAATGAGAGGGATAAGCCCCGAAATTTTCGAAAGCTCGAAGATAGACGGCGTAACGAATATGTTCCAGGAGCTTTGGTATATAATCCTGCCGCTTATCTATCCCACGCTTACCACGTTTTTAATAACGGGTTTCGCGGCGATATTCACAAACGGCGGACCTATCCTCGAATTCTATTATACCGACGCGCCCGATTACGTTTCGAATATGGGCTATTACTTCACGAAAATGATTTTGCTCGACGGCACGGAATTTTCTTATCCGAAATACGCCGCGGGCGGACTTATTCTCACGGTTATCGTAGCGCCTCTCACGATGCTTTTGAAATGGGCGCTCGAAAAATTCGGGTCTAAAACGGAGTGACGATATGAAAAGAAAAATGAAATACGAAACCCGTTCGGCGGCGGATGTCGTTTCGCTCGTGATATTTTGGGCGTTATGGGTGTTTTTGATTTTATACGCGATTTCGATGCTTGTTCTGCCGCTTTATATGCTGAACACTTCGCTTAAAGCGAATAACCTCGAATGCATGAAAAATCCGTTCGGACTTCCGAAAAAAGCCACCTGGACGAATTTTAAGCAGATTTTCGTTATTTTCGACGAGAAAATGGACGTGAGCGTGGCGAGTATGATAGGCGTGAGCCTGCTCACCTCGATAGCAAAGCCTTTTTTAGGCGTGTTTTTCACGACGCTTTTTGCTTACGTCGAAGCTAAATACGAGTTTTTCGGCAGAAAGTTTTTCTTCAATCTCGGTATCGTTTTAATGATACTCCCGATTGTCGGAAATCTTCCTTCCGCAATGCAGATAAACAAAGCACTTAAAGTTTACGACAATCTGTTTATGAACATCATAACCTCGCCCGTCGGCTGTTTTTACGGCACTAACTTTTTGCTTATGTACGGCGCGTTCAAGGTTATCCCGTGGGACTATGCCGAAGCGGCGTTTATAGACGGCGCGGGACATTACACCGTTTTGTTTAAAATCTATCTGAGAATGGCTCTTCCGCAGGCGGTCGTTCTGTTCGTTCTCGGATTTATGGGAACGTGGAACGATTACAGCACTTATCTTATATGGCTTCCGAGTACGCCAAACATTTCTTACGGAATGTACGTGTTCTATCAGAAAGCCAACGCGTTCAGGGTGTCTCTTCCCCAGCTTATGGCGGGGTTCACTATGGTAATGATACCTACGGTCGTCATCTACTGCGCGACCCAGAAAATAATAAACAGTAAATTTGCGATAGGAGGTTTGAAAGGATGAGAAAATTACTTTGTCTTATTCTCGCTTCGGCGTTTATTTTCGCCGCCGTCTCGTGCGGGAACGCTTCGGACAATTCTTCGGGATCGTCGGACGGAAAACAAAGCGACTCGGCTTCGGAATCGGTTGAAGCCGTCGAAATACAAATTCCGACGGTCACGGTCGATCTTTCCGCGCCCGAGAACAAAGTCGCCGTGCCGTCTGACGAGCGTTCGGAGGTTTTTGAAGCTTCGGGCAGAAAGCTCACGGGCAAAGAATGGCTTTTAAACAGTAAATTTTCCAAGGCTTACATTAAAAAACTCGGCGTAGGGGAATATACGTTTTCCTATAAGGGTTTAACCAAAAAGGGAACGATAAAACTCGTTATCACGGACGAGAACAAGCCGAATTATGTTTTCGATTCGGAAATCCCCGAGACGCTGGACTATCTCGAAGTCGCTCGTCTTCCAAGGCTTGTAAAGGATCAGGACTCTTATCAGGCGGACTACGAGCCGACTTATTCGCTTAAAAAAGGCGATACCGAAATAACCGTTACCGCCGACGACGAAGAAGACTTGTTCGTTTCGCCTAAGCTCGACGCAGGCGATTACGTCTGGAAAGCGGTTATCGAAAAGGACGGAAAAACTTTCGAATACGTAAGAAATTTCACCGTTAAAACCTTCGAACAGTGGATTGTTTCCATCGAAGACGAACTGCTTCTCGACAAGCAGACGGGCGCGTTCATAAAAGCCGAAAACGGAAAATACGCAGTCGACACGACGAATAACAACGAAATGTTCTCGTATACGATAGACAATTCGATTTTGCAGGCGGCTATGACGGCGGGCAAAACTCAGGTGAAAGTGGAAGTTTTATCCGAAGTTGTGATAAATCTGGACGAAAACGGTAACGGAAACGGCACTTTGTGGCTTTCCAACAGCTGGAAAGGTTACGTCTGGGCGTTTTCGGGCGCAAAGGAATACGACGAAGATAAAACCGCGGAAGCGTCGCCGAGAATTTCGGGAATGAAAAAAGTCGGGGATAAATTCAATTATTACACGACGGGATTTCTGAGAGACAAATATTTCTCCGCGGAGTCCAAAAACCCGTTACAGCTCGATTTCGCAAACGGTGCGAAAGCTAAAACTTTGGTCACCGTAACGTTTCTGTGAGGTGGAAGATGAAGAAAAGAATATCGATTTTGATTCTTGCCGTCCTGGCGGCGTGCGCTTCGTTTGCGTTTGTGCTTTCCTCGGCGGCAACCGAAAAGAACAAACCCGTAGTCTATAAATACGCCCTTTTAGGCGATACCTATACGTTAGAGAGCGGACTTATTTCGGCGAAAACCCCGACGGGCGAAGATATTTCCGTAAACGCGGAAGAAGTCTTTCTCGATTGGGCGCAGGGAAGTTATATCTTCGAATACGGCGCCAAAATCGTAAATCTCAAAGTTTACGAAAGCGCGCCCGCGGACGAAGTTGTTTACGGCGGCGAAGTTCCCTTAGGCGGAGCGACGGGCGAAAAAATGATTTTTCCGTCCGTTAAAGTTTTCAGCGGAATTAAACGTACGGACGGCGCGCCGACGATAGGCGAATACGGCGTTTCGGCTTCCGTCTGGCATAAAGGCGTAAAAAAAGAGACTATATCCGTCGTTACGAACGGTTTTTCGTTCACGCCGACAGAGAAGGGTTTCTGGGTCGTTTCGTATCGTTATACCGACGTTTTCGGGAAAGAACGTTCGATAGATCACACCGTTTCCGTTTCGAGCGAACGCATTATTTTAACCGATATCGGTTCGGAATATTACGTCGGCGAAAAAATAAACCTTGCGAACACTTACGGTTTTTATAACGACGCAAAACATTCCGTTTCGGCAGTTTTCACCCTTCCTTCGGGAGAAACCGAAACGATTTCGGACGAATACGTTTTCCCATTTTCCGGAAACTACAAACTTGCTTTAACTTCCGAAATCGACGGCGAAACGGTTGAAAAAACAATAAAAATAGCCGTTAAAACGGGGCTTGCTTCCTTTGTGGCGGATAAAAACGGCTTCGGCGACGGAACGGATTTTATAAACCACGAAAATATCAAAAACGTAAGCGAAACAGGGCTTATGTTCGATATGACGTCTTCGGGCGCGAGCTTTAAATATAACGGAGTCATCGACCTTAAAAAGCTCGGCAAAAACACTCCCGTAGTTTCGTTCACGACGAACAATTCTTACGGCGGAAGCATTTCCATGGTCGACGTAACGCTTACCGACGTTTACGATCAAAAGCGCGCGATAACCGTTCGTTTCAATAAAAACAGCGATATAACGGAAACGAGTATGTCTTACGACAACACGCTTGTTCACGCGTCTTTCGGAAGCGTTTCCACGGCTTTCAACAACTATTATCCGATGAAGACGGACGCGGTTGCGTGGGACACGAGATTTTCGACCTATTGGCTTTCGCCGTCCTATGTCAACCCCGATAAAAACTACGATGCCGCGGAATTGCTTTATCCGATGAATTTCGCTTACGACGTTGAAGAAAACTGCGTGTACAGCTACGGCGATTACAAATGGGTAGGGCGCCCCGACGGAAACGACTCGGGCGAAAAGTGGTATAAGATAGCCGATCTTCAAGGTTCGTCGCTCCCCGTTAAGTTCGAGGGATTTACGACGGGCGAGGTTTATCTGTCGCTTAAAGTCGTTTCGGGCAGAGGGGATATAGTCGTTCAGTCGCTCGGCGGAAAATCGGACGTTACCGACTCCGATTACGAAACCGCGGACTCGATTTTGACGGGCGCGTTCGACCCGACCGTTCCCGCGGTTAAGGGCAAAGCTTATGTATTGCCGACTTACCCCAACGAATATATTAAAAATCTCGTTGTTTCCGTGAAGAACGATAACAACGAAGACGTACCCGTAACAAACGGAAGCTTTATTCCCGAAAAAGCGGGGAATTACACGATTTCCTATTCGGGCGTGAACGTGTTCGGCAAAACCGTTTCCAAACGGTTTACGCTTGAATGTACCGCCGCGACGATAGCCACGGTTATAGATTACGACGTGACGGGCAGCGTCGGATTCGGTTCGGTTTACACGATAAAAAAGCCTGAAATTTCGGGCGGACACGGCGAAGTTTCGTATAAAATTTATTTCTGCGGCGAGGAAGCGGCTGCGGGCGAAAGGGTAATCGTAAACAACGAAAACGCGGAAATTACGGTTAAAACCGTCGATAAACTCGGGTTTACCGCCGAAAAGACTTTTACGCTCAACGTTGATAAAGACGCGGTGAAGTTTACCGTGGATTTCCCGAGAGCGGCGGAAAAAGGTTCGTCGTTCACATTCCCGAAAGCCACTGCGAAATACTTCCTTACGGGCGAAAACCTTGCCTACGATATTTACGCGGACGGAGTTAAGGCGGGCGAAACGATAACTCTTCCTACGGACAAAAATTCCGTAGAAGTCGAGTACCGCACCGCTCACGGAAGCAAAAATTTCACGCTTTATCTTAAATCGGACGGTCTTTTAAACGGCGGCGACGCGCTTTTGTTCGACGGTACGGCAAAAACTACCGACGAAGGCACGAAGATAAGCCTTTTAGCAGGCGCGAACACCGTTAAACTTCCGTATAAGCTTTCGCCGAACGGAATGAAAATCGAATTTTTCGTTATGGCGGATAAGCTCGATTTCAACGCGTTCTCCCTTCTTTTGACGGACGAAAACGATACGGCGATAAAGCTTACTCTTAAAGACCTTAAAAAAGACACACCCGCTTTGTATATAAACGGCGAAGACGCGGGCGTTAACGTGATAAAGAGAAAGCAGACTTTCTCGTCTTCGGCGAGCGCGGACTACGCTAACAAGGATTACTACGCATTCACCATAACTTACGAAAACGCATACAAAGCCGCGCTTAACGGTTATCAGGTTATGGCGTACGTCACGCACGACGTGAGGGGAATTGCTTTCGCGGGCTTTACGGGCGGCGTTTACGCAGACCTTATCGTCGAAGAAACGAGCGGCGCGGCGGAGTTCGTTTTAACGAACGTAAGCAATCAGAGATTCTATTCTTCGTCGATAGAAAAAGGCGACAAAACGGGTCCCGCGCTTTATTCTTCGAAGATAAGGCTCGGAAACTCCAACGTTTCGGTTGGCTACGAGCTTGACGTTTCGGATATCGCCGCGTTCGACGTGTTGCAAAAATCGGCGACGGTCAGCCTTATGCTCACGGCTCCCGGCGGAACGAAAATTTACGAAAACGTAACTCCCGGGGCGGCGGGGAAAGTCGTCCTCGATAAAGCGGGCATATACGTTCTCAATGTCGTTGCAACGGATGCGGGCGGAGCGAAATCCACTCTTAATTTCAGATTCGTCGCGGAGGATAAAGATCCGCCGAAGCTTACGATAAGCGGCGAGATCCCGTCGAAGGTCAAAAAGGGACAGAACGTTAAACTCGGCAAAGCGACCGCGCAGGACGTTTCGGAAGTCACCGTTAAAATAACGGTTATCCGCCCCGACGGAAATCTCGATATACTTTCGGAAGGAAAGGGCGAAGTTGCCGAAATTTCCTATAAAATCAACTCTACGGGCGTTTATAAGGTGATTTACGCCGCCGAGGACGCTTACGGCAACGTCGGCTACAAAACTTATTCGATAACGGCGGAGGAATAAAAAATGGATAAAATTAAAAAGATTTTCGCGTTCGTTCTTGTTTTTGTTTTCGCTTTGTCGCTCGCGATAAGCTGTAACGGCGGCGACGAGTCGTCGTCGGGCGGCAATTCGGGAAGTTCGGGAAGCTCCGGCAGCTCGGCTACCGAGCCTGACAATCCGAACGAAAATTATTCCTCGGCGCTTCGTACGCAAGGCATAGATTTCGGTTCTTCCGTAGGGCTTGTAAAAGATTACGCGGTCGTTATCCCCGCAAACGCGACGGAAAGCGAAAAATACGCCGCCGAACAGCTTGTGAAATACGTTTTAAAGGTCACGGGCAAAACGCTTAACCACCTCGCGGACGGCTCGGCGGTAAGCGGAAAGATAATTTCGGTCGGGCGCACGGCTGCGCTTGAAAGTTCGGGCTTTAAAGCCGATAAATCCGAGCTTAAATCGGACGGATTTATCGTAAAAACCAAAAACGAGTCGCTTTATATCTGCGGCGGAGAGGACAGAGGAACGCTTTACGGGGTTTACGACTTCCTGGAATATTTCCTCGGCGTTAAATTCCTTACGGCGGACGTAACTTACGTTCCCGAAAACCCGTCCGCAAGCGTGTTCAAGGCGGACAGAACGGAAATTCCCGCATTCGATTACAGAGTTTATCTCGACCCGTCGTCGTTTTATAACGACAGCACCGAGCTTACCACCGCGCGCCGTTTTACTTCGGAATATCTTAAAATCCCCGAAAGCGCGGGCGGAAATCTCAAATGGTACCAGGGTTACGACACGCATAACGCCCTTCAATGGGTAAAGGTTACGAAATACCTTAAAAACGGCAAAATCGACCCGATTTACGTCGAAGCGTTCGCTAACGACGGCAATAACGTGGTTATCGACGAGCATATCGGCGGACTTTGCCTTTACGCGGCTGATCTTTGCTACACGGACGGTATAAACGAGGACGGAACTTACAAAGAAGAAGTAACAGCAAGCGACGGCTCGACGAGAAAAACGGCTATCGGAATGGCAATCGAGGGTATGACGGAAGTCATCAAAAACGACAGGGAAAACAACAATTATTATCTTTTCGGTCAGAGCGATCTGTATTCCCGCCCATGCCTATGCGCGCGTTGCGTTGCGGCTTCTAAAAAGTACGGAGACGCGGGCATAATGGTAAGATTTATCAACGCGCTTTCGGAAGCCGTGGAAAAGTTCGCGGCGGAAGAGAATATCGAGCGTGAAATAAACGTCGTAATGTTCGCTTATCAGTGGTCGGCTCAGCCGCCCGTGGATAAAAACGCCGACGGAACGTACACCGTTAAGAATAAAACGTGCGTTCCGAGAGCCAACGTCACCGTAAGACTCGCGCCTATCGGTATGAACAGATTCGTCACCTATAAAAATCCCGTTCAGGACAATAACGTTTACGGTTCCGATTATATGGAAAAGTGGGCTTCGATCTGCAACAGGTTTATGGTTTGGGATTACACGACGTACAACCCGAGACATTATTGGTGGTATCCTGCCTACACGACCTGGCACGATCGTCTGACCGATATGAAGAATATGGGCGTAGTGTACGCGATGCTTCAATCCAACTATCAGGAAAGGACGATTTATCAGACGATTTTCGAGCCTTACGTCGCTTCCAAAATGCTCTGGAATCCCGATTACGACATGAACGAGCTTATCGCCGAGTTCAACAGGTATTATTTCGGCGAAATCGGCGGAGAATACGCCACGAATTACGTTTCGCTCATGACGGCTAAGTGTTACGCGGAGCTTGCCGCGAACGATTATAAGGAGTCTACGGCTCTCTCGTTTGCGAACAAAGGATTTTTGAAATCGATGATCTCGCTTATCGACGAAGCCGAGGAGAAAATCAACGAAAGCTCGCTCGGCGCGGACGAAAAATCGGCTTACGTTCAGAGGTTCGAAGTTCTTAAATTCCAGCCGAGATATATGTATCTTTACGATTATATGAAGTACGAAAGCGATCAGGTTATGATGAATATCGAGGCGAAACAGTTTATTCTGGACGTTATGAGCGCGGGCGGCGTTTATTGGGCGGAAGCACAGCCGTTCGACGCGGAAAACGTTATATTCAAATAAAAATTATATTTCGAAAATCTTATTCGGATAAAAACAATTAAAAAAAGGAAAACAGTCTTTATCCGCGGGCGACTTGCCTTTTTGAGGCAAGCGCCCGCGGCAGAAAAGGACTTAAAATAACGGAGGTAAATCATGAGAAAACTTAAATTTATGGCGCTTATCGCCATAATCTGCATGTTGTCGCTCTTTGTTTTCGCCGCGTGCGATAACGGCGGAGCGGGAACAAGCGAACCGGACGGCTCGATTTCCGCTTCGGATCCGAAAGGTTCCGACGGCGAAGACAAAACCGAGCTTACCGCTCCCGTAATTACGCTTAACGACGATTATTCCGCCACCTGGGCGGCTGTGGAAGGCGCAACGGGTTACAAGGTGAACGTAAACGGCGAAGAGCTTAACGTTACCACGGTTATAACGTTCCCCGCGTTCAAAGTTGCGGGAAGCTACGAAATCAAGGTTAAAGCTTTGGACGATAACGCGGAAAGCGCATATTCGAACGTAGTTAAATACTCGGCGTATTCCGTACAGCTCACGAGCGGCGAAGGTTACTCCCTTACGGGCGAAAACCTCGTTTACGGCGGAAAGGACTATTCGTTCTCGTTTGCAATCGTCGGCGACGCGTATAAGAGCAGCAAGCCCGTGATCAAAGTAAACGGCGAAGCGGTGGCTGTCGGCGAAGACGGAAAATACACCGTTAAAAACGTAGATAAAAACCTTATAGTCACCGTCGAGGGCGTTAAGAAAACCGAATTCGCGGTAACTATTCCCGTCGGCGAAGGCTACGAGGTTAAGGGTGCGGATAAAGTCGCTTACGGCGAAAATTATTCGTTTGAAGTTAAAAAGAAAGACGGTTACGATAAGAGCAGCCTTACGGTTAAAGTAAACGGCACAGTCGCGGAAGCGGGCGAGGACGGAAAGTATACCGTTGAAAACGTTACCTTAGCTTTGACGATAACCGTCGAAGGCGCGACTAAAAACGTTTATAACGTTACTCTTCCCAAAAGCGTAGCGTTCACCGTAACGGGTAACGCCACGGCGGTTTACGGCGAAAATTATTCTTTCGTTCTCGAAATCAAAGATGGTTACGATAAAACAAACCTCGTCGTTAAAGCGAACGAAATGAGAATTGCCGCGGGTGAGGACGGAAAAACTTACACGCTTACGAACGTCACCGAAGATCAGACGATAACCGTCGATGGACTTGATATCATTAAATACGACGTTACGTTGACCGCGGGAACAGGTTATGTTCTTACGGGCGAAGCGAAAGTAGAACACGGCGGAAACTATTCGTTCGAACTTGCTATAAACGAGGGTTACACGAACAGCGTTCCCGTCGTTAAAGCCAACGGCGAAGTCGTGAAAGCAGGCGAGGATAACAAAACGTATACGGTTGCAAACGTTACCGCGGCTCTGACGATAACCGTCGAAGGCGTTGTTCGTAACACTTACACCGTTTCTGTTGCCGAGGGTGCGGGCTTCACCGCCGACGCCGCAGAAAAGACGGTTAATCACGGCGAAATCGTAAGCTTCACCGTTACCGCAGAAAATGCGGATGACGTTATAAAGGTTTATAACGGCGAAACGGAAATCGTTTCTGCGGAAGGTGTTTATGCGGTCGAAAACGTAACTTCCGACGTAACCTTAACCGTTAAGGTTTACGATCTTGCGAGCCAGATGAACTTATCCTGGAATTTGCCCGTAACCGAAAATGCCGACGGAACGGTAACCGTTGCGTGCAGAACGATAGTAATGAACGAAGCGTGGGTTAAAAAAGTACTCGACGCGGGATATACTCACGTTAAATTCGATATAAGTTTAACAGGTGGCGTTCAGTTCGCTTTCACGCATAACGGAACGTGGAGTAAATTCTGGGGAACTTATCAGACAAAAGATACATTAAGAGTAGATTTGACGGAGTTTAAGGACGGAGAGACTTATCATGGTTGGAGCATGGAAGTGAGAGACTCCGAAAGCAAACAGACAGACGGCGTTTTTACAATAGCTAAACCCGTTTTGATAAAGAGCGAGGAAACGCTTGCCTGGACAAAGGTCGCAGCGGCATATTCGTCAAGTATATATTTAGCGATAGAAGAGGACGGATATATGGTTCTCGATACAAGAGGCGCTGGTAGCGACGCTTATGTTTTATCACCCGCTGAATGGTGGGCTTCGTATGGTAACGAAAGCGTTTCGGCAAATAAAGGGCAACGCTGCGTAATGTTTTACGGATATTATCTGAATGTCGGAGGCAATACCCGTGGATTGTATTTCGGTAGACACGGAGGAATAGAACACGTGTTCGGAGAGGAAGCAAACACGAAAAAACAATTGTTTAAGCTCGGAAGCACAAGTTATACCGACGGCGATAGGTTTTATGCAGGACTTAATGCGGAAGGCGTTTATAAATTTAAACCTGTCGAATGGGTAGCCAACGTGAACGAGTTCACTTTCACGCAAGAAGACGACAACTCTTTTACGGCGACAATTTTGAATGAAGGAACGCTTGCATATACAAAAACTCAGGAAATGCGTGATAAAGGATACAGATATGTAACCGTCACGTTTGAAAACGCAACATCAACGATTTGGGTCGGTAACGGCAAGTGGGGTGAAACCGAGAAATATCAACATGCGGTCTCGGCTGACAACAATTGGACGATTACGATAGATTTAAACGACGGAAATATGAGCGGAAATAACTTTGTTATTCAGTTTGCCGGAGATGAAAACGTAAAGGTCACGTATCAATTCACAAAATAATTTTGTTGTAAAGCCAAAAAATTCCGCGCAAGCGGGAAAATAAAGAAGGCTGAAAAAACAACAAAATAAGAAAGGCTGCAAATTTATCCGAAAAAGATAAAAATGCAGTCTTTTTTTATTGCATTTTCCTGAATGCCCCTTGCCTTCCACAATCGGGGAATGTGGCAAATCAGGCAATTTTTCGCGAAGATTTGACGGAAGAGGACAAGAAGCCTTCTCCCGTTGGAGAAGGTGGATTTTGTGCGCTTGTGCGCGCAAAAGACGGAAGAGGACATTCGGAAGAAATAAAAAGCCTTCTCCCGTTGGAGAAGGTGTCGGCGAATGCCGACGGAAGAGGACAATCGAACCCGAAATAAACATCGAAAACTCGTCTATAAGTCGATTAACGGCGGTTTTTATCGGGCATTGCGTGCTTATCTTCGCCCGAAATCAAGGCTTAACTTTGCCCGAAATCGCGTTATTGTCTCCGTTCGAAATCGCGTTCTTGTCTCCGCTTGAAGTTGAGTTCTTGAAATTCTTCGGCGAAACGCCGTAAAATTCCTTGAAAGCTTTCGAAAACGAGTAAACGGAAGTGTATCCGAGCGTTTCGGCGGCTTTGGAAATGGAAAATCGTTCGTCGCAAATCAAAGTTTTGGCTCGTTCCATTTTTGCGGACAGATAGTATTCCGTAATCGATTTTCCCGTCTGCTTTTTGAAAATTTTGGATAAATACGAGTAGTTGTAATTCATATAATCGGCGATTTCCGAAAGATTACGGACGGAAAGCAGATTAAGGGAAAGATAGCGCATAATCATAAACGTAAGTTGCGCTTCCGTTTTCGGATTGTCGGAAGATATATCCGAATAAACAAAAAGTTTGGGAATAAGCAGAACGAGCTGTTCGAGCGTAAGCGAAAGCAGTCTGTTTTCGGCATAATTTTTGTATGCTTCGGCTATCGCGCCGTTCGCGGCGTTGTTGCCCTCGGAAATTTCCATAATAAGAAGGTCGACGAGTTGTGGAATAAGTGAATTTCTGAAAACTCGGGATTTTTGCGCGTCCACGCTCAGAACGAACTTGTCGAAAATCGATTTATACTTTTCGTCGACGAAATAAAACGAAAAGAAAGAATAAGTCAACCGATCGTCGGGCGAGGAGCGCACGCTATGCACGTCGTAAGGGAAAGAGAGATAAATATCTCCGCTTTCGATAAGCTCTTCCGCGCCGTTCGTCGAAATTATTCCTTTTCCCGTGCGGACGATTGTCAGTTCGAACCAATGCAAATGCAGGTGCGGCGGAGAAAAAGTGTCGGAATCGCAGATTTTCGTGCCTATCTGATAAAGCCCTATGCCGTTTAAAACGAGCGGCGAAGTTATAAACTGATAATCTATCAGGTATTTCCCGTCTTCTGAGTTGTTCATATAAAAATGATAGCAAAAAAACTTCCGCAATGCAACGATTATCGATAAAAAGTATAACAGGTTACTATAAATTTTTCGAAAAAAATAGATAAAAAATTTCGTTTGACGTATAATATATCAGAGGCAATATATCGAAGGCAAGAAATTTCCGAAAAAAATTGCCTTTAAATGCATTAAACTATTGACTTTTCTAAAAATGGGTTATATAATGTGTACACAAGCGGGGGTGTTCTTTTCAGAAAGAATATTTCCTAAGTAAACAAGCGGAGAGTTCCTGCCGTAGTGGAAACTTGGTAAACAAGTACGGAGAGTTCCTGCCGTAGTGGAAGCTAAAAAACAAGTACGGAGAGTTCCTGCCTTAGTGGAAGCTAAAAAAAAGGGCTGCTTTTTGCAGCCCTTTGATTTTAAAGGAAAGAGTATGCTTTTAGTTACGATAGAGCAAAGATACACCGATTATCTCAGACAATTTGATAATAGAGTTTCCATAAATATCGACAACACTTACGTCCGACCGTATATAGGGGTTTTATTCCGGGTTAAGTGAAAAGAATATTTTGCACCGTTAACATCTTCTCGTAAAGGGAAAAAATTAAAAGATAATCCGAAGCAGGAAAGTACAACGTTTTTTCCAATAGATAATTGTAATCTCGGCGGAATAAATTTAAACAACATGATACCGGTTGTCACAAATGTTTATACTTCTTTTGATATAGCGAATGAACCAAATTGTAAGAAGAAAGCTTTCTTGCAAAAACAAGTTGTATTTTTGAGAAAAAAGGAGGCATACATAATTACAAAAGAAAAGAAATTGTATAATTTGAAAATAAGCGGGAACCTTTATCCGAATTATGACGCAATAACATGTGATTTTAAACTGTTGGAAGAGAAAGCTTCTTTATTTAAATAAACAACAGTAACATAATTTTAAAAGGCTGCGAGCCGTTCCTTTTTGGGGTGGTTTGCAGCCTTTTCTTTATGTTTTTTAAAAAAATTTGTGCATCTATTATCATATTAGATGCACAAAATTCAAATAAGCTAAATTAAAAAGGAGAAGAAACTTATGGCGAAATCAATCAAAAGAAACGTAATCGTTTCGGCATTGCTTGCGATTTGTCTTTGCGTAAGTCTTATCGCGGGCGCGACGTTCGCGATATTCACTTCGGAAAGCAAAGTAAACATTGCGGTGACGAGCGGTAAAGTCAAAGTGGAAGCGACGGTAAGCGAACTCAAAGCTTATTCGCCTACAACAATCGCTATGGACGGCTCGCTTGTCGACGAAGCCAACAAGGCGACACAAAACGGAGAGGAATGGACGTTCGGTAACGGCGGAACTACGGTATACGACGAGGAAAACAACAAGCTCGAACTCGATAAGCTTACGCCCGGCGATAAGGTAACGTTCAAAATTACCGTTAAAAACCTCAGCAATGTAAAAGCAAAATACAGAACGCGTGTTGTTTGCGACGAAGATACCGGTTTGTTCGACGAACTTGCTATCGAAATCGGAACATATAGAGGTCGCGGAGTGTCTCAATGGGCGGAACTTTCGGAAGAAGATATAGTTCTTGATTGCATCGTCGAACTTCCCGGCAAGGCGACCGTTCAGGATAAGTCCTGCGTTATTTCTTTCATTGTGGAAGCGGTTCAGGGAAATGCCGAAACGAAAAACGACACGGCGTATTATTCTTTGAAAGAATTCAACGAATTAACCGAAATCCCCGAGGGAATAAAGAACGTATATTTAAGTATCGGCGCGGTATCGCTTAAAGACGGCGGCGTTACTATCGGCAACAAAGATATCTGCGATATGTGGACGTTGGATAGAGACATCAACCACACCGCGGGCGAAATTCTCGAAGACGGACGTAAAGTCTATATGGTCAGGGAGAACGATACGATTTACAGTTCCAACAAGTCCGGTATAAATCTTTATATCAGCGGTTCCGTTAACGATAATAAAGACGGCGGCTTGAACAACAAGGGCAACGGCGACGATCCTCGTTCGATTACTTTGAGCATCCCCGACGCGTCTAACGTTGTATTTACCGAAAACTTCACCGTAAACGGCTATTTCCGTATGTACACGGGTTGGTCTGACGGCAGAAATTTAGGCGGCGCGGTCTATAATCGTACCGTAAAGACCGTTTTGTTCGACCATAGTACTTTCAACGGCATCTGGATTCAGAACGGCGGTTTCGGCGCTGAAAGTCTCACTCTTGACGGTTGCGTGTTCAATGCTTATGAAAATAAGGTTTCGGCAAACGATTCCAACCCGTTGTGGTTCTGCAATACGGGCAGCTGCGACATTACCGTTAAGCATTGCAGCTTTGAAGCTTCCCGTCCGATTAAACTTGCGGAGCAGAGCGCGCACGGAACCGAATTGACGATTATCGACAACACGTTCGATATGAGCGTTGCAAATTCCGCGAACAAAGAAACCGAACCGAAGAACGACGCAATTATGCTTTGCGCAATCGGTAATGGTGCGCTCGGCAACGTCGTAATCAGCGGTAATAAGGTAATTAACGGTACGGCTCTTATGGCGTTCTATAACCCGATCGGATTTACTATGGCGGACGGAGCTACGTTCAAAGTTTCCGATAACGTTTTAAACGGCGCGAAACTCGGCGTTGTGTGGAAATCGGCTACCGAATATACGCCCGACATTATCGCGTAATCGGATTTCTGAAGTTTGATCCGCCTGCGCGCGGACGAAATTAAATCAAAGCGGCGAATTTATCGCTTGATATTTATGCGGCGGCTCGAATTTTCGAGCCGCCGCATTTTATAAAATTAAAAAAGAAGAGGGGGTTTTTAAAAGTCGATTTGTTTGTTTTTTGTTTGATTTAAAAGCCGATTTGTTGGTTAAAGTATTGACAATCGCAGCCGCTTTGTAGTAAAATATTGAACGCAAGCGGGGCGTTTTTGTCGCTCCCGAAACCAAAAAAAGAGAGAAGAAAAATGGCGGAATTCGGATACAAAACGGGGAAAGCGCACGTCGCCCTCAGGCAGGACGGCTATTACGTGTGGGACTCCTCGGTGATAAAAGCAAACGGCAAATATTATATGTTTGCTTCGCATTGGAAAGAAGATATAGGCTTCGGCTGGAATTGGGTTTTCAACAGCGCGATATGTCGCTTTAAGGCGGACAGCCCCGACGGGGAATTCAAGTTCGACGGCGAGGTTCTGCCGCGCAGAGGAAGGCAGTTCTTCGACGGAATGAACACCCACAACACCTGCATAAAATATTGGAACGGCAAGTACTATCTTTACTATATGGGAACGACTTATGGCGGCGACATTCCCGGCGATTATCGACTTATAGACGAACATTATGCCTTGGAGACCTGGAACAGAAAGCGTATCGGCGTTGCCGTTGCGGACGATATCGAGGGCGAATTTATCCGCCGCGACGAGCCGCTTTTAGAGCCGCGCGATTGTTCGCATTGGGATTGCACGATAACGACTAATCCGTCGGTCGTCATTCTTCCGAGCGGCAAAACGTATATGATATACAAATCGAGAAGGGCGATCGGAAAACCCTTACAGCTCGGCATCGCCGTGGCGGACAAGCCCGACGGAAAATTCGAAAGGCTCACCGAAAATCCGATACTCGAATTCGAAGATACGAACAAGCATATGGAAGACCCGTTTTTGTGGTACGACGAGAGCCGTAAAAAATTCTGCATGCTCGCGAAAGACGACTCCAAAAACGGCGACAGCGGCATAACGGGCGAATGGGGTGCGGGATTTTACGCCGAAAGCGACGACTGCATTCATTTCGAAATACCCGAAAACCCGAAAGTGTATTCGAGAAATATCGAGTGGGCGGACGGCAGAAAAACGACGCAGTGCAACTTAGAGCGCCCGTCGATTCTGTTCGACGAAAACGGCAAACCGTTATATCTTTACTGCGCGAGCGGCGACGGAAAAAGTCCGTATGCGTTCGAAGGGGCGACTTACGTCGTCGGAATAAAATTAGAGGAGAAATAAGGAGAAAAATATGAAAAAAGTAACGCTTTTAGGCGATTCTATTCGCATGATAGGCTACGGCGCGAAAGTCGCCGAAATTTTAGGCAAAGAGGGTGTGGAAGTTTTTCAGCCCGAGGACAATTGCAGATTCGCGAAATACACGCTTCGTATGATTTTCGAACTTAAAGACCGGATCGCGGGCAGCGACGTTATCCATTGGAACAACGGACTTTGGGACGTTTCCGACCTTTTCGGAGACGGGCAGTTCACTTCCACGGAGGAATATTGCAACAATATGCTTCGTATCGCGGACATTCTTTTGAAGATTACGCCTAACGTCATTTTCGCAACGACAACGCCCGTAAGGAACAATTATCCTTATCAGACGTCGGAAGATATAGCGAGACTGAACGCCGCGATCGTTCCGTTATTGAAAGCCAAAAACATAGCGATAAACGACTTATACGGGCTTGTTTACCCTGTGAAGGAAGAAGTTATCCGCGACGACGACCTTATTCATTTAAACGAAAAAGGCATCGAGCTTTGCTCGAAGCAGGTAGTAGATTCTATAAAGAAACTTTTGTAAAAACCGAAAGCAAAACATAAAAAGAGGGCTGCGACTGCAATAAAGACAGAGTTGTAGCCTTTTTTATTACTCTCGATTTTTTGTAGTTAGCTTCTTCGGTCAAACAAATAGAAAGGCTTCCCTAAACAGAAAGTGAAAATCCAAGGCGAAAAAGTCGATTTCGGGGGAAGCTGGCGCGTAGCGACTGATGAGGGGAATTTTTCAGATAGATATCAAGCTTTTCGCAGGCGGGCGATCAATGATCGCCCCTACTTCGCACTAAACAATGTAAATTAAAAACAGTCAATAATCGACTTATAGGCGGGGTTTTGCCAGTTATTCTTTTTTTTGATGTCCTCTTCCACCGCAAGCGGTCCCCCTTCTCCAAGAGGAGAAGGCATTGTCCTCTTCCGTCAAATCTTCGCGGGAAGCCGTTCATATGCCGGCCGCTTGATATGCCGTTGTCTTCAAAGGACGAAGACGGCGGGCGTGACTTTTTCGTCGTTCGCATTTTAAAAAATTTTTAATGAAAAATCGGCGGGAAAATCGGAGAAAACAGGAAAAACGAAAATCCGACGGGGAAAATCGATGTAAAAAATTTCAAAAAAGGTATTGACAAACGGGTTTTGTTGTGTTAATATGTTTTTGACGATAAATTTACTCGGGTAAAAATCAGGGGAAGATTATATGACTACAAGAAAAGACGTGGCAAAATTAGCGGGCGTTTCGGTCGCGACGGTTTCTAACGTGCTTTCCAACAGGCTTAACGTGTCGAAAGAGAAAGCCGAAAGAGTGCGAGCCGCGGCAAAACAACTCAATTATTTCCCGAACCACACGGCAAGGAGTTTGTCGCTCGGTCTTTCCTATCATATAGGCGTTATAATCAACGAATTCACCAACCCGTATCATATGGAAATCGTGCAGTACGTCGGGAAATACGTCACCGCGCACGGTTTTATGATGACCGTCTTCGATTTTCAGGAAGACGCGAACACCGTTTTCAGATTTTTGGGCGAAAGGCAGTTCGACGCGCTCGTGAACTTTTCTTCCAACGTTTATTCGGAAGAGCTTCTGAAAATGCTTAAAGACAGGGGAACGATACTCGTCAATTTCGCAAACGTGAGCGATATCGAAGTTCATCACGACGTTACGGACGCGATGATCGATTGTATGAAAAAGCTCCAAGCCCTCGGGCATAAAAAGGTCGGCTACGTCAGCGTTGTGGACGCCCCGCGTTTTTACGCCGACGAAAGAGGGGCGACGTTTACCTCCCGCCGAAAGGAATTCGGCTTCGACGAGAACGACGATTTCATTTTGTTCAACGGGGATTTTTCGCGAGAATCGGGCGAAACGGGCTATGTTCTCACAAAACAGCTTATGACGGCGCACCCCGAGATAACCGCGCTTTTCGTTATGAACGACGTTGCGGCTTTCGGTGCGATGCGCGCGCTTAAAGAACTCGGTTATGCCTGCCCCGAGGACGTTTCGGTTATCGGTTGCGACGATATTATCCTTTCCAAAGAATATATTCCGTCGCTCACGTCCATTTCTTTCGACAAAGAGGCTTATGGAACGGAAATCGGCAGAAGAATCATCTCTAAAATGAATGACGGGGCGGATTATTCGGGCGACGTTTTCGTCGTTAAAGCAAAAACCGTGTACAGAGAAAGTTTGTCCGAAAATAAAAGATGATCCGGTCGGGATTTTAAGCCGTCCGCGGACAGACCCGAAAAAATTATCGGGGATTGATAAGGGAAAAAAATAAAGAGAAAAGGGTGAGTTTTATTTTTTGAATAAAATTTACCCGCGTAAATCACGCAAAAATCAATCAAAAACGCGAAAAATCAATTAAAAACGCGCAAAATCAAGCAAAATCGCGAAAAAACAAACAAATTCGCGTTCATTCGCGTAAAAAGCCAACAAAATCGCGCAAAATCGCGGAAATTCGCGTTTAATCATATAAAAACGCGAAAAATCTCATAAAAAAACAAAAATTCGCGCAAAAAACGGCGATTTTCGACCGTCGCAATATAAAACGGGGTTTCGGAGCTTGATAAAATAAAGGCTCGATAAAACAGGATTTTGATAAAACACTTGATAAATCCACGAAAACGCCCGAAAAACCGATAACACCAAAAACGTAAACCCAAAAACGATAAATAAGGCAAAAGTTTCGGAAAAAACAAAATAAAAAGGATAAAATTACCGTATTTTCCGCAAAATTGTACGGAGGGTAAAAATCGAATGTAAAAAACGTTTGAAACCGAAATTTGAAATATAAAAAAAATTGGAGGAATAGTGAAAATGAAAAAGATTTTAAGTCTTGCATTGACATTGCTTCTTACCGCGGCTATGCTTATAAGTTGCGGAACATCGGGAACTTCCGCAGACAATTCGGGCGGAACGAAGGAAACCGTTAATCTTCATCCTGATAAGAACATCAAGGCTACTTTAAGAGTTGCCGTAGAGAATTATCCTGCGGAACAGAATATAATCGAGCGGCTCGGCGATATTCTTAACGAAGAGTACCCGAACGTAACCATTCAGTTGGAATCGTTCACGGGCGCGATAAGCAATCAGTATGCGGCCTGGTACAGAAACAAAAACGTTCCCGATATCCTTATCAATAACAGTATGGATATGTTCACGCTCAGCGACAAAGGCATTCTTTACGACCTTACGCCTTATATCGAAGCCGAAGCGGCAGATCCGGAAAGCGATTTCGATATCAACGATTATTACGAATCGTATATAAAAATGGGTCAGGAGAATTTCGACGGACCGCAGTATCTCATTCCGCGTTCCGCGGACAGAGTCGTCTGCCACTACAACAAAGCCATTTTCAAAGCGGCGAACGTCGATATGAGCCTTGTCAGAAACGGCTGGACGTGGGAAGATTTCCTTAAAGTCTGCGAAACGCTCAGAGATTATTACGACAAACAGGGCGGAGAAATGGCGAAATACACGCTTATAGACCCCTATTTCACCTGGGAAGCCGTTTATAACCCCATTTTCGAAAGCTACGGAGTCGAGTATTTCGACGACGAAGAAAACATTAAGCTCGACAGCGAAAACACCGAAGAAGCGGTTGAATTCATCAGATCGATGATGGACAGCAGATACGCTTCCAGACCGTCCGTAGAACAGGCGGGAATGGAAGCAAACAAAGGTTGTATTCTTTTCCACTCGCAGGCTACTTCGCTTATGGCGAAAAAACTTAAAGCGTACTATCCCAATGCGGAAAAAGTAAGCGATTATTACGACGTCGTAACAATGCCCGTTATGCCCGGAAACGAGAAAATCGGCTGCGGCGCGGCGGGTTATTCCGTATATTCGGGCAGCAAATACAAGGATATCGCATGGCAGTTCATGAAAGTTCTTCTTTCCAAAGAAGGTCAGAACGTCATGGCGGACAGCGGTTCCAACTACGTTCCCGTAAGAAAGGATATGGCGGATTACACAAATCCCGAAAACCATTGGGGAATAGGATACGAAGACCTTAATCTTTCGGCTTACACCTATAACTGCGGCGCAGGCACCGATCCCGATTGGAACTGCTACACGACTTATATCGCAAAAGTAGGGCCGAGCCATGCGACGAGCATAAGCAAAGCGATCTCGTCGTTTATCTCGAACTACTGCAACGGAAAAGAGTACGCCGAGGCAATCGACGCCTGCACGAGAACCATCAAAGGCATTCTGAGTATGTAATATGCAAAACAAAGAAGTAAACGAAACAAAAGAGCTTCTGGCGAAATATAAAAGAGCGAAGAGCGTTAAGGATATCCTTTGGGGACTCCTTTTCGCCTCGCCCGTAATAATCGGCGTGGCGGTGTTTACGTTTTACCCCGCGCTCGAATCGCTTTATTACAGCTTTACCGACTACGACATGTTCAATAAGCCGACGTTCAAGTGGTTCAACAATTACAGGGTAATGTTCACGATCGATCCCGATTTCGGTGTAGTGTGGAAAAACACCCTTTTGTATGCGGCGATATCCATTCCGCTCAATTTGTTCTTAGGCTTTTTCCTTGCGCAGGCGGCTAATTTCAAAGTTAAAGGCATAACGGTTTACAGAACGCTTTTTTATCTGCCGGTCATTATTCCGAGCGTTGCGAGCGGACTTTTGTTTACGGATATGTTTCTGGTCGGACCTTCGGGCATACTCAACAACATGCTCGGCGCGATAGGTCTGCCCGCGCTTACTTGGTTCAGCAGCGAAAAAACCGCGCTCGCCACGTTTATATTCATGAACGTGTGGAACGTGGGCGGCGGAATGATAATATGGCTTTCGTGCTTTAAAAACATTCCGATAACTTTGTACGAGGCGGCGGAACTCGACGGCGCGAACGCCTGGCATAAGCTTATAAGCATAACGATACCTATGTCCACGCCGATAATTTTCTATAACCTTATCACGGGCATAATCGGATCGCTTCAAGTAAACACTTCGCTTATCGTAGGCGGAATAGACGGACGAGGCGTAGGGGATTCGCTTTATTTCGTCGCCATTAAAATTTACAACGAAGCGTTCGGCGGAAACTACAACATGGGTTACGCAAGCGCGTTCGCCTGGGTGTTGTTCATATTTATCGCGCTTTTAACGTTTCTGGTATTCAAAAAATCCAAATGGGTATTTTACGGAGAGGAGGGATAAGATATGGAAGACGTCGGTTATAAAAACGGCGGAAGCGAGAAGCTCGGTAACGCGAAAGTTCATAACGTTATCGTGAAAATCGCGCAATATCTCGTTCTTACGATAATTGCGGTGTTTCTCGCGTTTCCGTTCTTTCTTCTCGTTATGCGCTCGTTTATGACGCAGATAGACATAAACGCCGCGAGGATAATCCCCACGCATTTCACGCTTGACAATTACAGAAAGATATTTTCCGAAAACAATTATCTTCTGTATATTTTCAACACGCTTAAAGTCGTCGTTTTCAATATGATAGTCGTTCCCCTTTCGGCTTCGCTTTGCGCTTATTCCTTTTCGAGGCTTAATTGGAAGGGCAGGGAAATAGTTTTCTCGTGCGTTCTCGCAACGATAATGATCCCCGGAACGATTTTGCAGATTCCCCTTTATTCGCTTTTCTATAAGCTTCAATGGCTCGGGAATCTCAAATCGCTTACAATACCCGCGGCGTTCGGCGGCGGAGCGATAAACATCTTTCTTCTTCGTCAATTTCTGAAAGGCATACCCAAAGAACTCGACGAAGCCGCGACGATCGACGGCGCGAATATTTTCAAAAGATATCTTCTTTTGCTTCCGCTTTGCTCGCCCATAATCATTTACATTATGGTCGGCACGTTCTCGTCGGGTTGGAGCGATTTCTTCGGCCCGCTCGTGTATTTAAGCGGTAAAAAAGAAAATTACACGCTTGCCGTGGTTATTTATTACGATTCGCTTTCGGGCGAACTCGCAACGGCGAGCTTAAAAATGGCGGCGGGCGCGTTTATGGCGTTCTTCCCGACCGTACTTTTCATTCTTTATCAGAGAAAGCTCATCGACGGAATTATGGTCGGAGCGGTAAAAGGTTAAAAATTACGGGCAAACCGTAAAGAAAAAATAATTTTCAGGAGGAAATTATGATAAAAAAATCAGTAAAAAAATTGTCTGTCGCGATACTTGCGCTCGTTTTCACGGCGGCGCTCGTATTCGGCACGATCGGTCTTTTCCCGACAAGCGCGAAAGCTGACGGAGCGAAAGCACCCGAAGAAGTTTTCGATCTTTCCAAAGGACCGAACGAAAATATCGGTCAACCGGATGCAGATGCGGCAAGCAATCTGCTTAAATTCCATTTAAAGGGCGTAAATCTTCCAGACGGAAGCTTTATGGAAGACGCGGTCGTATCCGACAGCGTTAAGGTAGGTGATCTTATATTCGTCGATAACGGTACGGCAAACAAAACCGTTTCGCAGTGGGTTGCCGACAGCGGAAAGAGAGCGTTCAGAATTGCAGTTTACGGCGATGGAATGTATCTCCAATTCGAAAACGGCGTTATCAACAGAGACGACGTTAAGTACGTTACCTTCAAGAAAGGATTTATGCTTTTCCAGGGAACGAATGGAACTGATGGCGATTGGGTATTCAGTAAAACCGCTTCCACGAAAGTGGACGGCACGGAGATCGACTCCGACATTAAACTTTACGTAAATCGCGCGGGCAATACCTACGATTACGCAACGAAAACGCTTGCCGTTAAATCCATTCCGACCAAAGCCGTTTACGAGATCGGCGAAACGTTCAATCCTGCGGGAATGGTTCTCGAAGCGGACACCGTTACGAGCGGAGTTAAAGAAATAACGGTTACGAGCGGAATGTGTTCTTCCGTAGATCTTTCCGCCGCAGGCAAACAGACCTTTACGGTTTCTTACGGCGGGGAAACCGTTACGCAGGAGATAACCGTTAAAGCTGCGGAAAAAACGCTTACTTCCATTGCTTATAAAAGCGGAAGCGTTTCTATCGAACAGAACGGAAGCGTCGGCGAAACGACGATTAACGATCTTAAAATCACCGCTTCTTACGAAGGCGGAGAAACGGAAGACGTAGACGTAACCGAAGATATGATTTCTGTCGATCCCGCGAACGTCGGCGATGTTAAAGGAAAAATCACTTACGTTGTCGGAGTTCAGTCGAAAACCTGCGAAGTAAACGTAACCGTAACCGAAAGAACGAGCAAATACGAAGCTTCGAATATTTATCCTATTCCTCTGGACGGATATTATGAGGGCGAAGACGGCGGAGACAGAGTTCTTAACGACGGCGGTATAAGCCTTTGGTTTACCACAAACGCAGGATACGGCGAGGAAAAGGCGTTTGCGGGGCTCGGTCAATTCCCTTACACGGTCAATGGTGACATTCATAAAATTGTCAATGCCCACGTCCTTATAAACGGAAAGACTTTTGACGAGCTTAACGCGGAAGGCGAAGAACTTACAAGTTTTGTGTTGGGGTGGTACGGAAACGGCAAATTCTGTCTTCGTATTTACACCGACGGTAAGTTCAAATATACCGACGTTAAAACGATAACCTTGCTTAAAGGCTTCCAGATGTACGGCACTTCGTCGCAGCCTCTCGGCGTTCCCACGCCTTGCGACTATACCATGGAAGCTTGCGCTAAACCCGACACGACGTCGGATAAAATGTTCGTAAGAAAAACCGAGAGCGTAACGCTTGAAAGCGCTCCCTCGAAAACGGAATATTACACCGACGAAAAATTCAGTACGGAAGGTATGAAGATCAAAGCCGTTTACACCGACGGCGGATATGCGATCATTTCCGTTAAGGACAGAATGGTTTCTTACGGTTTCGGCTCGGTAAGCGGAACTTCGTCCGTCGAAGTGCCTGTTACCGTTACCTATAACGGAAAGACCGTTACCACGAACGTCGATGTTTCCGTTCGTCCCGTAACGCTCACCTCGATTACCGTTAAGGACAACGCTAAATTGTTCCTTAAACAGTATTCGCGCACGACGAGACTTTCTCCCGACGCGAAGATAACTCTCACTTATTCGGATAAGACAACCGAAGACAAGGAACTTAAACTCGATATGATTTCGGGTTATACCAACGAAACCGCAGGCGATAGAAAGGCTACCGTAACTTACGAAGGAAAGACCTGCGAAATAGATTACACCGTTTCCGAGTACGACGGAACGTCGACGATAAGCGGCATTAAGTACGGACTCGAACAGAAGCCCGAAGGGCTTGACGGAATAAGCATAGAGCTTGAAAGAACTGACAACAAAGGACTTAAAGCTCTCTGGGATACCGATAAAGCGATTTCCTCGGTATTCGGCAAGACAAACGGCGATTTCGTTACGATTAACGGCGAAACGGTAACTTCGCTTGTGGCAAGCGGAAAAGTTTCGCGTATGTATGTAAACGGCGTAAGACTCGGCTTCCACATCGACGACGCGGCTTATATGACTACGGTTCAAAACGGCGCGGAAATCTGCATTCTTCCCGGTTTTACCTGGTCCTCAAACGGCGATAATGACGCGTGGGGAGAACATTCGAATCCGAGTGCTTACGGAATTATCGAAAACGCCGTTGTGACCAAACCCATGTATTTCTGCTTTAAGAACGAAAAGTCGAATAAGATTCTCACAAGCATAAAGCTTGTCGGCGAGCCGAAGACGGATTATTTCAAGAACGACGTCGTAAACGTTTCGGGAATTTCTCTCGACGTGGTTTATAAAGGACTCGATAAAATCAACGTTCCGGTAACCCTCGAAATGTGCGAGTATGATTTCTCGGAGGCAGGAAAGAAAACCGTAACCGTAAATTACGAAGGATCGAGCGTTTCTTTCGAAGTAAACGTTGCCGAAGTAACGCTTACGGGTATCGAAATAGCTTCCGAACCGACAAAGAAAGATTACGATTTCGGTATCGACAACACGCTCGATACTACGGGTCTTGTAGTTAAGGCGGTTTACGACAACAACAAGAAAGAAGATATCGCAATTTCGTCGCTTGTCTTCGAGGGATTTAACTCCCGTGTGTTCGGAACGCAGACGATAACCGTTAAATACGGCGATCATTCAAAGACGTTCGAAATAAACGTACTCGATATTTCCAAGAAGATGTATCTTTCGGTAGTATACGATTCGGGAGCGGCTTCTTATGAAGACACTCAGCATAATTCGCTCGTAATAGACTTTACGATACACGGAGTACACGAGGATCTCGGTTCGTTCTGGGGTACGAATAATTACGATTACGTTGCGGACTATATGCTTATAAACGGCAAAAAAGTTTCCGAGCTTATCGAAGAAGGTAAGGTAACCCGTCTCTGCACATGGGCGTCTCAGCTCGTAATCCACCTCGACACCTGCGCGCTTGTTCCCGCAACCTGGGTAGATAAGAGAGCGAACCCCAAAGACGAAAACGACAATGCCCTTCACTATATCGAAGGCGTTTCGGAAGTCGTTAAAACGGTAACTTTCCTTCCCGGATTCCAATGGTACACGGTGCCGGGCGGCGGTTCCGATCATTGGGATAGCGGTAATTACGACGGAGCCGTACCTGTTGTCGGCGCTGTTCTGAAAGAGAAGATCGAAATCACGAACTACGACGGCCTCGGTTGGAGAAGAGAATTTCTGAAAGGCGCGGACGGTAATGTCGCCAAGGACGCGCTTACGATAGCTTCGAACCCCGATAAAACCGTTTACGAAATAGGAGAACCTCTCGATCTTACGGGAATGGAAGTTCTTGCGAAATACGCGGACGGCGGTCAGGCTATCATTAACCCCAATTACAGTCAGACAAAAGGTTATGACAGGGAAAAAGCAGGCGAACAGACCATAACGTTTACCTATAACGGCGTGACGGTATCGTTCACCGTAACCGTTAAGGACAAAACGGAAGACTCCTCGTCGTCGAGCGGCTGCGGAAGCTCGGTAGGCGTAAGCGGAATAGCCGTTCTCGGCTTAGCTGCCGCCGCGGCTGTAATCAGCTTTAAAAAGAAAGAGAACTTATGAAAAATAAAATAAAAATAGCGAGCGGAATACTTGCATTTTCGTTCGCCCTGACGGCAGCCGCCTCGTGCGGCGCCGACAGCGGCGGATCTGACGGTAACAACGCGTCTTACAGCGGTTACGACGAAAGTCTGCGCGTGGAAGACGCAAGAAATATAACCGATAAGGAATATACCGTTTTAAACATCGTAGGCACTGACGATTACGGCAGAAAAATAGCCACCGTGGACGGTAAAAAGGACAACGAAAAGTATGTGGGAATGTTTTTCTTTCTCACGCTCGGTCAGCATACCAACCACAGGGGAATTTACGACATAAGTCAGATAACTCAGGACGGTTTGGATCTCGGCGCGTTTCAGTCCGATTCTCAGGCTTCGCCCGTCGGCGCGGCTCATTTCTGGGGCGAACCCGTTTTCGGGTATTATAATTCGACGGACGAGTGGGTTATCCGTAAGCAGATAGAAATGCTTACCTTAGCGGGAATAGATTTCATCGTTCTCGATACGTCCAACGCCGTGCTTTATAAGCAGGTTACCGACGTTTTGTTCCCCGTTATGCTCGAATATAAAAACGCGGGCTGGAACGTTCCCAAGGTTATGTATTACCTTGCGAGCAACGATAACGATAACACCGTTTATCCCGAGACTTTGCGCACCGTTTACAATTATTTTTACGCGACCGATACTTATAAGGATTTGTGGTTCTGCCCCAACGGCAAACCGCTTATCACCCGTCACGAAATGGCAACCGACGCGTTTTTGAAGACTTTCGACGACGGAAAGTATTATAATTTCTTCGAATTCAAAACCCGTCAGTGGCCCACGAACGATTACGACAAACCCGACGGCGCGGCATGGATGGAATTCAGTTATCCCCAGCCTCTTCACGGCGATTGGCTTTCGATCTCCGTCGCTCAGCATTACAGCGTTCGTTTCAGCGATACCGCAGGCACTCACGGCAGAGGATTCAACGAAGAGACGAGCGATAACGACCACGAGAATTACGGTAAAGGTCTTAATTACCAGACTCAGTGGGAAACGGCGTTCAAGTACAACGAAAACGACTTGGTCAAATATGCTTTCATAACGGGCTGGAACGAATGGGTTGCCGAAAAAATGAAAGACTCTTCGGGAGTTTATTTCACGGTCGATCAGTTCAACGAGGAATATTCGAGAGATATCGAACCCTGCGTGAACAAAAAAGTGGCGGATAACTTCTATATGCAGACTATCCGCAACATAAAATCGTTCAATTACAGCGAAGCCAAGCATTATGTTTACCCGAAAACGACGGTTGATATGAGCCGCGACGGCGAAGAATGGGACGATATCAGAGCATACGTCGACTTCACGAACGATTGTAACGATCGCGACGCGTTCGGTTTCGTTAAAAGCGTTAAATATACCGACGAGTCGGGCAGAAACGATATCGAAACGGTCAAGGTTGCGAGAGACGACGAATATCTCTATTTCCGCGTTACGACCAAAGACGATATAACTTCCTATACGGACGGCGACGAGAAGTGGATGAATATCCTTCTTAAAACCGACAACGGAACGTCGCTTTGGAACGGTTATAATTATGTTTTGAACCGCTCCGTTTCGGGCGACAAAACGGCGGTAATGAAAGCTTCCAGAGACGGAAAATCGCTTGAAAAATGCGGCGAGGGCGAAGTTAAGGTTTACGGTAAAACCATGCTTGTCAAAGTCGCGCTTAAAGATCTCGGGCTTTCTTCCTCCAACTATCATATAGAATTTAAGGTTGCGGATAACGTTGCCGCGTACGATCACGTCGAGCTTTATCGCTCGGGCGACGCTGCGCCTATCGGCAGACTTAACTATTCTTACGGTTATTAAAATTTGCGGCTATTTCCTGCCCTTCGGGGCAGGAAATAGCCCGTTTAAATAAGAATATATGAGAGAAAATACTAAGGGGTAAAATCGGCGGACTATGCGGTGGCGATAAAGTTAATCACGGTTATTCCGCCCGATAAATTTAAGGATAAAATTAAAGATAAATTAAAGGATAAATTTTAACCGAAAGGAAAATTATTTATATGGATTACAAATTTGACGAAAAAAAAGGAATTTTTACCCTTTATAATCCCGAAACGGGAAAGGACTGGAGCAATCATTTTTTTAATGATTTGAGCTATATCTGCTCCGTAACCCATTTCGGCGCAACGTATTCGAGATACGTAGATAAAAATTCAGTTCAGGTAACTTTCAATTGCCCGCTCAGCTCTTATCTTTATATAAGAGACGCGGAAAGCAAAAAATACTGGAATATCGCGGGCTACCCCGCTTTAAATAAGGTGAACGGCTATAAGTGCGAGCACGGACAGCAGTTTACGAGAATTTCCTCCTCGGCGCATAAAATAAAGGCTTCGATAACCTACGTTATCGCGCCGAACGATACGAGGGAAATCTGGAAGGTCGAACTTTCCAATGAGGACAAAAAAGAACGTTTAATCGACTTATTGCCTATCTTAGCGTTCGATCTTAACGGATTTGCCCAGCCTGTTTATTATAGCTCGGTGACTACGTCTTTCACCGAATTCGTGGAAGAGGCGAACGCCGTTTTCAATGAAAATCACGACCCGTACCGCCCGCACGAACTCACTTCGGGCTACATTATGTCGAGCGAACCCGTTTTTTCTTACGACGGGAATTACGAGAAATTCATCGGCACCATGGGTACGCAGACCAAACCTTATATTTTAGAACACGGTCTCGATTGCACGAAATCGACGGCGACGGTAAGAACGCGCGGCGGAATTTTGCAAAACCGCATAAAGCTTGCCGCAGGCGAAAGCAAAACCGTTTATTTCGCAATGGGGCTTATCGAGAGCAAGGAAAAACTTATTTTCCGCCGCGACGAGCTTATAAAAGAATGCGAAAACATTGTGGATAACGCCGTAAACGGCGAAGCGAGATTCGGCAATTTAAGGACGAAATGCCCCGAGCCGCAGTTTAACCGCATTCTTAACTTCTGGGCGGAACATCAGGTTTCTTACTGTATGCTCGGCAAAAAAGCGGTCAGAGACAACGCTCAGCTCGGAATGGCTATGCTCAATTTCAATCTTCCGCTTGCCAAAAAGACGATAAACGAGTGCGTTGCGCATCAGTATAAGGACGGTCACGCCGTGCTGACCTGGTACCCGTATTTAGAGCCGAATATTTATTCCGATCCGTCCGCCTGGATGATTTACGCCGCTTGCGGCTATGTGAAGGAGTCGGGGGATTTCGATTATTTAAAGACCGAACTCGATTACCTGGACGGCGGAAAAGCCACCGTTTACGAGCATTTGAAACAGGCGATAAAATGGTTCGAAAGAAAGGATAATTACGGTGCGAACGGTCTTCCGCGCATTCACCACGCCGATTGGAACGACGCGTTAAACATTCCCGACGACAATGCGGAGTCCGTTCTGATGGCTATGCTTATTTGCAAAGCTTACGACGAAATGGCGGAGCTTGCTTTGTATATCGGCGACGAGCTTTACGCGAAAAAGCTTAAAAGAGGCAAAGCGAAACTCGCGAAAATTACAAACGAAAAGGCTTTCAACGGCGATTATTACGTCCGCGCGTTCTCGAAATTCGGGGTCGTCGGCGATAAAACGTGCGGCGGCGGAAAGATTTACGTCAATCCGCAAAGCTGGTCGATTCTTTCGGGAGTATGCCCGAAAGACAGGCTCGAAAAAGTTGTCGCGGCAATGGACTCAACCGAAACGGACGAGGGTATTCCGATGTGCGTTCCGCCGTATGCAGAATATGACGAAACCGTCGGCAGAATGAGCGGAATGCTCCCCGGTGTTTACGAAAACGGCGGAATTTACAACCACGCGGGTTGTTTTAAAGTTATGGCGGATTGCAGGCTCAAACGCGGCGACAACGCCGTGAACGCGCTTAAAAAAATCGCGCCCGACGGGAAATATAATCCGTCGAAAATAACCACGACCGAGCCGTACGTTTTCACGAACTGTTATTTAAAACATCCTTCGGTCGATATGCAGGTCGGGTTCTCGTGGCAGACGGGTACTTCCGCTTGGGGACTTATGTGCTATTATGAGGGTATTTTAGGCTTAGAACGCGGCTACGACGGATTGCATATAAATCCCGCGCTTCCGAAAGATTGGAAAACTTGCGAAGCCGAGAGAAATTACCGCGGCAACCGCTTGCATATAAAATTTATAAACAAGGGCGGAGATAAAGTTCGCCTTACCGTCGACGGAAAGAGAATAAATGGAAACGTCGTGCCGCTTTTTAAAGATAACGACGAACATTTCATAAAAGCGGAGCTTTATTGATATGCCCCGAAAATATCTCGTCGTAAGTATCGACGACGGAACGACTCAGGACGAGCGGGTTATTTCCCTTTTCAAAAAATACGGAATAAAAGCCACGTTCAACATAAACACGGGCATTTTGGGAAAGACGGAAACGCTTCCGATTTTATGTTTCGACGGCGAGCCGCTTCATCATGACATTGTAACCGAAAAACAGCTGTTAGCCGAGCGGAATTTGAACCACATTAAGTTTTAACGGCGCAAAATTTGTAAAATCGGCGTTAAACTCACTTATAATACGTCAAGTATGATTGCGTTCGTTTGCCTTGATTTTCCTAAATTTATCGCCGGCAGCCACAGGTGATTGCATTTAAACCCGGTCTCACGGCGTGTTTTTGAATAATACGTCGTTCCGCTCGTGTGTTATACGTTAAGTATTAACGCGCTCGCGCGCCTTGTCTTAGTCTAAAAACACGCCGTGAGACTTGCCCCAACCCAAACGGCAATATTTTCGATGATTTGGGGAAAAGGCGAACGCAGACGTACTTTCGTACTACAAGAGAGAATTTGCCTCAAAGCGCGAAAATTGTGCCGTTTGGGCGAGTTAAAATGCAATCACCTGTGGCTAAATGCGTAGCACCTTAAAGCCGTATTTTTTAGGCGGTTGTGACGAAGGTTTGCGCAGACGTTACTTACCGTACTTCAAGCAAAGATTTGCCGCAACAGGCAAAAAAGACGGCTTTAAGGCTTGATGGGGTTCGAATCCCGCTCGGCTAAACGGCTTATATGATGGGTTCGAGGTTGCGTGCCATACGAGAACGCATCCGAAACTTATAGGTCTCGGCGAGGAGAACTTGCGCCGCGAGATACACGGTAACTACGACGACATAACCCGCCTTTGCGGGCGAAAGCCGACGGGAATAGCTTATCCCGGGGCGGCTCCGAACGTCGACGACGAGGTTATCGATTTTATAAAAAGAGACGGCAGACTTTGTTATGGAAGAACGATCGACGAAACGCTCGGGTTTTCTTTCCCGACCGATTTTTACAGGTGGAACCCTTCGTGTCAGTTCCGAGGCGAAAATCTGCTGCCGATGACAGAAAGATTTTTAGCCGAAAAACCGAGCGATAAAGACTTGCTGTTTTTCGTCTGGGGACATTCTTACGAATTCGATCTGGAACGCGGAGCCCGGGACAAGCTTCAAGTGTTCTGCGAAAAAGTTTCGGCGGCTTGCCTTTCGGGAGAAGTTATAAGCTTAACGTGCGAAGAATTTTACGGAAAATTCGGCAAAGATATTGTTCGATAAAAGCAAAAATAAGCCGTTAATCGACTTATAGACGGGTTTTTGCGGGTTAAACAATCAAAAAACAAAGATCAGGAGAGAAAAGATGAAAAAAACTTTTTTGCGTTGCGCGCTCGCGCTCGTTCTTTCGGTTATGCTTGCGATAGGTATAAATTCCGTCGGAACGCTTGCCGCCTGGTATCCCGACGATAAGCTCGCGGCGCCGGGCGAGTCGGCTTACGGCGCGTCCGAACTTAAATCCGAACCCGTCGGCGTTGTCGACGTTAAAACAAAGGAAACGGCGGAAAGCGTCAAAAGCGATAAACCCGCCGCGGCGATTTTAAATCTCGACGAAGATCTGAACGTCGTATCGTCGGACGGCGAAGTTATCTGTACGCTATTGGCAGCGCTTGACGAGTATCTTAAAAAAGATACGTTGCCGATTTTCAATATCGGCACGGTTTCGGATGCAAAAAAGCTTATTTCGTGGTTTAAAACCGAAAGGGAAGTTTTCGACTCGTCCGTAATGAGCAAAAACGCGGAAGCCGTGAAAACTTTTAAAAACGAGTACCCTTTCGTGCGCGGGATTGTAGAATTCGACGAAAGCGCGGATATAAAACAAACGGTTAAAATCGCCAACAAAAGCGGCGCGATCGTTGTCGTTATTCCCGAAAAACTTGCCGACGTTAAAACCGTGAGATATATTCAGGGTAGATTTAAAACCGTTTGGGTAAGAGCGGAAAGCGACGGCGAAAGTTCGATAAAAAACAGCGTTTTCGGCGGAGCCTACGGCGTTATAACGGGCGACGTCAAAAAGTTTTTCGATATAATCGGCAGTTTAAGCGGTCTTACGAGACTTCCTTTCAACGTCGCGCACAGAGGGCTTCCGAACGAATATAACGAAAATTCCGTTTCGGGAACGCTCGCCGCCGTGAAAGCGGGAGCAACCCACCTCGAACTCGATTGTTATCTCACGACCGACGGCGAAATCGTGTTTATGCACGACGCGAATTTGCAAAGAACGTCCACGGGAACGGGGAATATCGAAAATTATTCTTCCGAGCAGCTTAAAGATTTCAGGCTCAAACAATTCGAAGACGAAGCGATACCGACTTTTGAAGATATCGCAAACGCTCTGAAAGGTACGGGCGCGGTTCTTGTCCTCGAAATCAAATCGCAGAAAACCGAAATCGTAAGCGCGCTTAAAGAAAAGCTCGAAGGTTCGGGGATAGAGGACGATATAGTCGTTATATCTTTCCACGAAAGTCAGCTTAAAGAAATGAAAGAAGTTCTTCCCGAAATTCCCACGGCGGATCTGGATGGAAAAACTTCGGATACGCTTAAAGATATTCTTCAAAAATCGGGCGAAAACAACTCGGGAACAGACTATAATTTCAATGCTCTCGACGAAAATAAAATAAAGAATCTCGTCGTTCGCGGGTTTATCCCCTGGACGTGGACTTATTCGAACGAATACGACGTTTTAATCGCGTTCGAAGACGGTTTCACGGGGCTTACGAACAATAAAGCCGACAGCCTCGGCGGCAAACCGCTTTATGTAAACGGACAAAGCAAAACGAATAAAATTCCCGAAAAGGGCGGCGAAATCAAGCTTACGGTAACGGAATACGGCGGAAAAACGAAAGAGGTCGTCGGGAAAATCGCAGACGTAACCCGAACGGGCGAAAAAGAATACGAAGTTTTCGCGGAGTATTCGCCGGACGAATATTATCTCGCGACCAAATTGTACACGCAAAAATTCACCGTGACCGTCGACGAAACGATAACCGACCCGGAAAGCGGTTCTTCGGGCGGAAACGGCGGCTGCGGCTCGAAGATAGGAGAAAGCGGCGGGGCGGTCGGTTTTGCCGTCGTCGGTTTCGTCGCTATGGCGGCTATCGCATTAAAATTCATTAAAGGTAAAGAAAATGACTGAAAACACGGAATTTCTGCTTCCCGTAAAAGTCCTCGTCATCGAGGGCAACGCGGAGAATGCGGAAAGTCTTTTGAAAAACAAAATAAAGCAAATCGGACTCGGCGAAAACGACGTTACGACGATAAGCGGCAAAACCCGCGTGGTTTTCGATTTCGGCAAGGAAATTCAGGGCGGAATACGTATTCTGACCCATTATATCGACGACGGCGAACCCGTGAACATACGTTTCGGAGAGTCGCTTACGGAAAGTCTGACGCCGCTCGGCGCGAAAAATTCCACAAACGACCATTCTCTTCGCGATTTTTCCGTTTCCCTTCCGCAGCTTTCGGACGGATGTTACGGTCAGACGGGTTTTCGGTTCGTCAGCCTTGGTTTTAACGGCGGCAAATACCGCATAAAAAGCGTTTACGCAAAAAGCGTGACCGAAACTCACGATATTTCGGGAAGCTTTTGCTGCGACGACGAACGGCTCAACGAAATCTATTCCGTCGCGCAAAGAACTCTTCTTCTTTGCTTGCAAGGCGGAATGATCTGGGACGGAATCAAGCGCGACAGGCTCGTCTGGATAGGAGATCTTCACACCGAAACGCTCGGGCTTTTATACACCGCGAAAGACAGGGAAAATATTATAAACTGCGTCGATTTCGGCGTGCGGGAAACCCCGCCTACCGATTGGATGAACGGGCATACCGCCTATTCGTTCTGGTGGATTTTGGTTCTTTACGATTATTACCGTTTCACGGGCGATAAGGAAAAAGTCGGGATATATGTCGATTATCTCGAAAAATTGCTGGCAAACACCGAGAAACTCGTAAGCGAAAACGGCGAAACGAATTTCCCGAACAACTTCCTCGATTGGCCGACAAACGGCACCGAGGACGCGGTTAAAGGTTGCTCCGCGCTTTTAAAAATCGCCGCGAAAAAAGGCGGCGAACTGTTGAGAATTTTCGATAAAAGCGATTTTGCCGCGCGGGAGATCGTAAGGAAGCTTTCTAACGGAAAATATTTGCCCGCAAAGGCGAAACAAGCGGTCGCGATGGAATATCTCGCGGGGATTGCCGACAAAAAATCGACTATGGAAAAACTTTCCGAGGGCGGAGCGAAAGGCTTATCCACGTTTATGGCGTACTATATTTTAACCGCCGCGAAAGAGACCTGCGGAGCGGGAACGGCGGTTGCGATGCTTAAAGAATATTACGGCGGAATGCTCGATAAAGGCGCGACGACCTTTTGGGAAGATTTCGACGTCGATTGGATAAAAGACAGCGGAAGAATAGACGAAATTCCCGAAAACGGGCTTAAAGACGTTCACGGCGACTACGGAAAGTTCTGTTACACGGGTTTCCGCCATTCGCTTTGTCACGGTTGGAGTTGCGGTCCGATCGCGTTTATAACGGAGACCATTCTCGGCGTAAAGGTTTCGGACGGCGGAAAAACAATCGAAATCGCGCCGTCGCTTTGCGGACTTAAATTTGCAAAAGGAAGCATACCCACGCCTTACGGGAAAGTCGAAATTTTCCATAAACAAACGGAAAGCGGCGTGGAAACCGAAATTACCGCGCCGAAAGAAATCAAAATCGTCGCGAACGATTGTAATTTTACAATAAAAGATTTATAATATAAGAAGTCGTAAACTTTATATGGGTTTACGACTTCGTGTATTTAAAACAAAACCTGTTTAAAATAAAAACGGAAAAGAGTAAAATAAGTATGAATATCGACAATAAAATCCTTAAAAATCCGACCGCGGAATTCCGCGGCAAACCGTTCTGGGCGTGGAACGGCGAAATAAAAGAAAAAGAAATCGATTTTCAGATCGGGTGCCTTAAAAAAATGGGTTTCGGCGGGGCGTTTATTCATTCCCGCACGGGGCTTAAAACGGAATATATGAGCGACGAGTGGTTAAAGCTCGTTCGCCATGCCGCAGAAAAACTCGCCGAAAACGGTCTGGAAGCCTATCTTTACGACGAGGATCGCTGGCCGTCGGGTACTTGCGGCGGATACGTCACGAAAAATAAAGAATTCCGCGCGAAGTATATGAATTATTTCGAAGTCGAAGACGACGTGCCTTTTCAAAAGCCCGAAAACTTTCTCGGGCTTTTTGCCGTTGAATTTAAGGATAAAGCGGTGGAAAACTACCGCAAAATTTCCGTGTCGGGCGAAAAGAGGAAAAACGAACGCGTTTTCGCCTTTTATTACGACTATATGAGTCCCGACAGTTTCTATAACGGCTACACTTACGCTGACACGATGAACAAAGCCGCCACCGAGCGATTTCTGGAACTTACTCACGAAAAATATTATAAAGCTTTCGGCGAATTGTTCGGGAACGTCGTAAAAGGCATTTTCACGGACGAGCCGCACCGAAATCCTTATCTTAACGGCTTCGGCAGAAAAGAGAAAAACGCGGAAAAGGAAATTCCTTACACATACAAACTTTTCGAGGAGTTCGAAAACCGAAAGGGCTATAAAATTGAGGAAAGGCTGCCGCTTTTGTGGTTCGGCGACGCGAAAAACGATTTCTGCAAGGAAGCTTACGACCTTATCGAGGTCGAGGAAGAGCTGTTTTTGGAAAATTTCGCCGCGCCGTATCGGAAATGGTGCCGCGAACATAACCTTATAGTCACGGGGCATATTCTTCACGAGGACAACCTCGCCGCGCAAACTACTATGTGCGGAAGCGCAATGAGATATTACGAATATATGGATTATCCCGGAATGGATAACCTTTGCGAAGATAATTTTGCGGTGAGCGTTCCCGCGCTCGTCTCTTCGGTTGCGAAACAACTCGGGAAAAAGTTCGTTTTAGACGAGCTTTACGCCGCGACGGGTTGGAAAATGACTCTTTCCGATTACAAACGCACGGGCAATTGGCAGAGTTTCGGCGGAGTTTCGCTTCGTTGTCCGCACCTTTCCTGGTACACGATGAAAGGACAGGCGAAGCGCGATTATCCCGCGAGCATACTTCATCAGTCGGCGTGGTATCCCGAACATAAATACCTCGAAGATTATTTTTCAAGGCTTCAATACCTGCTTGTAAGCGGAGAGGAAGAGACGAACGCCGCGATCATAAACCCCGTCGAATCGCTCTGGGGGCTTACCAACGAGCGTTCTTACGTCAACTGTTTCGCTTCCGAAAATCCGCTTATATGCCGTCTCGAAAGAGAGTATTTCGAGCTTTTTAAGTATATAAGGCTTCACGGCGGCGCGGCGGATTATATCGACGAGGGCGTTTTCGAAAAGTACGGCAAAGCCGAACGCGGGCAAATAATCGTCGGCAAAAAGAAGTACGATAAAATCATTTTAAACGGAAACTATAATTTGCGTTCCGTTACGCTTGAAGCGCTTAAAAAATTTATGGAAGAGGGCGGCGAGGTTATTCTCGCGGGCGAGTTTCCTTGTTATCTCGACGGAAAACGTCACGATTTTTCCGAGGATTTGAAGGGCGCGGTAAACGTCGGGTTTAATCCCGAAAAGGTTCTCGGACTTATAAAATCAAGTGATTTTACCGTTTCCGCGGAAGATATAATTTCGGAAACGCGCGTTTTCGGCGACGGGAAAGCGTATTTTTTCCTTAACAGGAGCGAAAACGCTGTCGATACGACGATAACGATAAAAAGCGACCTCGATCCCGTCGAAATAAATCTTTATGACGGGGAGAAACGCCCCGTTTGCTTTGAACGCGACGGCGGAATGGTTGTCATAAAAAAGCGTTTCGAAAGAGACGGTTCGCTCGTCATTCTTTTCGACGGCGAAAAGCTTACGGCGAGGGAGTTCGAAGAGAAAGAGACGAAATTTCCCGATGAGTTTTCCTTTACTCTTTCCGAACCGAATATGCTGCCGCTCGATTATGCCGAGTGTTTAATAAACGGCGAGTTTTTCGCGCGCGGAGACGTTCTCGAAATCGACAGAAAACTGCGCGATAAATTCAGGATAGAACAACGTCACGGCGAAATGATTCAGCCTTGGTTTAAGGATAAATTTTACCCGAAACCGCAAAATTTGTGCAGGATTACCCTTAAATACAGGATAAATATCGGCGAAAAAATAAGCGGCGTTTCGTTTATGACGGAAGACGAAACCGCGGAGATGAAAATAAACGGGAACGTTTTGAAAACCTATAAGGTTTATGGTACGGAAATAGATTCCTGCTTCCGAATAATCCCCGTTCCCGACGAATTTTTAAAGCTCGGGGAAAACGAGGTAACCGCGTCTTTCGATTTTAACGAAAGATACGATATAGAAGGCTCGTTTCTGTGCGGAAATTTCGGCGTTTACGAAAACGACGTCATAAAACGACTTCCCGAAAAACTGAAAGCGGGCGATTTTTCCTCGCAAGGGCTTAAATATTACGGTGGGAGAATTGCTTTGCGTTCGCCTTTAAAAAACGGCGTTTATCGGCTTATAGCGGGGGATTTGCCTTGCGCAGCCTGCATAATAAACAAAAGCGCAACGGTTTTTCCGCCCGTCGATCTGAATTTTGAAGTGACGGACGGGGAACTTGGAATAACGCTTGCGTTCGTTCGTCAGAACACTTTCGGAAGCACCCCGAAAGAAAACGGAAGAGACGGGCTTATCCCGCAAGGCTTACCGAAAAAGATAACCCTTTATGAACTTAAAGGCAAAGAATAACCGGTTCGGCGACAGCTGTCGCCGAATCTTTTTTTACGAAAAAACGGAAATTTCAAAAAATGAGTTGCGTAAAAGCGCGATATGGAGTATAATTCCCGTAAGATAATTTTTATCAAGGAGCTTGATATGAGCTATATAAAGAAAGATTTTTTGCTTGAAAATAAAACCGCGGAAAGGCTTTACGAAACTTACGCGAAAGATATGCCGATTTTCGATTACCATTGCCATTTGCCCGAAAAACAGATACTCGAAAACAAGCCGTTCAAAAACATTTACGAGGTGTGGCTCGGCGGGGATCATTATAAATGGCGACTTATGAGAAATTACGGCGTGGACGAGCGCCTTATTACGGGCGACGCTTCCGATCACGATAAGTTTCTGGCGTATTGCAAAACTCTCGGCACGGCTTTCGGAAATCCGCTTTACCATTGGTCTCAGGTCGAACTTAAAGAGTATTTTAACTGCGAACTCGAAATAAACGAGGAAAACGCGGAGGCGATCTGGAAGGAGTGTAACGATTATATCGCGAAAAACGGGATAAATCCGCAGAAACTTATAGAAAGTTCTTCGGTTACCTGCGTGTTCACGACGAACGAGGTTTTCGACGACCTTAAAACGTTCGAAAAAATCGCCGAAAAGGGATATAAGTTCAAAGTTATCCCCGCGTTCCGCGCCGACAAAATAATGAATATCGAAGCGGAGAAGTACAATGATTTTATATCGCTGGTCGAGAACGAAACGCATAAAATAAATACTCTTTCCGACCTCGAGGAAGCTTTGAAGCAAAGACTTGCCGAGTTTAAAAAAGTCGGAACGAGAGCCGCCGATATCTCGCTCGAAAGCGTTTATCCCGTAGCGGACGGATCCGCCGCCGAAAAGGCGTTCTTAAAGCGCAGAAAGGGCGAAACGCTCACGGCGGAGGAAGTCGCGGAGTTTAAGGGGTATTTAACATATTTCCTTATGAAGCTCTACGCCGAAAACGGACTCGCGACCGAACTTCATATCGGAGCGAAGAGAAACAACAACACGGAAATGCTTTTAAAACTCGGACTCGATACGGGTTACGACAGTATTTCGGAAGAGGACGGGCTTAAAAATATTTCGGCGCTGTTCGACAGGTTGAATACCGAAAAATCGCTTCCTAAAATCATTCTTTTCAACCTTAACCCCAAAATGAACGCCGAGCTTATCACGCTTGCGGGGTGCTTCCAATCGAGCGAGGCGAGAGGAAAAATTCAGTACGGACCCGCATGGTGGTTCCTCGATAACAAAGTGGGAATGTATCGTCATCTCGACGACCTTACGGCAACGGGGCATCTCGGCGCGTTCATCGGAATGCTCACCGACAGCAGATCTTTCCTTTCCTATCCGAGACATCATTATTTCCGTCGTATTTTGTGCAATTACTTAGGCAGAATGATGGAAAACGGCGAAATGACGGCGAACGAAAAGCTTGTCGGGGAAGTTGTCAAGGATATTTGTTACCGCAATGCGGCAACGTATTTCGGAATTTAAAATAAAATCGGAAGGAAGTCGGATTTCTTTCGGAAAAACAGGCAGGCGCGAGTTTTTTAAAACTCGCGCCTGCCTGTTTTTTATTTAAATTTCAGCATTGCATGTAATCTGCGTTTTTTATGTCATCCCAAATATCTTTCAACAGTTTGCCGCCGATCGAAGCGTGAGCGTAAAAATCGTTTTCGTCGGTGAATTTTTGGGTTTTTTCGTCGTAATCGAAGCAAATATTGCCACCCGAATAATATACGGCAGCTTCGCGGTTTGCATAATAAAACGTCATTTCACTATACATTATAAGCCCTTTGATAAAATCCTCGAAAGCGGGTTTTAACGGTTTTCCTTGCCTATAAAGAAGTCGTGCTTTGTTAAGCGATACTAAATTAGGGTATTGAACTCTATCGGGGTTTGCCTCGCAAGCTCTATCGAGATTCCACAGGCAGTTTTTGCATTCTCCGTTTCCGTATTGGTCAATCATAGAGATTTTTCCGCATACAGGACATTTTGTCGGATAAATCCTCGCATACGGGTCTTCATATTTTATATATTTAAAACCGGAAGGGTTAAGACCGACGACGTTTCTATTTTGTTTTTCAAAGTAAAATCTTGCTTGTTCTTTTTGAGGAAGATCTTTGATCCATTCGTACGTCGTAGGTAAAAAAGATATAATATTACCTTTCATTGTATTAAACGGCTCATCGTAACATAGTACGGTGCGTGGTTTAATTCTTTTTAACATTTCGTTGTACCCCGTCATAAATGACAATTTGTCGTTTTCTCTGTAATATGTGCAAACAAAAACAACGGAACCTTCCTCTATTCCGTCAAAACAGAAGTCAAATGTTCGCTCGTCTCCCCAACTAACTGTGGGAATTACCGTTAGCCCTTTACTTTGCCAATATGCACCGCACCACCTGTTTTTAAAAACGTTAGCAATTTGAAGCGCAAGTGGCATATTTGTAAACATACTGAAATCCGGGCTTAGCAAGTAGCGATATTGTTTTAATTTTTCAAGTTCCTGTTCATAATTTTCGTATACCTTTTCAAATTTCCAATCGTAAGTAAAGAAGTGTATTGTTTTGTCGGCGTTTTCGTTGTCATTTGCTTTTGTGTTTGCAAAGCTCATAAGCTTTATCTTGTCAATGTCAAGATTTTGTTTTTTAATAATAGGAATATCTAATTTCCCTACGGAATTTCCATGATATAAAAACTCATTTCTTACAAGTTTTTGTTTTTTTAATTCTTTATCAATCTCATAATTATTATCTTTTTTCATAAAATAGTCCTTATTGTCCTTATTGATATTTTTCAAAGTCCGGATCTAAATGGTCATCTAATCTATATCCTTTTTCATTTTTCCATACCCAATCATGGTCATGAGGGAATTTCATTTTTCCGCTGTGGCGATAATCTCTATTCCGTATGGCATGTCCGTTTTCGTCATACCATCTTTCTTGTACAAGTTGATTATTGTTATTGTATTTTTGCATTTTGCTGTTTGGTTTGCCTGTTGTTTCTAAGTGTCTTGCTATAATAGCACCTGTGCCGTGATTTGTTGCTCCTCCCGCACCCATCATGCTGCTCCTTTTAATTCTCACTATTTTCGAAAGAATTTTTTTGATTGCATTGTAGCATATAAATTTATGAAGTCAAGATAATTGTGTAATATTTTATGGGGGATTTATTTTCGAAAATTAACCATCTCTACTTTAACAATCAAACAATTATAAATCGGCGAAGTCCTTTACGGCTTTCTTGTTGAAATACAGGAAAAGCAAAATTATAGGAACGGATAATATCAGAACGAGTATAAGTCCGAACACAAACGGAGAGATTGCTTTTATGTACAGCGAGTATAAATACGCGATTACGAATGCGAAAATTATGCCCGCGATACTGTCGATTATTAGCGCAAAGCTGTGTTTTATCGCCGCGGATTCGCTCGTCCATCTGAAATCGGGGCGTTTAAGATTTAAAAATAATCCGAACATTCCCGAGCAAAGTACATACGCCGCGCCGATTATATAAACGCTTGCGAGTCTCGATAAAATTATGCTTTTAACGGGTATCGGCATCGAAAGCAGAAGGTCGTTATCTTTGGCGATATAAAGGGTAGCGTATGTGTTGAAAACACTACCCATAATCCCGAAAAACATTCCTATGATTCCCGTGGCGGCAAAAAATAACCAATTTAAACCTTCCGATAGAAATACGCTTCCGATGAAGTAAGCCTCGAACGCGAACCACGCCATAAGAAAGACGAAAAGTAAGACGAACAAGCCTACGAAAAGGGCAATGCCCACGGTCGAACGGCGTTTTCCCGTTTTTCTGTCGAAAAAAAGCGCCCGGTTTATTTCGAGAAGTTGCTTTTTAATTAAGATTTTCAGCATTTCTTTTTCCTCGTCAACCGTTTTCGCCTTTGCTTTCGCCGGCGTTCCTGTTTCCGTTTTCGCCTTCGTCTTCGAGTTCGAGGAAGACGTTTTCGAGCGACTCGTCGCCTTTAACTTCCTCCATAGTCCCCGTTTTTACGAGCTTGCCTTTCTTGATAATGGCGACCTTGTCGCAAAGTTTTTCCGCCGTGTCGAGAACGTGAGTGGAGAAGAAAATCGCCCCGCCGTTTGAACAATGCTCGCGCATAATCTTTTTGAGCGCATGCGAAGCTTTCGGGTCGAGTCCTACGAACGGTTCGTCCATTATTATGAGCTTCGGCGAGTGAATAAGCGCGGAAATAACCGCGAGTTTTTGCTTCATTCCGTGCGAGTAAGCCGAGATCGCCGAGCCGAGATCGTTTTTGATCTCAAAGGCTTCCGCATATTTTTCGATAAGCGACTTTCTTGTTTCCGATTTAACGCCGAAAACGTCGGCGATAAAATTGAGATATTGCGCGCCCGTCATAAATTCGTATAAATCGGGGTTGTCGGGGATGTAGGCGATGAGCTTTTTGCAGGATAAGGGGTCGTTTTTCATAGAAACCCCGTCGATATAAATTTCGCCGTCGTTAAAGGCGAGTATGCCCGTGGCGGCTTTCAGCGTGGTCGTTTTCCCCGCTCCGTTATGTCCGATGAAACCGTAAATTTCGCCTTTTTGTATATGCAGCGAAAGATCGTCCACGGCTGTTTTGTCTCCGTATTTCACGGTTAAATGTTTGATTTTAAGCATTTAATTCTCTATTACTTTTTGCTTTATGTGCTTGATTTTTGCTTGTGTTTTTGTAAAAAAGTGCCGCTATAAGTCGATTATCGCGTGTTTTTATGGCTAATCGACTTATTTTTTGTTTGTAAAGTCGGGGTGGTTTGCCGTGATTTCCTCGGCTTCGGGCGTATCGAGCGATACGGGCGCAACCTTGGCAATAGTCGCCGCGTCCGATTTGATAACGTAAATCATGCCCCTGAACATCTCGCCGAGGCTCTGAACGATTTCCTGTTCGGTAAAAGCGCAAACCTTTGTCGCGGCGAGTACGCATAAGCCGTAACAAAACGTCCACATTTGCTTGAAGAGGTGTTCGGCCTGCTCTTTGGTCGCGCCGTAATCGCGCACGATTATGTCTATATCGTTCTGCTTTCCGAAGGGAATTGTTTTCTGCGCTTCGTCGAAGTTGACGTTGCCGTCAGTTTCCTGCATAAAGAGCAGACGGAAAAGCCGAGGTTGCTCGGTTGCGAATTTAACCCATTGCATACCTCTCTTTTTATATGCGGGCGTGAAGTTTTCGGCTACTTTCATATATTCGTTGAAAACTTCCACGGCTCTTTGCTTAACTTCGGCTTTCAGTTCGTCCATATCTTTAAACAACGTGAAGATAGGGCAGGACGAACTTCCGAGTTGTTTTCCGAGTTCTCTCGCGGTTAAGCTGTCGTAACCCTTTTCGCAAATAAGCTCGATTGCGGCGTTCACCATTTCTTCTTTTGTAAATTTCGGTTTCGGTGGCATAGTTTTCCTCCGTAATTTCGTTATAACGTAATTATTGATTTATGTATCTTGTATGTTTTCGGATCGATATTTTACACACGTTCTAAAACGTTTGTTATAGTATAACACCGTTTCCCTTTTATGTCAAACAAAACAGGGTATACAAGCCAAAAATTCATTATTAAAAAGCCACAAAAAAAAGACTGAGTAAAAAACCAAGGGTTTTACTCAATCTTTTTAAATGTCTTAGTCGTCTTTATATAATTGTTTTTTTATTTTAGATTGTATGTCAACGATTGTTTTTTCGGATGGCTCTTGCTTGAAAAATACAAATCGCAATCGCTTGCCTATATAGAATGCCGCTTTAAAAAATAATTCATCAATAATATTATTGGACTTAAGCCTATTTTTTATAGTTTTTTTTAAAAATGTTTGTTCTGTAATTAGTAAGATTTTTGCCGAAATTTTATTGCTGTTGAGGATGTTTGTTATGGTATTTTGAGTATCTGAGTCTATTATGAAAATTATGTATTTAAATGTGTTTAGTGCATTTAAATCAATATTATCTATAGATAGATATGTGGCAATAAAAGTTTGTTTAAAATAAGAAACAAGAAGATCTGTTGTATATTTTGATCCGCTGATTATTGCCGTCGGATTAGTTAAAGCTATATCCTGGCGCTTTCTTTGACAATCTGCTGCATATTGGAGAAAAGTACCGTTTTCTCTTTTGTTGCGGTAACTGTTGGTTTCTTGTTTATTGTCAAGTGTAGTAACCGTATATTTAGTATGAAATTTTCGCTTTAATAAATCGATATATAGACAAACAAAATCAGCCATTGCGGTACTTGTTCCATGAAATAGAAAACAAGGGGTATTTTTTTGATCTTTTACCGCATATTTATTTATTAGAGCACAGCCTTCTATTTTTCGAATGCATTCAACCAGTTGGCTATCTGCGGCATAGAAATATTCGTAATTTTTTATTATTGAAATTTTATCGAGTATCTCTTTTAGATTATCTTTAATCAACTTATCAATATTGCCGTATTGGTGAATTGTATTTTGTATTCTTTTTCTTTTTACAACATATGTGGTAGTTTTCCAGGAAATATTTTCTGAAGCACGTTGAGTTTCTCCATCCAAGATGAGGAAATCCTTCTGAGAAAGGAGTTTAAAACTTCTTTCACGATTGTATTTTTGAATAACAATGCTGATTATTTGTTCCATAAATTCAGCAATTTGATTTATTTCCGCATTTATCAATTGCTTAGCTTTTCGTATTCTGATTTTATCAGGAATTTCCTCTACAATAAAGTAAAACAACGCACTCATAATGAATCCGACTGCAATATCATACAGTAAAACATATTTTTGTTGGTCATCTGTTGATGATGTCCAAAATGTTGACCACTTATCCGGTAAGAAAGAAGGAAATGGTAAAGTGGAATATTTTAATGCAATATATGTTGATATGGCTGTTCCTAAAAGAAGAATTGTGTTTATGATTTTTTTCATATTTTACCTCGGATGCTTGTTGTAATTATTGTTTTATTTTTTCTATTTTACCATTTTTTCTGCTTTCTTTCAACAAAAATCAAAAGATAATTCTTATTTGCCGAAATAAAAATGTTAAATTTTCCCAAACGATGATTTTGAGCGTTGTTTTGCCGGTTTACTTTTCGGAAAAATAAATTTTAATTTTAAAGTTCGTTTTAGGTTCGGGGGGTATTATGTCCGCATAAAACAGGTCGCAATAGTGATTGACGAAAAGATTTTTCAAGAAAGTAAATCTTATACAATACTCGGTCATATAATAGTAAGCAATACGTAAAAAGGTGCGAAGCAGTATGCAGATTCAGAACAGATTTAAACGAGTGGAAATGAAATTCATTTTAAACGACAGGCAAACGGAAGCTGTGAAACGCGCGTTTACAGGGAAAATGAAAGCCGACGAATACGGTAAGACGAGAATTTGCAACGTTTATTACGACACGCCGAATTTCCGACTTATCAGAAAATCGATAGAACAACCCGTTTATAAAGAAAAACTCAGAGTGAGAAGTTACGGAACGCCGAAAGCGGGCGACGAAGTTTTTATCGAACTCAAAAAGAAATACGACGGCATCGTTTATAAGCGCAGAGAAAAACTTCCGCTTTTAAAAGCCGAAGAACTTGCAAACGGCGAGGAAAAATTCCTTTGCGGTGAAAACGAACTCACGCAAGTGGAGCGGGAAATAAAGTACTTTTCGTCGGTTTACGGTTCGCTTTGCCCCGCGGTTTACCTCGCGTATGTGAGAGAAGCGTTTTATAGCTTGACCGACCCGAATTTAAGAATTACGTTCGATACCGACATTTTATGGCGGGACGAGGACGTGGATCTCACGAAAGGGGTTTACGGAACGCCCGTTCTCCCTCGCGGCAAAACGCTTATGGAGATAAAAACCGACAAAGCTTTGCCGCTATGGCTCGTCGAAGTTTTATCGGACGAAAAAATTTACAAAACGCCGTTTTCAAAATACGGCGAAGCCTACAAGCAGATCATGGCGGCGAGCGGCGGAATAGGAATATACGGAATAAATAATGAAATAAAAGGAGACAAAAATTATGCAAGAGTTGTTTAAAAGTATTTTCGACAGCACCCAGACCAACGTTTCGGTGGAAAATTTCCTCTTATGTATACTGATTTCGCTCGCGGCGGGGCTTATATATCTTCTTGCGTATTCCTATAAAAACAAAACGAGCGGGAGCTTTAAAACGGCGATTTTCATTCTGCCGACGATAGTTTCGGTCGTGATTATGATGGTAAACGGCAATATCGGCGCGGGCGTGGCGGTCGCGGGAGCGTTCTCGCTCGTAAGATTTCGTTCTGCGCAAGGCTCGGCAAAGGAAATCTGCGCGATTTTCGCCGCTATGTGTTCGGGGCTTATAATCGGTACGGGTTATCTCGCGTTCGGGATTTTGTTTTCGGTTTTAGCTTGCGCGGTAATCGCGGTTTCCAACGTGATTTTGAAAAAATCCGATAAGAAAAGCAGACGTAAAACCCTGAAAATCACTATCCCCGAAGACCTCGATTACGGTAGCGTTTTCGACGACGTTTTTGCCGAATTTGCGGAAGAAAACGAACTCGTAAACGTGAAAACGGTTAATCTCGGCAGTATGTTCAGGCTTACTTACGAGCTTACGCTCAAAAAAGACGCGGACGAGAAAAAACTCGTGGATAAGCTCAGGGAAAGGAACGGAAACCTCGAAATCGCTTTAAGCAAGGTCGATTTGAATTCCGACGGTTTATAATAAATATCGGTTTATAATAAATATAATTCGGCGAAGCCGAAACCGAAATTTCGGTTCGGCTTCGCCGAGAAAAAAGGAGAAATATTATGAAAAAGTTTTTAACGACGATTTTATGCTTCATTTTATCTGCGGCGATGCTTGTCGTTACGGCGTGCGGCGGGACAAGCGGCAGCGCGGGCGACGGCTCGACGGACTCGGGCAATCAAAGCTCTTCCGTCTTCCCGGGCGGCAACCCCGGCGGTTTTCCGGGCGGTAATCCCGGCGGCGAACCGGGCGGCAATATTCCGGGCGGCAATCCCGGCGGTGACGGCGGCGAAAGCGTACCCTCGGGCGACATCGACGACGAAAACAATGTCGAAGTAAAAACTTACGACGGCATAAAACATAATTACGTTTTATCCAATCAAAACGGCAACGTTTTCGAGTTCGTTTGCTCCGATTGCAACGAGACAAGCTCTTTTAAAGTAACATATGAATCGGGTACGGACGGAGCTTATACGCTCGACGGAACTACGCTTACTTTCAGCGGAATAACCGAGGAAAGCGTTTACGGTCTGACGGGTACGTTCTACGGAAATATCGTAATCGACGTTACGGACGACTACAAATTCGAGCTTGCGGCGGAGGGTTTCAGCCTTATTTCGCAAACCGAATGTCCGATTAAGGTTTTAAGCGGCGATAAGGTTACGATTTCGGCGAAAAAAGTCACGGAAAATTACGTATACGATATCAGAGACGAGGTTTCGGACGCCGACGAAACGGCAATTTCCGCAAGCGTTTACGCGTTATGCGATCTCGATATTCAGGGCAAAGGCTCGCTTTACGTAACCTCTTTGAACAACAACGGAATTCATACGAAAGACGATTTGAAAGTCAAAAATCTGTTCTTGCAGGTCGATTGCAAGGATAACGCGCTTAAAGGCAACGACAGCGTTACGATTCAGTCGGGCGAAATCGTTTTAATCGCGAGAGACGGCGACGGAATAAAAACGAGCAACAGCGACCTTTCTTCCAAGGGCAAACAACGCGGAACGGTTGCGATTTCGGGCGGTAATCTGCTTATTTACGCCGCGAGAGACGGAATAGATTCGGCTTACGACGTGACCGTCGACGAAAGTTCGGCTACCGTGACTTTGCAGATTTTCGCCGATAAATACTCTAAATATACCGAGTCTTCCGTTTCTTCCGACAGCGGAACGAGCGGAAATACGAGCGGAACGGGTAGTTCATCCTCGTCTTCCGTCTCGGGCGGCAGGGGATCCGGCGGACAAGGCGGACAGGGCGGTTTCCCGGGCGGCGGACAAGGCGGTCAGAGCGGAAACGACGGCAACAGCGATAAGAGCGACGTTTCCACAAAAGGAATAAAAGCCGACAACGCGATAACTATTTCGGCGGGAACGATAACCGTTAAAGCTTACGACGACGCAATCCACGCTAATTCCGATACTCTCGAAAACGGCGAAACGGGTCTCGGCAACGTGAACGTTACGGGTGGCAGCCTCACTCTTTATTCGGACGACGACGGTATTCACGGCGACGGAACGGTTGCGGTTTCGGGCGGAGATATAAACGTGGTCGGGAGCTATGAAGGTCTCGAAGGCGCGGTCGTGACCGTTTCGGGCGGCAACGTAAGCGTTATTTCGAGCGACGACGGTCTTAACGGAACGGGTACGAGCGGAAATTCGATAGTGATTTCGGGCGGTACGCTTTATGTGCTTGCGGGCGGCGACGGACTCGATTCCAACAGCACCGAGTCTTACGGCGGAATAGTTTTCAAAGGCGGAAAAACCGTTGTTATAGCTTACGGTAACGCCGATTCTTCGATCGACACCGAAAGAGGTTATTCTTACGAGGGCGGATATGTCCTTGCGGTAGGCAAAAGCGGAGGAATGAGCGGCGAAGCGACTAATTCTTCCCCGAGCATAAGTTCGATAGGCAAAACCGCGAACGTTTCGCTTTCGAACGGAAGCTATCTTCTTGCAAGCGGGTTTGCCTGTGTGAAAATGCCGATAACGATCAACGCTTCGGTAGTGGTTTTAGGCGACACGAGCGCGAGCATATCCTCGGTTTCGTCGGCGGATTACGAGTTCGATTCAAACGGCGTTTACTGGTTAAAGTAATCAAGACAATCACCTTTGAATAATCTCGATTAACACATAAAAACCCCGCTATAAGTCGATTAACGCGGATAATTGATGGTTATAGTTGGTGAGAAACAGCACAAGACTAACTATTTATTGCCTTGTGTTGTTTTTTTTGTGAGCGAGACAAAAATATTTTACTTTGAATTATATAAAATAAATAAAAATTTTGCTTGATATTATTCGCGTTTTAGAATATAATATAAGCAAGAATTTTTGAGGTGACGTTATGTTAAGTTTTATTTCTGCAAAAGAAGCCGCCGAAAAATGGAATATTTCACAAAGACGTGTCTCCGTGCTTGCAAGCGAAAACAGAATAGCCGGAGCGATGATGGTAGGCAATATGTGGATTATCCCGTCAAATGCCGAAAAACCGATTGATAAAAGGACAGTTCGTTACGAAAAATCAAAAAAAGTTGAACTAAAACCATTTATAAAATGGGTAGGCGGGAAAAGCCAACTTATCGAACAAATCGAAAAAATGATTCCGACGGACGAAGAAAAAGTTTTAAAAAAATATGCCGAACCTATGGTTGGTGGTGGCGCATTATTTTTCAGCATACTTTCCAAATATGATTTTGAAGAATTGTATATCAGTGATATAAATGCTGAACTTATAAATGCATATCAAGCCGTAAAAAACGACGTTGATAATTTGATTGCAAAACTTAACGAAATGCAATTGCTGTTTTTACCTATGGATGAAAACGGAAGAAAATATTTCTACTATACCGTTCGCGAAAAGTTTAACTTGACGGTATTATCCGAAGCAACGTCAACGGATAAAGCCGCACAGTTTATTTTCTTAAATAAGACTTGTTTTAACGGGCTTTATCGTGTAAATAGAAAAGGACAATTCAATGTTCCTATGGGCGCATATAAAAACCCAACTATTTGTGATAGTGAAAACTTACGGAATATTCACGAGGCATTGCAAAATGTAACTATCGTTTGCGGCGATTATTCACTTTTAAAATCGTTTATCGATAAAAACACATTTGTATACTTCGATCCGCCGTATCGTCCGATTTCAGAAACGTCGGCGTTTACGGCTTATAACTCAGATGTGTTTGACGATAATGAACAAATAAGACTTTCAAAGTTTATCGATGAAATCAATCTTTTAGGTGCAAAAATTGTTTTAAGCAATTCCGATCCGAAGAATGTAAACGAAGAAGATAATTTCTTTGACGATTTATATAAAAACTATAAGATAAATCGCGTTGAAGCAAGCCGAGCCATTAACAGCAAAGGCGATAAACGCGGCAAAATAAACGAATTGCTTATTTGCAATTAAGGAGGAAATTTTATGTATATAGAAAAAAGTACAGAAGAGAAAATAAAGTTGTTTGAAACTAAATTACTCAGCACAAATAGGGGATATAATTTTTATATCGATTGGACAAATTTGGAAAAACTCAACAAATATGAGATAGAATTAAACGCTATGGATACTCTCATAGGTAAAAAAGAAAATTTTGACGAGAAATTCAGAGAGTTATTGGGAAAACTACCCAAAACGGTAGAATTGTTCCCGTTTTTATTTGCCCTGTCAAAAGCGGAAAGAAAAGAAGTACTTAAGAAAAATAAATATCTTGATATAATAGGTTCCGAATTGGATAGCCCCGATTTGCAAAGTTATAATTTTAATGGGGAAAGTCAATTAACTGAAAAGGAAATAGAAAAATTCTTGATTTTTTTTGAACAAATGGGTTTAAAGGCTTTTTATCAAAATTTTTTAGAGAAAAGTACGTTGGATTATATATACGGTGTTTTGATAGGTCTTGATTCAAACGGAAGAAAAAACAGAGGCGGAACGGCTTTTGAACTTGCTTGCGAACCGATAATCAGAGAAGTTGCAGAAAAATATAAAATAGATGTGATTACGCAAAAACAATTCAAAAGTTTAAGTTCGAAAGGATTTATAATATCCGATGATATTGCAAACCGAAAGGCAGATTTTATTCTGATAAAAAACAACAAATGTATGAATATCGAAGTCAACTTTTACAAGGATTCAGGGTCGAAGCCTGAGGAAATAATAGATTCTTATATCAACCGTCAATCCGACTTGATGAAAAATAATATCTTGTTTGCATTAGTGACGGATGGAAATTGTTGGAGAGGAACGACAAATCAATTACGCAAAGGATTCAATCATATTAGTTACTTGATGAACTATAAAATGGTGAAAGACGGGGCAATGGAAGAGATTATAGAAAAAGAATTTGTAGAATAAATAATATGACAAAGAAAAATATACCGTTACAGCCCGAAAATTTTGAGCTTGAAACAAATACCGTTTGGGCGTTCCCCGATCGAGGTAAATGGGCAACACACGACGCAAAATATCGCGGGAATTGGTCACCGTATATTCCGAGAAATGTAATTCTGCGTTATTCAAACGAGGGTGACACCGTTTTGGATCAATTTGTTGGCGGTGGAACTACTGCTGTTGAAGCAAAATTGACAAACAGAAATTTTATCGGCGTTGATATTAACCCTAATGCGCTTGAAATCACAAAAAGCAAATTGAATTTCGAGTATGAATTTAATCCGACGATAAATATTATGCAAGGCGACGCGCGTAATCTTTCTATGATTGACGACGATTCGATAGACCTTATTTGCACTCACCCACCTTATGCCGATATTATTCATTACAGCGAAGATATTGACGGCGATATGTCGCTTATGCCGATGAAAGATTTTTTATTTGAAATCAGCAAAGTCGCAGAAGAATGTTATCGGGTATTGAAAAAGGATAAGTTTTGCGCTATACTTATGGGAGATACGCGCAAAAAAGGTATGGTTCAACCTTTGGCGTTTGAAACAATGCGTATTTTTGAAATGGCAGGGTTTAAAACGAAAGAAATTATAATTAAGGAACAACACAATTGCAAGGCAACGGGTTATTGGAAAACAAACAGCATAAAGTTTAATTTTCTTTTACTCGCCCACGAGTATTTGTTTGTGTTTAAAAGATAATTATTTTACTGTTTATGATAAGGAGCAAATAATAACTATGGATAAAGCTCAAATATTTTGGCAAGCTTACTTAAATCTCGAAAAAGAGTTTCTTGAAGTTGCAAGATATATTTATATAACTGATGAGACGACTTCATACTCGAAACAAAAAGTAAAAAAGTCACCATGTAACACTCAACTTGAAACTTTTTCACCTCTTATTGCAGACTTACTTATTAGGGTTTGCATTGAAATTGAAGCAATTTCAAAGGAATTATATTTTGATTTAGGAGGGCAAAAAATTCGAGGGGATAAAGATATTTTTTTTGATGAAGATTGCCTGAAACTTCTTGATATAAAATACCAAACACATAAAAAAGTTGTTGTAGTTTCATGTTCTTCTGTTAATCTTACAAAAGATGAAAATATTTCTTTTAAGCCTTTACGGGAAGCTCATAAAAGACAAGGAACGGATTGGGAAAGGGCATATCAAGCAGTTAAACATGATAGATATTCTTCAATAAGTCAAGGAACGGTTAAGAATTTACTTCATGCTATGGGTGCTTTGTATTTGTTAAACATCTACTTAAAAAAACCGAAAATATTATTAAAATATACAGATGTAAACAATTACGACTTTTCATTAGGCTCTTCTATTTTTTCTGTAAAAAAACCTGATAGCAAATATGCGAATAGCATTATAAATAATAGAGATATTACTGATGTGTTGAATGCAAAAGATAGTCCTTTTGTGATGAAATATACAGATTTTTATTATAAGGAAATCCTTGCAACAAATAAAGCTATGTTGGAAGAAAGAAACAAATATTGGTGCGCACAACCGGAATTGCAGGAACCGGAATTTAATCAGCAGATTATGCAAGCGCAAAAACGAGGAAACGAAGATCCTCAACATCGATTTATGCCGTTTCAGGAATTGGCTCGATATCGTTTAATGAAAAAGATACCGGAAGAATTGCCATTTGAGGAAAGAAAAAAAAGACTTATTTCAAGCAATGAATGGAATGGAAGTGTAAGACAACGAGTTTCTCATTTAACAGCAGATCAATTAACCGAAGATAATATTCAAGCAGAAATTGACAATGTAGCAGCTTTGTATGGTATAGAATTAGAACAGCCCTTTGATAATATGAGGCTTAATAAAGCAATATATGAAGCGTATTGTGAGTTGGTTTTAGATAATGGTGATATTCGATATATTAAATAAAGAACTAAATAATTGGTTTTCTATTTATTACTGTTTTTTAAAAGCACGCTGAGAATAGATTTCGGAGCAAATCGGCGGCGACAAATTTTTGTCGCCGCCGATTTTTGGCTTGTAAAGTGATTGTTTATGTCATTTTCATTTTTATTTACACTATAACAAATTTTCGGACTTTACTGCAAATCGGGTTTTACTTTAAATATTATTTAACCGAAAATACTATTTATCCGAAAATACTATTTAACCGAGTCGGCTAAGCCGAAACGGTATGCCTGAATACCTTCGTAAATTTTTTCGGCAAGCTGCTTTCGGTATTCGTCGGACAAGAGAAGCTGTTCGTCTTCCTCGTTGGATAAAAACCCGCATTCGCATAAAATCGCGGTTCGGCTCGATTCGTTTAAGACGTAATAGTCGCCCGAAAGCGGCGAATATTCCTTTCCGCAAAGTCCGTTTAACGAACTTTGAACGCTGAGCGCAAGCTTTTTGCTTTGTTCGTCGCCGATTTTATAAAAAACCTGCGCGCCCCGCCGCACCGGGGAGGAATAAAAATTCAGATGCACGGAAACGAAAATATCGGGGTTCGCGTTTTCGGCGATTTCCATTCTTTTTTGCATATCTCGCCTTTTGAAACCCTTCGAAAGTATTCCGTAAAGCCCCGCTTCGGTCTTTCTCGTCATAACGACTTTTGCTCCCGCCGCGGAGAATTTATCCCTTAATTTTCTTGAAATATCGAGGTTTAATTCGCTTTCTTTCACTTTGCTTTTTTTGCCTTCCACGCCGCCGTCTATACCGCCGTGTCCCGCGTCGATGACTATCGTGAAATCGGGTTTCGGAGCAGCCGCGGCTTTAACTCTGACGCAAACGCACGCTATATACGTTGCGGAAAGAAAAACGAGAATGGCGGCGGCGATAAGCCGTTCTATTTTTATTTTTTCGTTCGGTTTACTCATATAATAATGTTATGCGCGGCGGCAAAGGCTTATGAAAAAAATAAAAAAAGTTCAAAAAAACGCTTGACAAGCAATACTATGCGTGATATAGTATTGTGCGAAAGGAGGTATTTGAAAAGTATATGGACGTACAACTTAAAAGAGGCGTACTCGAAGTGTGCGTGCTTACCGCGATGCTTCACGAGGAAACTTACGGCTATGAGCTTATAAAAAAGATTTCGCCGTATATAGATATTTCAGAATCCACCTTGTATCCCATTTTGCGAAGGTTAGAGACGGGCGGCTATGTTTGGGTAAGAAGCGCCGAACATAACGGAAGGCTTAGAAAATACTATTCCATAACTGCGAGCGGAAGGGCGAAAATCAAAGAATTTATCGAAGATTTCGGGGATATCGTAAAGGTATACGAATATATAAAAGGAGAATGCAATGACTAAAAAGGAGTTTTTAAAACGGCTGAAAAAAGGGCTGTCGCCTTTGGACAGATACGAACGGCAAAGAATATCGGATTATTACGCCGAAATGATAGACGACCGCGTCGAGTGCGGCAAAACGGAAGAAGAAGCCGTCGAGGAAATCGGCTCGCCCGAAGTTATCGCGATAAGAACGCTTAAAGAAGCGGGCGTCGACGCGGACGAAAGCGAGTCGTGGCTCAGAAAATCCGACGGAAAAATAAAAACGGTGTGGCTCGTTTTGCTTATCGCGGGCGCGCCGCTTTGGTTCGGGCTTGCGTGCGGCTTGCTCGGGATTGCGCTTGGCTTGGTCGGCGCGGTGTTCGGCGTTTGCGTGGGGCTTGTGTGCGCGTGCGTCGGCTCGGCTGTCGGCGGACTCGCTTCGTTTTTCTACGGGTTTTACGCGATTTTTCAAAACGTCGGTTACGGGATTTTGTGCATAGGCGGCGGTTTATGCGCTTGCTCTTTCGGCGTTCTTTGTTTGATCGGCGTGTATAAGCTTACCGTGATGTCGGTAAGGGCGATAAAGAATTTATTTAAAAGGAGACAAATTAAACAATGAAAAAAATAGTGGTTATTTTGTGTGTGATTCTTGCGGCGGGCATTGTCCTTGCCGTTACGGGAATGATTGTATATAATTTAACAGGAGGCGCAGATATGAGCAAATACGAACAAATGCAACAAAAAGCCGACGTGAGCGAAGCAAAATCGATTAAGGTTAAATGCGCGATCGAGCAAATCGACGTTACGCCGATCGACGGAAACGAAGTCGTTTTTGACTACTTCGAGGGCAGTAAACTCAAACACGATTTTACCGTGGAAAACGGCGAAATTTGCCTGACGATAAAGAAAACGAGTTGGTTTTGGGGCTTCTGGTGGGGTTTCGATACCTCGAAGCTTATTATGAGCGTAGGCGTTCCGCGTGATTTTGCGGGAGAAATCGAGCTTTACACCGAAACGGGCAAAGTGCGGGTTTCGGATCTTTTAAACCTTAAAAGAATAGAAGCCGTCGCGACAACGGGCAGTGTAACATGCGAAAAAGTTAAGGCGGAAAGCGGAAAGTTCGAAGCGACGACAGGCTCGGTCACTCTTAAAAACGCGGAAATGGCGGAAAGATTGGACGTGAAGACGACTACGGGCGGAATAACGACCGAAAACGTTAAATGCGGCGGAGATTTTTCGGCGGTCATAACCACGGGAAGCCTTAAATGTTCGGTGGACGCGAAGACGGTATTTTTAAAAAGCACGACGGGCGGCGTAACTTTCGATATTAAAAACGCCGAGTCGATAACCGTCAAATGTACGACGGGTTCTATAAAAGGTATGATTCACGGCGACAGAAAGGAATTCGATATAAAGAGCCATACGACTACGGGCAAAAGTAATTTGTCCGAAGCTTACGGTAACGGCGGAAAAAAGCTCGAAGTTTCCACGACGACGGGTTCGATTTCCGTCAACTTCGAAGACTGAAAATTTTACCGATGAATTTAAAAATAAGTCGATAATCGACTTATAGACGGCTATTTAAAACAAATTATAGGGTTTTTGAGTTCGCCGCGAAGTGTAAAGCTTCGCGGCGGATATTGTTTTATATTATATATTTGACTAATATTTAAGCTTTTGATATAATATTTTCGTCGGAAGAAACAGGGTCGGCAAAACGGAGGAAATTATGAGCGATATAACAAAAAGAGCTATTTCGGCGTCTTTGAAAAAATTGCTTTGCGAAAAGAATTTAAGTAAAATAACCGTACAGGATATCGCGGATGATTGCGGAATCAACCGTCAGACGTTTTATTACCATTTTCAGGATATTTACGATCTCGTGGAATGGACTTGCATAGAGGACACCGAAAAAGTTCTGAAAGAGAACAGAACATACGACACCTGGCAGGACGGTTTTCTCGCCGTGTTTGCTTTGGCGAAGAAGGACAAGGTTTTTATAGACAATATATATCGCTCGGTTTCGCTCGAAATGCTCGAACAGTATCTTTACAGACTCGTTTATCCTCTTTTGAAAAACGTTGTGGACGAAAAATCGAAAGGGTTTTCCGTCCGGGACGAAGACAAGGAGTATATCGCCCATTTTTATAAATACGCGTTCGTCGGCGTGCTTTTAGATTGGGTGAGACACGATATGAGCGAAAGTCCCGAAGCGATTGTTGAGAAAGTAAGCAAGATCGTCGGCGGAACGATAGAAATCGCTTTCAATAATTTCAATAAATAATATAATACCGACGCGCCTCGCAAAGTTTTGGTTATGCAAAACTTTGCGAGGCGTTTTTTCTTTTCAGACAAAAAGAGGGAAATGTCAAAAATTTTTACAATATCGTTCAGCCGTTGGAAATTAAGACAAGGCGAAAATATTGTCTATTGTAATTTTTAAAAAGGCGGGTTATAATGTGGGCGTAAAAACAAAAACGACAAATTCGGAGGTAAAAAATCATGTATTACGGATCAGGCAATTATGAAGCTTTCGCTCATCCCGTCAAACCCGAGGGTGTGGACGGTAAATCGGCTTATATTATCGGTACGGGTCTTGCGGGACTCTCCGCGGCGTTCTTCCTCGTAAGGGACGGGCAGATGAAGGGCGAGCATATTCACCTTCTCGAAAAACTCGATATCGCGGGCGGTTCGTGCGACGGAAGAGCAGTGCCGAGAAGCGGTTATTATATGAGAGGCGGCAGAGAAATGGACAACCATTTCGAAGTCATGTGGGAAATGTTCAGAGACGTTCCGTCGCTTGAAAATCCCGGACTTTCCGTTCTCGATGAATATTACAGACTTAACAAAGCCGACCCGAACTATTCGCTTTGCAGAGCTACGGTGAACCGCGGCGAAAACGCGCATACCGACAACAAGTTCGGGCTTAACAAAGAAGCGGCTATGCAGATAAGCAAGCTGTTTATGACTCCCGAGGAAGAACTTGAAAACAAGAAGATAAGCGATTATTTCGACGACAATTTCTGGAATAGCAATTTCTGGCTTTATTGGCAGACGATGTTCGCGTTCCATTCGTGGGATTCCGCGCTCGAAATGAAGAGATATCTTCAAAGATACGTTCACCATATCGACGGGCTTCCCGATTTCTCGGCGCTTCGTTTCACCAAATACAATCAGTATGAAAGCCTTATTCAGCCTTTGCAGAAATATCTCGAAGACAGAGGCGTTAAGGTAGAATACGGAATAGACGTAAAGAACGTCGTTTTCGAAATCAACGGCAAAAAGAAGGTTGCAAAGAAGATCGAATACGTCAAAAACGGCGAAAAAGGCTCTATCGACCTTCTTGAAAGCGATCTTGTGTTCATAACCAACGGTTGCTGCACCGATACGAGCTGCTACGGCGATCAGACTCATGCGCCCGATCTTTCCAAAATAAGAAAAGGCGGCGGCGAATCGTGGGATTTGTGGAAGAATATAGCTTTGCAGGATCCGTCTTTCGGTAATCCTTCAAACTACTGCGACCACCCCGACGAAACCAATTGGATGAGCGCGACCGTCGAGACTTCGGACGACGAAATTATCGAATATATCGAAAAAATCTGCCGCCGCGACCCGAGAGCGGGCAGAGTTACCACGGGCGGAATCATAACCGTTAAGGACAGCGTGGATAATTGGTATCTCTCGTGGACGATAAACCGTCAGCCGCAGTTCAAATCGCAGGATAAAAACGCCGTTTTGATCTGGCTTTATTCGCTTAACACCGATAAACCGGGCAATTACGTCAAAAAGCCGATGCGCGAATGTACGGGCGAAGAGGTCTGCAAAGAATGGCTTTATCATATAGGCTTGCCGATCGAAAAAATCGACGAATACGCTAAAACGAAAGCCAACACCACGACTTGCTATATGCCGTTCATAAACGCGTTCTTCCGTCCGAGAAAGAATTCCGACAGACCTAAGGTCGTTCCCGAGGGAGCTGTAAACTTCGCGTTCATAGGTCAGTTCGCCGAAACCCCGAGAGACACCATTTTCACTATCGAATATTCTATGAGAACGGGTATGGAATCGGTTTACACTCTTCTCGATATCGACAGGGCGGTTCCCGAGGTCTGGGGCAGCGTGTACGACGTCCGCGAGCTTTTGAGAGCGGTGTATTACGCGCTCGACAAACAGCCGATTTCGAGTATGAAGCTTTCGCTTAAAGAAAAGATGCTTTTGAAAGAAGTAACCGAGAAAATCAAAGGCACGGACGCGGAAAAACTTGCGAAAGAAAGCGGAATAATTTAAATTTTCATTATAAAAAGCGGGCGGACGATGTTCGTCCGCCTTTTTTTGTCCTCTTCCGTCGGCGTTCGCCGACGCCTTCTCCAAAGGGAGAAGGCTTTCTGTCCTCTTTCGTCTTTTGCCTGTTTGCACAGGCAAAATCCACCTTCCCCGAATGGGGAAGGCAAGTAAATTGTTTGATTAAGCATTGTTTTTAATGTTATAAATTGTAGGGGCGAACAGTGTTCGCCCGCTGTTGAAAACGCTTGATTTTCTCTGGGAAAACCCCTCATCAGCCGCTACGCGCCCGCTTCCCCCCGAACTTACTTTTTTGCCTTGAAATATTGTTTTTCTGTCAGGGGAAGCCATTTATGGGGCTATTTTTAAAAAAAAGACTGCATTTCTATCTTTTTTGATAGATTTGCAGCCTTTCTTTATTTTGTTAGTTTTCTTACATTCTCTCGTGAATGGTTCTGGAAATAACTTCGTCCTGCTGTTCTTTGCTCAGTTTGTTGAAATTCACCGCGTAGCCGCTTACTCTTATCGTAAGCTGCGGATATTTTTCGGGATGAGCCTGCGCGTCTAAAAGCATTTCGCGGTTGAACACGTTCACGTTAAGATGATATCCGCCCGAACGGGTGTAACCGTCTATCATATCGGCAAGATTTTCTATTCTTTCTTCGTTTGTCGTGCCGAGAGAAGAGGGGGTCGCGCTGAACGTGTTGGAAATTCCGTCGCGGGCGTATTCGTAAGGAATTTTAGCGACCGATTCCAGGGAAGCAAGCGCGCCGTGCGTGTCTCTGCCGTGCATCGGGTTCGCGCCCGGGGCAAGCGGTTCGCCGGAACGTCTTCCGTCGGGGGTGTTGCCCGTCTTTTTGCCGTAAACTACGTTCGAAGTTATCGTTAAAATGGACATCGTAGGCACGGACTCGCGGTAAGTGTAATGACTGCCGATTTTGCTCATAAACGTTTTCACGAGCCATACGGCAATGTCGTCCGCGCGCTCGTCGTTGTTGCCGTATTTGGGGAAATCTCCCTCGATGCGGTAGTCGGTAACGAGTCCGTTTTCGTCTCTTATCGGGTAAACTTTCGCGTACTTTATCGCGGAGAGAGAGTCGACCGCGCAGGAAAGCCCCGCAATGCCCGTTGCGAAAAATCTTCTCACTTTTGTGTCGTGAAGAGACATTTCGAGAGCTTCGTAAGAATATCTGTCGTGCATATAATGGATAAGGTTAAGGGTGTTTACGTAAAGCCCCGCGAGCCAATCCATCATATTGTCGTATTTTTTGATTACTTCCGCATAATCGAGCGGTCCGTCGCCCGTGATGGGCGCGAACTCGGGCGAAACCTGCAACGGTTTTCCCGTTTCCTTGTCGAGCATAAGCTCGTCCTTTCCGCCGTTTATCGCGTACAACAGGCACTTTGCGATGTTCGCTCTCGCTCCGAAAAACTGCATGTCTTTGCCCACGCGCATACTGCTCACGCAGCAGGCTATGCAGTAATCGTCGCCCATTTCGGGGCGCATAAGATCGTCGCTTTCGTATTGGATTGCCGAAGTTTTAAGCGAAATGTCCGCGCAGAATTTCTTGAAATTCTCGGGAAGTCTTTCGCTCCACAAAACGGTGAGGTTAGGTTCGGGGGCAGGGCCTAAGTTCACGAGAGTGTGAAGCATACGCATACTCGTTTTCGTGACGAGCGTTCTGCCGTCCGTTCCCATACCGCCTATCGATTCGGTAACCCACGTCGGGTCGCCCGAGAAAAGTTCGTTGTATTCTTTGGTACGCATAAATTTTACTATGCGCAATTTCATGACGAAATGGTCGATAAGTTCCTGAGCTTCCTCTTCGGTCAGCGTTCCGTTTTTAAGATCCCTTTCGATATAAATATCGAGGAACGTCGTGTTTCTGCCGATACTCATCGCCGCGCCGTTCTGATCTTTAACCGCGCCGAGATATCCGAAGTAAAGCCACTGAACGGCTTCTTGCGCGTTCGCGGCGGGGCGAGAGATGTCGAAACCGTACTTCAAAGCCATTGCTTTCAAAGCCTGCAAAGCCTTGATCTGCTCGGCGATTTCCTCTCTGTCGCGAACCTTATCGGGAGTCATATCCCCGTCTATAAGTCGTTTATCGGCACTTTTTTTCGTTATAAGGAAGTCCACGCCGTAAAGCGCGACCCTTCTGTAATCGCCGACTATTCTTCCTCTTCCGTAAGCGTCGGGAAGTCCCGTTAAGATATGCGCGGTGCGTGCGTGGCGCATTTCGGGAGTGTAAACGTCGAATACTCCGTCGTTATGCGTTTTGCGATATTTTTTAAAATAGTCCGAAACCTTGTCGTCGATTTTATATCCGTAAACTTCGAGCGCCTGAGCCGCCATGCGAAGTCCGCCCGAAACGTGCAGAGCGCGCTTGAACGGCTTGTCCGTTTGAAGACCGACGATTTTTTCGAGCGGCTTGTCGATATAACCCGCTTCGTGGCTGTTTACCGAGGAAATAATTTCGGTGTCGGCGTCTAAAACGCCGCCGTTTTGTCTTTCCTTTTCGGACAAATCGCAAATTTCTTTCCAGAGTTTTTTGGTTGCCTCGGTTGCGGGAGCGAGAAATTTATCGTCGCCCTCGTAAGGGGTGTAGTTGCGTTGAATAAAGTCTCTTACGTCTATTTCGTCTTCGCTCCATTTTCCTTTGGCGAAGCCTTTCCATTGTTCGTATTTCATTTTTCTTTTCCTTTTTTAAACGGGTTCGGCGTGTTTTGCCGTTATCGCCAGCCGCTATCGCCTGCGGCTCAGCCTCGTATGCCGAGAATTCTTTCGGCTTTTTCCGTTTCCTCTTTTTCGGGAACGGGAACGCCCTCCATAGGATACGCCAATCCCATTTTTTCATACTTGATTTTTCCGAGCGTATGATACGGTAAAACTTCGACCTTTTTTACGTTTTTGAGCGTTTTTATCCATTCGCGCGTTTTTTTAAGGTCGTTTTCGTCGTCGGTAACACCGGGAACGAGAACCTGCCTTATCCACACAGAAACGCCCGCTTCGTCGAGTTTTTTGGCAAACGCCAAGGTTTTTTCGTTACTTCTGCCCGTCAAAGCCTTGCATTTTTCGTTGTCGATATGTTTGATATCGAGGATAACGAGGTCGGTTAAGGGGAGAAGTTTTAAATATCTTTCGTCCGTCTCGTCGTAGCATGCGCCCGAGGTGTCTATCGCCGTCGAAATGCCTTTTTGCTTCATTATTTCAAACAAATCGATTAAAAAATCGAGCTGTAAAAGCGGTTCGCCGCCGCTCACGGTAAGCCCGCCTCTTTTGCCGAAATAATTTTTGTATTTAACGATTTCTTCGGAAATTTCTTCCGCCGTGACCTCCGCCGAACCGCCGCTTTTCGCCCACGAATCGGGGTTGTGACAGTATTTGCAGCGAAGAGGGCAGCCCTGCATAAACAGGACGAATCTCAGCCCCGGTCCGTCCGCCGCGCCGAGCGTTTCGTACGAATGAATTTTACCTTTTACGTTTTTTTCCATACAACTCATAGTTTTTAGGTTCTTATATTAACACGGGTTGACCGCCGTGTCAAGTGTTTTCATTATTATTTTTCCCACTACATATAGTTTTCAATCAGTACAACTGTATCAATATGTTGTGCTTTCGACAAAACCGGACTTTTTGCCTTGCGGCGGATTTTCAAGCCGTAAAAAACGATCGTAAATAATAATTGACAAAACGATGAAAAATGAGATATAATATATAAAGTCGCGAAAGACGAAATCATTTCGGAAAAAGGAAAGAATTTATGCCCGTAAGCTTATTCGTAGACTGCGTTTGCGGAAACTACGTAGGAGCCGTCGCCGAAGGCGATAAGCTCGTCGAATACAGAATAGAAAAGAAGAACGCCACCGTTCCGATAGGCAGCGTTTTCAAAGGAAGAGTTGAAAACGTTCTCGGCGGAATGCAGGCGGCGTTCGTGAACGTGGGGCTTTCGAGAAACGGTTATCTTTCCGCCGACGATATGTTAATGGACAAAAGCGAGATAGAGGGCAGAGTGGAAATCCCGTCCGTTCTCGACTTAAAAGTCGGCGACGAAATCATGGTTCAGGCGGTTAAAGACCCCGCGGGCAACAAGGGCGTAAGGCTGACGAGCCATATTTCTTTCGCGGGGAGATACGTCGTGTATCTGCCGACGTTCTCGTTCGTCGGCGTTTCGAGAAAAATCACCGACGACAAAACGAGAGAAAGGCTTTTGAAAATCGCCGAAAAATTCCGTCCGAAGGGCAGGGGGATAATCATCCGCACGGCGGGCGAAAACGCAAAAAAAGGCGAAATCAAAAGGGAAATCAAGTACTTAAAAGAACAATTCGAAGAGATAGAGGAAAACTTCGTTTCCGCGCCCCCCGCGACCTGTATTTACGAGGAGGGGAACGTCGGCATAAGGCTTCTTCGCGACGTTTACACCGAGGACGTCGACAAATTCGTCGTTTCGGACAAGGAGCTTTTCGATAAGCTTATGCTTTACGCGAAGCGCAGAGACAACGCTTTGAAAAGCAAACTGAAACTGTTCGACAAAAAAGTCGATATGTTCCGTTATTACGGGCTTTCGGAGAGCGTCGACAATATGCTTTCTTCGTCCGTTGCGCTTAAAAACGGCGCGTATATCGTCATCGACAAAACCGAGGCGATGACCGTTATAGACGTGAACACGGGTAAGTTTACGGGCGAGGATAATCTCGAAGACACCGTGTATAAAACCAATCTTTTAGCGGCGGTGGAAATCGCGAGACAGTTAAGGCTTAGAAACATCGCGGGCATAATTGTCGTCGATTTTATCGATATGACGGATGAAAAGCATAAAACCGAGCTTTTGAGGGTTTTGTCGGACGAACTTATGCTCGACAGAGAGAAATGCCAGGTCATCGGAATGACGCCTTTGGGGCTTGTGGAAATAACGAGAAAAAAGCGGCGCAGAGAAAGCGTTTCCGCGCTCGTGAAAGATTGCCCGTATTGTCAGGGAACGGGGCATATCCAATCCAACGATTACATAGTTATGCGCATAAGAACGGAACTTTTAAACGTTTTCGCGAACGGTTACGAGAACGCTAAAATCGACCTGAACGTCGAGATAGCCGATTATATTCTCGCAAAAAAAGCTCTTAAAAACGACGTGGAGAAAATCTGGACGAACAAAAGGGTGTATCTTATCCCGCATAAAACCTATCACCAGCAGTTTTTTATCGTCAAAGGAGACAACGCCAAAGCCATGGACGTACCGGACAAGGCTTTGCTTCTGATTTAAAATGAACGAATTTATCAAAAAAATACAATTCGACGTCAACTCGTGCGACGCGCTCGGAAGAATAAAGCCTTCGGCTTACTTCGATATGTTTCAGAACGCCGCGTCTCTTCACGCCGACAAACTCGGCGTGGGGTTCGACGAGCTTATTAAAAGAGATATCGTGTGGATGCTCGTAAGATGTCGTTACGACGTTATCGAAAGCCCCGCTTTCGAGCAGGAAGCCGAGATAAAAACCTATCCGTTGCCGCCGCGCGGGATAGAATTCGACAGAGAATATCTGATAACCGATTTGTCGGGCAAAGCGCTCGTGAAAGGCACTTCGAAATGGTGTCTTTGCAACTATAAAACGAGAAAACTCGTAGTTCACGGGGACGTGAATTATAATAACTCGGAATACGTCGAAAACAGGCAGTACGAAAACGGGCTTAAAAAAATAAGCGATTTTTCGACCGACGATTTCAAAACTTTCGTTTCGAGAACTTATTTTACCGACCTCGACCATAACGGACACGTCAATAATACCCGTTATCTCGATTTCATTCTGAACGCGATTCACGAAGAAATAACGAAAGATATAAAATATCTCGAAATAGATTACATTTCGGAAATGGTTTGCGGCGAAGAATTTACGATTTATTACGGCAAAACGGGCGACGAAATTCTCGTAAAATGCCACAGTCTCGGCAAGGAAGTTTTCCGCGCGAAAGTCGGGCTTAGCCGGGAGGGAATCGGACCACATTAAGTTTTAACGGCGCAAAATTTGCAAAATCGGCGTTAAACTCACTTATAATACGTCAAGTATGATTGCGTTCGTTTGCCTTGATTTTTCTAAATTTATCGCCGGCAGCCACAGGTGATTGCATTTAAACCCGGTCTCACGGCGTGTTTTTGACTAATACGTCGTTCCGCTCGTGTGTTATACGTTAAGTATTAACGCGCTCGCGCGCCTTGTCTTAGTCTAAAAACACGCCGTGAGACTTGCCCCAACCCAAACGGCAATATTTTCGATGATTTGGGGAAAAGGCGAACGCAGACGTACTTTCGTACTACAAGAGAGAATTTGCCTCAAAGCGCGAAAATTGTGCCGTTTGGGCGAGTTAAAATGCAATCACCTGTGGCTAAATGCGTAGCACCTTAAAGCCGTATTTTTTAGGCGGTTGTGACGAAGATTTGCGCAGACGTACAGGGCGTACTTCAAGCAAAGATTTGCCGCAACAGGCAAAAAAGACGGCTTTAAGGCTTGATGGGGTTCGAATCCCTCTCGGCTAACCGTCTGACAGGTGGGTAAAAATGGAAGAAAAGACAAACTTAAAGCTCGATTTCGAGCTTGTTCCCGACGGGTGCTGGTATTCTAATTTAAGGAGTATTTTAAAGCCCGCGCAGTGGGATATCGTGAGAAAGGAGGCTTACGCGAGAGCGGGCGGAAAATGTATGATATGCGGTCGCCCCGCGAAAAGGCTCGAGGCGCACGAAAGGTGGAGCTACGACGAGAAAAACGCCGTGCAGAAGCTCGAAGACGTAATCGCCGTCTGCCACGATTGCCACAGCGTTATCCACATCGGCAGAACTCAGCTTACGGGCGACGAGGACAGGGCGATAAAGCATTTTATGAAAGTGAATAAGTGTTCTTATGCCGATTATGTTAAGGCTCTCGGCAAAGCCAACGAAATTCACAGGAGGAGAAACGAGATACCCGAATGGAGCGTAAATCTCGAATATCTGAAAAAATTTACTTAAAAAAGATTAAATAACGGCAAAAAAGGAAATACCTTCCGTGAGACAAATTCTCGGGAGGTATTTTTTATGCAACCAAAACTCACGGCAAAAGAGGTCGATTTTATTTCCGACCTTATGAACCTTGAAGAGAACGTGGCGAAAAAAGCTACGTTTTATTCTAAAACTTTAACGGATACGGCTCTCGCTGCGCAAATGCAGACGATAGCCTGCAATCACGCAAAACGCTATGCCGTTCTGCTCGGACTTTTGAATTGAGGTGAAAAATGAAGAACGAAAACATTTTAAACGAAAAAGACGCGTTGTATGACATTTTAACAGGCGAGAAGAACCTCGTCAAACTTTACGGTTCGGCAATGACCGAGGCGAGCGGAAAGGACGTGAGAAAAGCCGTGAAATCGAATATGTTCGAGACGGCGGAAGAGCAGTATTCCGTTTTCGAAGTTATGCAAAAGAACGGCTACTACGAAGTTCAGCCTGCGGATAAAGCGATTATCGACGAGAAGATAAGTACGTTTTCCAAAACCCTGAAAGGTCTGGAAAAGTAAAATTTCATAACGCAAAGGAATGTAAAAAATATCAAAACAAAGCGGGCGATCATTGATCGCCCCTACGTTTTGTTATATACGCAATAACGTATTTTAAAACATTATTCCTTGCCTTCCCCGAATGGGGAAGGCAAGGAATAACACTTCAAAAATCATCAAAATAACTATCATTATCGCAAAACTTAAAAATTTTTCGCAAGGAGTAATGCTAAAAAAATATCGAAAAAACTATCATTATCGCTAAACTTAACAACCTTTCGCAAGAAATAACACTTCAAAAATCATCAAAAAAAGCGGGCGAACAATGTTAGCCCGCTTAATGCTTGTCGGAAAGTTATTTCTTTCTGCGTTCTTTTTCTTTTATCGAAGAGTCGATTACCCTTGCGATAGGATAAAACGCGGGGATAAGCAGGAAAATCACCCATAACGGGTGCCATATGTTGAAAATCATTCCGAAAAGAAGATAAATAAACACGACAAAGCACGGGAAGTTGAATTTGCCGACGCGCTTTTTTCTTACGCACGAAACAATCGAAGTGAAAATCGGAACGGTTATGAATAACGTCCAGGCGATTTTCCAGCCGTCGAACACCGACCCCCACACGAAAAACGCTATGATTGTAAGGATTATGTAAACGCCGTCTAAAATGTCCGTAAGTCGGGTTCGTCTTTTCGGGTAATCGTCGCAGTCGACGTCGTCGTCATCGTCATCGTCATCGTCGTCGTCGTCCGAAATGACTATTCTTTTCTGATTTCCGTCCGACTCGAAACGAACGTGTTTTCCGTCTTTTGTGTAAAATTCTTTATTCTCGCCGCCGTGAGACAAAAATTCGTCGTACTCGTTCTTCGATTTTTTCTTTTTGTCGGAAAAACCGTCGGAACTTTCGGCGTTGCCCGTATTATCCGTATGTTCGTCGTTCGCCTGTCCGTTGTCGGCGCTCGCTTCGTTTTGATTTACGCTGTCCGTCGCGGCGTAGTCCTCTTTATCGGGGGAGTAACCGACTATTTCGTCTATCGAAACGTTATAAAGTTTCGCAAGCCTTATAAGGTTGTCGGTGTCGGGCAGAGCCTCGCCGCGCTCCCATTTGGAAACGGCTTGTCTCGAAACGGAAAGTTTATCGGCGAGTTCTTCCTGAGAAAGCCCTTTTTCTTTTCTTAATCTTATTAAATTATTCTGCATTTTTTCTCCTTTCGCGGTTTAAAGTCCGAAATTAAAGTCCGAAGCCTTCGACCGCAAACAGTTTTAAACCGAAATTTTTTAACTCAAACGTTTTTTGTTATGAGAGTATTATAACGCTTGTTATGAAAAAATTCAAGTCAAATGAGTGATATTTCGCTTGACAGAAACTTTATTTTCGTTTACAACCCCCGCAACTATCGGTTGCGTTTTGAAAAAATGTAGTTTTTTTTGCCAAACGGTACCGATTTTGCTTGCATTCTCGCAAAAAAGATGGTAACATAACGCTCGACGAAGGTTTTCGGAGAACACTTCGTCGAATGTCGGACTTTGCGTAAAAATCACGCAGAAAAAGTTCGGCGATAAAATAAAAAAACCGAGGTAATTTAAGATGTTTGGAAAAAATTCCGCAAAGACGCTCGCGAGATGCGGCGTCATAGCCGCGCTTTACGTCGTGGCTTCGCTTTTGCTTTTTCCGTTTACGTTCGGGATATTTCAGTTCCGCCTTTCCGAGGCGCTGACGATACTCCCGCTTTTTTTTGCCGAAAGCGTCCCCGCGCTGTTTGTCGGGTGCCTGATTACCAATATTTTCAGCTCCGCAGGCGCGCCGGATATAGTCATCGGCTCTCTCGCGACGCTTATCGCCGCGCTTTGCACTTATTTTGCGGGCAGAGCGATAAAAAATAAGTTCGCGAAATTCTTCGTCGGGATAATTTTCCCCGTCGTCATAAACGCGTTCGCGATACCGATAGTTTTTATTTTGAGCGGCACGAACGAGTATTCGTATATGATACAGGTGCTTATTTTAGGCGCGGAAGAACTCGGCTCGGTCGGAATTTTCGGCGGCGCGCTTTATTTCGGCTGTTACAAATTGTTTTCGAAAAAACAAACCGAAGTATCCCGCGAAAATCCGCAATCAGAAAATCCGCAATCCGAAAACGATCGATGATTGACACGGCGGCGGATTTTATGCTATAATGCCCGTATCACTTCTTTAAAGGGGTAAAAAATGGAGCAAACAAAGCAGGGCGGCGGAAAAGCTTTGAGCTTTGCGGATTATTTCCGCGCAATGAAAAAGCATTGGCTCGTCGAAACGATAATTCTCGCGGCGTTTATTCTCGCGGGCGTGATTTACGGCGGATTTATCGAAAAGCCGTATTATGAGGCTCGCGAAGAAGTGGTCGTAAAGGTCACGGACGAGGAAAATTCGTATTATAACACCGTTATAGCCGAGCGACTCGTTAAAACGATGGACAAATTCTTCAAAACGGCTACCGTTACGGAGCTTGCAAAAGCCAAATCGGGCGTCTCCGAAATTTACGCGGGCAACGTCACGGTGAAAAGCGACGAAACGCTTATCATGACCGTGAGCTATAAAGACGTTTCGGAAGAACTCGCCGAGCTTAAACTGAAAGCGATTTTGTCCGCCGCGGAAAGCGAGAATACCAAAGACTATTTCAGCGCGAAAGCGACCGTCCGCCCGATGGGGGTTATAACGACGTCGCAACAATCCGATTCGACGAAAATAATCGTAATCGGCGTCGCCGCGGGCGTGGTCTTGTCTCTTGTTTACGCTTTTATAAGATATATGGCGGAAAATTGACCGCGACAAACCGAAAATAACGGGAAAATGAAATAAATACAGCCTGAGGCTGAAAAGGAAAAGAAAATGTCTGCCAAAAGAATTGCTTTAATCGGACTTTATGTCGCGCTTTTAACGGTAAGCGCGAAAATCAGCATACCGTTCGTTCCCGTTCCGATGACGATGCAGTCCGCGGTGGTTTTGTTTTTCGCGTGCTATCTCGGATTGGCGGACGCTGCAATCGGTATATCTTTGTATATCGCGCTCGGGCTTATCGGCGTTCCCGTGTTCGCGAGCGGCGGCGGCTTTTCTTATGTGACGATGCCGTCTTTCGGGTTTACGCTCGGGTTCGTCGTTTCCACCGTTTTGTGCGGAATTATTTTCAAAAGAGGCGGCGGACTGAAAAACCTTATTTTAACGCTTTCGGTCGGCACGGTCGCCCTTTATGTCGTCGGGATAACTTACTTTTTGCTTTTAAAAGCCTTCTATCTCGGCGGAACTATCGATATATGGAATATCCTTTTGAAATTCTGGATAGTTTTCATACCGTCCGATATTTTAAAAGCCGTAATCTGCGCGGTGCTTTTAAAGAGAGTTCCGTATTTCGGCGATAACGTCAGAACGCACGAATAAAAAGCATCCCTTTCGCAAGCTTTTGCGGAGGGGATTTTTATTTTTTTTATATAATAAATTTTTTTTGATTTTTTGCAACAAAAATTCAATTTCGATAGTATAATGTATGCAAGGAAATTCAGGGGCAGCCGTTTCAGGGGTTGAATAGCGGCTATTGCGGGAGAGATGAATCGTTTCGAGATAAACGCACAACTTAAAAGAATAGCCGAAGGCGACGAAAAGGCGTTCGAAAATCTCTTTAACGGGATCAAAGGCGGCGTTTATTCGTTTGCGTATTCGTACATGAAAAACCGCGAGGACGCGGAAGATATCGTTCAGACGGTGTTTCTGAAAATAAAGAAGAATATCGACAAATTCGACGGCAAAAACGGGCTTCCGTGGATTTTGCAGATCACCAAAAACACGGCGCTAAGCGAGCTGAGGTCGAGAAAGGTCTACGATAATTTCGTGGAGCTTAACCTCGGCAAGGACGAAGCCGTTAGTATCGACGAAAACGATTTCGAGTCGCCCGTAACTTCGGCGATGCGACAATGCCTTTCGGAAGAAGATCAGAGGATAATCGTTCTGCACGTCATATGGGGCTATAAACACAAGGAAATCGCGGAGCTTCTCGATATGCCCACCGGGAGCGTTACTTCGAGATACAAGCGAGCGGTGGATAAATTAAAAAATTATTTAAAAAAGGAGGCGTAAAAAAATGAGTAATTGGAAAAAACTTTTAAAAGAAGAAACCGAGCGTTCGGCAAAAAACATAATACTTTCCGAAGAAGTTAAAAACGCTTCCGTTCCTTTAAAAGAAAAAAGCGGCGGCGTACGCGGCGGGCAGAGCGTTTTCGGCAAACTGAAAAACTTTGTCTTCGCGAAAAAACCGATCGCGGCGTTACTTGCCGCAACGGCTTGTTTTCTCATAGTTTTTCCGACGGTTTTCGCCGTGAAAAACGCTTCTGCGGAAACGACGGAGATAATGCTCGAAATAAATCCCTCGGTGCTTTTTATAACCGATAAAAAAGGGAACGTCAAAAGCGTCAAGGCGACCAATTCGGACGCGGACGTTATTTTGTCCGATGAAGATATCTTAAACGAACTCAAAGGCAAACCCGTTTCCGAAAGCGTGGAAATTTTCATCGACAACGCGGCAAGGCTCGGGTATATAGACCTCGATTCGTACGAAAACGCCGTGAAGATAACTTCGGCGAAAGACGGAAAGCAAACGGACGAAATCGTTACCGCGACGAAAAAATATTTCCGTGAAAAAGGCGTTTATTCCGTGGTTTTAAAGGAAACGGTTTCGGTAAATTCGCTTGCCGAAAAGACGGGAATTTCCGTTTCCGGCGAAAGGAATTTCAAATCGGCGGCAAAAAATCTTCCCGAGCTTTACGGCGAGAGAAACGTAACCGATATGGAGCAGGCTTACGACGATTATATAGTAAGCGGGCTTTATAACCTCGTCAAGAATAAAATTTCGAACATCGTGGACGGCGCGGCGCTCATTCTCAGAATGAAAGTCGTCAACTTCGAAATCAAGCTCTGTACGGGCGGAAAGGACTACTGGAACGCGGGAAACAGCCTGTTTGCGCGCGATCTTGTGGAAAAAATGGAAAATCTCATTGCGGAATACGCCGAAATAACGGGCGGCAAACACGTTATAAAAAGCGCGTGGGACTTAGACAACGTTATCTTCGATTACTGCGAACTTTTCGGCGGCATAAGCAAGGAGACCGATCCCGACGAGTATCTGCAAAAAACGACCGAGTATCTCGACTCTTTAACAACCGATATCGTCAAATCCAACGAATCGAAATTCGTCGCCGTTCTCGATAAAACCGATCTCGACACTATGGGATACGAGACTTTGACCCGCGTGCCGCAAAGCATAAGCGAATACAGAAGAGATTTGTGCAAGGTTTTGTCGGGACTCTTCGTTTCGAGAGAAAAGGAATATAAGGAAACTTACGAGAAACAAAGAACGCCCGTTTCCGAAGAGGAATACGATAAATATTACGATAAAATCATAGGAAATTACGGCTCGCTCGAAAATTTCTGGAAAAAAATAAAATAATTTTTCCGTTCTTTGCAACAAAACGAAATTTCAAAACGTATAATAAGCGAAAATAAACCGAGGGCAAGAACTTCGGTACGGAGGTAAATAAAATGAAAAAAATTGTATCTGGTTTTATAGCGGCCGTTATGGCGGCGTGTATGTGTCTTCCGCTCGCAAGTTGCGGCAATGAAAAAGAAGATAAGAGCGGTTACGTCAGTCTCGACATCAACCCGTCGGTAGAACTCGTCGTCGGCGAGGACGGACTTGTCGCGGGCGTAAGAGGCGTAAACGAAGACGGACTTGTTCTTTTATATAACGAAGACGGAATAAAGGGCGAAACGGTCGATAAAGCCGTTGAAAAAATCGTAAACATTTCCATCGAGGAAGGATACCTTACGGAAGATAATCACGTCGTAAACGTAACGGTAAGCACAAAGGACGACAAGCATCTTAAAAAGCTTACCGACAACGTAAACGCTTCCATAAAAGCTTCTGCGGATAAATCCGGTCTCAGCGTTAAAATAGACGCCGAGGGCAGCTATTCTCTTAACAGAAAACTCGAAGAGTTCAAGAAAGCTCACCCCGACAACAGGCTTGTTCAGTCGCTTTCTCTCGCTAAGTTCAAACTCGCTCTCACGATAAGCGAAACGGGCGAAATTTCGCTCGAAACCGCCGTCGAAATGGATAACGACGAACTTATCGAACTCATCAAAGAATACGATTCCAAAATCGAAGCTTACGCTACCGACGCTTACCTGCTTGCTAAAAAACAGGCTCAGGCGGCGTTCGATAAAGCGGTTACTTATAAAACTTATGCCGCTTACACCGAGTTTTACGCGAAAAACTATATAGCTCATAAAGACACGGCTTATCTCGGCGCGGTTTATCAGACTTACGCTTCTGCCGCTCTTATGATGGAATCGGTCAAGAACGTTGCGGAATTTGCGAACAGAGTAGTTGATTATCCTTTGACGGACGAACAGGCTAAGGCTATTGCGGACGCTTTGGGACTCGAAAACACCGATCCTTTGAAAAACTCCAAAGGCGAAGTTACGATAAGAAGCGTTGAAGCTTATGCCGACAAACTTTTCAAAAACTCCGATATGAACGCTGAACTTCAGAAGAAGATGAACGATCTTACCGCCGCTCTGGAAAACGTGGAAAAACAGATCAAAGCCGAAATCGCCGCTTTTGCGGAAGAATATAAGGACGAAATCGCAAAGGTTGCTACGGTTGCGGAAAACGCATACAAAACTATGTTGTCGGTTATCGATCTTATCCCCGGCGGAACGGAAACCTGGAACACGATTATAAACGAAACAAAAACCAACATCGCTATGATCAAAGCTTGGGCTGAGGACGCGAAGGCGGACTTCTCCGATCTCGACGCATTAACGGCTCGTTTCGAAGGCAAGAGAGATAAATATCTCGAAGAAATCAGGAAAGACCTTTCCGAAGACGAATGGAACGCCGTTCAGAAAGATATAGAAGCCGACCTTGCGAAAGCCTCGGTTTACAAGAAGAACTATGAAGACGCTCTTTCCAAAGCCGAAGACGAAGCGAAAGCTTTCCTTGACAAGCTCAAAGGCGAAAAGAACGCAAAACCGGCGTAAACTACTACTGCACTAATCATAGCTCATAAGCTCTCCCCTATATATAAATCAAAATTATGCGCCCTGTTGCCTTTCGGTAACGGGGCGTATAATTTTGGTTGAATCTCGGCTAAGCCGAGGAGAAATCCGCACTTCGTGCGGGAGCAATCCTCGCTTTGCTCGGGTGAAATCATAGCTTTGCTATGGTGAAATCCTCACTGCGTTCGGATGAAATCCGTCTACGGATTTCATTGAAATTTTCTCGCCCGAGCAAATTTTTACACTTTTTCGGTTCTCGTTTTGATCTGATAAACGGTTTTTGCCAAAACGGTGAGTTTGGTCTCGGGGATTCGTCCGTTCGCGGCTTTTTGGAGCGCTTCGCGGATTTCTTCCTCGGTCGTTTTCGACCTGATTTCTTTAAGTTGTTTTTTGGTAAGTTTTGCTTTCGGTATCGCGGCGTTTATAACTTCGTCGATTATTTCTTCGCCCGCTTCGCCCGAAAAAATCGTGCGGATAAAGTAAGAAACCCCGCATATGCCCGCGCCTTTTTCAAGGCATAAAGCAACGTCTTTTTCGAGAAGCGTAACGTATAACGCGTAAAGCCCGACGGCGAGAGCGAACCTTATGAAAAGTTCGCTTCTTTTCCCCATTTTCGGGAAAAGTTTTTTCAAAACGGCAACTATCGCGCTCACGAGTATGGCGAGGACGAACACCTCCGCGCCGAAACCGTCGAAAGCAGAATAAAAATTAAAATTTTCCATTTCCTTACCTCCCTTAAAATTCCGGAAGTCGGACAACAGAATTTTGTCGGTTTGCCCGACTTCTTTTTATCGCTTTTAATAAAAACGATAAAGTCGGGGAGACGGGCGATAAAAGGTTCGATTTAAAAGTTTTTCCGCTTTCAACCAATCCTTATCGCCTCGTTCCTCGGCAAACCGAGCGGGATTTTACCGTGTTATTGATTCCTACTCGGTTATGGCGGAAAAACGCCGTCCGGGAAAGGGGGTGTGAACTTTTCGGAATGTTTGTTGTTTCGTTTTCTCAAATAGTACTTTTCCGTAATTTTTCCGCTCCTTTGCCGTGCAAAGTTCAACTTGGCGCGGCGGATATATCGCCGACGAAAACTGTTTGCGGTTTTGTCGGTTTTTTGTCAGACGCGCCGCCATTATAGCTTAAATTCGCGGAAAGTCAATATGCCTGTGTATGTTTTTGACGGAATTTTTACGCTGTCTTTTTAAAAAGTCTCACGCAAAACACCGTCATATCGTCTTTTGCTTCGCCGCCGTTTAAAAAAAGCGCCTTTTGCAGGATGTTGTCGGCGAGCGTTTTGGGGTTTAAAACCTTTTGGGTCGATAAAAAATCTATAAAATCGGACGAGGAGCCGAACGCGTCCGAAACGCCGTCGCTCACGAAAACAACGGCGTCGCCGTCCGAAAGAGCCGTTTTGCAAACGGTGGGGCGCAGGTCTTCTAAAATTCCGAGCGGCAGGGAACTTCCTTCCACGATTTTAACCGCGTCTTCGGTCACGACGAAAGAGTACGGCGAGCCGATTTTGATGAAATCCGCCCCGCCCGTGAACAAGTCTATCACGCCGACGTCTAAGGCGGTGAAGTTGTCGTCGCCGTTAAAGGAAAGAATTTTATTTACCGTTGAAAGTACGGTTTCGGACGAAAGATTTGCTTTATAAAGGGTTTCTATTAAGGAAATCGTCGTGGCGGAAGTTTCCAAGGCCCGTTCGCCGCTTCCCATTCCGTCGTTTAAGGCGATAAGGAATTTTCCCTCGGAAATTTTCGTAACGGAGTGCGTGTCGCCGCTTTTTTCCTTATCGGATTTCGTCTTTTGCGAAACCGAGAACGCCGCGTCGAAAACGGGCGCGCGTTTAAGCGTCAAGGCGGTCAGTTCTTCCGAAACGTTGAGCGCGTCGCTTATAACCATTTCTTTGCCGACGGCTTCTCTGACGGCTTTTAAAAGAAGCGGGCTTTGCGCCTGCCTTTTTTGGAGGAGAATATTGAGTTCGGCTTTGTCCCCCTCGCCGAAGCAGAGCGTTTCGAACGCAAAAATCCCCGAACTCATCAGGTTTTTTGAAACGAGGTCGCCCGTTTCGCTTCTGCTTTCCAGGCTCATGCTCATATTCACGGCAAGGCTTTTTAGCGCCTCCGAAACTCCGTCCGTCTGCGCGAGGATAAGCTCCCTGCCGTTTTTCATCGACTCGGCTTTCAAAAATTCCCTTTCGCTTTCCAAAACAAGCTCGTTCGTCTGTTCGGCAATGCTTTCGGGGTATTTGCATTTGAGCGAAAACGCCGTGGGGAGATCTGCGAGGTTCAGCCTGCCCTTTGCCGTCGCGAGCGTGATTATTTTTCCGAGTTCCTCGCTTGACGGGAAGTTTTTGCTTCTGCAAAGCGACTGATTTTTGCAGTCCGAACAACATTTCATATAGAGTTCTTCCGCAAGCTCTTCCGCAACCTTTTTCTCGTTCACGGCGCATTTTTCGAGCTTTTTTATAGAAGCGGACATCTCGTCGAATACCGAAGCTATTTCGAAAAGTTTTCCCGATAAATCGAGCCGCGTTCTGTCGAGCGTGTACCTGCCGAGGTTGTTGTCTTTGTATATTTCGAGTTTTTTCTTTAATTTTCTCAGTAATTTCGGCGGGGTGAACAGATATATGCATACGGGCGCGAGAATGAAAAGCTGGGATACGTAGCTCCAATTATCGTAAATCGTCGTGAAATTCCACAGCGCCGCTTTGATCGCGAGAACGCCCACGGAAACGGCAAGCCCCGAATACGGTGCGAAACACACCGCGACGAGCGAATACAGGCAAAGCGGAGCGAAAAACGACGGGTCGTAAGAGTTGAAAAAGAGCGGCATTGCCGTTATCGCCGCAAGCACGCAGGCAAAACCTCGTTTTGTCGTAGCGGCGGAAAAGAGAATGCAGGCGATCGCGAAAGCTTCGTAAACGGGCGCGGACAAAAGATTTATCGCGCCCGAGGACGAAATTATGTAACAAACCGCGGCGGAAACCATTTCGTCGGTGGACAGGCGGTATTTCAGTCCTTTTATAAGAAAAACTTTTGCCGCCGAAACGAAAACGAAGGAAAGAGGAGCGCATAAACCGCCGAGAATGAGCCTTATTGTAAGGTTGTGGCAATCTCTCAGAACGCAGTACGGCGCGACGGCGAAAAGAGTTACGAACGCAAGCGAAAACCCCGCTTTTTTCTTTAACTTTTTCATTATAATGAAAAATATCGCCACCACCGTTCCGCCGAACGCCGCGCATATAATCGTCACAGGCGAAAAAGAGAAAACATAAGGCAGAAGATATAAAAACAGCGATAAAAAGGGCGAAAGCCCCGCATAAACGTTGCCCGCGAGAAGAGGCAGGGGGAACGGCGAAAAATTCTCGTCGGCGGCGGCGAGAAATATGTAGCCCGAGAGAGATAACAGATACTTAAAAAATTTTTTTAAATCGAATTGCTTTTTCATAGCTCGATTATATACGGCTAAGGGTTGCAAAAAGTCGAAAGATAAGTCGAAAAGACGTAAAATAAGTCGAATTTGTCCAAACGGTCGGATAAAGCTTGAAAAAACGGAGCGGAAGTTGTATAATCTTGTTATGAAAAAAGTTGTGAAAAAATTTTTCGCGGCGATTCTCGCCGTAATGCTTTTAAATACTTTCTTATATTCCTGCGGTAAAACCGAAAGCGGAGACGACGAAGGGATAAAAACGGTGATAAACACCGTCGTTCTGGTTGATTTTTCGGGCGGCAAATCCTTTTCGGAAGAAATGAAAACCGTTACGGAAAAAGTTTTCGCGGGAAGCGAAAATTCGCTCGACTCCTACGTATCGTTTATTTCTGCGGGCAAAACGAACGTAAAAACGCAGATCGTCGCGGAGGTTACGGCGGATAACGGGGCGGATTATTATTCGCCCGCTTATGAAATTCGCGGCGGAATTTACGAGAAAATCAACGAGAACGGTTACGACAACAGAAACTTTTCTTCAAGCGGCGAACCCGATCCGAACGGAACGAAATTAAGCGCGGACTCCTTTTTCAGAACGGAAAATCTCGTTGCGGAAGTAACCGAAAAAGTTAAAAAGCGGTTGAGCGGAAAAATCGAAACGGACGGCGATAACGACGGTAACGTCGATTGTTTAACTCTTGTTTTCCGCCTTGACGACGTTCCCGGAAAAGAAAGCGTTTTATGGGCGAAAAAGAGCGTGTTTTTATCCGGCGAAACGGACGGGTTAAGCTCGGTTTACATAGTGGACGAAAAGTATTCGGGGAAAACGATTAAAGAACAGAAGATAGGCAATAAGTCGATTATCGACTATATTTTCCTGCCGTATCCCCTCCTGGAAAGAGACGGCGAAGCCTTTTCTTCCGCCGCTTGTCACGAGTTTATGCACGTTTTGGGGGCGGCGGATCTTTATTCCTACCAAGACGACAGAAGAGAGCTTGTCGGCGAACTCGACATAATGGCTGTCGACCGCGCCGAACCCGCGCCCGTTCTCCCGCTTTCTTACACGCTTTACAAAATAGGTTTCTTAAAAGAAGGCGAAAACATAGCTCCCGTTTTAAAAAACGGCGAGTATACGCTTTTTTCAACGGAAAGCGGAAAAGGGCAAATCAAAGCGTATAAACTCGTTTTGCCGACTTACGAAACGAAGAGGGAAAGTTTTTATATAGAATATCGCGAAAAAACGGGCTACGGCGCAGGGCTTTCCAACGGTTTCGACGGCGGCGCGTTCATAATTTACCGCGTGAACGAGGATAACGGCTATATTCTCCCGAACGGAACTTTCGGCGACGAATATTACGGAAACGCTTACGGCGGCGACGAGGTTTACGTTTTCAGATTTATGAGAACGGGTTTCATAAACGATTACGTCGAAAACGAAAAGGTTTCGCTCAACGGCATATCTCACGCCGCGATTTCCGATCTTCCCGGCTACACTTCTTTCGGTTCGGGAAAGGGCGCGGCGGATTACGTCCGCTATTCTGACGGAGACAACGCGGGCGTGGAAATTAAGTTTATCCGCCGAAACGAAGACGGCTCGGCAACCTTTGAAATAAAATTCGATCAAAGCGAAGAAGACCCCGCCGAAGTCGATTATCAGGGCATTTTCAGAGAGAGGAGCGGGATATTCGCCAAGTTTAACGCCCCGTTTGCAAGCGGTAACGTTTACGTTCTCGAAACGGATAAAAGGCTTTCTTCGCATTCCGCGGAAGATATCGTAAACGGGAAATTCGGAACTTTGGCGGTAACTCCGCTCGCGTTTATGCGGGCGAAAATAAGCGGCGAAAAGAGATTTGTCTACGTCGTTTACGAAGAGAACGGAAATTACGTCGAAAAAGCTCACGTTTTAAAACCGAGCGACGGCGAAGCCGAAAAACTTTTCGTTAAGATAGGCGTAATCGCGCTCGGCTCTGCGGTCGTACTGATCGGCGGAATTTTCCTCGCGGCGGCTCTGATTTCACGAAAAAAAGCAAAAAATCAAAAAAATATTAAATAATTGTTTATAAGCGGCGCAAAATCGATTGCAAAATTTACTTAAATATGGTAAACTTAACAAGCTATAAAATTCACACTCGGGTCTTTGCGGCTCTTCGTGCCGTCAAATCCAACTTTCAAAGGCGGTCATTGTCGCATAGAAAACGGACTCGGGGAGGAATAACGGAGGAACAATTATGGCAGTAACTTCTATGAAACAGCTTCTCGAAGCGGGCGTTCATTTCGGACACCAGACGAGAAGATGGAACCCCAAAATGAAAAAGTACATTTACGGCGAAAGAAACGGTATTCACATTATCGACCTTCAAATCACGGTCGACCTTGTCGAAGAAGCTTACAAGTTCGTCGTAGACCAGGTTAAGCAGGGTAAAAACGTGCTTTTCGTAGGTACTAAAAAGCAGGCTCAGGAAGCTATCCGCGAGGAAGCGGAGAGATGCGGAATGTACTATGTAAATTCGAGATGGCTCGGCGGTACTCTTACCAACTTCAAGACCATCAGAACGAGAATCGACAGACTTAACAAACTCGACAATATGGAGAAAACCGGCGAGTTCGACCTTCTTCCCAAGAAAGAAGTTTTAGGTCTTAAAGCCGAAAGAGACAAGCTCCTTCACAACCTCGGCGGTATCAGAGAAATGAAAGGTCTTCCGGGCGTTATGTTCGTTGTTGACCCCAACTGCGAAATCAACGCGGTTAAGGAAGCGAGAAAGCTCGGCATTCCCGTTGTCGCCATCACCGATACCAACTGCGATCCCGACCTTGTGGATTACGTTATCTCGGGTAACGACGACGCTATAAGAGCGGTTAAACTCATCGCTTCCATCATTGCGGACGCGGTTATCGAAGCTAAGCAGGGCGAAGACGCCGTAAGACGTAACGTTGTAGACGACGAACCCGCTGCTGCCGTAGCGGAAGAAGCTCTCGCCGAAGAACCTGCGGTCGAAGCTCCCGTCGAAGAGTAATTCGTCAAATCATATAAACCGATACGCGGCGAAAACGTTCGTCTCTCAAATGTAGGGGCGATCATCGATCGCCCGAAAAATAAAGGCGGATATTTCCGCCGCACAAAATTAAACAATAAGGAGAATTTCAGTATGGCTAATTATACTGCCAACGACGTTAAGACGCTTCGTGAAAGAACGGGCGCAGGAATGATGGATTGCAAAAACGCTCTCGTCGAATGCAACGGCGATATGGATAAAGCTATCGATTACCTCAGAGAAAAGGGAATCGCGAAAGCCGCTAAAAAGGCGGGCAGAATCGCTGCGGAAGGTATCGTAGACAGCTACATCCACATGGGCGGAAGAGTAGGCGTTCTTCTCGAAGTAAACTGCGAAACCGACTTCGTTGCGAACGGAGATATGTTCAGAGGTCTCGTTCACGACATCGCGCTTCAGATTGCCGCTGCAAATCCGCAGTACGTTTGCAAGGAAGAAGTTCCCGAAGAAGTTATCGAGAAAGAAAAGAACATTTTAAGAGCGCAGGCTCTCGAAGAAGGTAAGCCCGCGGCTATCGTAGACAAGATGGTCGAAGGAAGAATTAAAACTTTCTATGAAGACAACTGCCTTCTTAACCAGAAATACGTTAAAGATCCTTCCAAGACGATCGAGCAGGTTATCATCGAAGCTACGGCTCAGATCGGCGAAAAGATTTCCGTAAGAAGATTCGTTCGTTACGAAATGGGCGAAGGTCTTCAGAAGAAGGAAGAAAACCTTGCCGACGAAGTTCAGGCTCAGGTTGCCGCAATGAAGAAATAAGGATTTTACGGGCGATAAAATCAAAACGCCCTAATCCTTTTCGGTCAGTGCGATACGGGGCGCGTTTTTTACGCGTCCCGTTTTTTAAAATACGCGCACCGATTTTTATAATATGTCGCGTTTTCGGTCTTTTTTCGGGCGTTGCCGCAGGGCATACGACCGAATGTGTATTTTCGTTCGGATCAAGGAGTTTTATGAAAGCGAAATATAAAAGAATATTGCTCAAAATCAGCGGGGAAGCCCTTTCCGGCGCAAGCGGACACGGTTTCGATTCCGCGTCGCTTAAATCTGTTGCGGAGCAGATAAAAAAAGTCGCCGAACTCGGCGTGGAAACAGGCGTCGTCGTCGGCGGCGGAAATATATGGAGAGGCAGACAAGGTCTCGATATGGACAGAGTTACCGCCGACCAGATGGGAATGCTCGCAACCGTCATAAACGCGCTTGCCGTTTCCGAAGCTCTTATCTCCGCGGGCGTGAAATCCAAGGTTTTAACTTCGATTTCCATTGCCGGCGTAGGCGAACGATTCAATCATAAGCTCGCGGACGAATATTTAAAAAGCGGCGAAGTTGTCGTTTTCGGCGGCGGAACGGGCAATCCGTTCTTCTCCACCGATACGGGCGCGTCGCTCAAAGCCGCGGAAATCGGGGCGGACGCCCTTCTTCTCGCGAAGAATATCGACGGTATTTACGACAGCGATCCGAAAACCAATCCGAACGCCGTAAAATTCGATAAACTCACTTACGACGAATACGTCGCCAAAGGGCTTAAAGCTATGGACACATCCGCAGTTATTATGTGCAAGGAAAACGGACTTAAAGTTCACGCGTTCGGGCTTTCCGGCGAAAATTCGATTTTAAAAGCCGTCGCGGGAGACAAGGAAGGCACGGTTATTTATTAAAAACCGTTTCAATATACCTAAAAGACGACTTTTAATTAAAAAATAAGCAAAAAAACGTGTAAATTTCAAAAAAACGTTGAATTTTGAGAAATTTTATCGTATACTTATTATATACGTTTATACGTAAAGCGTAACATAAAACGCCGAAAAACGGAAACTGCGTTCGCGGTAAAAGCGGACGGACAATCCAAGAAAACCAAAGGGAGAACAAATATGGCATTAGACATCGAAAAAGTTGAAATGATAATAATGGAAGCGGACGAAAAACTCGACAAGTCGACCGATGTTTTCATTTCCGACCTCACTCAGGTAAGAGCGGGCAGAGCAAATCCGCACGTTCTCGATAAAATCAAAGTGGATTATTACGGAACGCCGTCGCCGATAAATCAGGTAGGCAACATCGCCGTTACGGACGGACAGTGCCTCGTTATCACGCCGTGGGATAAAAGCCTTCTCAAAATCATCGAAAAGGCTATTCAGGTTTCGGATATAGGCATCAACCCCACCAACGACGGAAACGTTATAAGGCTTGTTTTCCCCACGCTCACCGAAGAGAGAAGAAAGGAAATCGTAAAACAGGTTAAGAAAATGGCGGAAGACGCCAAAATCGCCGTCAGAAACATAAGAAGAGACACGCTCGACGCTCTTAAAAAGATGAACAAAGCAAAAGAGATGACGGACGACGAATACGCTAAATACGAATCCGATGTCGAAAAGAAAGTGGCAAAAGCTATCGAGACCATCGATAAAGTCGCCGCGGAAAAAGAAAAGGAGCTTCTTACCGTATAATGGAAGAAGAGTCAAAAGCCATACCCCGTCACGTCGGGATAATAATGGACGGAAACGGCAGGTGGGCAAAAAAAAGAGGGAAACCGAGGAGTTACGGGCATAAAAAAGGAGCGGACGTTATCGACGAAGTCGTTACGGAGTGTTTCAACGAGGGCGCAAAAGCCGTCAGCCTTTATGCCTTTTCCACGGAAAACTGGGTGAGACCGAAAGAGGAGATTGACGCCATTTTCGGTCTTTTGGGCGTTCTTATAGAAAAAAAGCTCTCGAAACTCATAAAAAAAGAAGTAAGGCTGATAATATCGGGGGATATTACGCCGCTTCCCGAAAGTTTGAGGAAAAAATGCTTAAACGTCGTCAAAAAGTCCGAAAATTTTAAGGAAAGAACGCTTAACATTGCGCTTAATTACGGTTCGCGGGCGGAAATAGTCAGAGCCGCCAACCTCGCGATAAAAAGCGGAAAAACCGAACTTACCGAAGAAGATTTCGTAAACGGATTTTACACCTCGTCTCTTCCCGATATCGACCTCGTTATCAGAACGAGCGGAGAAATGCGGCTGAGCAATTTCTTTTTGTGGCAATGCGCCTATGCGGAATTTTATTTCACGGACGTGTTGTGGCCGGATTTCCATAAGGAAGAACTTAAAAAAGCTTTCGAATGGTATTCTCACAGAAAGAGAAGATTCGGCGGCATAAAGGCATAAATAGTTTAAAAAATCGCGAAAAGGGGATTAAGGTTTGCATACAGCGTAAGTCGTTAGCCGTTGTTTAACGATTGAAGGATTGGAAAAATGTTAAAAAGAATTATCACGGGAGCCGGCATAGTGATTGTTACCGTCGGCTTCTTCCTATTAAAATACTTTCTGACAGCGGAAGTGTTCGCCGACGTGTTTTTGAAACCGATAACGGTCGGGGATTTATTATTCGACCTCTTTATTCTCATTATGGCGGTTATTTCCACATATGAATATGAAAGGGCGTTCTCGGATAAGCTTCTCAAAACGCAGAAAATCATAATTTTCATTTATCCTTTCGCGGTATATATCGCTTACTGCTTTAAAGGTATGGGCTGGGCGTTCGGCGCGATGCTGTTTTTGTTCCTGATGCTTCTCTCGCTTCTCGTTTTCGAGTTCGAGCATATTACCTTGGAGAGCATAGGCATAAGTTTATTCGTAATGATATTCCCGTCGACGATACTCGTATCGCTCCTCGTTATCAACAGATATCCCACTTTCGAGCCGCTTTTGATGGCTTTCGCGATAACGCCTTGCGCGGACACGTTCGCGTACTTTGTCGGGAGCGCGATCGGCGGCAAGAAACTATGCGAGAAGATAAGCCCGAACAAAACGGTGAGCGGATTTATCGGCGGACTTGTCGGCGGAATGATTGCAAGCCTTCTCGTTTACTTCATTTTCACTGAAAAAGGAATTATTTTCGGCAAAAAAGCAATCTGGCTCGAAGCCGTTCTGTTTGCCGTTTCGGGTATCGCGTGCGCGGTTTTAACCGCGTTCGGCGACCTTGTGGAAAGCGTTATCAAAAGAAAGCTCGGCATTAAGGACATGGGAAAAATTCTTCCCGGTCACGGCGGTATGTCCGACCGTATCGACGGTCTCACGTTCACCGCGCCTATCGTCGCGTTTGTGTTCACGATTTTCATTCCGCTTGTAAACGGCGGAACTTTGATGATGTAAACGTCGTAAATCGATTAAAAAATGATAAATATTTCTCTTATTGGAAGCACGGGGTCTATCGGTAGACAGGTCGTAGACGTAGTGCTTCGCCATAAAGACAAATTCAATATAGTTTCGCTTGCCGCGGGGGAGAACGCAAAACTCCTGGAACGGCAGGCGAATATTTTCAAACCGGAGATTATCGCGCTGAGTAACCCCGAAAAGGCTCGGGAGATAACCGAACTTCCCAAGGGAACGCTTCTTTACACGGGCGAACATGCGGCGCTGCATGCCGTAAGCGAAAAAGCCGATATAGTTTTCGTCGCGGTTTCGGGGTTTGCGGGGCTTGCTCCCGTGTTGGAAGCCATAAATCTCGGGAAAGACGTCGCGCTTGCCAACAAGGAAACGCTCGTCGCGGGCGGAGAAATCGTTATGCGGCTCGCGAGAGAAAAAGGCGTGAGGATAATCCCCGTAGACAGCGAACATTCGGCGATTTTCCAGTGCCTCGGGTTCGATTTCGGCGCCGAGTTCAAAAAGCTTATCATAACGGCGAGCGGCGGGGCGTTTCGCGACCTTCCCAAAGACAAAATCGCCAAAATGAAGGCGGCGGACGCTTTGAAGCACCCCAATTGGAATATGGGCAAAAAAATCACGATCGATTGCGCAACGCTTTTGAATAAAGGGCTTGAAGTTATCGAAGCTTGCAGGCTTTATAACGCGCCGCTCGAAAAGGTGGAAGCAATTGTTCATCCCGAAAGCATAATTCATTCCATGGTGGAATTTGAGGACGGCGCGATTATGGCGCAGCTCGGATATCCGTCTATGGAAATCCCCATTCAGCTCGCGCTTACTTACCCGAAAAGATACGAAACGGGCGTGCCGTTTTTATCGCTCGCGGGCAAAACGCTTCATTTCGATAAAATCGATACGGAAAGATTTCCTTGTTTTTCGCTCGCGCTCGATTCGTTTAAAAAAGGCGGATTGTTGCCTTGCGCGATGAACGCCGCGAACGAAGCCGCGGTGGATTTGTACCTTAAAGATAAAATCGGGTTTTACGATATAGCGGAGCTTATCTCTTACGCAACCGATTCGGCAAAAAACGGCGAGGTTACTTATGACTCGCTCGTATTTACGGACGAAGAAGCGAGAAGGGTCGTTTATAAAAAAGCGGAGAATATATAATTGATAAATAATCTTTTGGAATCGGGAGTTGTCTCGGTGTTAAAATCTGTGGGTTACGTTGCGCTCGCCATTCTCATTCTTATGGTTATGATAACCATACACGAACTCGGGCATTACGTCGTCGGCAAAATATTTAAGTTTAAAATCAACGAGTTCGCAATAGGCATGGGCCCCGCGATTTTCAAGCGTACGCTTAAAAGCGGCGAACAGTTCTCGATAAGGCTTTTCCCGTTCGGCGGCTTCTGCGCATTCGACGGCGAGGACGAGGAGGGTAAAGAAGGCGACCCGAATTCGTTCAACAACAAAAAGCCGTGGCAGAGGATTTTAGTTCTTATCGCAGGTGCGACAATGAACTATATTTTAGCGCTTATTATCATAATCATTTCGATGACGGCGTACGGTCAGTCCACGCTCGGCGTTAAGTACACGCGTTATGACGAGGCGATTTACGGTGAGACCATTGAAACGCAAATCCCCGCCGATAAGTCGATTAACAGCGGAGAATACATTATTTCTCTCACCAAAAACGGCAAGAAAACCAACATATATATGACGGTCGATCTCATAACCGCGTTGAACCACGCGAAGAAAGGCGACGTCATAACGGCGGAGCTTGCGAGAAAGGTGCCGACGGGAAGCGGAGACGAATATACTTTGGTGAAAGAGAAGCGCGAGATAATTTTACGCGCGGACGTAGAGTGCAAAAACCTCACCGAAGTCACCAAGGTTTACGACGCTTTGGGCATAGGCTACGCGATGCAGCTCGAAGCCGATCCGTGGAGCTTTTTCAAAACGGGAGATTTCCTTATTAAGATAGGCGACCCCGACGTCGATTATAAAGACGCCACGTTCGTTTACACGCCGTCCGACGTTGCGTATGTCCTTAAAGACAAAACGGCGGGAGACTCGGTGTGGCTTTGGACGAGCAGAGACGAAAAATACGTTCACGTTTTCACGGAAACGTGGAACGAAACCAAAAAGACGGGCGACGCTGTTATGAAATATTTCGGCATAACCGAAGCCGCGAAAAGCTATTATCTCGATTCGACGGACGTTAAATTCGGGTTCTTCGGCACGATAGGGCATTCGTTCGGTTATTCGTTCAAAATCGGCGGAACGGTTTTAAGAACGCTCGGGCAGCTCCTTACGGGTAAGCTCGGTTTGAACGCCGTCGGCGGAACGGTCACGACGATAAAAACAACTTCGCAGCTTATCAGTATGGGGTTCAGATACGGACTTGAAATCACCGCTTTTATAGGCGTAAACCTTGCGGTGTTCAATCTTCTTCCGATCCCCGCGCTCGACGGGGCGAGAGTGGTTTTCTGCATTATCGAATGGATAAGGAAAAAACCCGTGAGCAGAAAGGTGGAAGCGATCATTCACGGCGTGGGGCTTATAGTGATTTTAGGTTTCGCGATCCTTGTAGATATCCTGCAATTTATCTGATATTTACATTAAAAAATATTTCGTGACAGGCTGAAATTATTTATAAAAATCAACAGGCGAGTGTATTTGAATACGCTTGCCTTTTTTCTTATCACACTTTTTACAACAAAAAAGTGTTGTGTATTACATTTTTTACAACTAAAGTTAAAAATAAAGGCATTATAGTTTTATCTGTTCAACAAATTTCTACTCCGGAAAAAGTCAGCAAGCTGTATTTTTTTGTAGTGAGAATGAGTTAATGGTAAACAAGCAGACTTAAATCGAGCGTGAATCTCAGGGGAAATGTCTGGCAGTTATAAAAGTTATTGACGAAACGGGAGACAAATGATATAATTTATATATAGGAGACAAATGATATAATTTATATATAATTTTCGGGTAACTTAAAAAACAGTTATTCCGCGGCGCAAAAAACATAATTTTCGGCTGCTTGCCGAGAGGTGATATTTATGGCAATAAAGCTTACAAAAAGAGTTTCGGGCATTGCGGAATCGGCAACGCTCGCAATTTCCGCAAAGGCAAAACAACTTAAAGCCGAAGGGAAAGACATAGTCAACTTCGGCGTGGGCGAACCCGATTTCAACACGCCCGATTACATAATCGAAGCGGCATATAAGGCTATGAAGGACGGGCGAACCAAATATACCCCCGCTTCGGGAATAGCCGAGCTTAAAAAAGCGGTGACCGAGGAAACCGAACGCGCTACGGGGCTTAAATATTCGCCGTCGCAGGTCGTTATCGGCGCGGGTGCGAAACAACCGCTTTACAACGCGATCGCGGCGACCGTCGAAGAGGGTGACGAGGTTGTTATTCCCTCTCCTTATTGGGTTACTTATCCCGAACTTGTAAAATACTGCGGCGGAAAGTGCGTTTTTGCTAAGACTAAGCCGCAAAACGGCTATAAAATGACCGCCGAGGAGTTTGAAAGCGTTATAACGGACGACACGCGCGCGCTCATTCTGAATTCTCCGAACAATCCCACGGGCGCGGTTTACACGAGAAAAGAACTCGAAGAAATCGCGGGGGTACTCGAAAAACATAAAAACATAGTCGTTATTTCGGACGAAATTTACAGAAATCTCGTTTACGGCGGCGAAAAACACGTTTCGATTGCTGAGATTTCGGAAGAAATGAAGGAAAGAACGATAATTATCGACGGAATGAGTAAGTCCTACGCGATGACGGGCTGGCGGCTCGGTTGGGCGATCGCTCCCGAGAACGTGGCAAAGGCGATGACGAGGGCGCAAAGCCATATGACTTCGAACGTCAATTCGATAACGCAGTACGCATCTTTGGCTGCGCTTACCGATCGCGAGCATTCCGAAAAATTCATTTCGGAAATGAGCGAAACTTTCGCAAAAAGACGACTTTTAGCTATCGAAACTCTGCAAAAAGCGGGCGTGCCTTTCATAAAGCCGAACGGCGCGTTTTATGTTCTTGCGGACGTTTCGAAGAGTTTCGGGAAAAAGTCTCCGAGCGGAGAAACGATAGAAAATTCGGTCGATTTTGCCGATAGACTGTTGACGGAAAGCGGCGTTGCGGTCGTTCCCGGCGTGGCGTTCGGGGCGGATAATTACGTCAGAATTTCTTATGCGCTCGGCGCCGACTCCATAAAAAATGGAATAGAAATTTTAGGCGAATTTTTAAGGAATTGCAAATAAAAAACGGGGAGAAATAAATGAAAACGGATATCGAAATAGCTCGCGAATGCGAAATGAAAAATATTTCCGAAATCGCCGCGAAATGCGGGATAGAGGATAAATACGTTGAAAATTACGGAAAATATAAAGCGAAAATCGACCTCGATTACTTACAAACCGATAAACCGAACGGCAAACTCGTTCTCGTTACGGCGATAACCCCCACCCCCGCGGGCGAGGGGAAAACGACGACCTCGATAGGGCTTGCGGACGGACTTAAAAGAATAGGCGAAAACGTTGCGCTCGCGCTTCGCGAACCGTCGCTCGGACCTGTTTTCGGGATAAAAGGCGGCGCGGCGGGCGGCGGATACGCGCAGGTCGTGCCTATGGAAGATATAAACCTGCATTTTACGGGCGATTTTCACGCGATAGGCGCGGCGAACAACCTCCTCGCGGCGATGCTCGACAACCATATTCAGCAAGGCAACGAACTTGGTATCGACGTAAGGAAAATAACCTGGAAAAGGTGCGTCGATATGAACGACCGCCAGCTCAGATTTATCGTCGACGGTCTCGGCGGAAAGGCTAACGGCACGCCGAGAGAGGACGGGTTCGATATAACCGTCGCTTCCGAGGTTATGGCGGTTTTATGCCTTTCGGAATCGATTGCCGATTTAAAGGAAAAATTATCGAAAATAATCGTCGGCTATACTTACGACGACAAACCCGTTACGGCGGGAGATTTGAAAGCGGCGGGCGCGATGACCGTGCTTTTAAAGGACGCTTTAAAACCCAATCTCGTTCAGACGCTCGAAGGTACGCCCGCGTTCGTGCACGGCGGACCGTTTGCAAATATCGCGCACGGCTGCAACTCCGTTCTCGCAACCAAACTCGCACTCAAAACGGCTGATTACGTCGTTACCGAAGCGGGTTTCGGCGCCGATCTCGGGGCGGAGAAATTCCTCGATATCAAGTGCAGAAAAGCGGGGCTGAAACCTTCCGCCGCGGTAATCGTGGCAACGGTTCGCGCGCTCAAAATGCACGGCGGACTCGCGAAAACCGAACTTAATGAGGAAAATCTTTCCGCGCTCGAAAAGGGCGTGCCGAACCTTTTAAGGCATGTTTCGAACATTAAAAACGTTTATAAAATTCCGTGCGTGGTCGCGATAAACCGCTTCCCGACGGATACCGACAGGGAAATAGATTTTATTATCGAAAAATGCAAAAGTCTCGGCGTGAACGTCGTTTTGTCGACCGTGTTTGCCGAGGGCGGAAAGGGCGGAGAAGCTCTTGCCCGCGAGGTTAAACGGCTTTGCGAAGAGGAGAAATGCGATTTCACTTTCGCTTACGAGGACGACGAGAGCATAAGCGGCAAAATCGAGTCGGTAGTGAAGAAAATTTACGGCGGAGACGGCGTTGTTTTCGCTCCGCAGGCGAAAAAACAGATCGAAAAGCTTAACGAACTTGGATTTTCGCGTCTGCCAGTCTGCATAGCTAAAACGCAGTACAGTTTCTCGGATAATCCGTCGCTTCTCGGCGCGCCGAGCGGATTCAAAGTTACCGTAAGGAACGTTAAAGTTGCCGCGGGCGCGGGATTTATCGTCGTTCTGACGGGCGATATAATGACTATGCCCGGGCTTCCGAAAAAACCTGCCGCCGAAAATATCGATATAAACGACAAGGGCGAAATCGTCGGTTTGTTCTGATATTTCGGGCGTAAGACATTCGCGTTTCGATAATTTACCGTGCACACAAAGACAAAAAATATCAGGAAATTTTTTCTCGTACGGCGTATAATATATTCGCTGACGCACGGAGACATTATTTTGGTTTGGCATTATGGATTACGTTAAGAGCTTTCAGATTGCGATAGACTATATCGAAGAAAATCTCAAAAACGAAATAGATTATTCCGAGGCGGCGAAAAGAGCTTACCTTTCGGAATTTCATTTTCAGAAGCTGTTTTTGGTGCTTACGGGTTACACTTTGGGCGATTATATTCGCCGAAGAAGATTGACTCTTGCCGCCGACGAGCTTCGTAACGAAAAGAAAAAAGTGATAGACGTCGCGCTTGACTTTAATTACGAATCGCCCGAAAGCTTTACGAGAGCCTTTACGAAATTTCACGGCGTAACCCCGTTGGAAGCCAAAAAAGGCGCGAAAACAAAGTCTTTTTCCAAACTCTCCGTAAAAATTACCGTCAGCGGAGGTAGTTTAATGGATTATAAAATAGTAACGCTCGGAGATTTAAAGCTCGTTTGCAGAAGAGACCGCTTTCTGAAACAGCAGGAAATGACTGCGTTCGAAATTTCCAAGTTCTGGGCGAAATGCAAAAAAGAGGGGTACACCGATAAAATCATCGCGAAAATCCCTAAGGAAAACCCCACGTTCGGCGGACTTCTCGGCATAAGCTTTTCCGCAGAGGGAAAGGACAGCGATTCTTTCCCGTACGCAATAGCAACGGAATATCGCGGCGGGGAAGTGGAAGAGGGGCTTGAAGTTATCGGTCTTCCCGCGGCTAAATACGCCGTATTTACCGCAAAAGGCAAAATGCCCGAAGCGTTTGTGGAGACTTATTCGAGAATCTGCAAGGAGTTTTTCGTTCAGAGCGGTTACGAATACGCAAACGGCGCGGAAATCGAAGTTTATCCCTCGGACGATACTTTAAATCCCGATTTTACTTGCGAAATCTGGGTCGCGGTAAAGTAAGAATAAAAAGTTAAGGGTATAATTTTACACACAAAAAAGTGGGGCGAAGCAAGCCGCAGCTTGCTTCGCCCCGAATTTGATTAAACGGCAAAAACGCCGCTATAAGTCGATTATCTATATAAAACAAGACAAAAAAGACAGCTCGTTTGCTTCGCCTGAAAACACGCAGATCGCGGCGCTTTGGCAAGGCGTATATTATTTGGGGTCGGCTACCGTAGTAAAATGCTTTACTGTATCTGTCGGGTTCTTCAATTCGGTTCTGAAAAATTCCGGATATATCTTAACGTTCTCATCGAGCGAGACCCATATAAGGTGTTCTTTGCCGTTATCTTCCGTGAAGCTTTCGCTGATCGGAGTAAAATTTTCAGGCACTTTCATATAAAAGAAAAATGAAATCTCGTAAATCGGCTTATTCAGATTGTAAGGTTCGTCGCCGTAGAAATAGTTTTCATGTACAAAGCCGAGACGGTCGATTTCCATTTTAACGCCCGTTTCTTCAAACACTTCGCGAACAACAGCCTCTTTTGCGGTTTCGCCGAATTTTATTCTGCCGCCAACGGAATAGAGGTAGTCTCTGTCATTGCCAACCATCAGAAGCTTCCCGTCTTTCATAATGATTGCACCGGCGCGAATATTCAAAATCCCGTCGTCACAGACTACGCACATATCTTTATTCATTGTTTTTCTCCGTTTTGTTGCCGCGTCGAGTTTTTTGATTAAGCGACAAAAGTGCCTCTATAAGTCGATTATCTGCTTAAATTAAGCCAAAAAGATAACCCGTTTATCTGTTTTTACGGGTTTACAAACCCTCGAAACGACGGTTCGCGGAGTTCAGAATCTTTTCCAACCTCTCGTCCATGCGATAACTGTAAACTTCGTTTCCGCCGACGATAACGTGGTCGTAAAGTTTAACGCCGTTAAGCGCGAAAAGCATCGCGAGTTTTTCGGTTGCCAAATCGTCCGCATGCGACGGCGAGGGGTTTCCCGACGGGTGATTGTGCGCGATAACGACCGCGCTTATCTTCGGGTTCACGAGCGATTTTACGAACGGAACCGTATCGACGCTTACGCTGTTTTCGCTGTCGTCCGTGTAAACTTTACGCATGATTATCTTGTCCGATTTGGAGAGGAAAATCGCGCAGAAGCGCTCGGTGTCCAAAGAGCCTAAAACTTTAAGAAAATAGGATTTGCATTTCTCGAAGTTATAAATTTTCTGTTGTTCTTCCTCTTCGGTCGCGATAAGGTCGAGCGCTCTGCCCAAAACAGTGAGATAAGTCGCCGCAGACGGACCGATACCGTCGATTTCCGCGATATCTTTTGCGTCGGCGTGCAGAACTTGCGTTAAAGAGCCGTATTTGTCGATAAGCTTATGCGCGATCGGGTTTACGTTACACCGCGGTATCGCGTAAAACAACAAAAGCTCTAAAAGTTCGTGTTTGGAAAACCCTTTCGGGTCGTTGTCGAATCTTTCTCTTAATCTTTGTCTGTGATCCTTGTGTAAATCTTTATCCATAATCATTACTCAAAAGAAATTGTCGGTTTTATTCGTCGGTTGATTCTTTTTCGTTATTTTTAGGTTTAAGCATATTTACCGGAATTTTGATTTTGTAACTCATCATCGCGACTATTTCCGCGGGAATTCCGAGAACGAATACGAGCGGGAATACCCTTCCGCACAGCATTATTATCAGGAATGCGTCTAAAAGTAAAGTCCAGATGAGTGCGGAGACGGCTGCAAAATTTACGCTCTTTTTCGCCCACAATCCGCTGAATACCACCGCCACTATCGAAACCGCGGGGAGCGGCATCGCATAGCAGAACATCGCGTTTCGCCAAAAATTCGGCGTTGCGCCTTGCAGAGCTATGAAAACTATCGTTTCCACGATTAAAATGGCTACGAAAGTGATTGCGGCGACGAGCATTCTGTTCTTCTTTTTTATTGCGGAAGCGTAAGTAGTCTGTTCCTTTGCGACTTCTTCGTTTTTGTGTTCCGTAACCAAAAAATCGATACTCACGCCGAAAAGCCGAGCCAAAGACAACAAAACGGAAACGTCGGGAATAGATTCCCCGCGCTCCCATTTCGAAACCGCTTTGTCCGAATAATTTATTTTTTCGGCAAGCTCGATCTGCGTGAGCTTCATCTGCTTGCGGAGCATTATTAAGTTTCTGGCAAATATTATCTTTAAATCTTCCATACTTTCAAAATCCACAATCAAACATATTCTACCATAGATTTATGTAAAAATCAAACGATTAAAGCAGAAATTTCGTTATATTCTACCGTGGGTAGAGTCGAATTTTGAATTATCTACTTTGCGAAAATCATTCGTATATGCCGCGCGGGGCGAAGTAGGTTGAGTTTTCGGGCGCTTGGGGATATACTTTATTCGTGAAAGGCGAGATCGGGCGTCGTTAAACAAAAGCGTGACCGACGGCGTTTTTATATCGGAATAAAGGAGACGAAAAATGGAAGCGATCAAAAAAAGAATAACGGTTTTCGGCGACTCTATCGGTAAAGGAATAATAACCGAGGGCGGAAAAATCGAGTTTCTTCCCACCTGCGCGATAAAGCTTTACGAGGACGAGTATCATATAAAAATAGAAAATCTTTCGGCTTACGGCAACTCGCTCAAAAGGCTTTGCGAACGCGGAAAAGTGGATAAATATATCGCTTCGCTCGACAGTTCCGTAAAAAACGTCGCGGTTATCGAGCTTGGCGGAAACGACGCCGATTTCGACTGGAAAAGCGTTGCCGCCGACCCTTTCAAAGCGCATAATTCCAAAACCGACATAGAGGAATTTTCCGCACTTTATAAAGAAGTTTTAGACAAACTTTTGTCTGCGGGGGTCGACGTCGTTCCGTGTACGCTTCCGCCCGTCTGCTCGGAAAGGTATTTCAACGAGGTGATAACAAGGCTTGCGGACGGCGACAAGGTTATGCAGTTTTTCAAAGGCGACGCGAACACTATTTACCGTCATCAGGAAATGTTCAATAACGAAGTCATAAAGAATTCGTTTTATAAAGGGCTTAACGTAATCGATTTAAGGCAGCGTTTTTTAAGCAGAAACGATTTCGGTTCGCTGATGTGCAAGGACGGAATTCACCCCAACGAAGAGGGACAGAGAGAGATTTTTTACGCCGCCGCGAAAATGGCGTAAAAAGAGACGAACAAACGAAATAGTCGCGGGGTGTGGTGAGCATCCGCGAAACAGGTAAAACAGCCGCGGGGCGCATGATTTCATGCGCCCCGCGGCTGAAATTATATAAAGCTTGGTTTAATCGGTTGGTAAATTATTTTCAACTTCGGTATTGACAAATATTGTATAGTGATATATAATAAAACAAAAGTAAGTTATTAAAAATAATATGTATAACAAACACACTCAGACGAATAAACAGTGAGGTATC
>CAKQJE010000006.1 GCA_934247225.1 uncultured Clostridia bacterium
TTTCGTGGCATAAGGTAAGCCCCGTATCGTCGGACAAATCGACGAGTTTTTCAAGTCCTGCGTAAATTTTGCTTTTACTAAACGGCGCGTTTTTGGAATAAAACGAGAAAATTCTTACGTTTTTCGCGCCTAAAATATTTGCCGTTTCGTAAACCCTTTTTGCTGTTTCAAGATGTCCGTTTAAATCTTCGTCGATATCGATTTTCCCGAGCGACGAACCTATCGACGATACCTTTATCCCGTAATCGTCGAATATTTTTTTTGCTTCTTTAACTTCGCTCGAAGTCAAAACCGAAACGTTTTTGCCGTTCACCCCGCGAAGTTCGATATTTCCGATGCCGAAGCCGTTTAAAGCCTCACATTGTTCTTTCAAACTGTCGGCATATTCGTCCGCGAAAGCGGATAAAATCAGTTTATTCATTATTATAATTCAATTTTATCGACTTTTTCTTCGTTTCCGCTATCCATTGATCTTTGAATTGCATTAAGCACGAAAACGGGGGCTATGAAATCCTCGTAAGAAAGGCGTTGATTTTCGCCGCTGAGGAGTCCGTAAAACTCTTCGAGTTCGATTTTGAAGCACGGACTGTCTTCGTTAATCGGGAATTCCCCGCCGTGAACGTGATGTTCGGAAACTCTCATAACATAGTAGCACGAATAATTCCCGTCGACGTACAATCCCGTAACGTCATAGTCCTTATATCTGAATAAAACCGTAAGTTTATCGGCGTTTTTATAAGCTTTCACGCTTTCGGGATAATAGCCGAAAACAGCGGACAAAACGCCTATAAGGTGTTCGGAATAGAAGAAAAAGTTGCCGTAATCGTTAGTCATATTCACGGGGCAGCGAACGTAACCCGAAAGGGTTTTGCCGTCGAAATTTTCTTCGCGTTCCTTTTTAAGCGTTTTTACGAGATCGTCGTGTACGCAGCACGAACCGCCCGTGAGCTTAACGCCCGCAGCCTTACATTCGCGCGCAAGTTTTAACGCGTCGCTTTCCGAAATCGAAACGGGCTTGTCTATAAACATAGGCACGCCCGATTTTATGTACGGCGCGGCATATTTATAATGATTGTCGCCGTGGCGGGCGGTAACTATCACGCCGTCGACCTTGCCGACTTCTTCGTCGTAAGTTTTCATAGCTTTAACGCCGTATTTTTCGGCGAGTTTTTCCGCGGCGGCTTTATCGTCGCTGTAAACGCCCGAAACCTCTAAATCCGCGTATTTTTCGTTCCCCTTCATAAATCCGAGAAACATATCCGCATGAGAATTTTCGCAACCTAAAATAACAATTTTTTTCATATTCTTTTTCTCCGCCGATCAGGCGAAAACCCTTCTTTAAATGTTTATCTTTTTGCCGTCGGACTCGTACATTTTAAGTATGAGTTTAACGGTTTTCGAGCCTTCGTAAAAATCAATCGGGAATTTTTCGCCTTTTTCGAGACAGTTATAATATTCGTTTATAAGGTTCTGATGCCCCACGCCCCATTCTTCCTTGCCGAAAATGGGCGTTCCGTCGGACTTGGTGATAAATTTCCCGTTGATTATGAGATTATCCCCCGAAAGTTCCGCAGTGTCGTCGCCGGCATGGAACATGGAGATAATCGTGAAGCAGTGCTTCGCGGCGTTGGTGGCGTTTATTACGAAATTTCCGCCGTTTTTAAGCGAAAACAGACCGTACGCCGTGTCTTCGACATCGATTACGCCTTGAAGCGAATTGTTCGAACAGTGCGCGATAACATTTTCAGGCATTCCGCAAAACCATTGCAACAAATCGAGCGAATGTATCGCCTGATTTATCATAACTCCGCCGCCCTCGAACTGTTTTTTGCCGCGCCAGGGTCCCGAGGCGTAATATTCCTCGTCTCTTTGCCAGACGAGATTAGCCGTCGCCGACGTGATTTTCTTGCCCTTGAAAAACTCTCTGAGATACAAAACCGAAGCGTTATAACGATTCTGAAAGCATACGCCGAGCGTTGCCGACGAGTTTTTGACGGCTTTTTCGATTTCGTCGAGCTGTGAAAGGCTTATCGCGAGCGGCTTCTCGCAAAGGACGTTCACGCCCGCGCCGAGAGCCTTGCAGACAACTTCCGCGTGAAGATAATGCGGCAGACAGATATGTATAACGTCGAGTTCGCCGCTTTCTATCATTTCCTTATAATCGGCATATTCTTTCGCGCCGAGGTTAAACTCCGCGTTGATTTTTTTGCGTTTTTCCTCGTCTATATCGCAAATCGCGACAATTTTTTGCCCGCGATTCAAAATCGCCCTTATGTGAAGCGGAGCGATCGCTCCGAGTCCCGCTATGCCTACTCTCATGGTTTCTTTGCGATCCATATTCTTTCTCACTTTTGCCAAACCGCTATATCGCAGTTTTCGTCGTCGTAATTTTTTCCCGCCGAAGAATAATCGACAAGCGTTATTTCGTTTTCTCCCGCCTTGACTTTCAACGCGAGATTGCTTTTAAACAATTGATTCTTAACCTTTTTAAAAGATACCGCTTCGCCGTTTTTAAACTTTTTCGCGATCGGAACGTCGATATCGTCGAAGCGTTCGTCTCTCGCAAGAACTATCGCGCCTTTATAAAAAGCCGTTTTCCCGTTTTTGACGACGGCTTTAAGCGGAGCTTTCCACGTTAGCGAAATCACGTCGTTTTTCCACTCCTTTTCAACGGAAATATAGCCGTTAATCGACTTATACACGCACTTTTCGCCGTTAATCATAACCGCGAAATCCTCCGCGTAAGAGGGAACTCTCAGCGATATTTTAAAAGATTTTCCGCCTGCGTTCACTTTTATTTTCGCGCCGCTCTGCCGATAAGGAGAATAGGGATCGGCGGTCGTTTTTATCGATACTTTATCGCCTTTATATTCGGTTTTCAGTTCCGCGCCGATATAAAGATTGACAGAAAACCCGTCCTTTTTCTTGGTTAAAGCCGAAAGAGAGAAAATAGCCGTTCCCGCGCCGCCGATAGCCGCGCAGCAGCCGTAAGATCTGCCGTTTTGAAGTTCTCTGAACCCTGCGACTCTTCTTCCTCTTCTGCCTTTTGTAAGCGGACTGTAACTGTCGAACGGAAAAGACTCGTGTTCGACAAGGATAAGATTATCGCCTATCCATTTTCTGCCCTCCGCTTTTTTCATCGTCTGGTTTTCGTCGTTTACCGCGCCGAAAAGCGCATTCAGACCCGAACGTTCTATGATTTCGGCGTATTTTGCTTTGCCCGTTACCGAGAAAAGCTTTGCGGCGAGTTTCATAAAAGTTACCGTTACGCAAGTTTCCTGCATAACGCCGTCCGTTTCCTCCGTCTGTTTCTCGGAAGAATTGTCGAACAGCTCGTGCGTACAGCCCGAACAACCTATAATCGTATAGTCGGTTTTAACGACCATATCAACGAAATTTTCCGCGGCTTTAAGATACTTTTTCTCGCCCGTGACTTTATAATATTCTAAAAGCCCCTCGAAACAACTAATCATTTCGTAAGCTTTCGTATGCGTAAATTGATAAGGGTATAATTTTTTGTCGAGACAAAGCTCGATTATGTTCATATCCGAGCAGAACCCGAGATCGACGATATATTTCGAAAAATCGAGATATCTTCTTTCGCCCGTGATTTCGTAAAGCCTGACGAACGGCTCTAAAATCGAACAGGAATTAAGCCCGCCGTAAATCTGCGAAGTGTCGAAAATACTCTTTTCCTTTCCTTCGCCTACGTGTGCGAGAATGTGATCCGCGCACCCTTTAAGCGCGTTAATCACCTCTTTTTTAAGGCGTTCGCTTTTGCAGATATCCAGGAAATATATAAAGCCGAGCATTGCATATTTTCTCGACCACATATCCCACCCTAAAAACTCTTTTTCTTCGGGATAAGAAGAAATTCTGCCCGATTTTTCCTTAACGGACAGCATATCTTTGATCGATTTAACGATTTCGGCGTATAATCCCGCGCTTGAAGAAGCCTTATAAGTAAGGCACGCGCCGCGCATCATTTTCCCCCAGAACTCGCCGCGCCAGCCGTTGTCGTCGTCATAATGAAATCTGAACTGATCGACGAGGAGCTTCCAGGTCGATTCGTCGTCGTATTGTTTTTCTATCGTATAAGCTATAAGCTTACCCGCATATCCTTTGGGTTTGATTTCTCCCGCCTCGGGGAATTTTAAAGCAAGATTTTTCATAGTATTTTTTTCGGTCGTTACCGATTTTTTATCCGCGGCGGGGCGTTTCCGCCCCGCCGCGAAACAAAGTAGTGTTATATTGTTTTTACTGTTTTCGCTTTCGCGAAATTATTATGCGTTCCAGACCACTCCGCTTGCGGAAACGCTCCAATTTCCTATCTGAGTGTATCCCGCTTCCGCCATATCGGCTAAGGTATCGTAACGATATGCGTTCTTCCAGTGGAATACTTCTATAGTTCCGCTATCGTTTACCACGGGGTTCAAAGTCGTTCCGTCGAGCGAAACTTTCGCCGCTTCCGCAAAATCGACGAAGTCGTTAGCTGCGTAAACAACGATCTGATTACTCATATTCAGAGCGTGAACCCTGCCGTTCGTCGCCTTGGGCGCGACGACATACAAATTCTGATATACCGTTCTCATTTGTCCGTGCCACTGATTATCGGGAGCCGTTCTTCCGTAATAAGCAGTCGTACCGACCGTGGAGAAGAATCCAACGCACGCGGTTTCGCCTGCGGCAGCCGCACTTGCGGACGTTGCGGGATATTCGATAACGACTTTATTAAATCTGAAATATACGCTTTCTTTTGCTCCGAACAATGAGAAATTCTTCGTCCAGCTTTCAATACCCTTAGCAAAAGAAATATAAACGTTTTCAACGCTTACGCAAGTTGCATAATGCGCAAACACACGTCCTATCGTCCAGGAACTTGCTTCAGCGGTAATATCGGTGAACACAACGTTTTTAATAACCGTTAAATCGGATAAACTGCTTCCCGAGATCGTACCGAAGAATCCGTACGAGTTACCCGCGCGATAACCGATTATTTTATGACCGTTTCCGTCAAACACGCCGACAAATCCTGCCGCCTTATTTGGCGTATTGTCGGAATTCGCAACATCTTCCGTAAGCATATCCGTCGGAGCCTTTGCCGTAGGATTAAAGTACGGATACAAATTGTCGTAATAAGTATACCGCTTATCTCCGTTAAAATCGATTTTTGAATAATCGATATCGGCATTCATAATGAAATAACCCGTTACCGTCTTTCTGTCGGCGGTAAGTCTGATATCTTCGAGATCGTCAGCGGTATTTATTACTTTCGTGTAAGCGGTTACGTTGGATAAAACATAGCCGTAAGTGTCGGTGCAAAGGGTGAGCGAGCAAACTGTCGAAGTCTTGCTTTCGGTGAACATTCCGCCGAGCTTACCGTTTGCAAAGGTAAGAACGTGATCCTCGCCTTTATAAGTCTGCTTCGCTTCCGTAATCGCATCCTCTCCGAAAAGCTCGGTGAGATATGCGTGCCAGCCGTCGATCGCGGAGAAATAAGTAATCGCGGTTTCGTCGGTAATAACGGGGCGGATAACGGTTACGTCAAAAGTCTTTGTAACCGTGCCGCGATTACTCGGGAGCGTATAGGAAACGGTTATAACCGCCTTACCCGCTTTAACGGCTTTAATTCTGCCGTCCTCGTAAATCGCAACGTTCTGATCATCCGAAGAAATATTTACGACTATCGCCGAGCCGTTTATCGTTACAACGGGTTCGTATGCTTCTTCTACGTTGTAGTTTTCGCCGCCGAAACTTGCTATTGTGTAAAGAGTCATTTCGTTTGCGAGAACGTTCTCGACGATGGTCGTTACAACTTCGCCGCATTCGCATTTGCCGATCTCGCCGCTTTCGGTCGTCTCCCAGACGGTTGCGCTATGAGCGGTTACGCTGTTTTCGTCGCGTACGCCGCAAAGCGAACATTCATTCCAATGAGAAGAACTGTCTTTACCGACTTTCGTGAAAGTATGCGCGCCGTATTCGCCGTACTCCGCGCCGCAGATACCGCACTTCGCTTTTGCCTGACAGGTCGGATTTCCGCCCGAATGAGTTTGTCTATTGTTTTTAGTGTGGCAAACGTTGTATTCCATGGAATGCGTTCCGTCGCCGTTATCCACGAACGAATAAGCTTCGTCTGCATGGTTTGTCATATCCGTCGATCCGTAAGAAACTCCGCAAAGCTTGCATACGGCTTTTAACTGACATGTTGCCGTGCCGCCGGAACAAGCTTCGTTTGCTTCCGCAACGGCATTGCAGCATTTGTACGCTTTTTTATGAGTGCCGTCGTTGTTAGCCGTATAAACGAATTCTTCCTTACTCGCATGATTTTTAGGATCAACTTCGCCGTATTTTTCGTGGCAGACTTCGCATTCTGCTTTTTCGAGGCAAGTTGCCTTTCCGCCCTTATGCGCGCCGTATTCGCCGTACTCCGCGCCGCACAATTTACATTTTGCCTTTTGCAGGCAAGTAGCTTCGCCGCCTTCGCAAGTCAGATTTTCTCTGACGACGGCGTTGCAGCATTTATGTACTTCGTTATGCTTTCCGTTACCGACGGAAACGAAAACAGTTTCCTCGCTCGCGTGATTTGTCTTGTCAATATCCCCGTATTCCTGTCCGCAATCGGAGCAAACGGCTTTTTCTTTACAAGTCGGAGTTCCGCCCGTGTGCGAACCAAGTTCGCCGTATTCGCCGCCGCACGATTTGCATTTTGCCTTTTCTTCGCAAGTAGCCTCGCCGCCCGCGCAATCTTCTGCGGCTTCGGTTACGACGTTACAGCACTTATGCGATTTTTTGTGCGTTCCGTTGCCGTTGGAAACGTAAACGAATTCCGCGCTTGCGTGGTTTTCGGGATTAAGTTCGCCGTATTCCTCGCCGCACTCGTCGCATTTTGCCTTTTCGGTACAAGTCGCCGTGCCGCCCGAATGCGTGTGAGTCGGATCGACCCCGCCCGCGTCGGAACAAGCGACAAATGCCGACATCGCGATGAGCATAATTGCACTCATCATAACAATTAGTATTTTCTTCATACTTTCCTCCTATTTTTAAGCGATTATATCGCAAAATATCTTGTTTTTATTTTCTTTGTAAGTCCGACGAATTTCTCTGTCGGACTTATTTCAAAAAAATCACTCCGCCCAACTTATTCCGTCGGAAGTAACCCTCCAACCGCCTACGTTAGTTATTTTGTTTGCGATCATATCCGCATAACTTTCATAGCGATAAACGTTTGCCCAATGATAAATCCTCTGATTTCCCGAAGAATCCGCAACGGGGTTGCGCGTTTTATCGTCGAGCTTAAACGTTGCTTTTTCCGCAAAATCGGCGAAATCGTTGGAAGCATAAACCGACATTCCGTTGTATTGGATAAGCGGCATAACCCTGCCGTTGGCGGCTTTGGGAGCGATAAGGTAAAGCCCCTTTATCGAGAATTTCGCCATATATCCCGGGTATGTCGGATAATCCACATAGTAATTTGTGGTACCCGCGCTGCCGAAAATACCTACGGACGCTCCGCCCCAACCGGGAAGCGCGTCTTTTTCATAAGTCGCGTCGGTTTCGATAATGCAGTTTTCGAATGATTTATCCGTCGAATCCGCACCTGCGAAAAGCATGCAGTTTTTGGTTCTTACATAGTTATCGTCCGAAAGGTTGCCCGTTTTTATCGAAAGATACACGTTCTGCATTTTTACGTTCGCGGCATACTTTGCAAAAACTATACCTACCGAATAAGCGGGATATAAGTCAACGTCGGTAAATGCTACGTTTCTTACGGTTGCAGCCGAAATGGTTCCGAAGAATCCGTAAGAATTGCCCGCGTGGAAGTTCTTTATTTTGTGTCCGTTACCTTCGAAAATACCCGTAAATCCGGCTACTGCTTTGCTTGACTCTATATTGGTAAGCATATCCGTTGAACCAAGCACGCCTGCCGAGGCATAGTAAGGATAGAACGTATCATAAATTGCGACGCTTCCCGTCGTTGCGGTCTGCCCGTCGCCGTTTATATCGAGCGAGGACATATCCACGTCGTTTTTCATGACGACGTAACCCTCTATGGTTTTTCTGTCCGCGGTAAGTCTGAAATCGAGAAGATCCTCCGCGCTTTTTATTATGAGCGCGCAACCTTCGAGATTGAATTTATAACCGTAGTTTTCGCCGAGAACGGTAACCGAAAATCTCGATATGCCCGATTTATCGGTCTTAACGCCGAGGACTTTTCCCGCTTTCGAAACGTCGAGCGCGCGCCCGTCCTGCTCGGCGGAAGATATTCCGCCCGCGAAAAGTTCGGTTAAAAGATTTTTGCCGTTATACCTTATTTCGCCGTTTAAAGCCGAGAAATCGGGGATTATCTCGCCGTAATCCGCAACGGGAAGAATAACGTTTACGTCAATGTTTTTGCTGATTTTCGTTTCGCCGTTATAACAATACAGTTCGATAGACGTAACGCCGCGTTTTTTGGCGGTCAGAACGCCCGTTTTCGCGTTATATTCGACTATTTCTTCGTTTTCGACGTTTATTTCGGCTGTTTTTTCAACGCCGTCGACGTCTATCGACGGGTTCAATTTCCATTCGGTTTCGTAAGTTTCGCCTTCGAAACTTCTTATCGTGTAAAGATCGACTTCGTCGGGAACGGGTTTTCCGTCCGCATAGAAGTTTGCGTTATGAATTACGTTGATCGAAATTTCGCAGGTTAAAAAGTCGGATTTTACGTCGCGCCATTCCGCGGTTGCGGTAACGGCGGTCGCGCCTGCTTTTATGGGTTTGAAAACGCCGTTTACGACTTTTCCGACCGTTTCGTCCGATAAAACGTAATTTATTTCGGCGTCCCGATAATATTTTCCGTTAAACAGAACTTTACCCGAAATATCCGCCGAATGAGCAAGGTCGACCTGAATTTCGTCGCCCGCGTCGATTTCGAGGATCGGGAGATATCCGCCGAGCGAAACCGTGACGAGACAATCGGCTTTTTTGCCGTCGCATTCGGCGGTTATCGTTGCCGAACCGACTTTATTCGCGGTTAAAAGCCCCCATTCGTCCACGGAAATTATATTTTCGTCGCTCGAAGTCCAGGCGCAAAGAACGGTATTGTTTCCGTCCGTCGCGCGGAGAGAGTGAGTTTCGCCGAGCGTGAGCGACACCGAAGTTTCGTCGAGAACGACTTCGTTTATCGTCGGACGGGACTCCGACGTTCCGGAATCGGAATTATCGCCCGTTTTCCCGCAGGACGCAACGAAAAAGGTCATAAAGAATATTGCCGTTAAACTTATCAAACAAAGTATTTTTCTTTTCATCTGCCTTTTCCCTCCCGTTTTACAGTCCGTTGACGAAACTGCCTATCTGATTGCTGCCCGTTTCGCGAACGTTCGTGATACCCGTAACTTTTACGGCTTCGCGGAAACGATCTTTTATCAGAGTCGCCTCGCTCGCCGAAAGCATATCCTTGTAAAGAACGAGCGTCATATACGCGGGCGAAAGATACTCGGCGTCTATATGGCTCTTATAAAGGTCATAAGCCGTCGGGTCGGACAAGCGGTAAGTTTCGAGCGCGGCGTAAGCTTCGTCGTATTTCGCAAGCCACTGTTTAAGCGTGAAATACGGCCAGAAACTCGGATTTTCGAGGTCGGTTACGTTGCTTAAAAGCGAAACGCCGTTGTATTTCGTCTTCACTATCCCCGCCTGCAAGCGCATCGCCGCGTAAATTTCTTTCATTACGGGCGCGGCTTCGCCGAACATAGCGTTTATATATTTTTCGGTGTAATAAGCCGAATCTCTCGTTCCGTCCCATTCGAGTTTGGAGTCGAGATAAGCTTTCAGGTTATGCCATGCCGTTGCCGTTCCTTTCTGCGTAACCTGAGATTGGTTATACATAAGTTTGACGTTGTTAGCCGCAAAGAACGTATACGCGTCCTCGCCGTAGAAGTTATAAGTGTCCACGGGGTACATATAATGGCTGAATTTCGTCGAGTAAGTCCAAAGCAGTATCTCGTCCGAAAGCTTACCCCAATTTTTAAGGTTTTCTCTGCCCTCGGTGTTGGAGTCGGCATATATCGACGACTGATGATCGAACGTCGCGCTCGTTGCGAGGAAGACGCTCACGCCGTCGTTAAGATGCATTTCGGGAAAACTCGCGTCGGGCGCGGTTTCGGTGTAAAGATAAGCAAAGAACGTGAGCGTCATATCGTCTCTGCGATATTTCTCTTCCATTTCCGCCATAGCCGCGTCTATTCTCTTTCTGAGATCGTTCATAAAAAGAATAAGCGTCGAGGAGTTCGTGCCGTATTTCGTTACGTTCGCGCTGCAAGCCGTGCAGGCGCAACCGTCGTAGTTATCCTGCTGAGTGAAATTGAGTATGCGAAGATAAGGATAATCCTCTTTGTTATAAAGCGTAAGAGTTGCCACGGCTTTATCCACGCAAGCTTTCATCATCGCTTCGTATTCGTCCTTGTTGCCGTGAGCCGTGTAACAAAGCTCGGTTCCGCCGTTGTTATACCAATCGGGATGATCGGCATAAAACTGACTTTTCGGCAGCCAATTGAGCGAATTGTGTACGCCGCGCGCCGAACTCGAAGGGTCTCCCACGACCTCGTAAATCGGGAACGTTATCGTTCCGTAAGTTCTCGGAACGCGGAAACGATACATCCATTCGTCCTTAACGAGCTGATAATAGCCGTTGGAACGGAATTCGAGATCGGGAATATCGGTCACGTCGAACTTTTTGAGTTTAAGATTTTTTACGTTCCTGTTGATTTCGTAACAATCCTTGTAATACACGTCGAAATCGAAATATATTTCAAGGAAATCGTAAACCGCGTAAAGCGTGCCGTAATCCCCGCCGCCGACAAGATAGATATTCTTGCCTTCGGTGACTATTCTCACGCCGTCCTCGGTGAGTTTTTTATGGTCTACCGTAATTCCCGAAGCCGCTAAAAGCGACGTTTCGCCGAGAGAAATGTATCCCTTGCCGTTATCGGTGAACTCGCTGTCCGCCATCGCGGGAAGGGTTATGCCCGTAGCCTCGGCAAAGAATTGAACGAGTTCGTTTTTAGCCATATTCACCTGCGAACCGCGGGTTTCGGGAACGACGATAGTATAATCGCAGGTTCCGTTCGTCACGAAAGGAAGATCGGTGTCGGGCGAAGTGAAATCGTGCGTGCCGTCGTAAGTATCTTTAACCGTAACCTTCGCGTCGGGATCGAAAACCCCGCCGTCGTCCGCCCGATCGGAACCCGAACCGCTGTCCGTCTTTCCGCAAGCGGCGAAAAGCATACACATGCCCGCGAGCAACAATGCGATAAAAGTTTTGAAAATATTCTTTTTATTTCTCATTTTTCCGCTCCTCTCACGCAACCACTTTAAGCTTATACGAAGCGTAACCGTAGTTCCCGCTTCCGTCCACGCAGTATACGTAAACGGTGTATTCGCCTTCTTCGGTAAGCGAAAATTCGCTTACGTTGTATTTTACTATAACGCCGTTCTTATCGTAAATAAAGGTATGAACGGTTAAGTTTTCGACGGTATCATAGTTGTCGCTTAACGTATATTTTTTGATTTTATACTTGTAAGCAAGCCTTATCGTCTGAACGGTTTCTTCGGTCGAACCGTCGTCGAAAACGACGGTCGGCGCAACCATATCGGCGACTTCTATACCGTAAGGCTGCTCGGTAATTTTTCCGCCGGCGTCTTTCACGGTGTAAGTTAAACGGTAAATGCCGTATTCCGAGAACAATATCTCGAACTTTTCGCCCGCATAAACGTCTTTAAGCTCTTTTCCGTCCGTACCGAGCGCATATCCGCCGCTCGGCTTCGTGACCGAAACGAGCGCGTCGCTTCTTACGATCGGGGAAAGCGCGTCGCTGTATACCGCGCCTTTTATGGTAAGGCGAGTGCCGATTTCCACACTTCCCGTAGCCCCGTCCGCATAAACCTGCGGAGCGAAATCGTCGGAGGAGTCCTTGCAGATAAGCTGATTCTGAATACGGATCACTCTCACTTCGGAATTTAACGAAGCGTCGCCGAAGATTATCTCCGCATAGGCGTATCGCGAGCCCGTTATTTCAATCGGATAGGAAAGCGTTTGAGACGAGGAGGCGTAAACAAAGCATTTCGCTTCGGAATTATAATAAATTCTGCGTTCTCCGCCGTCGTTCAGTTTATCGCTCAAAGCTCTTTCTTCCCCGCCGTTCACCGAAAGGTAAGCCGTGCCGTATCTCGACGAGAACGCGAATTCCGTTTTAATACGCTGGTCTTCGCGATCGGTTAAAACCACGCTGTAAGCCGAAGCTCCCGAACTTTCGGGAATTGCGTAAGTTATCGAGAACAATTCCGCGGCTAAGGGATTTATAAACAAAAGCGAGTTTTTGCCGCTGTTTTTCAGCGATTTGAACGAAATATGCGAATAATCCGCCGTAGCCGAAAAATCGCCCTTGAAATATTTCTTCATATCGAGCGAACCGTTGTAACCGACGTCGATTATTTCTATCTCTTCGCTTTCGTAAACGGCGTCTTTCGCTACGTATTTGAAACGTACCGCGTTGCTTCCCGTTATCGAAGCCTTGTCGAAACTCGTTTTTTCGTATGCTCCGCCGTCGAAACTTACGTAAAGCTCGCAATCGACCTCGGTCGGCTCCGCGCCTTTGAATTCGTAAGCTTTAACCTGCGGTAAGCTGTAAGAAAGTCCTTTTATATAATATCTGTCAAGCACGGGAAGGCTCGCAAAACCGCATTTATCGTTCGGAAGACTCTCCGCCGTGTAAGAATATTCATAAGTTTTAAGTTTATCGGTATATTCGTAAACTATCGTGTATTCGCCGACCGAAAGCGGGGTGAACGTTCTCGTTTCGCTGTCGATAACCGTTTCGTTTTCGCCGTAAACCGCCTTGATTTTAACGCTTACGTCTCCGTTAAGGCTGGTCGCGCTATGCTCGGGCAAAGTAACGCTTACGCCCGCCGTCATCGAGGAAACCCGCCCGACGTTTATCGTCGCGACGTCGTCTTTCATAACGTAGACGTTTACCGTCTGTTTACCGACGTTTCCGAACGAGTCTTTCGCGCTGTACTCTATAACGTAAGTTCCCGATCTCGTGGGTATGAATTTGCCGTCTTTCACAAGCACGGAGCTTTGAACGCTCGTGCCGTAATTATAATACACGTTAACCTTTACTCCGCCGATAAGATTCGGGTCGTAAGCGGAAGCCGAAAACAGTTCGAACGCCTCGCCGCGTTTTATATAAAGGTCTCCGTCCGCGCCGTTTCTGTCGATCGTTATCGTAGGCGCGATCGTATCCGTGTATCCGCCCGAAACGAGAGCTTCGCCGCGTCTGCCGCCGATCTGCTCGATCTCGAACGTGGTTTCGTTCATATAGCAATCGTTCGAAGTTACCGAAACGTAAACTTCGCCCGTCGTAAATCCGTTGAAAATCGCTCCGCCGATATCTTCGTTGTAAAGCTGATTGATAAGGAAGCTCTTTTCGCCGTCTCCCGCGGGAGCGGAAATGTAAACGTTACCTTTTTCGTTGTCTATGCTCCATTTAACGTATCGTTTGCCCGCGAATTCCGTAACAGACTGACCGAAATCGCCGTTATAAACGCCGTAACGCTCGCCGTCGATATAAACGTCGGGTTTGCCGAACTTCGGAGGACAATCGTAATAAAGGCCGAACTCGCCCTGCGCGCTCGCGCGGGTACGGGCGTAAACGCCCTCGCCGTCTATTCTCGAAATGAAAATCACGCCCGTGACGTATCTTGACGGATCGTAGCAATCGGTGAGCTTGACTTCTATAAGTCCCGCCTCGTAGTCCTTCGCGATAACGGAAGGATTGTTTCTCGCGTCTATATGCGTTTGTTTCGCATAAACCGCCGTGGAAAACATCGTTATTATATCGGTAACCGAATTTTTGCCGAGGTCAACGGGTTCGTTATAATTGAACGTGTCGCCCGCGGCGAGTTTAACGGTAAGACCGGTACTCTCTTTTCCCGATTCGTTCGTGGAAACCGCGCCGTAAGAAACCGAAGAGTCGGCAGAACCGACTTCCCAATTCTTTTTAAGCACGTCGAATTTCTTTTCGGCGATATATTTCTTTCCGTTCTTTTCGTAGCCGAAACGAATTTTATACGCGCCCGTTTCCGTAAGCGTTAATCCGCTTTTCGTCACGGCGTTTCCGTCGGGCAGTATAAGCGCGGCGAATTTTCCCTCGTAAGTTTCGCCGTCCGATATAATATCCGCCGCATTCGGCAATTCGATCTCGTCGCCGACGAAATAGTATTCGGCAACGGTCGTCTCGCCGACGGTCGCTTTTTCCGCATAAACCGCTTCGGGCGCGGAAAACGCAAAAATCGCCGCGAAAACAAGGAATAACGCCGCCGCAACGCTAAGCGTCGCGCTCGCAATCGATTTTCTCCTCTTTTTAGCCATATAATTTCTCCGTTAAGGTTATTTTTGCTTGTTTTCAACAAGCAAAAGCGTGTACACGCTTCTTTTGCACCGTATTTTTTACCCCTTTATCCCGCCTAAGGTCATACTGCCCATAACTTTGTTGTGCAAAATCAGAAACAAAATCAAAGTGGGCATGGCGAGTATCATACACGCCGCAATCTTTCGGGGGTTAGTCGTCATATCGTTGGAAATTTTCTTGCCCGCTCCGAGCGCGTAAATGAAATACGCAAGCGTGGGATGCGTAGGCATATATAATTCTATGGACGAGAAGTCGTTCCAGAAGAATATAAATCTTATCAGAAACACCGAACCGATTATCTTCGCCGCAAGCGGAATGTAAATTCTGAACATAACGGTGAACTGCGAAGCTCCGTCTATTTCGGCTGCCTCGCTGTAAGTGTCGGGCATACCTTTAAAAAACTCGTAAAACACCAGGAAGTACATACCCATAAAACTGCAACGCTGAATGAAGTTTCCGTACCAGGTGTCGTACAATCCGAGGTTTCTTAAAAGCGTAAGTTCGGAGGGATACGCCCCTACTATCGGCAACGTCATTACGACTATGACCGTCATATAAAGCACCTTACTGAACTTGAATTGGTATTTCGCGCACATATAAGCCATTATCGCGGGGATAATCGCCTGAACGAAACCGTTTCCGAACGCGTAAATCACGGAATTTAACAGCATTTTGAAAAAGTTGTTTTCCGTGGTATGCGTAACTTCTCTGTTCCCCACGAAAAAGCTCGTGGACGCGGGAAAGTTGAAACGTTTAATGACAAGAACGTAATTTTCGAGCCTGAACAGCGTTTTGTAACTGCTGTCCGGGTCGTTTACTCTGTCGAACCACTCGGGATCGTTTATTTTCGGAAGCCCGAGTAAGTTTTTCGCAAGGTCGTTGTCCGATTTTAAGGAACTTAACAGTCCCCATAAAAGCATAAGTATTATCGACAAGGAATATGCGACAAGGAGCGCGCCCAATATAATCACCGCGATTTTTACCGCGACGTTACCGCTTTTTCTTTTATTTTCGATTTTCATCGCGCCCTCCTTATTCCGCCGACGGGCCGAACTTACTCATAAGCTTTCTCGTTCCCAAAACTATCGGCAAAGTTATAATCGTCATAACTATTCCGAGAGCCGAAAGCTGAGAATACGTGAGCCATTTAAGTCCCGCTTCTTCGATAAGTATTTTTTTCGTACTCGCAACGTAAAGATAATATCCGAAGCTCGAAAGATCCGCCGCCCCGTCGCTGAAAAACGCGAAAAGGCTGAGCTGATGCGTGAAAAGCCCCGTGAGCGAGATAACCACGAACGTCGAAAACGTAGACCAGATCATAGGCAGCGTGACGTGGATAAACTCCTGCGCGAGATTCGCGCCGTCGAGCTGCGCCGCTTCCACTATCGATTCGTCTATCGAACTCATAGAACCCGTAAACATCATAACGTTCACGCCGAAAGATATCCATACGTTGTAAAAAAGTATCGTTCCCATTCTCGTGCCGAACGACGGCGAGGACAATAAACCCCATTCCGTTTTGAAAACAGCCATATAAACGTCGTTTGCGATATAGCGGAACAACATTACGAATATGATGCTCGATATAATCTGCGGCATAAAGAGCATCACCTTGAAAAGTTTGGATAAAAAGAACTTTTTATAGACGTAAAACGAAAACAAAAGCGCGAGAGGTAAGCCTATAAACAACTCGCACGCTATCATTCTGAGCGAGTTGGCGATCATATTCCGACCGTCCGCAAGCGTTCTGAACGCGACTTTGAAATTATCGAAATTCGCGAACACCTTTTTAAAGCCGACTTCTCCCGCGGCAGGCGGAACATACTTCTGAAACGCGAGTATTATGGAATTGAAGTTCACGTAAAGATAAAATACCGCGAACTGTAACACGGGCAGCGCGATAACGGCTATGTAAAACAAAAGCCGTTTGGTTTTTTTATTCATGATTTTGCGCTCTGCCGCGTTCTGTGTCTGTGAAATCATTTTTCGCCTCTTAGTTATCAGGTCGCAGGTGATTGCGCTTTTGCGCAATCACCTGCGGATAGTCTTATCGAAATCAGTTAATTCGTACCTTGTTTTTTCGCTATGTTTTTCCAGACGTCGTCGGTTATAACGGTCGCCTCGAAAACGTTTTTCGAAGTCGCGCCGCCCTTTATCGCCTCGTAATAACTCTTATATTGAGTATTGTTCACCGTGGGGTTCATTATCTGCGAAGAGAAGTGAATTTTAAGGGTCTGCTGGTTGTTTTTGAATATCGGGTTTTCCGAACCGAAATAAAGGATATCGCTGTTTCTGCTAAGATCGTAAACCTTCTGCTGATATTCGGGAAGGCTGTTGTACTGCGCGTCGGTAAGCGAATAGGTCAAAGGTCTGGTAACGCCCGTAAGCGCGGTGAATTCTTTGAGTTCGGCGTCGCTGTAAAGAAATTTAAGGAAGGTTTTGCAAGCGTTCACTATTTCCGTCTTGTCGCTGTATCTCGCGTTGATATAAGCGTACGCGATACCGTTATCGATAAGCGAAGGCGTTGCCGCCGTCTCCGAAGGAGTAACCGAACCCGTAGCCGTTACGGGCAACGCCATAAAGCGTACGCCTCTCGTAGTCTTGCCGGTCATCGTCGTATAATCCTTAAAGTTGCCCTGATCCGTCGATTCGTTATACCAATAAGAACCGTCTACAAGGAATGCTCTTATCGAATTGTTTCTTACTCCGCCGTTGATGAAGTTCTTCTGCGCGCCGGTGTGCGAGACAGAAGAAGAAATGTCGGAGAAAAATCCTTCCTTGTGAAGAATTTCGATAAACGATGCGGCATAATATCTCGCCGCCGATTTAAGCGCAAGATTGCCGTTTTTGTCGGTTATCTCCGTTTTTGTCACGACGGGTTTTTTGATGTAATCGATACCTTTGAAAAGATTTTCTTCGGTATATCCCGTAACCACGTCGACGGAACCGCTGAAATCGTAAACGGCTTTAAGCTCTTTGCTGCCCGCCAGAGAAGCCCAGAGACCTTCGACAAGGTAGTTCGTGTAATAAAGGTTGGAACCCGTAACCGTGAACGGTCCCGTACCCGTTTTGTTTTTAAGTTCGCCGCTTAAAATAAGCAATTCTTCGAGCGAAGAGGGCAAACCGTCGTCGTCCGTACCGAATTTTCCGTCGGGACCGCACGATTTTTTCGATTCCTCGCCCGTAAGGTATAAGCTTCCGTATTTGTTCTCGATAAGTTTGCCGCTGTCCGCGTCTTTCGCGATATACCAACCGTTTTTATCGAAATTGTCCTTATCGTAAGAAAGACCGGGGAACCATTCGTAATGCGGCAAAGCATAATACCTGCCGTCCGCGCCTTTAAGACTTTCGCGGTTAGCCACGTAAATGCGATCTTCGATGGATTTTCCGTCGTCGCCTTTCGCGGTTACGAGGTCGTCGAGCTTGACGATGGCTCCGCTCTGAGCCAATTCGTATATATTGGAATAACGCTCGTCGAATATAATATGATAAGCCGAGGTGGAAAGCGTGCTGCTGTTAGGCTGTTCGGGGGTTATTTCAACGTAAACGCCCGTTTTCCCGCTTTCTAAATGTTCGTTTTTGTATTGTTCCCGGAAACGTTCCGCAGCTTTGTAAAGCCAATTGGAACCTATGCCGCCCGGAAAGTTCTGAACCTTTATAACGGTCTTTGTTTCAAGGTCTCCCGGAACGTTACTCCCGGAATTGTTGCCCGAATTGCTGCCGGACTCGCCGCAAGCCGTCATGGCAAGAACGAGCATAGCGCAAAGAATGCCTGAAAGAATCTTTTTCATTTTTTCCTCCATAGATAAAAATTTCTTTTTTGAATGCAAAATCGCAATAACGGAGAATTTCACCGCTATTGTACCAACAATTATACACTAATAAAATGAAATGTAAATAAGCTATTTTAACCTGTTACATTTCAAAAACTAAACTTGATTCGCGTCCGCTCGGATAAAGCCGACTCTTTAAGCTTTTCTCTGAAAAAATCCCTTTTGCGGAAGCTTTTTTGATTATGTTAATGTTATATACTGTATATTTTTGACCCGAAAACGGAAAATAACGCAAAAAGAAAACAAAAAAAGAGAACAAAAAAAGCCCTCTCGAAGAGAAGGCTTTCAGATTAAATTTTAATCGACCGGGGTTTGATTTTATCACCCGAGTTTAATCAATCGGGTTTAATCACCCGAGCTTTATCACCCGAGCGTGACTTTTTTGCGGTCGATTTTGACTATTCCGTCCTCGCGGAGCTTTTTGAGTTCGCGCATCATCGCGCTTCTGTCCGCAAAAACGAGATCGGCGAGGCACGTGAGCGTGATTTTCAGATCGAAAACGTTACTCCCCGCTTCCTCGGCGCAATTTTTGAAATAACAGATGAGTTTATCTCTTATCGTGCGCCCGAGCAGAACGTTCGTGCGCGCGGCGTATGCCGCTATGCGCTTTTGCTGGGCTTTGATAAGATTTTTTAAAAACACGGGCGGAAGTTCGGAAAGATCGGCTTTCGCGACGTCCGCAATACCGACAAGGCATTTCGAATCCGCCGTGATAACGGTGTAATCTCTGCCCGAAAATTCGTTATCCGCGCCGTAGCCGAACACTTCGCCCGCAAAAACGCGCTCGATCAACGCGACCGTGCCGTTTTCGTCCGTCCGAAACGTTCCCGCCGAACCTTCGATGAGACAAAACGCCCGATTTTCGTTCTTGCCGTAGACAAAAATCTCGTCGCCGCGCGAAAAAGTTTTATATTCAAATTTCAATTCTTTCGTCACGAAAGCGATTTCTTTGTCGGATAAGCCTTCGAAAAGGGGGCATTTCGCTGTTTTCATAAGTTCTCTCTATTATTTGTTTTCTTTTTTAAGTTCGCTTAAAATTTCCGCAAGAAGCTTTTCCGTTTCGGTGGGAACGGGCGGCTCAGGCTCTTTAACCTCTTCTTTCGGCTGCAAGCTTGCGGGTACGAATTCGGGATGCAGATCCTCCATTCTCTTAACCCAGCGCTTCTCGCTCCCCGTGAGTTCTTCGCCGCTTGCAAGCTTCTTTTCGAGCTTTTCTTTCATAATCGCGTTGAAGTTGAGTTTTTCCGAAGCGTGATTGATGAATTTAACGATCGAGAACACGACGAGCGCGATGAGAAGAAAGTTGATTATGGACGAAATAAACGCGCCCCAATCTATGTAAATCGATTTCGAAAGATCTACCGCTCCGTCCGTATATACGGTGTGCAAGAACGTGTAAACCGATTCGAGCGAACCTTCCTGTTTGCCGTTGCAAAGCCAGATCACCCAATTGATGAGCGGCTTTAAGATGCCGTTCGAAAGAGCGGTTACGATCGCCGTGAACGCGCCGCCGACGATTACGCCGACAGCCATATCGAGAACGTTGCCGCGCTTGATGAAGTTTGCGAATTCTTTGAAAAATTTACGCATCAGTTTAAATTCTCCTTGTCTTTATCTTCTGTTTTTGCAAGGTTTTCCTCCGCTACGGTCGAATTTATTACCGGCAGAACGTACGGCGGAATGTTGCAGTTAGCCGTGAACGAAGTTACCGCCGCGCGAAGGAAAGGATAAAGGATATCTATCGCTTCTTCGGCGTAAACTCTCTGTTCAGCCTCTTTTTCGGCAACGAAATGCCCGAACATAACCACGTTTAAATTAAACGGTACGGGCGAAGAAATGTCTTCGTTTACCCTTACCGAAAGATTGACGAAAAGATTTTTTCCGTTCTGTCCGAGTTTGCTTTCTATCTTCGGCGTAATGCGGAACTGCGTGTCCGGTTTTATCGCGCCGTTGAACTTAAACTCGATTTCGTTCACGCGGAACGTTACGAGTTTGATATGTCTGTCCATAATTTCTATCTCCTTAATCATCGAGCCGAACGGGACTAAACCGCAATCGGTTGCAAAGTATTCCGATATTCCGCCCTTTTTGTCTTTTAGTTAATTTTAAAACAAAAAAAACCTTTTGTCAAATAAAATGCCGAGCCGACGGCAAAAGACGTTAAATTCTTTTGCCGTCGGCTCAAAATTTGCGATAAATTGCGATAAAATTTATTTTTTGTCCGCTTTTTGTCGTTTTTTACATTAAAAGCGTACCCTGTTCGGTGTTTACCACCTTATATATTTCGACTTCTTTCAAAGTGTTAGCGTCGATATAGACGTAGTAAACCGAATCGTTATGAGTTCCGATAAACTCGTAAGCAAGCGTTTCGCGCCCGTTTCCGAGAGGAATGACCGCAACTCTTTCGTCTTTCACGTCTAAGTTCACGTTCACCTTTTCGAAAGCCTCGCCGATCGTGTGTTTAGCTTTTTTCATAACTCTGTCGGTGTGGTTAAGAAGATAATTGTCGGCGTCGAGACCGGTTATCGTTCCCGTTTCCATACATACGTTGACTTTAACGAGGTCGGGATACATTATAACTCCGTCTTCGGTGTACGCGAAGTTAAGATGTTCCGTGCCGCCCGAAGCGTAATTCCACACGCATTTCATATCCTTATAGCCGAGCTTTTCGAGGAACGTATACGCTTTTTCGATACATTCTTCGTCCGAAAGCTTCACTTCCTCGCAAGGCTTATAAGCGTTGAACATAACCACTTTACCTCCGACTTCGGAAATCTGAGCGAAGATCTCGCCGCCTTTTTCCATCGCGGAAATATTATAGCAGGTTATGCTGCTGTTTTCGGTTTTGCCCGTTACGGTCGGCTTTCCGTCGCCGTAATCTTTAAACACTTCGCCGAAAATTTCCAAAGCTTTGGTTTCGTCGATCTTTTCGCCCGAAATACCCTTAGCCGTTTTACTTTCCACGCCGTCCGAGAACGCGCCGTCGTAAATCATTTCGGGATAATCCACCGCGCCCTTTTCGAAATCGTTGAACTGAGCGATTATTATATCGTTTGCGTTGTTATCCTTTAATATACTGAAATCGTACTCTTCGCCAATTTTTGCCGAAAGCGTCGTTAAAGCGGCTTTTAAATCGGTGTTGATATTATACAGTTCGACGAGCCTTTCCATATCGTCATTAGTGAGCGTTTGCTCGTCTATAAGTCGATTATTGAGGTATTTTGCATAGTCGCCGACCTGATTTACATACTTGGAAGCATAGTACTTGGACTCGTCCGTTATAGGAAGCGAGGCAAGCGAAGAATCGGCAAGATTGCTCTGAACCATGATGTCGCCGAGTATTCTCTGCTGACTTTCGGGATCGCCCGAAACGAACAGCTTGGACATATTGGTTTCGATATTGTCGACGTAGCCCACGAGGTCGTAAAACGCCCTTTCGGTGGCTTCCGTTCCGCCGTCTTTTTTACCGAAATTCAGAACGTCGGTGAAAAGAGAGAGCGCGAGAACGGAACCGAGAACGAGAACGGAGCAACCGAGCGAGATAACCGCCGCAAGCCAACCGCCGAGACCTCTCGAACGATTTTCTTTGCCGCGCTTTTCTTTCATTTCGGCTTTTCTCATCTTTCTCTCGTGCATCGCCTCGCGGCGCTGACGTTTCATTTCCGCTCTTCTTTCGGCTTTCGCCTTTTTAAGCTCGGCTCTTCTCTCGGCTTTTTTTGCCTTTATTTTGAGTTTTGCCTGCTTTTCCGCGGCGATACGTTTCTGCCGCTCTTCCTTGCTTTCGTTTTTAAGCTCTTCGCGGCGTTTAAGTCTTTCTTCCTTTTTTGCGATACGCATTTCCTTTAAGGATTCGTATTTTTTCTTTCTCGCTTCCGCCTTTGCCTGTCTTGCCTGTTCCTTTTTCTTTTTCGCTTCTTCTTTCTTCTTTTTCTTTTCTTCTCTTTGGGCAAGTCTGGCTTTGGCTTTTTCTTCTCTTTTCGCTTCGTCCGCCTTGGCTTTTTTCGCCGAAGTTTTTTTGCCTTTCTTTTGGGTCTGCGCCTTTTTTGCGGCGGGTTTACGCTTTGCCGGAGGCGCGGTTTCGTTCGTTAAAGCCGCGTTTTCGACTTTTTCCATCGCGCTGTTTTCTTTTACGTTATCTTTTCTTTCTTCCATAACTCCTCCTTAAAGCGCAAACACGTGCGAACCTATCGTCACCACGGTTTTCCTCGCAAAAATCCATTTGCTGGTCGCGACGGCGGGGTTGTAATAATACAAACTTCCGTAAGAAGGATCCCAACCGTTCATAGCGTCCTTAGCCGCCGAAAGGGCGGTGCTGTTCGGAGACATGTTTATCTGTCCGTCGCTGACGCAGGTGAATGCGTAAGGCTGATAGATAACCGCCGAAATGGTGTTCGGGAAAGACGAGCTTTTAACTCTGTTCAAAACCACGGCTCCCACCGCGACCTGTCCCGAATAAGTTTCGCCTCTCGCTTCCGCGTAAATAAGCCTTGCGAGAAGATTGACGTCGGAACTTGTGTAAACCGAATTCGTTTTCTGAGACGAGGTGGCGTAAATTCCCAGAGCGTTTAAAGTTTTCGTACCGACTATTCCGTCCGCCGTAAGGTTGTTTCTTTTCTGGAATAAAATTACCGCTTTGCGCGTTCCGGAACCGAAAATTCCGTCCACGGCGCCGCTGTAATAACCCCAATTTTTAAGTTTTTGTTGTACTTGTTTTACGGTAGAACCCGAGCTTCCCTGTTTTAAAGCGAGCGTTTCCACGGCTTCGATTTTCATTTTAGCCGCGCCCGTCGCGTTTCGTTGAATCACGACGGCAGAAAACGTGCAGCAAAGCGCAAGAATGACCGCAAAAAAAGCAAGTCTGGTTATTTTTCTGTTCATTTTGCATAACTCCTTTTCTTATTTGCTTTTTCCGATCGTGCAAAGAAAAGAAGTTTTCGCATAGAAACGCCGAAAAATCGAAGTCTTTCAGCCCGCGTTTTTACTCGTTTTCTTTTTCCAATCGGATATTATCTCTGCTATTTTCGAGCGGTACTTAACGTTTTCGCCCGACGTAAAACAGAGTGGCGGATACACGACGCACCACCAATTGTCGCCTTCCGCTTTTCCGAGTTCCACGATAACCGCGTCGTAATATCCGCTTTCCAAGGTAAGATCGCCGTATACCCTTGCAGGAAACTTCTCGTTCCTTATCTTCACGGAGGAAGAATACCCGTATCCGTTTGATTTAAGTATGCCGTCGATTCGTTTTTCCATATCCTCTTTAAGCGAAGATATTACGTCCGCAGCCTCGTCTTTACTTTGACAATCGGCAAGATACGGGGTGAGATAAGGAACGATATCGTCTCTGATTTTGTACTTTATGCTCTGGTCGTACGCGCTGTCGGAATTAGCGCGGATATGTATCCGCAGATATTCCGTTTTTTCGCTTACGCCGCTACCCGTTCCGCACGCAATCGTCATAAGTATTATGATTAGTAATTCCAAACTTATGCAAAATTTTTTCATAGAATAATCCTCTTTTTCTATTTTTTTATCGGGCGGCTTTCGATATCGGTCGCCCGTCGGCAAACGGATTATAACCAAACCGACCTCTTTTTATACCTCCGCCAAGCGATTTTTATACCTCCGCCGACCGATTTTATGCCCGTTTACGTTTAAATTTACAAAAATTTGTATTGACTTAATTATTATTCTTTGTTATAATATCGATAGCCGAGAGGGATTCGAACCCCATCAAGCCTTAAAGCCGTCTTTTTTGCCTGCCAATGCAAATCTTTGCTTGAAGTACGTAAGTACGTCTGCGCAAATCTTCGCCAAAACCGCCTGAAAAATACGGCTTTAAGGTGCTACGCATTTAGCCACAGGTGATTGCATTTTAACTCGCCCAAACGGCACAATTTTCGCGCTTTGAGGCAAATTCTCTCTTGTAGTACGAAAGTACGTCTGCGTTCGCCTTTTCCCCAAATCATCGAAAATATTGCCGTTTGGGTTGGGGCAAGTCTCACGGCGTGTTTTTAGACTAAGACAAGGCGCGCGAGCGCGTTAATACTTAACGTATAACACACGAGCGGAACGACGTATTAGTCAAAAACACGCCGTGAGACCGGGTTTAAATGCAATCATCTGTGGCTGCCGGCGATAAATTTAGAAAAATCAAGGCAAACGAACGCAATCATACTAGACGTATTATAAGTGAGTTTAACGCCGATTTTGCAAATTTTGCGCCGTTAAAACTTAATGTGGTTCGAATTCCTCTCGGCTAAGGAGAGAAATATGAAAAAATCGACATTGACGCTGATTGCGGCTTCCGCTTTGGCGATAGCTGCCGTCGCGCTGTCTTCGTGCGCGGCAAACGGCGAAAAGAAAGACATCGACCCCGGGTTTTCGGGCGGGTCGGGAATCCACGAAATTATCGGGGAAAACGAAAAAACGAGCGGACTTACTTATGCCGACGGCGCTTTAAGCGCGGCGGGCAATAAGAACATAACTTCGGCGGAAATAAAACCCGGAACTTACCGCATCGCTTCGGGCGCGTTCAAAGGCTGCAAAAAGCTTACGACCGTAACCGTTCCCGACAGCGTGAAAATTATCGACGACAACGCTTTCGAGGACTGCGTAAATCTTAAAAGCATTACGCTTCCCGACGATTTGGCATATATCGGCTCGAACGCGTTTTTAAACTGCGACCCCGATCTTTTCCGCACTTCGGGCGGACTTAAATATGTCGGTAAATGGCTTATCGGCGCGGAAAACGAACTCGTTTCTTCGGCGAATATAGAAAGCGGAACGAAAGGAATAGCTTCGGGCGCGTTCAGGTCCTGCACCGAACTTTCTTCCGTTTCCATCCCGGACAGCGTGGAAAACATAGGAAAATACGCTTTTTATAACTGCAAAAACGACCTTTACGAAATCTACGGCGGACTGAGATACGTCGACGGCTGGCTTACGGACGTGGATAATCTCAATATGTCGACGGCAAACGTCAAGCTCGACGCGAGAGGTATTGCCGCGGAAGCTTTCGCTTTTTCGGATAAAATTTCTTACGTTTCTGTTTCGCCGAGCGTGAAAGTCGTCGGGGCGAGAGCTTTGGCGAACGCTTCGGGCGTTAAGGACGTGTTTATCTCTCACGGCATTACGGAAATCGACGCATTTGCATTCGAAAACTGCAAATCGCTCGAAAATATCGACATCGCGGACAGCGTTACCGAAATCGGTTACGGAGCTTTCGCAAACTGCGAAAAGCTTTCTGCAATCGACATTCCCGCAAGCGTGAGCAAAATCGCCGCGAGCGCGTTCAAAGGTTGCAACGACAGCCTTTTCGTTAAAGAAAACGACCTTGTTTACGTAGACGAGTGGCTTATCGGCAACGAAAATATGCTTATGAGAACCGCCGATATTTACGACGAAACGAGAGGTATTGCGGACGGCGTGTTCGCGGGCTGCAAGGATCTCGAAAGCGTCAACGTTCCGTACAGAGTTAAAAGCATTGGCGACGGCGCGTTCGAAAACTGCGAAAAACTCGCTTCGATTTACCTCCGCGACAACGTGGCTTATCTCGGCGAAAGAGCTTTCGCGGGGTGCGTGAACCTTCGCACGGCTCGGCTTTCGTCGGCAATTGCCGAAATTATGCCGTACACTTTTGCGGACTGCAAAGCTATGTACAGCGTGATTTTCCGCAGCGGACTTAAAAAGATTGACGAAAACGCGTTCGAAAACTGTTTCGCGCTTATAAGTTTCAGCTTGCCGAAAATCGAGAGCGTCGGCGAGAACGCTTTCAAAAACTGTAAAAATCTTAAAGATATAAAGTTTAACGGCACGACGGACGATTATCTTGCGGTGAGCGTTGCTCGTAACGCTTTTTCTTCGACAAAGCTCGAATCGATTTCCTGCACCGACGGAAAAGTAGCCGTCTGATCGCGACATAAAATTTAAAAGACATAAAAACGCCGCCGGGGCGAAAAAGGATTTTCTCCTTTTTGCGCCCCGGCGGTTTAGTTTTGTTTGTTATCTGCCCGTCATATATATTTGCCGCTTATTGCCCGTCATTTATATATTCGTATATATTCGCGTACCCGTCTGACGTCCGTTAAACGCCCGTCAGCCGAAAATGCCGAACAGTTTTTTTTCGGACGGATTTACGGTCGTTACGTATTCCGCGTCCAGGTCTTTCTTTTTCAACTTTTCCACCGCCCAACGGCAAAGTTCTTCCGTTTCGAAAATCCCGAAAACCGACGAACCGCTGCCCGTCATCCCTGAACATAAAGGCGAAAGCGAACGCATTTCGTCGAAATTGTCTTTAACCTCGGCGTTTAAATTTGTTGCGGGAAGATACAATGCGTTGTTTATTTCCCCGCAAAGCCCGACCACGTCTCCCCTTTTCAGGGAATTTTCCGCGGCTTCGTTATCGGATAGAATTCCGTTCGCGCCGCTTAAATCGAATTCATTATAACAATCGGCGGTATTCACGCCGTTTTTGCCGTAAATCAGAACCAGGTGCAGTTTCATATCGGTTTCGATTTTCTTTACCTTTTCTCCCCTGCCCGAAATCACGGCAAACCCGCCCGAAAGCATATATCCCGTATCGCTTCCGAGCTTGTCCGCAAGAGGTTTCATATCGTCCTCGATTTCGTACGCTTTTTTCATTGCGTTTAAAACCCCCGCGGCGTCCGCCGAACTTCCGCCGAGTCCGCCCGCGAGCGGAATTCTTTTGACAATTTCTATGTCCGCTCCGCCCGTTTTAAAAGTCTCCGAAAAGAGTTTCGCCGCCTTATAAGCGTTGTTTTTTTCGGGCGGAATATCCTCGCCCGCACCTCTCATTTTCAGAACTATTTTATCGTCCTTTCTCGGCGATAAAATCACGGTGTCGCAAAGATCGATCGTCGTGACGAGGCTTTCTATATCGTGAAAGCCGCCCGTTACCCCGCAAATGTTAAGCGTTAGATTTATTTTAGCATAGGTTTTTACTTTCGTTCTCATCCTGATCCTTTGTTTTCCCTGCAAGCCGACCGCAGGCGATTTCGTCAAACCCGATCGCCTGCGGTCAAAGCCCGTATTTTAAATTTTCTGTCTGTAAATCACTATTCTCTCGTCGCCTTTAAGCGGAAATTCAAGCCCTTCGTTGCATTTTAAAATCTCGTCCCCCGGGACTCTCAATTGCTTTGAAATATCCCAGAGCGTATCGCCGCTTTGCGGAACGTAAACGCTTATCGCGCTGTTCTCGGTTTTTCTTATTCCCGTTTCGTTCACACTGTCTATTACCGTGATTTTTTTAACGATAATCGACTTATAGACGGCTTTTATAGTACAATTGAAGTAAACCGAACCGTCTTTTAAGCAGGCGTCGAAATCGCTTAATTCGACTTTCAGACACGCCACTTCCCCTTCGGAAGTTATATCGAAAGAATACGGCATTTCGCAGTTTACGCTGCTCGTTCCGTTATCGGCGTTTCTGAAAACCACGTCCGCACGGATTATTCCGTTCACGGTTACGCCGTTTTTGTTTTTCGTCGTTCCGAGAACGCTTATTCTTTCGCCGAAAGACGTTACGATTTTTCCGCCTTCGGGAATTTCGCCCGAAGCCGCGCCCGATACGTTTTCGCTCACCGAACTTTGACCCGCGAAAAGAGTTACGGGGATTTCGCATCTCGTCGTTTCGATATCGCTCGTAACGGAATAAACGTCGTCCGCAACGGAAACGGTTGTCGTTTCCACCGATTCGCCCGAAAACGCGAGCGTAACCTCGGCGTTTACCGTACTTTTACCTTTGGCTTCGTCCGTGAATACTTTAAACGAAACGCGGACGGGGTCGCAATCCCCTTTCGCGCGCATATCGGGAAGAGATCCCGCGTTTTCAAGCTCGAACCTGAACGGTATTAAGCGTTTTTCTTTTAATATATCATTATTGTCGGAAAAAGGCAAGGTCTTTAAAAGCAAAACGACTTCGCCCTCGAAAATAATACACGAAACGCCGCTCGCGATCGATTTAACGCAAGCCGTCGCGCCGTAACAAAGCACTTCCTTTATGCCGTAACCGACGTCGAATTCGTCGGTTATGACGAAAGTGTCGTAAGTTAAGCCCGAAGAAGAATCGAATTCTTCCGTTCTTTCTCTGACAAAGAGATTTTCGCCGCCCGAAAGCGCGTCCGTCTCCGTTCTTTTCATACCCACGGCAGAAACCTTAACAGCGCATTTCGCAACGTAACCGTCCTGAGAAGAAACGGCGCGCGCGTCCTCGCAGCACACTTTCACCGCCGCTCCCGCAAACGGGATTTCGGTTGTAAGTTCGCTTACGAAGTCTGCCTTTTTAAAGCCGTCCTCGGCAAGATAAATAAAACAGTATGCGACTTTTATTTTCGCCGTCGTTGTAGTTTCTTTGTTTTCCGCACCGACAATAAACGCCGTGGCGGATAAAGATATAGGTTTTTTAACGTCCTCTTTGGTCGGAACGGAGCTTTCCGAGCTTAATTTAACCTCGTAAAAAGTCTGCTCGCTGCCAATCACTTTGCCGTACTCCGGCTTTATCATAATATTATACCTCCCGAAAGCATTCTCTGCTACTTTTCGATATAATATATGATTGCCATTTGTTTATTATGCCCTTTAATGCCGCTTTGCCGCATAGGCCGAAAAAAAACCGTAATACTCAAAAAGCAGTTCGCGAACTCTTCGCAAACTGCCTTTTGAAAAATATATGATAAGGGGGAAAATGATGAGCTGTATAAGCTGTCAATTACTATCTGCTGTGGGTTTCACTCTCCGCGCTTTCGCACAAGCCCTTCGTCAATTGACACCCATATAATACTATATAGTAACACTTTTGTAAATTGAAATCAATACATTTTTATATTTTGTGTCTTATTTTATAACTTATATGTCTTATTTTGTATTTTAGTGTCGGTTCGGGGCGTTTTTTGAACTTTCACGCCTTCGTTTATCGTAAAAACCGACCCCGTTCTTTTTATCGGGTAAGACAAACAAGCTTCTTCGCTTCTGCCCGAATAGAACTTCACGCCGACGTAAATTTCCGATTTCTTTTCGTAAATCGTAAAAATCCCGTCCGCAGGAAACGGATATCCGCTTGTAAACTCGTCCGAAAAACTTTTCGGAGCAAGAAAAGCGTCCGCGCCGACCGTCGCCACGCAAAAGCCTATAAATTTTCTCAGATCGAAATGTTTCGGGTTTTCGCACGAAACGATGAAAAGTTTCGACGCGTCCGTAACGGAACATTTATGCACGCACGCCGCGACAAATTTAAATAATTCTTCCGAGCTTTTAATTACCCGCATATCATACCCCCTTTTACATAATATGTCGGGGGGCGGGAAAAGGCAACAAAAACGCCGCGTGACGCTAAGCGAAATTTTCGGCTCACCGCGCGGCTATTTTATCATTATATCATTGTATAATCGTGTGTTTTCTTTTCTTCAATTCCGAAACGAGTTCTTTTTCGGTTTTTACGGCGTTTTCGAGAATTACTCCCGAAACGCAATCATCGGTTTCGTGGAAATCGCTTCCCGCGGTCATTATAAGTCCGTTTTCCTCGGCGAATTTTCGTGCCGAATCGTTATGACTATTCTGCCGCGGATTGCCGTTAAAAACTTCGACGCCGTCCAAAACCTCGGGCTTGCGATAATTTATCATTCCTCGAAAGGGGTGTGCCTGAGAAACGAGAAAGCCGTTTTTCTTGCAATAATCGTGCATCGAAGCGGTGTTTTCCTTTAAAAGCCGCCGAAATTCGTCAATTTTATCGGGAGTCGCGCCGTAAATAAGAAACTCGGCGTTAAACGCGTCTTCTATATAGTAGGACGTTTCGTCGGGCATAAATTCCATACCGAAAAACACGTCTATACCCTTTTTCGCGCATTCCGTCTTTAATTTAGAATAATGATTTATGAAATTATCGTTATATTCGCCGAAATTTCTGAAATTATAAAATTCGCGAAGAAAAGAATTATAATGGCTCGTGTAAACAATTCCGTTATAACCGTTTTTTTCGTAAATTCCGGCTATCGTTTTTTCGTCCGTCATCGCGCAGGGAGAAGTCTCCGCCACGTGCAAATGCATTTCGAGTTTGTACATATTAAGCCTTGAAAATTGCCGTTAATCGACTTATAGCCCTACTTTTTAAATCTGACGCGGAATTGCCGCAACAAAAACAAGGTCGGTGTCGCCAACGTTTATAAGCGTGTGCGAACTTCCCCTCGGGCAGAAATGACAGCTCCCTTCGTTAAGGATTTCCGTTTCGCCGTCGCAAATCGCTTTGCCTTTGCCGGACAGAATAAGGATTATTTCGCAGGTATCCATATGCTTATGCATACCGACGGAAGACCCCGGCTCCAACCTTGCCGACAAAAACTTGACGTCGTTTTTTTCGATTGATTTATGATTAAGCGCGCCTTTCCCGCCGTTGAACTCGGGAACTCTTTTTTCGGTTAAACCGCTGAAATCGATTTTCATATTTATTGCCTCGATAAAATGTTTTTATGAATTGCGCTTTTTATAAACGCAGAATTTTATGTTATAACCGTTGGTTTCGAGCGTTTCGCCCTCTTCCGAAAGCTTAAAATCATCCCTTTCGTCGAGATTTTCGAAGAAAACTTCGGCTCCGCCGTCCGCGTCCACCTTGGTGACCAAAACCTCGTCGCAATACGGCAACATACTCCTGTAAAAATAAGCTCCGCCGATAACGAAAACCTCGCCGTCCTCTTTCGAAAGCGTTTCGAGCATATCTTCGAGCGTGTGAACGCAAATAAGATCGTCGCGCTCTGTCCCCTCGGGGCAAAGCACTATGTTTTTTCTGTTTTTCAAAGGCTTTCCCTCGGGAAACGAAAGCAAGGTGTTATAACCCATACACACCGTTTTGCCCGAAGTTTTTTCCCTGAAATACTTCATATCGAGCGGAAGACGGAACAGAAGGTCGTTCTTTTTGCCTATGCCCCATTTTCTGTCCACGGCGACAATCGCTTTTATCGTCGCGCTCATACGGCAACCTCTAATCTCTTTCCGAGAGGCGTTGCCTTATAATCTTCGAGAACGAAATCGTCCACGGTGAAATCGTAAAAATTCTTCACGTCGGGGTTGACTATGAGCTTCGGCGCGGGGTATTCGGGGTTTTCGAGCATTTCTTTTACCGACGGAATATGCCTGTCGTAAATATGCGCGTCGGCGATAACGTGAACGAGTTCGCCCGCCTCTAAACCGCTTACCTTAGCGAACATTATAAGAAGAACGGCATACTGCATAACGTTCCAATTGTTCGCAACCGCCATATCGTTGGATCTCTGATTTAAAATTCCGTTGAGCTTGCCGCCCGCAACGTTAAACGTCATAGAGTAAGCGCAAGGATAGAGATTCATCTCGTGAAGATCGGCGAAAGTGTAAATATTCGTCATAATTCTTCTCGAAGCGGGATTATGCTTCAAATCGTAAAGTACCCTGTCGACCTGATCGAATTCGCCCTCTTTGTACTTATGCTTGATACCGAGCTGATAGCCGTAAGCCTTTCCGATCGTGCCGTCCTCGCCTGCCCAGCTGTCCCAGATATGAGAATGAAGGTCGGCTATTTTGTTGGATTTTTTCTGCCATATCCATAAAATTTCGTCCACGGCGTTCTTAAAACCCTGTTTTCTGATCGTCATTATGGGAAATTCTTTCGTTAAATCGTAACGGTTTACGATACAGAATTTTTTGATCGTGTGCGCGGGAGTGCCGTCGAGCCACCTGGGGCGAACTTCCATATCGGTATCCCATACGCCGTTTTCGAGTATATCTTTAACGTTTTCTTTAAAAACTTTATCTGCGTAACTCATAATTTTTTCCTTTAATTTTCTGTTTTGTCGATTTTTCGCCCCGCGGTTTAAAATTTGCGGCGTTCCCGCCGTAAAAATCAGAACGCGTCCTTTTCTTTCCGTTTCCATTTTTTCGCGACGAAACGGCATTTTACGGACATCGGAGCGATTTTTTCGATTACGTAAACGAATTTATTGAACGCACCGGGGATAACGAGACGTTTGTTTTTTTCAAGCCCTTTAAGAGCTTTTTTAACGACGAACTTTGCAGGCTTTGACGAAAGTTTTCCCGTCACGCCCTGCCGTTCGATATCCTGAATAACGTCTTCTCTCGTGGGTATTCCCCCGGGTACGAGAATCGTTATATTCGCGTTTTTAACTTCGTAACGAAGCGAGGTGTAAAAATTTATCAGCGCGGCTTTGGTCGCCGAATAAATCGCGAAGTACGGCATAGGCGTGCTTCCGCTCATACTGCTGACCGTGAGAATTTTCAGTTTTTCCGCCCGCCGCCTTAAAACCTCGTGACAAACGGCAATGTTCGCCTCGAAATTGAGCCTGGTCTGAAAAACTATCTTTTCGGGCGTGTATTTCAGAAATTCTTTCTGAATATCCGCCCCCGCAACTCCGATATATCCCGAAAAAGTCATTCCTTTTTCGTCGGCGAACGAAAACAGTTTTTCCCTTTCCTTTTCGCTCGTTAAATCGGCTTTGAAAATTTCTATTTTCCGCTGCGGGTTTATTTCGTTAAGCTCTTGTTTAAGCTTTAAAAGTTTTTCCTCGCTTCTGCCTGTCAAAAGCAGATCGTCGCTTTCGATAAGCTGTCGGCAAAACTCCTTTCCCAAGCCTCCGCATGCGCCCGTAATCAACGTGTATCCCATAAAAAACCGCCGTTAATCGACTTATAGCCCGACTAATTAGGTTTATTCGGACTAACCGTCGGTTCGCCGTCGGAGTCCTTTTTAACCCTTTCGAGCTTGGTTTTTTTATCGCCCTCGACAACATAAGTGTTGTCGAGCTGCGATTTTAAATTTCCCACAACGCTATCTATATAAGCTCTCCGAAGTTTAGCCTGTTCGGCTTTTTCCTCTTCGGTAAGCCCCTCTTCGCGCTGTTTTTTGGCAAGAAAATTTATTCTTTCTATATCAACCATAATTATCGCCTCGTAGCGTTTATTACGTAATATTTATTATCTGAGTTCTACGTTAAGTCTGTGTTTCAAGCTTCCGAGAATGCGTTTGACGAATCCGTCCACGTCCTCCGTTTCGATGGGTTTAACCCCGTCCGAACAGAACGTTACGGTGAACGCCATGCTCTTTTTGCCCTCGCCTATCTGTTCGCCAACGTAAACGTCGAAAAGTTCGACGGCTTTGACGTTAAGTTTGCAAGCCGAATAAATGACGTCCTCGATTTCTCCGCAGGTAACGTTTTCATCCGCAACGAGCGCGAGATCTCTCTTAACTTCGGGGAATTTCGGAAGCGGCGCAAACTTAAACGGAACGGTAAACTCTTCCGCGAGCGCGTCGTAATCAAGCTCCAAAACGTAAACCTTGCATTCGAGATCGAAATCCGCGCAGGTTTCGTAAGTTACCTGACCGAAGCATCCGATCTCTTTTCCGCCGAAAAGAATTTTCGCGGAAACACCCGGGTGAAGATAAGTCTTTTCCGCTCTCACGCCGAGATTGAATTTGACTCTGAAATTCTCTTCGATTTCTTTAAGCGCGCCTTTGAGAGTGAAGAAATCCTCGTTTTCGCCGAAAATGGCAAGGCAAAGGTGTTTTCTCTCTTCCGGAAAATCGGAAACGGGAATTTCTTTCGGGATATACGTTCTCGCGATCTCGAAAATTCTGCCCGCCGAATTGCCTTTTTTAACGTTTCTCGAAACGACGGCAAGAAGCGAAGGAATAAGCGTTCTTCTCATAACCTCGTAATTATCGCTTATCGGGTTTTCGATGACGATAACGTTACCCTCTTCGTCGCCCTCTTTAAGACGAAGCGCGGCTACGTCTTTCTTTGAATAGAACGAATAAGTCATAACCTCGTTATAACCCTGCTCGACGAGAACTTTTTTCATTTTAAGCTCGTCTTTCTGTTCTTTCGTGTAACCGCCCGCGGTAATTTTGCAATCTTTTAAAAGCGTAGGCACGACGTGATCGTAGCCGTACATTCTGATAACCTCTTCGGCAAGATCGGGATAACCCTCGACGTCCTCTCTGTAAGGCGGAGCGTAAGCGGTGATTTCCTCGCCGTTTATTTCCACGCCGAAATTAAGGCTCTTCAATATTTTTTCGACTTCCGCTTTGGGAACTTCTATACCCAAAACGCCGTTGATTTTGCCGAAAGTCGTTTTAACGACCTTGTTTTCCTGTTCTTTGCCCGCGGAAACGTCGGTGTGAACGTCGGTCACAACGCCCGCACCGAGCTGTTCGACGAGATGCAAAGCTCTCTTCATGGCGCGTTCGGTCGTGTATTCGTCAACGCCTTTTTCGAACCTCTTGGACGAATCGGAAGATTTTCCGAGCATTCTCGAAGATCTTCTGACGTTGTCGCGCTTGAATTTGGCGCACTCGAACACAACGCCTGCGGTCGTATCCTTTATTTCGCTGTTGAGTCCGCCCATAATTCCCGCTAAGGCCACGGGCTTTGCGCCGTCGCAGATAACGAGGTTATCGTTATTAAGCGTAAGTTCTTTTTCGTCGAGCGTGACTATCTTTTCGCCCTTTTCCGCTCTGCGGACTACTATTTCTCTCTTTTCGAGGTCGTTTTCGTCGAAAGCGTGCATCGGCTGACCGAGTTCTAAAAGAACGTAGTTTGTTATGTCGACGATATTGCTTATCGAATTGATGTCGCAAAGTTTGAGTCTTCTCGACATCCATTTCGGGGATTTTTCTATTTTAACGTCCGTGACGTAATGCGCGATATATCTCGGGCAAAGTTCGCCGTCCTTAACGGTAACCTTAACCGCCTTATCCGCGCCGACTTTTTCAGCCGTGAACTCGTAGGAAGGTTCTTTGAGCGGCTTTCCGAGAATCGCGGCGATTTCTCTCGCGATACCTAAAATACTCTGACAATCGGGGCGGTTCGCAAGCACGGAAATATCAAAAACGTAATCTTTGAGCGCGAGAAGATCTCTCACCTCTTCGCCCAGGGGAAGCTCTTCGTTGAAAATAAGAACGCTGTCGCCCGAAGCTCCCTCGTAGAAATTATCGTCTATACCGATCTCTTCTCCGCCGCAGAACATTCCGTAAGAAGGTTCGCCGCGAAGCTTGCCGTTAAAAATTCTGTCGCCCGTAGCGAGCGTGGCTCCGTCTACCGCGACGGGAACTATATCCCCAACGGAAACGTTGACGGCGTTGGTGATTATCTGCAAAACGCCGTATTTTCCCGCGTCTACCTGACAGATACGAAGTCTTTCCGCGTTGGGATGCTGAGTTATTTCTTTTATGCGGCAGGTCACGACCTTATCGAGTTTATCGCCGTAAGGTATGATCTGCTCAACTTCGAAACCGCAACCGAAAAGCTTTGCTTCAAGCTCTTCGGGCGTTACGTCTATATCTACATATTCTTTAAGCCAACTTAAAGGCGCTAACATTTTCCGTTCCTCCTTAGTCCTTGAATTGTTCGAGAGCGCGGATATCGCCCTCGTAAAGAACGTGAATGTTGTTCACGCCGTTTTTAAGCATCGCGATACGGTCGAGACCGAGACCGAATGCAAAGCCCGTGTACTTATCGGGATCGACCCCGCAATTTTCCAAAACTTTGCGGTTTACGATGCCGCCGCCGAGAATTTCTATCCAACCCGTGCCTTTGCAGAGCTTGCAACCCTTTCCGCCGCACTCGAAACAGCTTACGTCGACTTCGACGGAAGGCTCGGTGAACGGGAAGAAGGACGGACGGAAACGGGTTTTCGCCTCTTTTCCGAACATTTTCTTAACTAAAACGTCGAGCATTCCCTGCAAATCGCAAAGCGTGACCTTTTCGTCGATAACAAGTCCTTCCATCTGGTGGAACATGGGCGAATGAGTCGCGTCGTCGTCGGCGCGGTAAACCCTGCCCGGGATAAGAACCTTGAACGGCGGTTCAAGCGTGGTAAGGCTTCTTATCTGCCCCGGCGAAGTGTGCGTGCGGAGCATAAAATCGTCGTTTATATAGAAAGTGTCCTGCTTGTCTCTCGCGGGGTGTTCCTTGGGGGTGTTGAGCGCGGTGAAGTTATGGAAATCGTCCTCGATTTCTCTCGTTTCCGACACCTTGAAGCCCATACCCGCGAAAATGTCGATAAGTTCGGCTTTTACTATGCTTACGGGATGATAAGTTCCCTGTTTAAGACGTTTTGCGGGCATCGTGATATCGACCGCTTCTTTTTTATAGCGGTAATTCTTTTCCGCTTCGTTTATCTCGGTTTCTTTTTTTGCGAAATAATCCGCAGCCCATTCTTTAAGGCTGTTGATAATCATTCCGAGTTTGGGACGTTCTTCTTTCGCGGCTTTGCCGAGTTCTTTCATAAGCCCGGGGATTATTCCCGCTTTGCCCAAGATATACTTGGATTTAAGCCTGAAAAGCTCCGTACTCGTCTTCGCGTCCGCAAGCTCCGAAGCTATCTCGCTTTTGATCTCCTGAATTTTTTCTTCCATCATGTTTTTATCTCCGCTTTCGCCGCAGAAAAAATCGACTCCGTTTCGATTACGTTTTGTTTCCGTTTCGTTTCCGTTTCATTTCCGTATCGATTGCGTTTCGGTTTTGCGGCGAGCATATAATAATAGATTATGTACTTATTATAACAAACAATAATATTAAAGTCAAACCGACCGTGCGCCAAAACGCCCGCCGCAAAAAATATTTTTTGCGGCGGGCGTCAATTTATTTCACAAAAAAACGTCGGAAATCGCAAAGGATTATATAAAAAATCCGCAAGAGATCAAAAAGTCGTAAAAAGCGGGATTATTGCCGACGGACATAAAAAGTTGCAATACTTTATTTTTATGCTATAATGAAACCACCGAATTTACGGAGGTTTTTAAATATGAGTTTTACTTCTATCGACGCCGAAGACGATCAGTTCGCATATCGCTACGATACGCAGCTTTTAATCGACAGACGCGATAAAGATCTGGACGAAAAGCGATTTCAGAATATATTACCGAACATTTCGAAGGCAACAGCCTTATAGCCGTCGGCGACGAAAGCCTGATCAAAATCCACTTTCACACCAACGAGCCGTGGAAAATTCCGGAATATTGCAGTACGATAGGCGAAATTTACGATATCGTCGTCGAAGACATGATAAGACAATCCAACGGGCTTCAAGGTTGAAAACAACAGAAAACTTAAAAAGCAAAATGCGGCGGTCTGTAAAATTTTTACAGACCGCCGCGTTGTTTATAATAGCAGCTTTGAAATTTGCTTTTTGGTGCAAAAATGCCGCTATGAAATTTGCCTTTTCGTGCAAAAACCGACAAATAAAACTTGCTTTTTCGTGCAAAATATGTTATGCTCTATACGTAAATCACGGAGGAGTTATTATGATTCTGAAACGCAAGGCATATAAAATCCTTAAACAATGGAAAGAAGAAAGCAACGGCTCGACCGCACTTTTAATCGACGGAGCAAGACGAGTAGGCAAAAGTTATCTCGCCGAAGAATTTGCCAAAAACGAATATAAATCCTATATTCTTATCAACTTTTCCAAAGTGTCGAAGGCGCTTAAAGACATTTTCGAGAACGATATTATGGATCTCGATTTATTTTTCAACAAGCTCTCTATTGTGTTCGGCGTGGAGCTGTTTAATCGTAATTCATTATTCATTTTCGATGAAGTACAGCGTTTCCCGAGAGCAAGAGAGGTTATTAAGTTTCTTGTCGAGGACGGCAGATACGATTATATCGAAACAGGCTCGCTGATATCGCTGAAACAAAACACCGAGAATATAGTTATCCCGTCCGAGGAAGAACACATCATCCTGTACCCCTTAGATTTCGAAGAATTTTTGTGGGCTATGGGCGACACCGTAACCATTCCCCTTTTAAAAAAATGCTTCGATTCCCTCTCCCCTCTCGGCAACGCGGTTCACCGTAAAATAATGAATCAATTCCGCCAATACCTGCTGGTCGGAGGAATGCCGCAAGCCGTTATCGAGTACGCCGAAAGTAAAAATTTCGCCAAAGTCGACCGCATAAAAAAGACCATTCTCACGCTTTACAGGCAGGATATTATCAGGTTTGCCAAAGGCTGCGAAAGCAAAGTCCTTGCAATCTTTGATCAGATTCCCGCTCAACTCTCGAAAAAAGAAAAGAAATTTTCAATTTCCTCGCTCGGAAAAGACGCAAAAAGCAGAACCTATGAGGACGCTTTTATGTGGCTTACGGAAGGAATGATAACCAATAATTGTTACAATGCGACCGATCCGACTGTCGATTTGTCCATGTATCTCGACACTGTAAGCCAAAAATGCTATATGATGGACACGGGACTGCTTGTGACCCTCGCCTTTAAAGACAACAGTTATATCTCCAATGAATTATACAAATCTGTTTTGCTTGACAAAATAAGCGTAAACGAAGGTATGCTAATGGAAAACGTCGTTGCTCAAACGTTAAAAACGGCAGGTCATAATTTATTCTTTTATTCGAGAAACGATAATATCAACCGCGAAAATCATATGGAAATCGACTTTCTTATATCCAGACAAAACAAAATTTGTCCGATAGAAGTCAAATCGTCTGCATATAACACACACTCTTCGCTTGACAAATTTACCTTAAAATTTAAAGGAAAAATAGGTCAACCGTATATTCTGTACAGCAAAGATATCCTTGTGAAAAACGGTATCGTCTACCTTCCGATTTATATGACAATGTTTCTTTAAACGCAGCCGCTACGGTTAAAACCGTAGCGGTTTCTTTTTTGCCGTTTTTACAAAATAAAACGACAGAAACAGCGGTCTGCAAAAAAACTTACAGACCGCTGATTTTATTTATCGCACAACAATTCGTTTATGCAATCGGAGAACATTTTTTGTTCGGCTTTTCTGTAAATAAGACGGTGTTCGCCGCTTCCCGAATAAAAAGTCGTTTTGCCGTTGTCGTCAACGCTTACCGAGCCTTTTTCGCCGAGCGAAAACATATCGTTAAATTCTCCGCTCGCGAACATCACCGCCATTATATCCCACGACGGCAGATTGAAATTGATACCGTTGCCGTGAACGGAATATGCCGTTTTAACGGGATTATCGCTCTGATTTTGAAGCGGCGCACCCGATAAAACGTCGAAGCCCTGATTGAAATCGAGGACGAAAATCGGCAAATCCCGTGCGGCAAAAAGCCTCTGCATAGATTTCACATCAAGAATTACGTTAAATTCCCCTTTCCAATACATATCGCCGAGGCGATATTCGTAGTCGTAATCGTTGAAGTTGCCGCACATTACGACCACGCGTTTTACTTTTTTCTTAAACAACGCTCCGTTTGTCTCCAATACGTCGGCGATATTGTTTGCCTGCCCTACGCAAACCACGGTTACACTTTTATCTTCGCTTCTTTCAAGCGTTTCGATAATAACTTCTTTTGCGGAATGATAAACGGCGTTTTTATATTTCCCGAGGTCGAGTTTGTTTAATATCTTATAAAAAGTCGGGTTTTCGCCCCAACCGGGGAAACTTTCGGCGTAATGAAACTTCGCGTAAAACTCCTCGTAGAACTCGTCAACGTTAAGCGCATATCGTTCGGCAACGCCGACGGGAATGTCGGCATTTCCGTAATAATCGTTTATGAGATTTATCGCTTCTCCGCCGATTTTCTTATTCACGCTGTGCGTGACGGCAAGAATTTCGATTTTGCCTTCGTTTTTAAGTTTATTCGCAATCGCCAGCGCGCCCGCGTCGTCGCAATCAAACCCGAGATCGGTATCGATAATCAATTTTTCCACTTTCTATTTCTCCTCGGTTATCCCGTCGGGCAAATTGAGTTCAGTTTCGATTTTACCGTCCTTTACGGTATGTTTGACCGCAATTATTCCGTATTTCGTGGGTATTTCGCCCTCTGCGAAAGTCAACCCGCAAAGGTGCGGCTCGATTTTTATCGTTTTGTAACCGTTTTCAATTGGCGTAACGCCCAAAACGTGACTATAAAAGAAATCTATAAACCCGCACGACCAACCGTGGCAAAGACTATGCCTTAACCCGAGATAACAAAACTTACCGTAATCGGCGTGAATGTTTTTTCTCCCCTTTTCGGGCATTGCGTCTATCGGCAACGGATTATCTTTAAGCCATTCGATATCGAAATCCTCCCAAAAGGTAGTCGCTCCGAGATCGAGCATCGCACCGTAATAATCTTTAATTACGGAAAGCGCAAACTCGCCTTCGCCGACCAGCCGCAACGCCTCGATTATCGCAAAGCTCATAAACGTCGTCATACCTATCGCGCCGCCTTGCTTCAATAAAGGTTTCGCCTCGTCTGCCGAAATCTTGCCGACGAGAACGCCCGCTGCCGCCACCTGTTTGAATTCCGATTTTTTATATGCGTAGCCGTTTAAACTCTTTATAATTTCCTTCGCCTTTCCGCCGTCGCCGCCAAAACGCGCGTACAGTTTTTCGGCGCGTTGCATAGCGTATAAAATCAGGTATCTCCAACCGATTTCCCTGTCGGGGAAACCGTTCGTCGGCCAATCGAAGAAAAACTCGTTGCCCTCGAAATATGCCAATTTATTATTTTTATAGGACACCTCGCCGTTTTCGCCTATAATGACGAAATAATCACTTACGATTTTATCCACATAAGGCATCATGTTTTTTACGTAGCGTTCGTTATCCGACAGAGCAAGATATTTTTCAAGACAAATTATCCACCAGGCGGAATAAGAAGGCATGTCGTTTACCCAATGCCCGTCGAAATATTTGACCTTATCGAGAACTTTTTCGAATTGAGGAATATCGCCGTAAAGAAAATACGCCGCGAGAAGTTCGGGATAAAAATCGCCCGTCCAGAAAACCCTGTCGCGCTTTACGCCGTCCCATATATCGTCATTTCTAACGCAGAGAGAAATCGTTCTTTCCGCGGTTTTATATATCTCGTTCAACCTGTCGTCCGAACATACGAAATCGCCCGAAATTTTCAGTCCGTTATCGCTTTCCTCCGCGTAAATCAAAGCAAGATTTACGGATGTTTCGCTTATATTGTCTATTCTTGCAAAGCGGAAACCGCTTTCGCTTGTCGAGATATCTCCCAAAGAAACAACGGAATATGCATTATCTCTAAGCGAATGATAATTATCGGCATTGTTTTCTCCTATCTCGGCGCAAGTTTCCCAAGCCGACTCCCCGAGCCTTATGCGAATGCTTGCGCGCTCGCTTTGCCAACCGAACGCAACGTGCAGCCTCCCGCAGATTTCCTTACCGAAATCGACTACGATAAACGCGTCCCTTTTCATCTCGCACGAAGGATATAAAAAAGGATGAGTCTCTTGCTTAGCGTTTTTTGTCAAAGTATCCGCGCTTTTCGCGCCGTCCGCCGCCGTGATTTTTACAATATCGACTTTCTTCATTTGCATTCGATCCATCTTATTTCATTTGGTTTCAGCTCGATAATCGACTTATAGCCCGACTTATCGTAAAACTCCGTGCATCCCGCTTCGCCGACCGAATTGATGAGCGCGTACTTTTTTGCCTCTTTATAATAGTAAGCGTCTACGTTCGGATTGGAAGAATAAACGATATTTTTCTCGTTTTCTTTTTTGCTTGCCCATAAAATCGCGTTGTATATAAGCCTGTAACTTTCGTTGCAGGGCGACACACCGGAAATATAAACGCTTCGCCCCTTTCCGTATTCGTTGACGGCTAAATCGATATTCCCCGCGTTTTGCCAACCGAAAGGATAATTTTTCTCGTAATGCATTTTTATAACGCTTGCCGTGAGCGGATAGACCCCTCTCACGTCGGAATTAAAGGAGATTTTCGACGTATCTATGCCGTCGGTTATATAGTGCTTTTCGATCGGTTTCATCTCGTCGCGTTTTTCAAAATGACGGTAATTGCACTCTTTTTCAACGCCCAAAACGTCCGAAAGTTGGAAATATCTGCCCTGATACCGATATCCGCTCGGCTCGCCAACGCCTATAAAACCGCCGCCGTTATCTACAAATTCGCGAATTTTCGCAACGAGTTCCGCGTTTTTCCAGCATTTATCTCCTTGAAAAGACGTCCCCGGGATTCCGCCCGAAACAATCACGTCGTACTTACTCAAATCGCCGCTTATAACATCGTCGAACGAAATAAATTCAACGTCTACGGGCAAAATCGCAAGAGCCGTAAGCATTGCGGTGTAATAAAATCCGTCCCGGCGCATATCGTCGACGAAAATTCCGTTCATCATAAACGTATCGAGTCTGCCCCAATAGGAAATGACCGCGACTTTCGCTTTCGTATAGCATTTATCTTCGCCGATCGTCTCGCGGATCGTTCTGAATTCGTCGCAAACGTTTTTAATGGCTACCTTCAACTTTTCGTAATTTTCTATCTGTTTCAGATACCCGCCGAAACCTATGCGGTCTATCGGTTTTTTCATCAGTCCGCGGCGAATTCCGTCCCAGCACATATAAAGTATCTGCGTGCCGCGTTCGTCGCCCGGGCATTCGTTCGGGAAAAAGTAAGGGTTGAGTCTGCCTTCGGTAAACTTTATTCCTTTTATATTTGCAACCTGCTGAGCGTAAATCGCGCTCGACGGTGCGCCGACAACTCCGTCAAGTTCGATAGACGGAAAATACGGAGAATACGGCTCCACGCCGATGCGGTGGTCGCCGTCGAACATCAGTGCCTTTTTGCCGTATTTATGGCACAAATCGACAAAGAGTTTTGCCCATTCGGCGCACTTTTTCTGCACGAAATCGACGTATTTTCTCATCGTTTCGTCGGGAATGGTAAATCTGTTTGAATAATACCCGCCGCCGATAAGATTTTCGAGCGTCATTTTTTCGCCCGTTTCTTTTTCGAACAAATCGAACATAGCGGGCGAAGCCGTCATGGCGTAGTTATGCCAATCCCATATTCTCTGTTTTGTTCCCGTAACGTTTACTATAAAGAAATTATAGAAAAACGTGGTAAAGCGAACGACGGTTACGTCGGGGTTTTCTTTCAACCACTTTTCCATGCGGAAAAGCATATGGTCGAGCGCTTCGGGATAAACAGGGTCGATATCTATATCCTTGTCGCAAGTCCAATTGTTGACGTGATAGTTATATATCTGCACGGGATCCCAGCAGTTTTTAGCAAAGAAATTCACGGTGTACTCGTGGTACTTTTTTGCGCCCTCTATGCGAACTTTATCGTTTCCGATATATTCCCAATCTTTATGGATTTGCCCCGTCGTTCTGTCTATAACTTGCCAAAATTCCCCGTACCGTTCAGTGTTTACCGAAAAAGCCTCCTTGAAAGTATTTTTCAGAAGATCTATCTCTAAAACGTCCGATTTTGCCGTGTAACGCTCGGAAACAAGCGCGGTGTTCTGCCAGAATTCGGGGTGCGCTTTCGCGTATTCGTGATCTTCGCGCACTATAAAATACGCCTTGTAAACGTCCGTTCCGAATTGCCTGACGTCTGCGGGTAAAGACACTCCGTCGCAATCTCTCACGGCGTCGGCGTTCCAATATTCTATAAATTTTTTCGTCCCCTCGACATAGCTTTCGTCCGTGGGAATAGTCAATCTGCCTTTTTGCATAAATTTTTGCTTTTTAGCTCCGATAATCATTTGCTTATAAACACGGTGCGGTCGGTTTTAACCGATTCGTCGGCGGCAAAAACGGTGAGATGTCCGTTTATGCTGTCCGAAATATCCGTACAGGAAATCGACGGTTTTTTACCCTCGATATAATTTATAAAGTCCGCGACAAGTCCGCGATCTCCGCCGTAATGTCCGCCCGTTTCACCGAATTTATCCTCGAACGAAACTTTCTCTTCCGTAAAAAAATCGGTGGTTTTATCGAATTTCCTGAGTATCAGTTCGCCGCTCGGATCGCCCTCTATTTCGCCTTCCGTTCCCGTAACGAAAATAGTCCTTGTCGGCTTCATAGCTCCTAAAACAAGCAGGTGATTAGCCGTGCTTCCATTCGAAAATTTAACGGCAACGTTCTGATGATCGAGAAGATCTCCGTCGCACTTGAAAACGCATCTGCCGTGCGGGTTATACGTTTTCAAAGACTCGTATTTCTCCTCTGTCGTAACATCCTCATAGTTTTTACCCGTACACTGCCAGGGGTACCACGGCAAAACGGTGTTCTTTATGTACATCGCTTCGGCTTCGTATACGCACTTTTCTCTTATTTCTTTCGGACAATCCACAAGGCATCTTTCCCCGCAACCTTCGGGCGCGTTTTCTCTGTTGAAATACGTTCTTGCGCCGTTACTGTAAACCTCGGCGGGAGCCGTCGAGTTGTTAAGCCAGCAAATCAGATCCATATCATGGCAGCACTTTGCAAGAAGAAGCGACGAGCCGCATTTCTTTTCCGAATTCCATTTACCTCGGATATAACTTACCGAAGAATGATACGCGCCTACCCGTTCGCTTGTCGCAATGCTTTGGATTTTGCCTATTTTGCCTTCCGCGATAAGCTCTTTTACTTTTTTATAAAACGGAGCGTACCTTAAAACGTGGCAAGTCATAAGCTTGACGCCGTTTTCGTCCGCAGTTTTTTTCAAAAGCAACAAATCCTCTTTGTTATTGACGAGCGGTTTTTCGAGAAGCATATGATAACCCTGCCTTAAAAAGGGCAGCGCCGTTTCGAGATGCAGGTTGTCCATAGTGCCGTTTATAACCGCGTCGGCGATTTTGCCGAGCTTTAAAACTCCGTCGATATCGGTAAAACACATATTTCCCGGAACGCCGAAATTTTCGCGCATATATTTTAGTCTTTCCGAATCGGGATCGACGCACGCGACTATTTCTATTCTTTTGAGATTATCATATCCTTCGTGGCAATATACCGTGGCTCTGTCGCCGCAACCGACGACTATAATTTTTATTTTCATAACTTCTTTTAACCCTTAACGCCGCCGAGGCTCAAACCTTCGATAAGCGCGTTCTGATAGAACATAAATACCACGAGCATAGGAATCATCAGCACAACGCCGATACCCATCTGCACGTTAGGCTGCGATCTCGAAATATTTGCGGTCGAAAGATATTTTCTGTAAATAAACATATTGACAGTCCAATATTCTTCGCTCTGAATATACAAAAGCGGACCCATAAGGTCGTTCCACGCCATGAAAAACGCCGAAACCGCAATATATAAAACTATCGGCATAACAAGCGGGAAAGTTACCCGAAACATACGCACGAACAAATTCGCGCCGTCGATTTTAGCCGCTTCGTCGAGAGCTTTGGGAATTCCTCTGATAAACTGCATTATCATAAAGATATTCATTATTCCGCCGCCGAAAAACGCGGGGATAGTCAGCGGCAGCAATGTGTCGTACCAATGAATATCGACGAAAATTTTGTATACGGGAAGAAGCAGAAGAATACTCGGAATCATTATCGTACCCAAGCCGACGGTGAAAATAAGCTTTTTGCCGACAAAGGGTATTTTGACGAACGCATACGCCGCCATAAACGCCGTTAAAGGCACGCCTACAACGTTGCACGCGACAATGATCAAAGTGTTTTTTAAACCGCTCAAAAAGCCCGTATTCGAGAATACGTCTTTATACGTTCCGATTAAATTGAACTCCTTAGGAAACAGTCCCGCGTCGGTTGAAGTGATCTCCGACGTCGTGAAAAAGCTTCGCGTGATCAATATGAATACGGGAAAGACGAAAATGAGCGCGGGAAGAATATACGCGATGTGTTTAAGGATTGTTTTCACTCTCATTTCCGCAGGTTTTTTGCAATAGGGGATCATAGCGTTTTCCATATTACAATCCTCCGTCCTCTTCGTAATAAATCTTTTTGTTACGTTTGAAAAGCGCAACGGAAAGCAAGCCTATGACTATGAACAACAGATAGGACAGAGCCGAAGCATAGCCGAGATTGAACCCGTAAATACCCTGCGTCTGATTGTAGATATACAAACCGTAAAAGTTAAGGTTCTGCCCGTCGAAACCGCCCTGCGGGGAAATAGTAAGAACTCCCTGCCCCGTTTGCAGCACGCCTATAACGGTGTTTAAAACCTGGAAGAAAATGTATCCGCCCATCATGGGAATGATTATCGACCATATCATTCTGAACCCCTTGCATCCGTCTATCGTCGCCGCCTCGACGCAGTCTTTCGGTATCGATTTAAAGCCCGCGATCCAGAAAGGCATAGCCCCGCCGAGCGTCCATATCGACAAGCTCATATAGGAAATAAGCGCGACCGCCTGATTTCTCGATTCGAAAAAGTCGCTTTTGGGCAAACCGAGCTTTTTAAGCACGATATTGAAAAAGCCGTAATCGGTGTAAGAATAAAGATATTTATACACTATCGCGCTGACTATTCCGGGTATAACGCAAGGAAGATAATACAACGCGCGGTAGATTTTTATGCCCTTAATCTTTTTGCTGAGCGCATACGACATAAAAAACGACACGATGATATTAAACGGAATTATCACCGCGGAATAAATAAGCGTCACCTTGATCGAATTCCGGAAGGTTTCGTCCGTGAACGCTTTAATGTAGTTTCCGAACCCGAATTTCGACCAATCGTGAGGCTTTATCGGATTGTAATCGAGAAAGAAGCTGTCGGCAAGCGCCATAAGCAGCGGATATATCGTAAAAATCGTAAGGCTTATCAGAAAGGGTAACACCAGAAGATAGCCCGCGACGTTATAGCCTATTTTTTGTTTTTGTTTTTCGGTCATTTTATGCTCCTGTTTGCATAATTCGTTTTTTGGGGAAAAAGATCCCCTTTAAGCCGTAAAGGCAGCGGGCTGTCTTAGCCGGACTTCGCCAAAAAGCCCGACTGTCGGACAGCCCCGCATTTTTTTAGTTTTTATTTAAAAGTTTTTTCGATATAGCCCTTTACGAGAGTAAATCTCCCGGCTCTTTCTTCGGGTTTGAATTTATAGAAAGAGGACATCATATTGTTCAGTATGGTATTATAAATTCCGAGCTGTTTTTCGGGCAAAAAGCCTTTCATATAGGTCATCGGAAGGTCTCTGTCGGCATTTTCGACGAATGCGTCGTTATTAAGGTTCGGATATACCGTTCTGAACGCCGCGTCGGATTTTGCGGCGAGGCTTTTCATCATCGGTATGCCGCCGCCTGCCGCGCAGAAGGCTTCCTGTCCCTCTTCGGACATAACGAATTTCAGGAAATCCCAGGCAAGCTCGCGTTTTTCTTCCGAACAAGCGGTAGTCATACCGTAGCCCGAGCAGCCCATTCCTACATACGAGGTTTCAACGTTCGTAAGAGTCGGGAACGAAACGAAATCGATATTGCCGTCGACGTTATTATAAGCGTCGGGAACGTTGGGACGAGTGGTAAACCACATAGCGCACTGCTTGTTGCCGAACACCGAACCGGTATCGGGCGTGTCGATCGTGGAAACGGCATAGCCTTTATCCACAAAACCGCAAACGAAGTCGATAGCCTTTTTAACGGCTTCTTCGTTTTTAAACGCCGTGCCGTTTTCGGTATCGATAAGCTCGCCGCCGAAACTTTTCATGATCGGATAATAAACAGCCGCCCAATCGACGTTTATGTTAGCCGCCCATACCTCTCTATTGCTCGCATAACCTTTAAGCACGCTTTCCTTTTCTTTCAAAGCCTTGCAGGTATTTTCGAAATCGTCAAACGTCCAGCCGTCCGTAGGCTCGGCGACTCCCGCAAGCTCGAACATTTTGGTGTTGTACACGCATACGACCTTGTTGTAATCTCTCGGAACCCAATACATATTGTCGTCGCCCGACTTCGATTTCGCCATTTCGATAACGGCGGAGAAATAATCATCCTCGGAAATGCCGTCTCTTTTCATATAATCTGATATCGGCACGAGCAGATTTTCGTTTGTCCAATATTCCGCCTTATAATCGTACATCTGAACGATATCGGGAAGCTGCCCGGCAAACATCTGTCTTTGCATCCAGCTGTCGTAAGGATCGCCTATCTGCTGAACGGCAAATCTTTTGTTTTCGTTTCCCGGCTGCGCGAGATATGCTTTTACAAACGTTTTCGCGATTTCCTGTTCTATCGGATCCGCGCTTGCCGCAATCGTGATTCTCGGAGAATCGGAAGAACTGTCTCCGATATTTCCTCCGTTATTGCTGTCGTTGCTTGTTCCGCCGCCGCAAGCCGCAAGAGATACAGCCGTCGTCGCCGCGAGCGATAAACAAAGCGTTTTAATAAGTTTTTTCATAATTATTTCCTCTTTTTTTGTTATTTTATAGTCACCTTAACCGCCTCGAACTTAACCTTAACGGTAATGATTCCGTCCTTTTCGGTGTAATCGTCGGTCTTTGCTCCGTTGAAATACACGGAGAAGTTTCCGCTCGGCTTTTTGAAGTTAAGCAACACGTAATGGTTTGCGTTCTTCGAGCCTTTGAGATTAAGGATTTCGAAACCGTTTTTAGTCGCCCGAAGCGAATATACGCAGTTTGCGAACTTCATATTGTCTATCTGAAACCATTCAAGCCCGCCCGGCAAACGGTTCGTGAACGATATGCCGTTATAATCGGTCGACTGCATTCCGAATATCGCGTCGGGAACGGAACGGATAGGCAGAACGCTTTCGATAAACTCCGCGTCAAGTCCGACGGTTCCGGGACCGTTGCTTTCGGCGCGTTGAAGCTTGTAAAGCCCCTCTATTCCGCCCTGAAATTCCGAGTCGCCTTCCATTGCTTCGTAATACGCCTCGTAAAAACGCGTTCCCGTATAGCTCGCCTCGTTGGCGGCTTTTGCGACTTTTTCATACCAACTTTGTATGCCTTTAAGTCTTTCGAGCGCGTTTTCCGCACCGAAAACTTTGGCTCTCGCAACTATGTCGTAATACGCCCAGCACATATCCGCGCCGCCGTTCTGAACCTGACGGGGCCACGTCGTGCCGTATTTTTTAATAAGGCTTTCGGCGATTTTATACCCGCAGAAAGAGAACTGCTCCGTGCAGTCTTTGGTGTTGAAACGAGGCGCAAATTCATAGAAATAGATATCTTCGCCCGTCGAATCGTCGCCCGCGACCGTTCTGTCGCCGCTTACCCACTGCATTATGCTGAGCTGCTGAGCGCTGCTGCCGAGTCCCGCGCAGATCGCTTCTTCGTTCCAATAAACGAATCCGTAATCGACAATTTCGCCCGTTCTTTCGTTTATACCCGAAACGAAACGCCCCGTAGTCGGATTCCAGAAACCGCCGACGTTGTCGTATTTCAGCCCGGAAGCGGTTTCTTCCGCCCTTGCCTCGACCTTCACGGGTTTTTCGATATTCGCTTTGACCTTTTCGGCAAGTTCGAGCAGGCTTTCCGCCGTGTAGTTATAGGTTACCGTTTCTTTGCTCGCAAGATCCCTGTTATAAACAGTGCTTGTTTCGCTTACGGTTTTGCCCGCGTCCGTCACCATTTTTTCGAGACCCGCCATTGCTTTCAACGCCTGGTAGAAATAGATATTCGCTTCGAGATTCTTCTCGGGGCTTGCGACTATATCCCAATAGCCGTTGCCTACTCCGTTTGCCGAATCGACGTTATATTTTCCGTCTGCATTTTCAGAAATGCCCACGCCGTTATGCCCGTAAAAATACGAAATATCTAATAGACCGTTTTCGCCTTGCAACGCGTGCGTTAAAAACAAAGTCGCCTTTCTCGCGGCGGGCATAAGTTTTACTAAATAATCGACGTTATTCGTATATTGCGCCCAATTATACAGCGCGAGAATCCATTGATAAGTGGCGTTGGACTGACGCGTGTCGTAACTGCATCTGATATAATTGATATAGCCGTTTACGACCATTTTCTTCGCCGCATTTTGCGGTTTGAATTTTATGCCGAGCGCGGTGACGATCTGATTATCCCAATTCTCGTTCTGAGACATATCGATATAGCAACGATCGGTATAACCCGAGTACATATTCTTTCTCGTGGTGACAAGCTCGTTATGCGCGACTTCGTACCACGTCTCGCCGCCGCCTTGCGTTTGCCACACGATATAATAATCGTCCACGTTCGTCGCGGTATTGAGTTTTATGTCAAGCTCCAAAAACGGAGAATATTTCGTGTTTATTCCGCCGTGTTTTGTAAGCATACCCCCCATATCGGCTTTATAAAACTCAAAGTATTCGCCCGCGCCGCAACTCGATACAAAATCGGCAACGCAACTCGTATCGTTTACTTTAAACGTTCCGTTTTCGGCCACCCAGCCCTGATTTTGTTTGCTCGTCGCGTCGTTAAATTCGAAAGAAGTCGAACCGTGAACGGATAAATCGTTAAATTCCGTCATCGGGTCGTCCACCGAATATTTCCAATAAGGGAAGGGCCAGCCCTGCGGAATACCAGCCGCTCCCGCTTCTATATCGGCGGCTTCTCTGCCGTTTCCGGTATTGTAAATCATACCGAGTCCGTCCTGATTGCTGCCCGTAACTTGCGAAGTAAGAGCGTCGTAAAGCTTTGCCGCTTTATCCTCGCCGAGAGCCGCCGCGGAAGAGTTATGCCAGGTTAAACTCATCGTTTCCCAATTTTTGAAATATCCCGTTCCGCCGCCGACGGTTGTTCTGCCCAAAGCGTAATCGTCGTATCTGAGATTTCTGTGCGAAAAATCGTTCAGAAAATCGGCGAGCTTACCGTCCGAACTCTGATAATGAAGTTCGAGTCCGTCGTAATTAACCGCGTCAACCGATTCGACAACGCTTTCGGACGGCTTGCTTTCGCCGCCGCTATTGTCGCTGTCGGCAAAATCGTCGCAAGCGGCGAGTGTGAAACACATCGCCGCCGCAAGCATGCCTGTAACTAACTTTTTAAATTTAGTCATTTAATCTTTCACCTTAATCGTTTTTTCTGCGCTTGATCATTATTCCCGACACGGAAAGAACAAGTAACGCGAGTAAGCCCGCGCCCGAACCGATAGTCCCGAAGCACCCGCCGGAAGATCCGCCCGAACTCGTTCCCTGCGAATCCTTTGAATCGACAACCGATTCGTTTCCGCCTTTCTTCACATAGGTAAGCGTCAACGTAACGTCGTGATCGGGAAGCGTGTAAACTTCGAAAGCTTCGTTGCCGTCGGAATCGGTCGCCATAAGTCTGTAACCTTCCTGTTGGTAATCTTCGAGATCGATTTCCGAACCGCCGAGCAACGTTTTCGACGCGAACGTCAGACCTTCTATACCGACGACGTTGAACGTTACGGTGACTTTCTGCGCCCAGACGATGCTCCACGCTTCGTAAGTCCTCGGCGTACCGTCCTGATCCGTCTCTCCGGGACCAATCGGACCGGTCATGCCGTATTCTTTGTTATAGAATTTTTTGGTAACGGTTGTCGTCGCGTAGCCGTATTTTCCGTTTTTCGTAAGCGGGAACTGACAGCCTTCCATAATTTCCACGCAGTACATATGCGGTCCGTCGTATTTGTATTTCGGGTTATCTTCGGTAGAATCGTCCGCTTCGCTCGGATCGATGTTAATGCAAAGCGCGTCGGGTTCGCCGAATCCTTGCGCCGTGACGCTCATACGATAGATATCTCTTAAAAGCGTGCCTTCGGTATCGTTTTCGGACGAGTACACTTTGATTTTATCGAGCATGTTGAGTTTGTGCATATAAAACGCGCAATCTTTACTCATTTCGAATTCCTGCTTGAAAAACAAACCGAGGAAACGCGCTGTTCCGATTTCCTGCTGATAAGCGCGGTTATGAATCGTGGTAACTTCCGCTTCGCCGAAATTTTTAAGCTCGATGCTTTCGTCGCACCAATTTGCCGCATAATTTTTCGCTATATCCATGCCGTAATCGGCGTTGATATACGTCACGGCTTTTTCCGTAGCATAAACCGAATACGTATCGGTCTCTGCGGCGTCTTCTGCTCTGAACGGCAACTGACAACCTGCTTCTACCACTATTTTGTATATCGTTTTTCCGTTGTAAAGTTTATATTTGTCGGCGGGGATTTCGATTGCAAGCCCTCCGCACGCGAATTTATTTTCCGTCCACCATCCGGGGCTGCATATTTCCGCAATCGCTATGCCCTCTTCGTCGGTCGCGCTCGTATAAATTCTTACTTTCTTCAACGTGTTGAGATAAGTGTTGATTTCCGCAACGCCGAGGTTGTGTTCTATTGCTTCTTCGATTTCTTTCTCTTCACCGTTTATTACTTGTTTTACTTTCTTCACGCCAAAGCCGTATATGTCGTTTTTCAGAACAATAAAGTTATAATCTTTTATATTACTGTTCTCATCTTCGTAAGTACCGAGACTTCTTACCTGAACGCCGGTTACGTCGACGAGTTCGTCGATATAATCGATTTCGCTCCACTTAAACGCTCCGCTTTTGGCATCGTCTTTGCCGTATTCGAGATTGTAATAAGTAACCGCTTCATTTGTGGTATAAACGGAATACACATCGGTCGCCGACGAGCCTTTCGCTCTGAACGGCAACTGACAACCTTCTTCTATGACTATTTTGTATATCGTTTTTCCGTTGTATTCTTTAAATTTGTCGGCGGGAACCTCTATTGCAAGCCCTCCGCTCGCGAATTTGTTTTCCGTCCACCAACCTGCGCTGCCTATTTCCGAAAGCGCTATGCCCTCTTCGTCGGTCGCGCTTTTATAAATCTTCACTTTTTGCAAGGTGTTGATATAACTGTTGATTTCCATAACGCCGAGGTCGTGTTCCACAGCGGCGTTGTTTTCAATGCCGAATTCGTACATGGCGTTTTGCAGAACGATGAAGTTGTAATCTTTCGTTCCGCTATCGGTTTCGTGGTTGCCGAGACCTCTCACCTGAACTCCGGTTACGGCGACGGTTTCGTCCTTGTATTCAACGGGGGTCCTGCTCCACCTGAACGCTCCGTTTATGGCAGTATCTTTGCCGTGTTCGAGATTGTAATAAGTAACCGTTTCGGCGACCGTATAGTAAGACGTGCTTCCGTAAGGCAACTGACAACCCTCTTCCACGACGATTTTATAAACGGTCGAACCGTTATAAGTGCCGTAATCGCTCGGGGTGTTGTACGCCATCAGAAGTCCTTTCTGTCCGAACCGATCATATTCGTACCAGCCGCCGATAAAATTATTGTCGGAAAGCAATTTGCCTTCCGTATCGGAAGCGGAAGTGTAAATTTTTATTTTGCTTCTGGTGTTGAGTCTTGCAATGTCGATTTTTCCCGTCGGGGTTGTAGCGTAAACGTCGCTTAACACGGCGATAAAGTTCTCGGTTCCGCCGCCGCTTCTGACCTGCACGCCGTTCACATGCGCAGTTCCGAGGTTGTTCGTTTGCAACGTCCAATTAAACGCGCCGTTTTTATTATCGTTATTGCCGAAATTGTTGTTGACGAAGACGAAATCTTCATCCGTTACGTAAGTTGTGTCCCCGCAAGGAAGCTCACAACCCTTTTCTATCTTAATGCTGTAAATCGTTGTTCCGTTATATGTGGAATAATCGTTCGGATCGTTATAAGCGATACAAAGTCCGTTCTGCCCGAAATACGAATACATCCACCATCCGCCTAAGAGCGGGTTACCGGATATACCGGTTTCATCGTTTTCGGAAGTGTATATCGTTATTTTGTCACGTGTATTATATGCCGACGGCGTTAACGTACCATTTACGCCGTTGTCATAAATACTGCTCAGCAAAAATATAAAGTTTTCCGTACCGCCCACGCTTCTGACCTGAACGCCAGAAATTTCCGCTATCGGCTCACCGTCCGCGCGTGCGCTTACGCGTTCGCTCCGATTCGTGGCAAACGCGCAGCCTAAGGCAACGCAAACCATGCAAATCAAAGCGAAAAAGATCATCATTGAAGATTTTCTTTTTGTTCTCATCTTCTTTCTCCTCGAAATTTTATTTAAAATAGAACCGATCCGCGCCCGATAATACAAAAATCTGCGCTTTGACCGATTGAATTTTCATTTTAAACCGATTCGGGGTAAACTATGCCCCGTCATCGATGTTATTATACACGTTGCGACAACTCGTGTAAATATCTTTTTTTGACAATCATATGGAATTTTTTGTTGTATTTTATTTTTATCGAAAACTCGTCTTTCGTTTGACATCGGCTTTTGAATATGTTATTTTATTTCCATAAAATACGCTTTATCCATTCGGATTTTTCGGAATAAAAAAATGAGCCATAGCAAAAAAGCAGATTATTATCACGTTAATAACGCAATTTTAAAAGATATTTATCCTATTGACGTCGGTCACGCAAAACTTTCTTTACGCAGAAGATCCTTTAAAAATAAGTATCCTTATTATTTGTTGCATTATGTAACAGACGGCGACGGAGCAATCGAAATCGACGGAGAGATACATATTTTCGAGAAAAATTCGGTTTTTATTCTGCCGCCGAACAAGGAAATCACATATCATCCGAACGTAACATATAAAAAAAATCCGTCCCGAAATATAAAAGGGTGGACGTATTATTGGATAAATTTCAACGGTCTGGAAACGAAAAAAATATTAAAAACAATCGGGATTTCGGACGAAAAATACTTTTTTACCGAAAAATTTTACGACTTGGAAAAGTATTTTAAAATAATTTTCGATAAACCCCGCTCGAACATCGAAATGGCTTACGCCGCAACTTCCGCTCTTTTTGCGATTTTCGCAGAATTAAAACCCGTACCCATTGAACACGAACCGAAAAGAAGTAAGTCTTTCGACGACATTTTCAAATACATTCAAAGCCACCTTTACGACACCGAGCTGTCCGCCTTTAAGGTGTCAAACGCTTTCGTCATAAGCGAAAGCTACTTTTCACGACTTTTCAGAAAAAATCTGAACACGTCGTTCCCAAAATACGTAAACTACGAAAGGATTAAAAAAGCCACTACGCTGCTTGTAACAACCGACTTACCCGTAAAAGTAATAGCAAATAACGTAGGATATAAGGACGCGCTGTATTTCAGTAAAATTTTCAAAAAATACCGATTAGCCTCCCCCGAAATCTACCGTCTGACCCGCAGCAACAACGAATAGTTTCGTTTGTTAACCAAAGAAATTATTAAGAAAATTCTCTTAATTATGCCGGCCAGGCACATATCTTTGCGATGCCTGGGAAAAATAATGCAAACCGGACAAAAAAGGCGTCACATATCCTGTGACGCCTTTTCTTTTACTTTCCGATACGCTTTAAGATCGTAAATATAATTCGTCGTATATTGCTTCAAACAGTTTTGCAAGAAACCCCTTGCTGTCAATTTCGTCTACAAGCAACATTTCTTTCGCTCCGTCGTACGGGAAAACGCAAGCGGCGGCGGGCATAAGCTCCCGAGGCGATTTCGTTTTCTTTACAAGCAATCGGTAAAATCCAACCCGCCTATAAAAAGCTGCGGAAAGCGGCAGCACCCGTTTTTTTATTCAGCTTCGGTCTTTCATTCATCTGCATTTGTTTATAGCTTTTTCTGCTTCGATAATTGTATAATGTTCTCTCGCAGATTCTGTCCCGGTTGGCTGAAAACCCTGTTTGAGCCAAAAGCTCTGCGCGGACAAATTTGTCTTAACGTATGCCAGACAAGAATAAAACGAACCGTGGTCTGACAGCGAGTTTTTGACTAATACATCGTTACGCTCGCGGCTTATACGTCAAGTATTAACCCGTTCGCGTGCCTTGTCTTAGCCTAAAAATTCGCCGTCAGACTCATAGCCGAGAAGAACCTCTGATAAACTCGCCTTGAAGCCGTTTTTTCTATGCTTTACGACAAATCCGCCCTCGTAGTATTTGTATACAACTTCTGTCTCCTTCGCCATAAATCATTAGAAAATACGGCTTCAAGGTTGCCCTATATATTAAGTCATCGATACCGCAAATTTTCAGGTGCGCCTTGCGATTAAGGCAAGGCGTTTCCGCGGGTTAGTATACAAATACAAGCCGTGGAAAGAACGAAGAATTAAGCGTAAGGCACGCCTGAAAATCGAGTTTAGCAGGGGTTCTTCTCGACTATCAACCAAAACGCCGATATTTTCGATGATTTTTGGTAAAGGCGAACGCAGATGTACTATATGTACTTCAAGCGAGAATTTGACAAAAAACGCGAAAATTGCGGCGTTTTGGCAAGGTGCGTTTTATTTTTGTCTGGCATCCCAGCCTGATACGCACGTATCCTTCTGTCCCGAGCATCTGCGACAGCGTTTTTATGATATAAGTCCCGATACCTTCTCTCTGTCGGCTTTTCGATACCATAAAAAGTCCGATAAAAGCAGTCCTGTCATCGGGATATCGGTCAATCAGATCCATAACCGCGACAAGAAAATTATCGTCAAAAATACCGATAAAATATTTGTCTGCCGCTTCTTTTTCCGGAGGTAAAGCTACCAGATCTTCTTTTACTGTTTCGCGGGTCGGACTCGGAGGACAATGCTTGAAGTATTCCGTGTTTCCCGAATACAAGTTCAAAATATCCGGAATATCAGCCTCTGTAAGTTTTCGCGCTTTGTACGGGGTAAAAACGTTTTCAAAATTTATATCGGTCGGTTTCATTCCCCGCTCTCCAATGCGGCAACATCTCCCGACTGAATAGCGGCAATATTTCGTTTTATTTTTTCATCGTCCCAATTCCACCAACGCAAAGCCAGAAGTTTTTCTATCGTTTCGTCGTCAAAGCGCCTGCGTATGAGTTTAGCAGGTACTCCGCCTACTATGGCGTAAGGCGGAACGTCTTTGGTTACAACCGCGCGCGTGCCTATAATCGCACCGTCGCCGATTTTCACGCCGGACATAATTACCGCTTCGTAACCTATCCACACGTCGTTCCCGATTACTATATCGCCTTTATTGTCCCACGCGTCGCGAATATTCTCCGCGTCAAGCCCCCACTCGTCGAAAAAAATCGGGAATGTGTAGGTTGACAAAGATTTCAGCGAATGGTTGCCGCTCGTGAACAAAAATTTTGCCCCGCAGGCGATCGAACAGAACTTTCCGATTATAAGTTTGTCGCCGTTTATCGGATAATGATACAAAACGTTATTCTTCTCGAAATCTCGCGGATCGTGGACGAAATCGTTGTAAATAGTATAGTCGCCGACTTCGATGTTCGGCTTTGTTATAACGTCTTTAAGATAAACGATTTGTTTATCGTGCGGACGGGGATAAATTTTACTTTTCATATTGCCTCCTCTTTTCTTGAACACAGTTTCTCTTTTACTTCATTGTTCTTTTTTGGGGAAGCGGCAATTCGTCGTACATTGCTTCAAACAGCTTTGTAAGAAACTCTTTGTTGTCGACTTCGTCTACGAGCAACATTTCTTTCGCTCCATCGTACGGAAAAACGCAAGCGGCGGCGGGCATAAGCTCCCGAGCCGATTTCGTTTTCTTTACAAGCAATCTGTCGTCGTATATTCCGCCGACGATTTTGCCGCGATAATAGATAATATATTCTCCCATCATGGATCTGTAAGAAATATCGTCCAGACCCGATAACCGTTCTGAAATGAAATCAAGATACTCTTTATCGGATGCCATTGCACTTTCCCCCCCCGCTCAGAACAACTGCCCGGGCAGCTTCTTCTTTTCCTTTTTCGGAAACGTCGCTTCGAAACGTTCGAAGTCTTGCGGGTTCTTTTCACAAACAAAATAGCCTTCCGGGTCTTTATAATTACCGGAAATACCATCAAGGAAGCCGGGAATCAACTCTTTGATTAGAAGATAATCCGCTTCCGGATCGTCCGCATAGCGCACGCCTTTTGTTTTAGCGGGGACAAATCCCGACTTTCCGTAAAACAGAATATTACCCGTAATCGCAAGCGCGCCAACGCCCGTTTCCTTGGCTTTTTCCATGGAATAATCAAGCAAGCGTTTTCCGTAACCCTGCCTTTTATATTCCGGCGCGATGCCGATAGGTCCGAACGTCATAATCGGCAACTTTCTGCCGTCGTCGCATTCGATTTCCGACCGCACGTAGATGACCTGCCCGATAGGCTCGCCGTTTAATTCCATTACGAAATCAAGCTCGGGAACAAACGCGGGGTCGTTGCGATAGCAGTGCAACACATAATGCTCCGTACACCCGGGGCGATAAACGTTCCAGAACGCCTCTCTGGTTAAATTTTCGATTTTCCTGTAATCTTCTTTTGTTTCGTTTCTTATAATAATATTTTCTGTCATTGTTATTTTCCTTTAATTTTAAATTGATTTTTTATCGGTATCCGTACAAAAAAGATGAATACCGAGTGCGGCATTGAAACCCGTTGCAGCAAAAACACTGAAACGTTCCACAACGCCGAAATAACCCGCAGGAACTATTTTCATTCCGAGCGCGCCGACAAGCATCATAAAAAGGGCAACCGCAGCGCAGATACCGTAAGAACGGCAATTCTTATTCTTTGCACCTGCGATTATGATAATCGTGAGCGACGCGATGGATAACAGCACAACCGCAACGGTTACCGCCATATGCATAACGTCCTGAAACGCGCCCGCATAACCACTGTCTGAAAGCGGAAACATTCTGTAACCTATGGAGGATATCCATTCCATAGCCGCAAAAAGGTAAACGCCGATTCTTAGAAGTTTTGTTTTCTGCCCTTGTATTCCGATGCAAACAACTGTTACGCAAACCACTTCGCACGCGTTATAAAACGCGGTAAGTTGATTCCACAGCGCAAGCAAAGGCGCGTTTGCCGCGCTTAAATCGCTCACGGCTTGAGAAAGCCAATCGTAGCCGGGATAAGCGAGCGGAGCGAAAATCACCGCCGCCGTATAAGAAAGAAAGCTGACAATACCGAGCAGTCCCAGCTTTTGTATCAATGTTTTTTTCATTCGCTTCTCCTTTAATTCAATAAATTCCGCAAATGCCTGCCGAGAGGGAGAAATTTTTAAGTCGATTCATCAGACATTAAGAGGCAAATGTGCGCCTATAAGTCGTTTAACGGGTATATTTTGCATTGAAAAGCCAACGATTATCAATTTTTTGTTTTTAGTCGTTTTCCCCGATTTTTTTCGCTATATTATCCGAAATATCCGCGTCCGAAATATGCACCATAAAATAAAACTGTTTTACGTGCGCCTTTAATTTTTCCAGACATTCGGCTTCTCTTTCGGGTTGGCGATCGCAAACGCCTATCAAAGTAATAACAGGCGAAACATACATAAGCGCAAGCGCGTTCACGTCGCCGCTTCGGATAACTCCCGCCGCAATCAGGCTTCTGAAAATTTCGGCATGGTAATCGACAAGCCGTTCCGAAAAACGCCTCGTATAAAGTTCTCCGAATTTCGGAGAGCGAAACTGCTCTATCGTCATCATTTTGCGGAACCTGCGTATATTGTCGTTACGGAGCGAGTAATCGAATATCTGCCGTACTTTTTCAAACAATTCTTCCTCGCCGATCGTCATCATCATAGGAATATCCGCCGACGCGCTCTGGACGTGGATATCTATTTTATCGGTGTCTTTTTCATATTTCAAAGCCGTGGTTTCAACGATCGCGTCGAAAATCGATTGCTTACTCGGAAAATGATTGTAAAGCGACGGCGCTTTTATCCCCACCGCCGAGGCAATTTCTCCGACGCTGACCGCATCGTATCCGCGATCCGAAAACAGTTCGAGAGCCTTGTCTATAATTCTTTGCTTCGTATCCTCTTGTTTCATACCCACCTCATACTAACTAACATTAGTTAGTATGAGTATAAGACAACGACGAATATTTGTCAAGTCTTTTTGGGAGTATTTTTTTATTATTTTTGTTTATTCAATATAAAAGTCGGTTCGAATCCTGTTTTTCAAAAAAACAGGTCAAAATGCGACTCTTAAATTCAAATATTCCGCGAAGTGCGCAAAAAGCATTAAATAAAGCAACAAAAAAGCACAAGACCTAATAAATCTCGTGCTTTTTATGTTTTGTAGCTTTTTCGTACTACAAAGATGTGTATGTACGACAAAATCTCGTTTTTCGGGCTGTTTTCAAAATAGTGTCGGACGATAAGTATTTTTGGGGGCGATTAGTCTACTTTTTCAATAACTTTTTTCGTTAATCCTTCGACAAAAATCGCTTCACTCATTTCTGAATCCTCCGCACGGCTCTCAGCTCAATGTATCCGCGCTGTCCACAAGGTTCTAATTGAATGCGCGGATTTTCATCGTCCCAGCGGTAGCCAATGACGGACGGATCGTAATTATCCATTGCCGTTTGTACGGTGCGGATAGCTTCGCAATAATCCTCTTCGCGGAAAGACGGTCCTTGAAACATAAGATATTCTGCTTCGGGCAGATGAATGGTTTCAAATCCTTCCGGAATGATTCCCTTGTAGTCGGTTCCAACCTCAACACCCTGCACATAGGTGGATGTATTCGGCTTTTTGTATTTTTCGGGTAACCACATGGAAACCGGTTCTCCACAGAGCGATTTCATGCTCATGAGAATACCCCAAACGTCACAACTGACTTCTTCGCAGTACGGGAAATAGTCTGCCGCCTGCTTACCGCGTTTGATAATGCACAGGCGTTCCGGTTTGCGGATAACCTGAATGAAAATAGGTTGAATGTTCGACACGTTGATGTCCTCCTTTTTTAGTTCTCGATATTTTGCACCGTAAGGAATAAAGAAGGTGACAGGAACGGGATTTTTCATATAATCGCTGGGATTCAGCCCGAATTCTCTGTAAAATGCCCGTGTAAAGGTATCCACATTGGCAAACCCTGCGTCAAACGCCGCGCGGGTGACCTTTACGTTACCGCTTTTAAGTTGTTTAGCCGCCTGAGTAAGCCGATATTTACGAATATACTCGGTCGGCGTCAGCCCAAGAGAGTCACGGAACAGTCGATAAGAATACCACGGAGAAAACAAAGACGCGCGCGCTAAGTCCGACAAATTGATTTCTTCTGCATTATTCTTTTCGATATAATCCTGCATCCGCTGGACAGCCAAAATCTGTTCTTTCATATTCCTTCAACTCCTTACAGGCAATAATTATATCGCAGACGACAATTTTTTTCTCGACTTTCCTTGCCTATTTAATTTCTCAGTCCAAAAACTCAAAGGTTCAATTCTACTAAATCTTGTGCTTTTTATGTTTTGTAGCTTTTTCGTACTACAAAGATGTGTATGTACGACAAAATCTCGTTTTTCGGGCGATTTTCGAGAGTGTATCGTACGATAAGTACCTCGACAAATAGGAATTTGTATTACCGTCTATCTTCTGAGAGCATACCATAAAAGTATAAATCAGCCTGGTTCCCGAAATTGTCTTTTGTCCGGTTTCTCTGTATCCCTTCCGGTTTCATCCCAAGTTTATTCATAAGATTAACGGATTTATTTCCATCGATAGTTTCGGCAAGCACTTTATGCGCATTCATCTTATCAAAAGCATAGTCAATGACCGCTTTGCAAGATTCATAAGCAAATCCTTGTCTCCAAAAAGATTTGTTAAAAAACCACCCGATTTCATATACACCTTTGTCGAGTTCTTTGAAGAGAATATATCCTATCACTTTGGCGGTTTCTTTGTGTACAGCCGCAACCGCCCCCTTCTTTTCTATGCAGAACTTTTGTAAGAAATCTGCCGTTTTCTCAATGGTATATGCCGGTTCACAATTCTTCATTGTTTCGGCATCGCCCAAAATGTCCTGCAAGTCGCTCAAATCATTCATAGTAAAGTCACGAATAACCATTCTATCTGTTTCAATATACATTTAATTGCCCCCGCGTTAATTCTGATTTGTCTTTGCCTTAATTTTAGCATATCGTACAATGCTTTTCAATTATTCACACCGACTTTCACACCGGCTTAATAGAATAACAGTCTGTAAAAAACTTATAGACCATCACACTTGGCTCCCCGAGTAGGGGTTGTAAGGAGCGGAGCGACGGAATAGCGTTTTACCCGACTTCATTTCTTTTATTGTTTTTTCGGCAAAACGCGTCACATACGACCGGTCGTGGGAAAAGCCTACGAGAGGTAAAAAAAAACGTCACATCTTGTGACGCCGTTTTTTGGCTGCGTTGCCCGAAATAGCTGTGTTTATCTGCGATTCCGAGTTTTTTATTTTCTGTTTTTTCGTTTTTTGCTCTTCGTTTCCGAACTGTTCAATTTCAGGTCAAACAAGCGATTTCAGATATTCTTCGACGTTTCTGTATTCGATTCCGTTTTCCAAAGTCGTATTTTCTCCGCGATAAATAACAACTTTTTTAGCGATTTTTTACGGTTTATCCGCTATATCCGTAAAATACCCCGGATTCGCCGCCCCGCCGTCGATACGGGCGTAAGCCTTGTCCACGTGCTCGTCGTCGTAAGAAGTACCTTGTCCTCCCTTAAGTTTTTTGCATTGCTCAAACATCTTACCGGAAGAGGACACGTTATCCGTATTCCAGCCGCTGCCGACGTATACGGAAACGAGTCTGCCGCAACTAAGGAACATGTGGCTCATATCTGTAACGTTTCCGGTGTTCCAACCGGAAAGGTCAAGCGCAGTAAGATTGCCGCAGCCGTAAAACATACTAAACATATCCTTAGCACTTTCGGTGTTCCACGAAGAAACGTCTATCGCTGTCAGTTTGTTGCAATCGCGAAACAGATTGCGCATATTGCTGACTTTGCCTGTGTTCCACGAAGACAGGTCAAGCGAAGTAAGACTGCCGCACCCCAAAAACATATTGTTCATATTAGTAACGTCCGAGGTGTCCCACGAAGACAGGTCAAGCGAAGTAAGACTTCCGCAACCTCTGAACATATGGCTCATATCGGCGACGCCTTCGGTATCCCATGAAGAAATATTAAGCGACGTCAGGGAAGAACAATCGAAAAACGTACCACTCATATCGGTGACGCCTGCGGTATTCCATTTTGAAACGTCAAGCGAAGTCAAGGAAGAACAATTGTAGAATATATAGTGCATCTGCGTGGCTTTATCGATATTCCAATTAGAAACGTCAAGCGATATAAGACTGCTGCAACCATAGAAGGTGTCGCCGATGTTTTTTACGGCGGCAGTATTCCAACCGGAAACGTCAAGCGATGTAAGACCGACGCAATTATAGAACGTTCCGTAGAGTATTTTTACTTTTGCGGTGTTCCAGCCGGAAAGGTCAAGCGAAACCAAAGAAGGACAATCACGAAACAAGAACTCCATATCCTCGACGTTTTTGGTATCCCACGAGGAGATGTTTTTCACCTCCGTCAACTTGGTGCAACCGCGAAACATACCGCGCATATCCGTGACCATTCCGGTATCGAAGTTGGAAAAATCGACGGACGTCAGTTCCGTAAGCTCATAAAACGTGTGAAAGCAATCCGGATTAGCGTAAATTTTCCGGTCTGAAAGAATATACGCCTTCGTCCCGTTAACGTACAGTTTTATTTTACCTTTTCTTTTTACGTCGACGTTTATCGGCTCGATTCCGACGATTTCACTCTCGTAATCATCCGTTTTTCCGAACACGACTTCCGTCACAGAAGTACCCATTGCTTTTCTGAACTCCAAACCGCGCAAAAGCACGTCTATGCTCGTTATATTCAGAGTAAGATTTCCCACCTGCTTTTCTATCACGTATTTGCTCATGGTGAAAGTTACGGAAAACAGAAAAAACGCCGAAAGCAGGAAGAGTAACACGAATATACTCTTACGTCGAATTTTTTTCACAAAGTTTTTCATATACATTCTCCGTCTGCTTAACAAACCTGCTCGGCGCGCACCGAGACGCTTGTATTTGCAAAAGCATAATCCTGCGACAAGAAACTTGCGTTAACTACGGAAAAAGCCAAAATATGCTCGTGCTTTTGCGAATTTCCCGCCGCAAAACGCCCGACATCCGTAAACGTAACCGTTTTTTCGTCCGACGAAACCGTACCGCTCTTTCCGTCTACGGTTATCGATAATCCATTTGGTAATGCCTCGTTCAAGGTCACGATCACGTCATATTTGAAGGACGTTTCCGCCGTTTTTCCGTCTTTTGTATTCGTAACCGCAAAGTCATACTCGGCGACCTTGATTCCTTGTCCGCAGTCAATCGTCAAATTGTCGGAAGAACTTCCTTTTAAATCTATAATCAAAGCCGAAACCTGCGCATTGTCCCCGCCGCTTGAGGATAAAAGATTTTTCGCAAAAGAAACGCCGACCGCAGCAAGAAGAATTGCGAAAACGATAACTAGCGCGAATGCTAATTTTGCGTTGTATCTTCTTTTTGTTTCTTCGTTTCTTAACATCTTCTTACTCCGTTAATGCGGTTAGTTTTTTCGGTTTTGCCCGACAAAATTTCTTCTTAATCGCTTAAAATATTTTTATTTGCTTCCTGATTCCGTAAAGTCCGTCTTTCCGTGCCGTTTATCTTCTGTAATATTTTGTTTTTTACCGCGCTCGATCAGAAATGGAATTGCGTTACCTGTATATCAAGGTTAAACTTGACTTCCGTGCAGACTTCTTTTATCGTCCAGTCGCCGTAAGCGGCGTAACTTTTGTCGTTTGCGCAACGACCGAAAATCGTGTCAAGTTCGTTAACCGTTATACCGGTAAAAGTTTCCGTCCCTTCAAACGCCCATGCCCAGATGAGTTCGTAAGTTGTTTCGGCTAACACGTCGCCTGCTTTTTTTAAGCCGACAACCGGATCGTCGTGGAAAGTTGCGGCAACTGCCTCAAGAGTTGTATTTTCCTCACCGGTTACGAAGCCGTTCTTTTTGAGCGTCCATTTAACGGGGCTATATACAATCTCTTTCCCGCCGGTTTTCTGCACTTTAAGTATGATATCCTTTTCCGGATTTATTCCCATTGCAATCAACGCTTTAACTTCTGCCTGCCCTTTAATCTTAAAAGTCATGGAACCTGTCGTTCCGGGCGCAATTACGTTATAATCGCCGCTTGCTTTTACGGTAAGACCGTCAGTCTCCGCGGTTGCCTTGCTTGCTACGCCGTCAAACTTATAGTTTTTGCCAAAAAGGTTGCTGCCGTTTACTTCTATGGTATAACCCCATTTGGCAACCTGCGCCGTACCTGTTTTGCTGCTGCCGGTTACGTACTTGGAGAGGGTGTATCCCCCACAGCACAAAAGCGCGATTAATGCAAGCAATAAGGCTATGGTAACCGCTGTTTTCCTGTTGTTCTTTCTTTCGGATTTCCGTTGTGTCATTTATAACGCTCTCCTTATAATTTTTTATTTCAAACGGTTTGCTGCCTGTTTGCTCATTTTTTTGCCGGTTCGGTCTGTTGTTGTACAATCACTAAAGATTTTCGGCAATAAAAAAGGTTGCAACTTAGTATCCTTAACGATACTATATTGCAACCGGGCGTACTCTTTTACCAAACGCAGACTCTCATTCTTGCAGTCTCCGCAAGACGACACGTCGTTCGTAATAAAGTTCCTTGGCTTTGCGTCACCGCCTCACGACGGTTTTGCCGACAAGTATTCATTTTTCTAAAACAGAATTTACAAACGGTTTGTTCCGCTTTTTCCCTTTTAGTACTTCAATTATACACGCCGCAAAACTTCTTGTCAAGCATTTTTAAACATTTTTCGCAATTTGTTTGTAAGTTCAAACCTTGTTTTTCTCAAAAAACGCCAAACTATACGTTTCAGATTATCTGTCGATTTTTAATCACAAAAGGATTTTTCACTCTTTAATAAATATTTTTCTCCGGTAACTTATCATCCTTATAATTTCTTTATATTAGTCCAACTCTTCGCAAAAATTCACATATTCGAGCGAAGAAATCGCCGCTATGATATCATCGTGCCTCACCGCTTTTTTAAATTCGCCCGATGCAATCGTCAAAGCAATCGAATATACGTACAGACCCGAGTTCATATACGCAGTATTCAGCTCTATATTGTCGATTTTCAGTCCGAGTTTCCTCACGGCTGCAATAAAATCCTGCAACGAATTTTTGCTCGTTAATTCCAAGTGAATTTCAAAATGATCCGAGCGACGTTTCAACGCATATTCGGGTTTCATAAACCCCGTTAAACACAGCATAAACGCTGCGAACGCAATCAGAGCCGCAGTGTACAAATCAAGCCCGATTAAGATAGAAATCAGGCACATTCCCCACAGCGCAACGGAGGTCGTCAAGCCCTTCAACTGACTTTTCGAACTATATAAAATAGTGTTCGAACTGACAATCGCAAGCCCGACAATCGTCGCGCCGACTGCAAATGAAAATTTCGCGCCGAGCGTACCGATTATATAACTATCCACAACCGCCGCAAGCATGGAAATCAAAGAAACAAGCATAAACGTACGTAAGCCTGCCGCATGCCGCTTCGTGGCGCGTTCGCACCCCACGATTGCAGACATAACAACAATGATCGCCACTTTGAATACCAAGCCCCACACATTGAAACCGACGCACCATTCGCCTAAAAAATTCGCGATTATATCCTTCATTTTCTATCTCCGATTGATAAATTTTCTATTCTTCTCTCCGTTTAAAACATATTCTTCCGTTTCGTCGTTTTCCGCCGCCTCGGTAAACGCTCGTTCTTCTTCGCTCCGAGCATAATTGTTTCTGTCGATTTCTTCCTGAATTTCACGCATACGCTCGATTAAGACCTCTCGTTCGTTTTTCAACGGTTGTTCTTCGGCGGAGTTTACTTCTCCCGACACGCTATCCCCCGCTTTCGGTATCGCGCCCGAAAGCGTCAATGCAAGTTTCGCCATAGCAGGACCAATCAATTCGTACAAAATACTCGACGACATAATCACGGTTTGAATCACAGTACCCGTAACGCCGCCGATAGTCCGCGCCGCAAGTTCGGAAAGACCGATCGCCACGCCTGCCTGAGGTATCAAAGCCAAACCGAGGGTGCGTGTGGTTTTCTGCGGTTTTCCGCACAGTTTACACCCGATATACGCGCCCGCATACTTACCTGAAATACGAACAACAAAATATAAACAACCGATCAAAATAAGCGGTACGCCCGCTATGCGGGAAGAGGCGTCGAAAAGAGTATCAAGTCGAAAACTCATTCCCGAGCGCACGAAAAACATCAATAAAATCGGGGGCGAGAAATAGTTGAGTTGCCTGAAAAGTTTTTCGTCTCCCGACAAATTGATATACACCGTCCCCATTGCCATACATGCCAACAGCGGCGAAACGCCGAGCGCGGCGCCCACGCCGCACACACCGAACAAAAGAGCAATCGATACGATTAAGCGGTTGTCTTTGGATCGTTTCGTCATCAACAACTTTAAAACATATCCCGCTACGCCGCCAAGCAAAACCATCAAAATATTGTAGATAAACGGCAAAATCACGGCGCCGACTTCAACGCCTCCCGCCATAGTTGCCATCGCAACCGAAATAGCTATCGAAAATGCAAGAAGCGACACCACGTCGTCAAGCGCAACCACGGAAACGAGCGTATCCACGAAATCGCCTTTCGCTTTCGTCTGACGAATCGTCATCAGTGTGGAAGCGGGCGCGGTAGCGGAAGCCAAAGCCGAAAGAACCAACGAAAACACAATACCGAGCCGCAAAATAAAATACAGAAGCACAAACACGGCAAAAGAAGCCGCCAATGCTTCGCATACAGTGATAACGACAAGTTGTCTGCCCTTTCCTTTAAACGAAGAGAACCTGAAAAATTCTCCTGCGGAAAACGCGATAAAGGCAAGCGCAACGTCCGATACGAACGCCGAACCGTCGATTACGTTCTGCGGCACTGCCTTAAAACAAAACGGACCGATTAAAATACCGGCTACTATGTATGCCGTAACGTTCGGTAATTTTAAAATCTTGGTAAGGCGCGTCATTAAAAACCCGGACATAAGTATGATCCCGATTGACAAAATAACTGCCGATACGGGCGATGAGTCTTGTAATTTTTCGTAAAACAGTTCCGTGATTTATTCTCCTTTCTTCATTATCGTTTTTGAATTTAGCAATTAAAACCTCGTTTTACACTTCCGCATTCGCATCCGAATAAACAAATGCGCCGTAGCCCCAGCCGGATTTCTTGCCTGATTTAACATAATCTATATATTTTTTTCGCAAAGAAGTATTTTGCGGCAACTTGTCAATGTCTTGCTCTTCCGTAGTTATTTTATTAAATTTTATGCAATAAGCATAAGATTGTTTCGTCTGAAAATATGGATTTTTCGAATGCAACACACATTGAAAAAAAACGACCAAAAAATGTACCGATAGCCAATATATAAAGTCCCACTCCAACCGTCATGCCTATTCCAGCAGTCATCCATATCACTGCGCAGTTGTAATTCCGTATACTGCATCCCGGCGATACATAATAACTCCGGCACCTAAAAAACCTATGCCAGATACAATCTGCGCCGCCACGCGCGACGCATCCGCCTCAATGCTGTCTCCGAAACCGTATTTCGATACCACCATAATGAGCGCACTACCCGCGCAGACAATAGTATGCGTGCGGATACCCACTTCTTTAAATCTCAGTTTTCTTTCATAGCCAAGAATCACCGCTACCGGCACGCTGATCAAAAAATGCAATTCTTCTATAATGCCCATCATGTCTCTATATGATACGCTCCGCCCTGTAACTCTATTTCTTTCATCTCTCCCCGCTCATTTGTAAAAACAGTCGTCCGTTTTTCCGTACTGTTGTTGATGATGATATATTTACACTTATCGGGATAATAACTGCATTCGGTATACGGATCTGAGGAGAACGCCCTGTACATTTTCTCTTCCTTGCCTGCCGCCCAAAACATAGCGCGGTATAAAAGCCGGGCGTTCTGAGCGCTGTACGGCAATCCGGCTATATACACGCCCCGGCCTTTACCGTAAACGTTTGTCGCAAGCCTCACTTCGCCCACGTTCACATTGCGCTTGAATCTATCTGAAAACTCTAAATCCAACACTTCTGTACCGTTCAGCGCATATATGTTCTTCATCCCCTCGCCGTAGTCGATCTTTCCTTTTACGTCTGCTGTGATAAAATGCTCTTTCTTTTCAATGTTGTACTTATCCTCGCTGAGCGTAAAACCGAGTTCCTTGTCTACGCCCATTACGTCGGCAAGTTGAAAATACATTCCTCCTTTTGCGTATGCCGTAGGCTCGCCCACGCCGATAAACCCGTGTCCTTCGCGTACCCACGCGCGTACCCTTTCGATTAACTTTTCGTTTGCCCAATATTCCCCGCCCGAGTACGCGGTATAAGCATCTCCTACGTTAATGATAACGTCCACGTCGTTATCTATACCGTTCTGCAAAACTTCATCGAAAGAAATAAATTTTACGTTGACAGCCAGTCCCGACAGCGCTTCAAGGATACCTTGATACGAATAGATCTGCTGATACCACAGTTCATGCGCCACCATATGGCTCTGCCAACTGCGGAGGCTTCCCCAAGCATTTAAGACCGCTACTGTCAAACCGCAATACGGCTTTGCTTTACCTGCTATTTCCGCAATACTGCGGAATTCTTCGCAAATTTCTCCCGCACGTTTGACGAACTTCGGAAACTTCGCCGCAAGCGACAAATACCCGCCGAACCCCATACGATCAAAAGGCTTGCGCATGAGTGCGCGGCGCGCCGTCGTCCAATTTCTGTTCAGCTCTGCCACGGCATTCTCTTCGTTCCCATCAAAAAAAGTATCGGGAAAGAAATACGGCAAAAACCGGCCTTCCCTGTATTTTACATACGGAATTTCAGCGAGCATTCGTACGGTAACGCCGCCCCCGACGCTGCCGACTACGGCATCCAAATCCATATCCTTGAAATATTTGCCATAAGGTTCTGCGCCGATCCAGTCGTCGCCGAGAAACATCATTGCTTCTTTCCCGTGCGAATGTACGATATCGACGAGTTCGCGCACGGTATTGCTTACCTTTCTCTGCACGAAATCCATCCAATCGAGAAACTTTTTATCCGGATTACGAAAGGGACTGTTATAATTCCCCTCACGAACAAAATCCTCCGAGCACAGCGCGTAACCGTATTCTTTTTCAAACGCTTTTAGCATCGCCGGAGAGGTCGAAAGCCCGTACCCGAACCAATCGACGTACTTTTCCTTTCCCTTTTCGTTGAATATCAAGGTAAACTGATACAGAAAAGTGGTAAAACGCACCACGTCCGTTTCGGGGTGGGCTTTGCACCACTCTTCCATATGTTTTTTTATGTACTCTGCCGTCGCGGGATAGGCGGGATCGTACATCTTCTGTTTGGCGCACGTCCAATTATTGGTGAGATAGTTATAAATCTGCACGGGATGCCATATGACCTTCGCCATAAAGTTCACCGTGTACTCGTGCATTGCCTTCGCGTTCTTTACGGTAACGAAACCCGATTTTGCGTCGTATGCCCAATCGTTATGTTTTTCGCCCGTTGTACGATCGTACACCTCCCAATAAGACACACTTTCCCAATCGGGCTGTATCTGCCGAGCGAAATATCCCTGCATAGGGTTTATTTGAAGCGTATCCCTTTCCGCAAGAATCCGTTCGCTCATCAGAAACGTCCGATGCGCTTCTTCCGGATGCTTTTCTGCCCAATCATTGTCCCCGCGCACGACAAAATAGGTATTATATACCTTATCCGCGAGTTCTTTCACGTTCTTTGGCAATTCCGTACCGTCACAATCCCGCACAGCGTCCGCGCCCCACATTTCCGCTATTTTTTTTGTTCCCTCTACAAAACTCTCGTCTGTCGGAATCGTTATCTTTCCTTTCATTTTTATTTTTTTCCTTTTTATTAAAACTCATTTAGAACCTTTCAATATCAGTTTTAAAACAAATACTTTCGTCAATCAAAACTTCGGACTTCAAAGGAGCCGAAATTTTGACTTTCTCTTTACCGTCACACTTAGATACAGCGACTTTTATATTGCCGTATGCCAGACAAGAATAATACGAACCTTGCAAAAACGCAGCTATTTACGCGCTTTTTTGCAAATTCTCGGACGATGTACGTACAGTACTACCGTTCTCGCCTTTGCAACAAATCATCGAAAATATCGGCGTTTTTTGTTGTCGGCAAGTCTGACGGCGTGTTTTTAGGCTAAGATAAGGCGCGTGAGCGCGTTAATACTGTATGTATAACACGCGAACGCAACGATGTATTAGCCAAAAACACACCGTCAGACCAAGGTTTGTATTATTCTTGTCTGGCATGGGGTGGGAATACTTCCTTTCATCCGGTCCGATTTTCCCAAATAGGGGGTGACTCTCACTTTCTTAAACCCCGGTTCCATGATTTGTATTCCAAAACATCATGCAGTAAAAACGGCACGGCGCCCGAACTCCAACCGTGGCACAAACTGCGCCGATAGCCTTTGTAACAATCCTCTCCAACGTCGCCGTGAATATATTTTTCGCCGTCTTTCGGAATCACATCGACGGCGCAGGCATGCTCCGCCCATTCAATTTTAAATTCCTCCCAAAACGTCGTCGCACCCAGATTTAGCATACCGCCAAAATACTCTTTCAGCAGTCTGACCGCATCGGTTTTACCATCCGAGACGCAAAGCGCATGAAGGATATAATAACTCATAAACACGGAAATACCTTTCGCACCGTCAGCCATTAGCAATTGTTTTGTCGCTTTATCCATGCCAATATGTCCTGCAAGTGCCTGCAACGCGACGACCTGTTTTACATTTCCGTGCGGAAGATCAGCGCGCACGCGCCGACATAACTCTGTTATCTTTTTCGTCTGTATACCGACGATATCCGCAATCGGGAGCAATTTTTGCAATGTTAAACACAACAGTGCGTATACTCCTGAACGGCTCTCTTGTTTCTGATATGTTGCCCAATCCAAAAAGAATTGATCGGGCAATTCGGGAAAATGCACTTCACCCGTTTCGTCCACACAGGCGTTCAACTGCTCAACCAATGAACGTAAATATGCAGAGTTCTCTTGTAAAAATGCAACGTCCGCAGTATATAGGTAATAATCGCTAAGAATAGCAATCCACCAAAGAGAATAAGACGGTATCCTGTTCATAAATGCGGGGTGAGTCGTCTGGTCCCGTACGAAACGCAACGAATTTTTAATGCACTCCTGCTCTCCGTATAAACAGAGCAAACCAAGCGTTTCAGGATGCATATCGCCTATCCAGACAAGGCGGTCGCGCTTTGCACCATGCCAGCCAAGAATAATACGAACCCCGCCAAAACGCCGATATTTTCGCGCTTTCTGCCGAATTCGCCTTCGCCCGTACGGCAAGTACGAACAAAGTCGCCTTCGACACAAATCATCAAAAATAGCGGCGTTTTGGTTGATAGCCGAGAAAAATCCCTGATAAACTCGATTTTTAGGCGTGCCTTACGCTTAATTCATCGTTCTTTCCGCGGCTTGTATTTGTATACTAACCCACGGAAACGCCTTGCCTTAATCGCAAGGCACGCCTAAAAATTTGCAGTATCGATAATTTAATATATGTGGCAACCTCAAAGCCGTATTTTTTAATGATTTATGGCGAAGACGACAGAAGTTGTATACAAATACAACAAGGTCGAATTTGACGTAAAGCATAAAAAAGACGGCTTTGAGGCGAGTTAATCAGGGATTTTTCTCGGCTACAAGTCTTGCGGCGCGTTTTTAGGCTAAGACGCGACGCGCAAACGTCATAATACACCCGTATATGACATTTGCGGAACAAAGTATTAGTCTGAAAACACGCCGCAAGACCGAGGTTCGGATTATTCTTGGCTGGCATCCCAAACCATTCCGTTATGCACACACAGTTTGAGCGTATACGACGCCGTAACAAAAATTTCATTCAGCCGTTCATCGTTGCAGCGAAAACTGCCTTGTGCAGGTACGTCAAAATACTCAAAAACACCCAAAATTTTTTTTAATTTTCAACGAAGTTCCCGCAAGCATATCAAACCGAATAAAACGATATGCTGTCTGTCCGAATTGCATATCCGAATACCGCATCAGTTCCGTTTCAAAATCGCGCAGTGAATGGTCGTTCGATGCACCCTTTTCCCTTAATTCGGCGCACGCCTCGCCGAGTGATTCTCCGAAGCGTATGCGCACCCTGCATTTCCCATCCGCATGATAAGTAAGAACGCGTACACCGCCGCAGTATTCTCTTCCGAAATCTAAAACGATCGACGATCCGCAATGCATTACCGCATATTCCGTTTCGGCAAGACCGATTTGTAAATATTCGTTTTTTGACAACAACGATTCGCTGTTTTCTATTTTACCTTCGATTTTACATATCCTTACGGGATAAATAAACTCTTTTTTTTATCTACCTACCTATCGAGTCATTATTCCTTGATCTTATAAATTTCCAGACTTTCTAATCCCAACGGAGCAATTGCGCTATAACAAGAGAACCTATCGGCAATATTTATGCCCAGAGTATCGGAAAGTTCTATACAAAGGCGATTTTCACCCTTTTGTATAAAATCGGAGCAGTCATATATATAAGGTTTACATATTCTTCTACCTACATGTCTGCCGTTAACCGATAATACCGCGTCCCACGTTGCGCCGACAAGTTTTACAAGATATTTATCGCTCTCCAAATCAACAGGCGCCTCAAACCGCGCCGTGCCGACAAAGGAAGGCTGCTCGTTTTTTGATATAACGTCGAACGGCAACGATACATTCTTGTAAAAGGAAAATTCCTTTTCGTTTCCGCTTCTGAGAGATACCTTAAATTGTCCGGAAATGGTTTTATAAAGCCCTGTTTCTTTCTTTTGTTTTCCGTTTCCAGCGGTGCATACTACCGAATTGCCTGCAGGCAAATCTAAAGCGATAACGCCGTCCTCATCTGTCTCATACTCGAATTCGGAAAGATAATCTGAAACTTTATAAGCACCCTTCTGTCCGAAATCCACTTTAACGCGAACATCTTCCGTACCAGCATTGAAAAACATATAATATTCACTACCGGCTTTACGATAGTGATAAAACCTAAGATGTTTTTCGGGATGACCGAGCGTTATGTCGCGCAGCCCCATTGAATCCAGCTTTAGCACAATCTCCGCAATATCCTCTTTAGGAGCATAAAGCACTTTGCAATGCAATCCGTTTAACCGCTCTTTGAGTTCTTGCGGTAAAAACTCGGCGTACGGAACAATCAGGCATTTCAGTTTCTCTGCAAAATCCAACCGCATTGACGGAACAATAAAAGCGTTGTATTGATTTTCGTGCAGCGTTTTTAAAACAGGATCGACCGACATATATTCTCGTCCCGACCAGTCCGCCTCGGCATGATACAGCACGCCGATATCGACGACAGGCGCACCATTTGAAAACAAATCGCACATCTGCTCCGCATACTTCATCAAATACCCGAACGCACCCTCTTGCGGATTATTACCCTGTGCGTGGAAGTGTGGAGGACAGTCCGGTTCCGGGAAGTTCGGGCAAAAGGCGTGCGGCACAAAATGGTTAATCCCGCCGACCAACATCATATCGAGTAGCCACTTCATTTTGGTGATATCCAGTCCCCAACCGTAAGCGCCGAATATCTCGCACATGGATTTCCCCTCTTTGTACGGATCAATATATGCCTCGGAAAAAGCAAGCGCAGAAAGCGTATGGTCGAAAAATTCGGGATCGGCATAACCGTCGCTGATGGGCGCAAGATGTCGCAGCTCATTGAAACCAGGTTCGAGTTGGTGTAACACGATGTCAATGCCCGCCATATTCTGCCCCGTCTGGCTCTTGAAATAATGCCCCGGTCCCAGACCTAAATGGGTGTGACAGTTCATGTCTTCTATAATGTGCCCGATATACTGCACTCCGCGCTCGCAGCACCATCTACCGATATTTCCGCTGAAATGCTTCGCATATAAATCAGTAACAATATTCATATATGCACAGCGAATCTCGCTGTCGCGCTCATCGCGTAGCGTCCACAGGGCGACAAGGTCGCTTTCTGTAATATGTAAAGGATGCGCATACAGCCTTGCTATCAGTTCGTCGCTGACAGGATACGACATTCCTTCCGTCCCCAACCTGGTTTCGTAGATATTGACGCTTCTTTTCAGTGCACCGTCGTTATAATCATTATAGAAACCTGGCTCATCGGAGAAAAAACCGGCAAAAGTATTGCCGAACAGCTCCTTATAGTGCGCGTAATGCGGCTCATACACGACGTCGATAAGCAGTTGCACGGAAGCAGGATTGATGAGATCCATCCGATCGTCTCTACCTCCGTCGCGCGTTTTCCATACGGTAACGATGCGATACGGTTTTTCCGGCAGATCGAAATACAGAAAATTATTTTCAAATTCGGCTGTCAAAACGACAGGAGACGAATAGTCGATATTTTTCCCTTTATACGGATACGCCGCCGAAAACAGCAATCTGTCTCCCGGAAAGCACCCTACGCGCAGCCTGCCGCTTTTGCAACCGATAATATCGGCATTGCGCTCGGCGATATGCCACTGCGTAAGATCCGGATATTCCGAAAATTTATCGTTCGCAAAGCCGGTGGGATAATGCTTATCGTCTAAAACCCATACACGCATTCCCAATGTCTTCGCTTTGCCGAGCACGATATCCATATCGCGCCACCAACCCTCGCCGCAAAAATCAGGATGTGTGCGCGATTCAACAATAAAAGCGCGCATATTATTATTGTAAATGCTTTCAATCTCGCTTTCCAATGCACTCTTTTCGGCACCTTGCATCCACAAAAAAGGCATGATTTTTTCTTCGTACATATTTATATATCTCTCTTTTCAATTACCGCCGGCTTTGAAACGTCTCTCTTGCTGTTATATTCGAGGAACAGTTTTTTATAGTTTTCCGCCACGTTTTTTACGTCCTCGGCAGTCTTCATCGCAGCCACCTCGTAAGTAAAATAGTCGTTATATCCGATTTCTTCCAATGCGGAAATCACGTCGTTGAAATCGACGATTCCTTTGCCGGGCAACCAATGTCTTTCGTTGATATTATCTCTGTCCGATACGTGCAATCCTATAATAGTCGATCCGAGAGCGCGAATGCAATCGGACTCCTTTTCTTGCATAATATGATTAACGTCTACAACAGTTTTAAGCCCGTCTATGCCGTCTAATATCTCCAGCATTTCTTTAGAAGTATTGCCGAGGCAGTTGCGAGGCAGTACCTCTGCGGCGATAGGCAAAGGCGATTCTTTAACGATTTTTCGGTAAGAATCTTTCAAATTTTTAATACCTAAGCGACGATCTCCGCCTTCGGGAAAATCCCAACCGTTCGTATGCGTAACGACGTATTTAAAGCCGTACGGCGCAACGCGTTTGGTGAGGGAAAGCGTTCTCTCTACTGCTTCGGCGCGCTCTTTGTCGTCAAAGTTAAACAGACAATAATACGGACCGAAATTCATATGAAAACTGTGCAATATAAAGCCCTGCTCCTTAAAATAATCGAGCCACTTTTCCGTTTTTGCAAGATATACTTCCTGCTCTTCCAACGGAGCGGCGCAAATATCCGTTGCGGCGATTTCCAACGCAGTAATCCCTTGTTCTTTTAACGCATCGAGTAATTCCGGATTATCAGCGTCGCTCATTCTAACGGAAACGGCGCATTTTAATTGATACATAATTTATTACCTCTTATTTGTGTTTTCGGCGGACGGTTTCCCGTCCGCCGACTGATGATTACCATTTCGTTTTATTAAGACTCTTTCAAAACGAGACCGGTTTTTGTAATTGTGAAATTATAGGCATAACCTGAATACTCACCTTCTTTAAGCCAATGTTTATTCGCTCCGCTATTGAATCCCATATAGAGAGACAAGCAATCTTCCGTGTATGTGAACGATGGCCATTTCGCACCCAGTACTCTATACGGAACATATCCCTCAAAAGTTACCGTATAATAGCCGTCAGCCTCCGTAATGTACACGCCTACGCCGCCCATTACTCGGTTAACGTTTCCTAAACCGGTAATCTGCAACTCGATACGAGGATTCGCTAGTCCGTCAGAGCCGAAATTAAGGATAAGCGTATCGGTACAATCTGCCGCCGCAACATTATAAGACGAAATCTTCATAGTCGCGGCATAATAGAAGCCGTCCGTACCCATAAAGCCGGTATAGGCGATTTCTTCTTTGCCCGTCTTTCCCATATCCGCCGCTGCATAAGTAACAGAGGTTTTCCCGCTCCATGCCGACTCGTCCAATTTACCGTCAAGCGTAACGCCGTTCAATTTCGCCTGACCGTTGAAATCGTAGAAACCGTTCGCATTGACAAGGATACCGTTGCGCCAACCAACCGTGTTTGCTTCCGTCCCGCACAGAGACCAGTATCTTGCAAAATCCTCACGTTTCGGTTTGCCGGCAAACACACACGTTTCGCGGGCCTTATTATCATCGCTCGGCGTATAAGCAATCATCAAATACAAGTCGTTGCCGCTGACATAATTTGTAAGCGCAGATGCCGGGAAGAACAATTCAAACACGGAAGTATACGTTCCGTCGTTATTTCTGGGCGACGCATAAACCACCTTAGTGAAATCAATAATCTGATTCTGATTGATCGTGCTACCGCTCAACCCGAACCGGAGACGAACGGCATCGCTTGCAGCCTTTCCGCCGTTTTTAAGCATCCAGACGTTAATCTGATCACTGGTTGTTGCGGTACCCTCGTTATCAATCGATTTCGTAACAACCGTTACGCGGAAATATGCGCCCTTGGAAGGATCGTACACGCCTTCATATTTCACACTGTTTCCGTTCGATTCAACAGGTTGCCCGTTAGCCCCGTAAACGCCGTCTCCGTCGATATAAGTGACGGACGCCTTGTCTTCAAGTATTTCATATCCCTTAATATGACGGGTTACCGTGATGGATACGACGCCGACTATTTCTTCGCCCGGAATCGTATATTTACCATCTTGCGCGGCTGAAAGGTTATACTTAATACCATCGATTGTAACAACGATTTCGAATTCATAATCGGAGTAACCCGACAAAGTTGAGGGATCCGTAAAAGTAAGATCCGTATCGAATACGGCTTTCGTTGCCGAAACGGTGATATAATCGGGAGTAGACGCCGCCCCTTTTGTATTGTTTGTATGCGTGCCCAAATCGGCATATCCGTTCTGCACAACATTAAGAGCATATTCCTCCGCCTGCCATACAGCATAGAGCGTAACGGTTTCTCCTGTTTCGACAGGATCGCTTATATCGCCGTTCATGTAGAAATACGCAGTGACGTTCTCCAAAGCACTTGCACCGTATGCGGGCGTGTCCGCGTCCGCGCTCGTCGCCCAACCAAGGAAGATGTACCCCTCTCTTGAGATCGCCGAGGTAAGATTGATCGTACTGCCCCACTCCACATTCGTTTTTGTCAAGGGTATGCCGGTCGCTTCCGTGCTGCCCGTGCCGTTGTTAGCGTTAAATGCAATTGAGAATGTCGCCTCATGCGCCTGTTGAATGGTTTCAACAGTAACGGAAATCGTAAAGTTTTCCGTGCCTGCTCGATATGAGTATTTGCCGTCCGTTCCGGTAAGTGTTTGCTCCCCAATCTTGACTTCCGTGACGACGTAGCCGGCGCTCGCCGAAACGGTAAATTCATACACACCGTTTATGGATACGGTATCGTCGCCCGTTAACGTAAAGTTGACGTTAGCAGGTTTTCCGACTTTAATCGGCTCGTGTACTGTAATTGTAATATTTCCGATAACGTCAGCGCCGGGTATAGTATATACACCTTCCGAAGTAGGCTCGGCCATAGCGTACGCTTTTCCGGCGATAGAAACTTCAACCACAACGTTTTCGACAAGTTTGTTTACCGTAAACGAATAGTTTTTTCCGTATTCAGCAGTATCCGCCGCCGTGACTGTGAAGATGTTTGCGACTGAATCCGTTGCCGTTACATCGTAACCGGGAACGCAATAATCGCTCAATCCCTCCGCGCTAAGCGTGAAGTTATAAATGGAAGAAGCCGATCCGTTCTCCAACCAAATTGCCGATTCCGTACCTCCGTTTGCCGTAACTTTCATGGAAGGAGCGGTAAAGTACAAATTTACGTCTACACTCGTCACCCTTCCTTCGCTGTCCGTCGTGACGAAATCTGCGTAATTGCTACGTTTTGCCTGCAAAACTCTGTACGGAATGTATCCTTCAAACACAATCGTATACGTATTGTCGCTATCCTTCGTTATCTTCACCGCTTCTGCGCCCATTACGCGTTGCTGCCAGCAAAGACCGATTGCGCGCAGATACAAATCAGAAGAGTTCTTGTCATCGGGGAAAAGCAGCCGCAAAGCCGTTTTGGTATCGTCAAGCCCCTCAAGACTCCGACTCTTTGCCTTTACACCGAAGTAAATTCCGTTTGCACCCGTGAATCCAGCGTATGTGACGCTTTCTCCGCCTGTGAAATTATATGTCTTAGAGGTTTTGCTTCCCCACACAGCGTCGTCGAGAACACCGTCGATAGTTATGCCGTCGCTTGTTTTCGCCTGCATAAACATATCGTAAATCCCGTTTTTCGTAACAAGGGTGGCATTACCAAAGCCGTCTACGCCTTTGTCGTCGAAACGCCCGTCGTTAACCGACCAATATCTGGAGTAATCGTCGCCTCCTTCGCTACCCTTTCCCGCAAACACGCAGGTGGAAGGCGTATCTTTCGTTTTCTGATAAATGAGCGTAGCGTACAATTCGTTGCCGCTGTACACCTGACTCAAACTCGTTTCAGAAACGAAATATTCAAAAACTTCCACGGTCTTATCGCCGTCTCGGTACAGATAGGTTGCGCCGCTCGGAAGAGAGAGCGAACCGTAAGATGCGCCGTTGATGCCGAGGTATTCTCCTGCAAGCATCGTGCCTGTTCTCGTCCTTACCCATATCTGCATATTATCGCTGTGTGCCTGGTTGCCGATAAGATCGGCTTCGTCAACGACGGCAGTTACACGGAAATAGGCACCGACATCGCGGTCGAATACGCCTTCATAAGTAACGCTGTTTCCGTTGGAAGACGCAGGCGTACCATCTGCATTGTAAATTCCATCGCCGTCAGTATAGGTATAGGAATCTTTTCCCGCGAGCGCCTCCGCCAGTCCCTCGATATGGCGAATACAAGTAATCTCAATATTTCCCGTGATGTCTTTACCCGGAATCGTATACACGCCGCCGTCGGGGGGTGTCATATCGTATGTCCGCCCGCCGATGGTTACATTGATCTCAAATTCATAACCTTCCTGATACGGTTCGTTGAATGAATAATCCATTCCTTCCGTCGCAGTCGTCTTGGTCAACTTCAGATCATTGAGCGATTCCCCCTCGTATCCGTTCGTATCGAGGCTGCCCCACACATACCTGTAGCCCGGCTCCGCCTTCGTAACGGTATACATTTCAGGCGTGCCGCCGCTGTCGGAATCGTTAACACCTTGATCTTTACCACAAGCGACAAAGCACACAACCATTGCCGCTAGTGACAGTGCTAAACCGATAACTAAAATTTTTTTCTTCATAACTCACTCCTTTGCAATATATTTTTTGCTATTGCCACCGCATCGCAAATCTGCGTTGCAGCACCTTTGATCTTTGCCCGAATAGAGCAAAACCGTGTTATATAGAAACCATTTTTGCCGCTACCCCCTCTTTTTTTTAAATTTGTAAAGCATAGATCTATGCAATTTTTATTTTTTTCCCTGCAAATCCTTTAACTGACCTGCCACCGTATAATAGTCTTTACCAAGTCCGCTGGTCGGATTCACTTCTCGCCAATAGGTTAGCCCCGTATCCGACGCATCCTTGTAAACATCGATCATCAGTTCGATTTTCTCTTCGGCTGTAAAAAAATTCGTATCGTCGCCATAAATCGTTCCGATGAGATAGTTAAGCGAGACCCCCTCGCGCTTGATGCGAGTTTCCAATGTTTTATACAGCGCAGGATCGGAAATTTTGTACTTTTCAATTGACGTATATGCCTTTTCAAGGCTTGCTTTCCACTTTAACAGCCTATCATACTCGTAGAATTTGAGCGACGCGGACATTGTTTTGTCGCCACCGTGCGTAGTGCGGAAGTTAAATTTCACCCACTCATTGCCGATTTGCACTTCTTCTCCCCACCAGTAGTCGGCCCGCTCATCAAAATAAGTGCGGTAATCGTCAAACCACTCGCGCATGGCGGGCGCTGCATCGTGATAGTAAGCAGTGAAGAAGCCATCAATCAATTTTTCGATATCCTGCGTACAGTCCCAAGAGAGTTGTGCGCTCAAATACGTTTTCAAATTGCCCCAGTCAGTCATCTGCGTATTGGCTGTCTGCCCCTGCGCGTGCAGGAACACGGCGTTGTTTTCCACATACCAGCGGATATTTTCGTCCATCGAATTATACGGATTCTGCGGTACAAAATAGTTGGTATAGAATGTTTTATCGTACGTCCACATAGCGATGTGCGACGCAATCGTTTTCCACTGCGCCATGCGCTTATATTCGATTTTGTTCACATCGTCTTCGAACGTCTTGTAATAGTCGGCGGCGATGGGAGCATACAGGAGTGCGACGTTGTCGCCGAGAATAATGTCTTTGCCGTAAGGACCATCTAAAATCGGCTCAAAAGTACCGTCTGAATTTTCTCGCACAGGTGGTTGCTCCGTCTGCTGATAAGCGAAAATAAACACCGTAATCTTGCGCCCGCCGTATTTTTCATTCATATACTCTTGAAGGTTTTTCGCCACCTTATTAGCAACCATGATGTACGATGCGGCATTTGACCCGCCATATGCCTCGGTGATCTCTTTGCAATATTCACACTCGCACCAGTCGAAGTTATCGGCAGGCGTAAGACAGAAGAACAGCTCGCTGTCATTGGTATCGTTGCGGAATTTTGCATCGATGAGCTTTTCCATTGATACTACCAAAGCGTTGACAAGCGCGCTTTGATCGGCTTCTCCGTGCTTTTTGCCGTCCGTACCTGAAGCGACAGGTCTGCCCGCATAGCAAAGTTGGGTGGCTGCGCCCGTACTGCCGAATCCGAACCATTCGGGATGATCCGAATTTTCGTTCCTCGGCAAGATATACTGCGTCGTATGCCAGTTACCGACACCGCCATTACTGTCTCTTGCGGTTACGATAAAATCGTCCTGCGGAGTAGAACGCATTCTCAGCGCCGATTCGTTGTCTATCACTGATACGAACTGCCCGTCTGCCATATACCGCACGGCAATGGAAGGCGTCACGGTCAAATCGAAATCGAGGAGTTTTTTCTCGGTTACGTCCCGTTCAAGATCATAACAGTCTTTTGCATAAAAATGATAGCCGAACTGCCTTTCCAAAAACTCGTACACAGCGAAAAGAGTGCCGTGTGTACTGCCGCCAACGAGATATATGCTCTGATCTTTAGTAATAATGGCGTATCCATCCGTACCCAGCTTTCCTTTATCGACGGTAATACCGGCAGAGCGCAACAGCGCAGTATCACCTAAAGAAATGTATTTTGCATCGGCGGTATGCGTAAGCCCTGTATCCGCTGACACCTTTATCGTGATGCCGGGGGTAATTTCACCCAAAAATGTACGAAGTTCCTTTATTGCGGTATCGATATACGAACCGTGAACTTCGGGATAGACGACCTTGTATTCGGTCGAGCTGTTTTCAATCAGATAGTATTGCGTCTCCTTCATATGTGATTCTTCTCCTTTCCCATCGTCTTTTGTTCCGCAGCCGGGAAGAGCCACGCACCCCATCAAGCACGCCAATAAACACAAAAACACAAGAATTTTATTTTTTATGGTTTTTTTCATCTTTTCCTCTCATAAATAATCTTTCATTCTTTCACGCCGCCCATCGTCACGTTGTTCATCAATCTGTTGTGGAAAGCGAGAAAGACTATAAAAATGGGTAAAAACAGAATCATACAGCCCGCAACTTTATGTGGCAGATCGGAAGTAGCATTACCCGTTCCCCTGCTGAACTCAAACACACCAATAGCAAGGGTGGGATGGTTGGGAATGATAAGAAGCGGAGTTTGGTAGTCGTTCCACATTCCCACAAATTCCGTCAGGAACAATGTTAAAAATATCCCCTTTGCAAGCGGAAGCATAATTCGAAAAAAGATATCGAACTGCGATGCCCCATCGATCTCCGCCGCCTCCGAATACTCCTTTGAGATAGATTTGAAGTAGGCATGAAATATCATAAAGTCCATCCCGATATAGTGCAGTTTCGTCACCCAAAAACCAAAAATTGTGTCGTATAATCCAAGCGCATGCATGACATGCAACTGCGAAGGTCCCGAACCGACAATAGGCAGAATAATCGTAATGATGTTAAAGGTATATAAGATTTTGGAAATAGGATAGTCGTTGAACTTCGCAACGCAGTACGCCGTAAAACACTGCGCCGCCACCAGAAGAATCGAACCTACCACCGCCACGAGAATACTGTTCAAAAGCATTCCTTCCATATACACATACCGCGTGCCGCCTGCCGTTTTTACCTCCACACGCATGAAGTCGTATACATCAAGATAGTTAGACAGCCGAAATTGCTTCGGAAACCCCAAGACGTTATAGAGGAATTCTTCCGACCCCTTCAACGAAGCTAAAAAACCCCAAACGATCAGATACAGCAAAAAGACCGTATAAGCCACGAAAATAAGGAAAGCGACGATGTAAAGCGGACTTGTCGTCGTAAAAATATTTTTTAAGCGCTGCCCGGCTTTGAGCAACGTCCTTTTCAGCGACGCTCGTAAATCGTTCATCGTTGTCTTAATATTCTGCATTTTTCACCTCCGTAAAATCAATCGGCTGAAGGGCCGAACTTGTTGAGCAACCAGCGAACAAGTAGCGTACACGGCGCCAGCAAGAGTGTGAAACACAGACCGGCCGCAGCCAAAAGAGGATAGTTTGCCTCCCCTGCCAACGTCCGTACATACATCCAGTAACCATAGGTGTAATAATCATACGGTGCGTCTGCCGCATAAAAAGTAAACAGATTGATCTGTTCGCCAAAGATTCCCGCCATTCTCGCCACAAAGAAAGTCAAAATGGTCGGATAGATAGTCGGAAGCGTTATTTTGAAAAACTCCTGCATGGGCGTACAACCGTCAAGTTGCGCAGCTTCTACCATGGAATCATTGATACTGCCCATCGTACCAACATATACGAGCATCCCGCTACCCAAACCTAACCACAACGTATAGCAGATAATGCTTGGAAAGGCGGTATTAGTATCAGCCAGAAGTCCTACCGTGGCGTTACCGGTCAGCACCGGCACCGCGGCATCGGCAAAAAACTGAAACAGCGTGACCATGATAATGCCGGAGATCATGGACGGCGTAAACAGAATGACACGAAAACACTTACCAAACAGGCGTTTCTTATAAATATAATTTGAAAGCAATATTCCGCCCGAATAGCTGACCAACAGCACCAGACCGAACATCATAAAGGTGTTCCCGAACGCCGCTTTCAGGAAGGGTAACGTTGTGAGATCGTGAAAAAACTCCTGAAAGTTTGAAAAAAATGCGCCGCCCGACAGCCACTTATACGACATCGTAACTTCATCGTATGTCTTAAACGCGAGCAAAATGGAATTGAAATTAACATAGATGTAAAAAATGATTACCTGTAAAATCGGTATACCCGCCATGACAACGTAGAAGATACTATTCCTTAACAAATTCTTCCGTTTCAGACTCTTGCTTTTCACGGGCAATCGTTGTTCTAAAAGATCGTTCTGCATCGCTTACCTCCCCTTTCCGTATTACCGTTTGATAAATTTCACACATTTACGGGCGCACAAATCACTTGAAGTCGTTCTGGAACGTTTCCTGCCAATACTCTTTATCAGCGAACAGCAATCCGTTAAAATAATCTTCTGCGGAAACGCCGCCCAAAAAGTCGGTTGTAGGATGGTTGTAACTGTGATCGCCGATTATCACCGCCCATGATGAAGCGCTCAACAGAGTTCCTTTCTGCCGAGTAAACAACCGCGAATCGGCAAAAGGATACACGTTTTCAGACGCCTCTTTCACCTGCAGCAACTGTTTGGCATAATAAGTAAGCTTATTGTTTCCACTAAGCGTATATGTGTATGGTTTTAAAAGACTTACCGTTTCGGTAAATTCCACAAGGCTGTCGTTGGAGTGCGCAAATTTAAGAAACTCTTTCGCAAGCTCGATTTTGCTTTCGTCGATATTCGCATTGATGAAGGCAGCAGACTGCTTGGAATTAAATAAAGTGTGCGTGCCGTCCACATGATCTTCCGTAGGCTTGGGCAGTGGCATCATACCGAATCGCTGTTTATATTTCCCGCCGCCATACTGCTCATTTGTGGGAAAATACTCGTCCGCCTCGTTAAACCACCACGTTCCCTCAATGAGCATGGCGATTTCCTGTCCCAAAGGCGCCCCTTGGCTGGCATCTTCAGTCTTAATAAAATACGCCTGCATGGTCTTATGGTCGATGGTAGCTTTATTCATTATTTTATTGCTGTAATACCCTTCATCGATAATGGTTTCGATAAATTTGAGTGCATAATACTTCCCCTGTTGCCTATAGAGCTTGTAACCGTCTTTGTCTGTAATCGTCTCTGCCGTTTGGCTTATGATCGGCGTTGTGCCGTCAAAGCCCGTGATTAAGCCTTCCGCTTCTCCGTTGAAAGTAAAGTTCAGACTGTACTGATCCGCCCCATCCACATCGGCAGCCATACAGAACAAGAAAGAATTGATATACGAAAGGTCGTACTTCCCGTTCCATGCGATAGGAATCAGCGGCTGTCCTCCCTTTGTGCTCTTTGTCTGCTGAATATGTTCGCACAGCGCAAAGAAGTCGTCGAATGTGCGGGGCAATCCGTCGTCATAAGTACCCTTCTTGCCGTCCTGTCCGACGGTCGCTTCTTTAACATTGCCTGTCCACCCGCCACCATCCTTGAAGTAAAATCCGTACTTTTCCCAAAGATCGACGTTGAACATAATTCCGTTGGTATCTTCATAAAACGGAATCGCATAATATTTATTATCGTCCGTCTTATAGTATTCCGCCGCGCTTTCGTCCATTTTACTCTCGATCGTCGTTCCTTCAGGATCGCCGTAAGCGCTCAGATCGGCATTCTTGCCGCTCACTGCGTCGGTAATGTCCAAAAGCAACTTTTTATTCACCCACGTTTCGTAATCGACCCCCTCGTTGAATACCACCTCCACGCGTTCACGCTTAAAATTATTGATTAGCGATGTTGCCCTGTCTACGCCTTCTACGAGCACTTGCACGCCCTTCTTTCCGTTCAATTCATAATTGGCGAAAGCTTCTTCAAACCGGTCGGCAACAAGTTCGAGCCAACCTTTTCCGACACCCTGGTCGAGCGTTCCGACATATAACTGCGTTTTGGACGAATCGATTTCTTGATCGCCTGAAGTTCTGCGACACCCACCCATCGGCAAAGCCGTAAACGTCATAACCGCCACGCAAAATAATACAAGAATTTTCCTTTTCATTAGCTGATCTCCTATGCTTTTTATATTTTTATTATAGCATAATTAATTTGACAATTCAAGTGCTATTTTTTGCACAAATCTGCTCTGTATTGATAATTTTTCTGAAAAATATTTTTCTGTCAAATAAATTTACGGATGAAAAATTAATACATATTGTAGCGAATTGATAATATTCTTTCCCCTTCAATTGACTTTTTGCTGTTTTAAGTATATAATGTTAGTACAATTTTGTAGGAGACCTTTTATGGATGTAAGACAAAATACAGGCAGTTTGTATCCTGACAAATGTTTTCTGTCTCATTTAACATATGAAGATGATGACCATCTACACACTCATCTCTATTACGAAATCGCCTATGTTCTCGACGGTAGCATAGAACATATTTGCAACGGAGAAAAGAAAACGCTACAACCGGGAAACGTCATCTTGCTACGCCCCGGTGACCTCCATACCTACAAACGCTTTCAAAACAATTCGGAATGCACTCACCGTGACTTATGTATATCACAAGATTTATTCTCTTCCGTTTGTAATTTTTTATCAGAAAATCTCTTAGAAAAAATAAAAAAAAGCCCACAATGCCTGTATGCAGAGCTATCCGAAGAACAACTCAGTTATTTTGAAAACTGTTGGACAAAGATCAACAATTTATTTGAAAAATTTTCTTTGTCCTCCCCCAACACGGTAATGCCTACGCTAAAGGCGTCACTCGCCACCCTATTAAGCGTTATTGAACTACCCAATTTCGACCAAGAACCAACAAATTATCCGATTTGGCTTAAAAATATGCTTGCCCGTTTTACAAAAAAAAATTATATACAAGGCGGCATTCATGCTATTATGGAAGGTATTCCGTATGATCAATCCCACATTTGCAGAGTTTTCAAAAAATATGTGGGAGAAACAATTACGGATCGATTAAATAATGTACGTCTAAAATGGGCGAAATCGTTCCTTGAAAACGGTAATATGAGTATACCGCAAATTGCCGAAGAGATAGGATTTGCAAGTGACAGTTATTTTACGAAATTGTTCAAAAAACGTTATGATATATCGCCACAACAATATCGCACGCTTTGCAAAAATGCAAAGAAAAACCTTTCTTCAATAGGTTTAAACTCTATTTTATAATCTTTCTTTCGATATTTTCTCATTTATATTCAAAAATAAGGACGTGAGACATCATTGCACCTCTCGCGTCCTTATTTTTATTTGGTCTAAAAACCACACGCTGAGCGAGTGGATAAAAAGCTTATCTGCGTTTGTTTAAAACGAGCAAAAGCTATTTACTTCTGAAAACAGAATGTTTAACGGTCTGTTTTCTGTAATCGTGGACTCTGGATGTTTCCTTACCGCAACAAGGGCAAATTTGCTTTGATTTCGATGTTGAGATGTGAAACTTAATAAAATTTGTTTTTTCGCGAATTTTGTCTATCGTAACGTTGCGTAATCCGATGAAGTTTGCTATAATATTTGTGTTGAGCATATTGATTATTTCCTTTGTGTTTTTGTCGTAGAAAATATTATATTGGAAATTTCAAATATGCTCAACTTTTTTTATGCCATAAAACAAAAAAATGTTGAAGTGTTTTCCTCACACCCCAACATTTATTTTAGAGCCGAAAATTCCTCAAAAATGCTAAAAAACATATAAAAAAGAGCCAAAAACGCTTGTTTTTGACTCTTTTTTAACCGAATCAGTAATTTCGGTCAACGTAGATGGCTTTGTAATACGAAATAGCTACACCGCTATCTCGTCAGGGCACTCGCGATCCCCTACCATTGTTGTGTTTCTTCTTTTTTCGTGTTTTCTCCTTACAAAGTTTATATTTTTTGCATTTTTGTCGGTTCTAAAACAGACAAATTTCCATCGATTGCGATATGATGCTATGATAAAAACGATACTCGTATCACCCTTCTATGGCGGGTGCAAGCCACCGGTTTACCGACGGTTATGAATCAGAAAAACGTAAAAACAAATATTAAGCAAAAAAAACAATATTCAGGATATTGCCAACGTGGGAATGGAATAGTATAATGTGGTTAACTTTGTATGCTATATGATAAGGTGAATAAAATGAAGAAATTGTTTATCATTATTCTTGCTATGGCGTTGGCGGTAGCAACTTTTACGGCGTTCGGCTGTCGAAAACAAGAAGAACCCGAGCGTACTCCGTCCGCTCACGTTCACGATTACGGCGAGTGGCAAACGGTAGAAGAGGCTACGTTTGAAAAAGACGGACTCGAAGAGCGTTTTTGTAAAGGTTGCAACGAAAGAGAAACACGCGTAGTGCTGAAAAAAACCGAGCAAACTTATACCATAACGTACGATTTTGACGGCGGAACGATCGACGACGACAAACTTGCCGAAATGCCGACCGAATATAAAAATACCGACGACGACATTTATATTTCGTTAAGACCATATAAAAGAAAATCCATATTCAAAGGGTGGTCGGTTGACGACGAAAAACCAATGAAGAACTATAAAATAACGAGCGGAACGGAGGGAAACCTGATCCTCGTCGCGCGATACGAAACGGATACGAGCGGTTTTTACGATGGCGATGAAATTGACATATTGCCACGCATAGTTTCGGGATATTTAGCGGCAACGAACAAGGCGGAATATCTCTATGAAAACAGCGGGGTGACCGGCGACGAAGTAAAGAGTGTGAATATATCCTGGATAAAGACGGGATCGGCATACTATAATTTCGAACTTTCGACCGATGAAAATTTTGAAAATACGATATATTCGCAAGAAGGTTTAACCGGGACTTCTCTTAACTTGTATAACCTTGTCCCCGATACGTATTATTATCGCATATCAGACAGAACGGGCGAACCGATAAAAGACGATTCTTTTAAGATAGCAAGCGATATAAGAACGATTTATTGCGGAAACGTCAAAAACGTAAGAGACATGGGTGGCAGAGTGACTGCCGACGGCAAGATAAAGTACGGTCTTATTTACCGCACGCCCGAAATAGCGGGAGCGGACGATACAGCAAGAAAAACACTCGTAGACGAACTCGGCGTAAAAACCGAAATAGATTTACGTTTTGAAAGCACGACCGATTCCATAAGCGACAAGATAACGAAGTATAAACTCGGTATTTTGCAGTGGGATTATATATTCCCCGAACTGAACGTCTCAAGACCGACCGATACGCAAGCGATAAAGAATCTCAAAACGATTTTCGAACTTTTTGCCGTTAAACAAAATTATCCGATAGTATTCCACTGTTCGGCAGGCGCCGACAGAACGGGGACGATAGCGTTCTTACTAAACGGACTTTTGGGCGCGTCGTACGAGGATTTAGCCGAAGACTTTGAGATCACCTCGTTTTATTTCGGCGGAAGATGGCGTTCGAACATAACGCTGACCGACGGCAGATGCGCGTTCGACGAAAGCGGAGTTATGCAGGATAATACCGATAACCTTATAGCGTTCGACAGGGCGTACAAACACATAATGACGACGTATAAAACGGATAGCGGAACTTTATCCGACGCAATAGCAAACTATCTTAAAACCGTAGTCGGGCTTACCGATTACGATATCTATTCGATTAAACATTTGATGCTTGGGTCGCCTGAAAACTCCTATGGTGCGCACAAGTACGGCGATTGGGAAATCGTAAAAAGGGGCAGTTGCATTGAAAACGGAGAAAAACGCAGATATTGCGGTTGCGGACTATACGAATCGGAAGTGATTGAAACTATCGGCACTCACGTTTACGGCGAATGGGAAGTGGTTACAGCCGCTACTACGGAACACGGCGGACTGCGTAAAAGATATTGCGCCTGCGGCGACGAGCAAAGCGAGCCGATACCGAAACTTACCAAAACAGTCTACGATTTTAACGGCACGGATATAAACGCAGATGTTACGACCGACGGGATCAACTCCTTTAAGGCAAGCAAAGTTACGGATTTTTCGTCTGTGCCGAGCGGATACGACGGCGATGTGTATTCGAAAAGCAGTAATAATCTCGTATGCATAGGAATAGGTTTAGGCGATAAAGCATATAACCTCGACGATCTGCTCGAAATGAAGATAAAACTTATGGTTGTAAGTGATAAGAAAATGCCGAAGGGAAACGTCAGAATTTACGACGATACGAACAATAAGATTTACGGCGATAAAAATTTCGACAGCGATTTATCGGGCGTATACGGCAAATGGATCGAAATCGATTTGTTGCCGCTATTGAAAGATTCCGTCGCTATGACGGATACTCTTACGAAAAACGGCGTTCTGAAAAATTTTTCTCTGGTCATCAGAACCGGCGTAGACGCGACGGTGTACTTTGATCGACTTACCGTGATATCGAAATAAAATTCAGAAAATATAGAAGATCCGGAATGCGTATAATTAATAAAAGTCGGTAGCATAAAGCAAAGGGCGAGAAAACATCTCGCCCTTTATTATTCTAAATTTAACACTTAGACCAAAATAACGCTGAAGCCCTTTCAAATAAAGGGATAAAAGAAAAACCTATTGAAATGTCTTACCATAAAGGTTCAGATTTCAATAGGTTCTTCAGATGTCTGCGTTGCCCGAAATAGCTGTGTTTACCTGCGATTTCGAGTTTTTTATTTTTTGTTTTTTCGTTTTTTGCTCTTCGTTTTCGAACTGTTCAATTTCAGGTCAGACAAGCGATTTCAGATATTCTTCTACGTTCCTGTATTCGATTCCGTTTTCCAAAGTCGTATTTTCTCCGCGATAAATAACAACTTTTTTCGTGATTTTCCCGTATCTGAATTCCGTGCTTTTCAGTTTCTCTTCATCAATCAGATGTCTGTATTGTTCTTTCGTTTGTTCCTTGCTGTGCTTTACTTCGTAAATTTCGCAAGTCGCGTTTGCACTGTCCGCAACAACCATATCGAATTCGCCGACGGCAAACTGAAGCTGAAAAACCTGCTTTTTCGGATTTGCAATCTTCGTTTCGAGCAACACGATGTCTTCCATCATTCTGCCCTTTATATCGCTTAAAATCCGCTCGATAACGGCATTCCTTTCTTCTATGGAAAGCTCCTGAAACTCCCCGTCTTCAAGCAACGATTGCACCAGTTCTTTTGCTTGCGAATATCTCATTCCCGGTTGAGTAAAAACGGTTTTGAAGTTCTTTTCACGCCCGACAGGCAACGTTTGAATATCGATATCCACGGTTAAATCCAAAGCGTCGAGATACTCTTTTATTTCTCTTCTATGCTCTTCCGAAATCGTTACGGTCTGCTCTTCTCTGTTTCTGATTTCGAGCAGATTTTTAAGCCGCTTAGTAAATTCTTCTTTGTCGATTCTGTCAAGAATATCGTTCGAGTTCTGCCTGTCGTTTCGCAAATTCTTTGCCGAAACGCCCAAATCGTGCGACATAAAATCTTTCGTCAGAACATCTAAAGTGAAACGATGGTTGACGTCTTCCACAACGCGATTTATCGCGCTCGTCAGCTCGTTTTTCTCATACAGATCATAGAGGGCGCGAAAATGCCCGCCGTATTGATAGCACTTAAGAGAATGCTGAATATTTTTTGCTATCGCGCTGTCGACGTATTCGTCAACGCTTTTCTTGTTTGCGAACGTAGATTTTTCGTTATAATGAACCCCGCCGAGACTCATCGTTCCGCCGTAACAAATATATTCGTCGATACCCTTTACTCCGAGAACTTCTTCAAATTCTCTGTACGGAATAAATGTAGTATGAAGAAAAATACAACGGTCATATAACTGCTCGTCTTCGGAAAAGAAGAATCCGAGCGAATCCGTACCCGATAACACGATTTTCATTCCGCAAGCGGCAAATATATCCGAAAAAAGCGCAGCCCCTTCGATAAAATCTTCGATAAGCGTTACTTCGTCGATAAACACATATTTGTATCCGCCGTTCATCAGATATTTTAAGTCCTGATTTATATCGCTTAAACCGATTCCCGCGCCGACCTGAATAAATGCCGTTTTTGAAAAATCTTCGTCGTTCATTTCGGCTATAACCTGACGTATGAGCGTAGTTTTGCCCGTGCGCCTTAATCCGTAAAGAATAAAAACTCTGTCGCGAACATCTCCGTAAACATAATCGCAAATATTCTTATAAAGATTTCTCTTTCTGTAATTTGCGACTGTCCGAACATATTTTTTTAAGTTTTCTCCGAGCATTACGTCGGTTTTGAAAACGTGCTTTTCTTCTTCCTTTTTCTCTGTTTTCTGCGGTTTGGGAAGCATAAAAGTAAGTTCTTTTTCGCGTTTTTGAAGTTCGCGTCTACGCTCTATTTTTGCACGCAATTCTTCGGCAAGTTCGTCATCGACATATTTACTTTTCTTTTTGCCGTTTTCCGTCCATTGAAGATACTGCTTCGTTTTTCCGTTAATCGTCTTTTTCGAGATATACCCTATCGGCAATTCGGATATTTCCTGCCTGATCTTCGATAATTCGTTTTCAAGTTCTTTATTATCCATTGCGTCCTCCGTCAAATATCAGTCAAAAACTCTGTAATCAAATAAATCATTTAAGAACTTTATACAGCGTTCAAACTCGTCAAATGTAATTGATTTTGCATACTTCTGCCAATCCAAATCTATGTGCGCATAGAATTTATCCCGAGCTGATTTTAGATTATGTATAGTATCTTCATTTTCTGTTTCGAAGTTTCTGATTTCTTGCATTTTATTTCCAAAATTCTTGTGTATCGAAATCTGATTATTCCGCCCCTCTATTAACAAAGCCGATAAATAATTGATTATAAGCATTGTCCTCGCTTCCGTTGTGGATTCTCGATCCAAATACTTATACAGCGTCTCTTTAAATGACACCTTTTCGTCTGAAGAAAGATTCATATAATTCTGAGATGATATTTCGATACTATCCTTTTCAAGAACATTATTTTCCCACATTAAAGGAGGGGTATTTTTTAACTCCTTGAAACAAAAGTTGATTCGGCTTAGAGCTGAAATTTGCAAGGTTTTTATCCTTTCGTCAACCATATTACCTCCTCACATCTGCATTTTCATGCGCCATATATTTTTCTGTATTGTACATAAAAGTTGTTTTCATCTATATAAGCTTCATATATCTTCAAAAGTTGATACATTTGCCACATACTTATCCCATATCTGATCGATAGTATCAAACACGCATTTTTTGTCAATTATAGATATAAAGCCGATGACGGCTTCAATTGCCGTTGCATATGCTTTTTTATTCTCGTTTTCATTATTTGAACTCAAATCATTATTTCGAGCGAACAAAACATCTTTTAATACTTGCTCACCTACAATATTTAACTCTTTATTTTGTAAGACATCCTTTTTTTTATTCAAGTCATCCGCTGTTAAACTATCTTCATAAAATTTCAGCATAATATAAGCTGCACATATGGCATCGCCAACTGTTGCCAATGCCCTATGATCACCTATCTCTTTATGAAATTTATCGTTAAATTCCTTTGCGTATTGAGGCATCGTCAACGATCTTACCGCCAAATCAACATATTTATCAGAAATATCTATTTGTAGTTCATCATAAAACTCACGCGTTTTTTCAACCATTTCATCGTATGTAAGCATTTTTTATCCCCTTTGTCTTTTAATTACATCATCATTATAACCCCTTTCTTTAATTTTGTCAAGGGGTTATTAGGGGTTATGTTGTCGAATTATGATAACAAAACACAATTTTGCCGAAAAGCATTCAAGCGACTACGAATTTGTAGCCGCTTTTTACGTTATTTATCTGCCAATTTTATGTCGTCAATATCAAACCAAGTAGCGTTTTTGATAACCGCTTCCGCATTACCGTCGCTTAATTGAACGAAGTTTATTACGTCGTCTTTCGGGAATCCGCCGTACCAATAACGCCACCCCATATCGTTATTCGGAATAATTCCGAGATCGTCGTTTCCGAGCAGTTTATCTACTATTTGCCCGGCGTGTCCGAGAAGAACGGGAACGCCTTTATCTTTCATCGCGTTATACATACGCACGACTTCCGTCGTCAGACAATGCGTTCCGCCGGAAAGATAAAACCAATATCCGCCGTCCCAAAACAAATATAAATGAATCATCGTATGCGTATGCCCGCAAGAGATTTCCCACATGTGCGACGGATTTTCTATCTCCCATTTTTCTTGCGTACTTAACTTAAACCACTTATCGAAGTCATCTGGAGAGTTCTCGTCAAGTAAACTCATTCCGCCGTCCCGCTCATCACCGTAACGCCTAAACATTTCTTTAGGCAACTTTCCGTCTAATTCCTTATATCCCGCAGCAGCATAGCAGTAAGAACACACTTCGTAATATTTTCCTGAAGACATGCGCTCATAACGCCCCGATGCTTTTGTCGCAAACAGGTCATTTTCCTTTTTTACATGCTTTATAAGTTTATCTATTTCCTTTTCCTTTAACCCGTCCCGATCGTTTCTTTTGCTTTTGGGGACAATCCGCCAATAGAGCGCGCGGTTGATAAATCCTTTTCGGTTTTCGTACGGCAACTCATTTTTAACATAATCGTTATATACGCCTTGTTTCAACATTTCGACGGTATCGGCAACCATTTGACTTAAAAATTCAAGTATTCTGTCTAACCGAGAATCCGGAAAGAAATCCCCTTTCATCTCCGGACTTCGGCGCACAAGCACGGTGTCGTCAAGAAAAATCACAACGTAACCGTTTTCATTGATAACGCCTATTTTAAACCATACTCTCTTCCTCGAAAATTCTTCCTTCATATCCTTTTGGAATTTCTCTTCGGTACAATCTTCGGCATCGTAGTATTTATTGAATTTTATGTATTGTTTCAACGTCCCTCTCGGTACGGAAAACCAAAACTCCCAACGCTTATCGGGATAAGTCGGCTTGATTTTTTCTATTTCGCCGAGCAAATTATTCATTGACTTCAACCCTGCCTCTGTCAATGCTATATCGTTATGGTCCAATTTGTTGGCATGATAGATATACTTATATAAATCAACTTCGGAAGCCGACATTCTTATTTGCTTGTCCATATGCTTTTCTCTCCAAAATTTCATCCAAAGTAACGGGAGTATAATTCCAATACATACACCCGACGTTGTAAATTTTTAAATCGTAACCTTTTTCATTCAGTTCGGTTGTAATTCTAATCTCTTCCGCAGCTTCTTCCGTAAGATGCGAATGCCCGTGCAGATGAATTGCCTGATACCTATGCCCGTTATAAAACGGAATAAAATAATGGCTTAAAATACACCTCCGCGTTGTTCCGTCTTCCAAGGTTACACATATATCGTCGTAATCTTTTATGCCGGCAAGCGCTTTCTTTGCCGCCGCGTTATGTAAAAATCGGTCGTGGTTGCCTTTTATCAGAATAATCTGTCCGTTCAATCTTCTGATTATGCTTACAGCTTCGTTTGTTGCCGCTTTCCAAATAAAATCGCCCAAAACGTAGACAATATCGCCTTTTCCTACCTTAGCGTTCCAACGTTTTATCATTTCCTCGTCCATTTCTTCCACCGTATTAAAAGGTCTGTTATCAAACCGTATCACGTTTTCGTGTCCGAAATGTAAATCGCTCGTAAAAAATATTTTCTGTGTTTCCATTAACCGTCTCCGAATATATCGTCGCAACCTGATCCCATTTCAAAAAAAATTCCGTCTTTTGTCCAGTTGTTTCGTCCTTATGGGAAAGCTTTAAGCCTTTGCCGTCCGCCCATATTTCATACTCCGAAGAACTCATCCCTTATAGCATAAAAGATATTCTCGTTCGTGCTTTTAGTCGTATTAAACCGCACGATATTACTTTGCAGAAGTTCGGCGCGATGGCTACCGCCAAGATCGGCAATTTTATCTAAAAGAATTTCAGTTTTACTCGGAGTAATAAAACTTGACGCCTGAACCGCATCCATCAATATACGCAACTCGGGAACATCGAAACTCCTGTCTGCTACACAATAACAATTCGGCTTACCCGGAGATTTTTCGCATAAAACTTCGTATCCGAAACTATTCAAAACTTCTATATCTTTATATAAAGTCCGACGATCGCAAACAATTCCCATTTTATCAAGCTTCTCTATCAATTCAGACGTACCGATATAATGATCCTCATCTGAATCCTGCCGTAAAATTTCAAGCAGTTTTATGAGTTTAATCTTATAAGCATTCTCTTGGCGCATCTATTTTTACCTACACCTCTCCCGAGTTTATACCTATAGTATACCAGACAAGAATAATACGAACCATGCCAAAACGCCGCAATTTCCGTGCTTTTTGGCAAATTCTCGTTTGAAGTACGTCAAGTACATCTGCACTCGCCTTTATCAAAAATCATCGAAAATATCGGTGTTTTGGTTGCGCGCAAGTCTAACGGCGTATTTTTAGGCTAAGACAAGGCGTGCGAACGGGTTAATACTTGACGTATAAGCCGCGAGCAGAACGAAGTATTAGTCAAAAATCCGCCGTTAGACCATGGTTCGTTTTATTTTCGTCTGGTATAACATATTTGATAACATTTGTAAAGAACAAGGTGTACAAGATTGCAGACACCTATATGTATAAAATAAGCGCAACCGAACCGGCGCGCTTCAAATAACACCTACAAGAAATTTAACTCAAAAAAAATTTTTTTGGATAGCCCTAAAATGTAGGGCAAACCTCCTTAAAAAAATCAAAAAATATGGATGTTGTAAGTTCAAACCTTGTTTTTCTCAAAAAACGCCAAAAATCAGCAATGAAAATGGCATGGTCAACTTACATATTTTAACCTTAGAAAAAGCCTCAAAAACGCTCAAAAACATATAAAAAAGAGCCAAAAACAAGCTTTTTTGACTCTTTTTTGACCGAATCAGTAATTTCGGTCAACGTAGATGGCTCCCCGAGTAGGGTTTGAACCTACGACCCTCCGGTTAACAGCCGGATGCTCTGCCGCTGAGCTATCGAGGAATATAATGTGGCAACGACCTATCCTCCCGGCAGGTCACCCTGCAAGTACTTTCGGCGCGATGAAGCTTAACTTCTGTGTTCGGAATGAGAACAGGTGGATCCTTCATGCTATTGTCACCACAATGGTTATATAATCTGCAGCTACGCTACAGGATATATACTTTAGTTTTCAGTTGAAAACTGACAACTGCATAGAAGCGTTTAAATTAACTAATTTTGTACAAAGGCAAGAATTTTCAGTTATCCGCATAATTCGTATTGTTATTGTTATTCTTTAATTTAGAATAAGCAATCGACCTATTAGTATCGGTCAGCTCAATGCCTTACAACGCTTACACACCCGACCTATCAACCCGGTTGTCTTCCGGGGGTCTTAAAAAGGATATCTTATCTTGAGGCGAGTTTCACGCTTAGATGCTTTCAGCGTTTATCTCATCCGCACTTCGCTACCCTGCTGTGCCGCTGGCGCGACAACAGGTGCACAATAGGTGCGTTCATCCCGGTCCTCTCGTACTAGGGACAAAGCCTCTCAAATATCCTACGCCCACGATGGATAGGGACCGA
>CAKQJE010000007.1 GCA_934247225.1 uncultured Clostridia bacterium
TTGTTTGTACTTTCTTTGCCATTTTTCGTTCCTCAAAATGTTTTAGTTTTTTTGTCCAACATTTTGGGGGCACTTCAGTGATATAAGCCTTCCCGGTTGGGGAAGGGGGGATAGTTTATCATATGAAGTGCAACACCTAATAAAAAAATAGACAACATAGCAATTTTTGTGTACAATGAATTTACCACAAAACAAAATAACACAAGGAGTTGCTATGCTGTCATATATTCATTTTACACACAATGAACGAATTTGTCTACAAAATTTACTCAGTGAAGGAAAATCTTTACGTCAAATAGCTTTGGTATTAGGCAGAAGCCCGTCTACTATTAGTCGGGAGATCAAAAGAAATCGCACAAAGTATCCCAAGCATAAAAGCAACAATAAGTATCATTATCACCATTGGCGTGCGCAAATATTAACAATTTGTCGCCGCAGACAAGATCGCAGAACCGCTTTGAAACCGAATAGTTTTAAATATAACTACATAATAGAAAAATTAAATCAATTTTGGTCTCCAGAACAAATTTCTATGCGTTTGAGAATTGATTACCCCGACCAAATCGTCGGCGTAGCTACTATTTACAGATATATAAAACGTAAGGATTTCTCTGGAATTACAAAGCGTACACATCTTCGTAGAAAAGGAAAAAACAGACATTTAGTACATAAAAACTGCTATGTAATTCATCCCGATCGAAGAATTCCCGAATGGACAGAAGAAATAAAAAGCCGTTCAAGAATCGGCGATTGGGAGGGTGATACTATTTACGGCGGCGTAGGAAAGGGATTGGTTGTGACTTTGGTTGACAGAAAATCACGTTTTTTAAAAGCGGGGCTACTTAATAGCAGGAATGCCGAAGAAACAAGAGCGGTCATCGAACAAATGCTTAGCGGACACGCTATACATAGTTTGTCATTAGATAACGGCTCTGAATTTGCCGATTTCAAAATATTGGAAGAAAACATCAACGCTCCCGTGTATTTTGCCGAACCGCATAAGCCTTGGCAACGCGGAACCAACGAAAATACTAACGATATTTTAAGATTTTTCTTCCCAAAAGGTTACGATTTCCATAAACTCACACAGGCACGATTGGATGCAATCGTTGATATGATCAACGATCGACCTCGCAAATGTCTTAATTGGAAATCTCCACGAGAAATTTTTGTTGCACTTGCTTGACAATCCGCCGGGACCGCTTGCGGTGGAAGAGGACCACCATAAAGCCGGGAAAAGCACTGAGTCTGATTTAATTACAGCTTCAAGAAAAACTTCTGAAATGTCAAGCTTTGATTTTAGTTACAGTCTGCACAGTCTTCTTTCGTCTTTTGTTCGCTTGCGCGAGCAAAATCCGCATTCCCCGAATGGGGAAGGTAGGAAATTTAAACGCTGTCTAAGGCAAAGGCTTTTGGGGTTTATTGCAAAAGAATATCAAAGCGTGACGCAGAAGGAGATTACGTTGCCGTCCTTTTTCGTTACCGTAATGTTGCCTTTGTGAAGTTCGGCTATGGCTTTAACGACCGAAAGACCTATACCGTGTCCGCCCGTCGCGCTGTTTCTCGAAGAATCGGGACGATAAAATCTCTCGAAAAGTAAATCGAGATTGCCGCCCGGAAGATTGTCGGTAGTATTTTCAACGGTGATTTTCTTGTATTTTCCGCTCTTTTTAAGCGAAAAACAGATTTTTCCGTTTTTGTCGGAGTATTTAACGGCGTTATCCATAAGCGCGGAAATCATTTCCTTTATCATTCCCATATCGCCGTTTAAGGACAAATCGGGCGCGATTTCCGCGGTAAGCTCTTTGTTTTCGGCTTTTGCAACGACGAAATATCCTTTCAGATTTTCCTCGCAGACTTCCGAAAGCGAAAATTCGGAAAAGCCGAGTTTTTTATCTTCTTCGTCGATTTTCGATAGGAAAACGAGCTTGTTTGTGAGAGAAGTAAGCTCTTTAACCTGTTCTTTTATCGTTTTCGTCCACTCGTTTTCGCCCGAATCGAATTCTAAAACGTCGCAACTCGCACCGATAACGGTAAGGGGAGTTTTCAATTCGTGGCTCGCGTCGGTGATAAAGCGTTTTTGCTTTTTATAGCTTTCGGCGATAGGCTTCATAACCGCGCCCGAAAGAATTATGATAAGAACGAAAACGACTATAAGCCCCGCAACGCTTATGAGTACGCTCGCTTGCAAAAAGTCCTTAAAAGTGGAAAGATCTCTCGAACAATCGAGAAAAACGTAAGCTTTTCTTCCGTCCGAAAAATCTACGAGTTTGTAGCGATATACGGATATTTTACCCTCGGTTTTGGCTTTTTTAATCAGATTTTCGGCATACGATTTTGCCGTTTCGTCGTCTATCGCGGCGATATTTTCGGTGTCTGTGAGTTCGATTTCGGTTCCCGAAGAACTTAAAATCACCGTGAAATATCTCGTTTCGAACGGCGCTTCGGGGGAGTGAATTCTGTCGCCCGGCGAAGCGGGCTTGTTTGTCGGCGTGTTGCCGTCGTCTGTATTTCCGCCGTTTTGGTCGCCGTTCGGGTCTTCCTTCGGTGGCTCTTTTGCGGGATCCTTAGACGGATCGTCTATGCCGTCGTCGGGTTTATTCTGAGGGAATTTGCCGTTATTTTCGGCGATAAGTTCGATTTTCGCTATCGCGGAATTCGTTATGTCGGAGTAGTTTTTTATATTTATAATTCCGATTATCGCCGACAAAACAAGAGTTGTGGCGACCATTGCGGAAACGATGAATTTTATTCTGAGCTTTTTAAGCATTTTCGTCCTCCAACATATAACCGACGTTTCTGACGACCTTTATATTTACCTTCGATTCGAGTTTTTTAAGCTTTTTTCTCAAATAAGAAATGTAAGTCCACACCACGTTGATTTCCGTTTCGCTGTCGAAGCCCCAGATCCTGTCCATAAGCTTTTCGGGCGAAAAGACCGTGGAGGGATTAAGCATGAACGCTTCCATTATCTGAAATTCCTTGGAAGTAAGAGGCAAAGAGCCTTTCGGGGTCGATAATTCGAAACGGTCTCTGTCGAGCGATAAATCGCGGAAACGCAAGGTATTTTCTTTAATTTCGCCCGATCTTCTCGTTATCGAACGAATTCTCGCAAGAAGTTCCTCGCTTGCAAACGGTTTGGTTAAGTAATCGTCTGCGCCGAGATCGAGACCCTTTACTTTATCGTCGATTTCGGTTTTCGCCGTCAGAATAAGCACGGGAACGGATTTGCCTTTTTCTCTTATTTCTTTAAGCACGGTAAGTCCGTCCTTTTTCGGCATCATTATGTCGAGAATAACCGCGTCGTAAGCGGCTTCGTCCGAGAGAATATAATCGAGTGCGTCCTCGCCGTTATAAACGGCGTCGACGGAGTAGTTATTTCGTTTTAAAATCGCCGTGAGCGCGTTGGAAAGCGGCTTTTCGTCTTCGCATAAAAGAAGTTTCATATGTATTCTCCTTATTCGGCATAATAATAGCTTACATACCTTAATCGAAGTTTAAAAAACGCGCGGAAAAATCAAAAGTTTTTCCGCGCGTGAATTTGATTATTGATTTTCGGCGAGCTTTGCCGTTTTTAAGAAACTTCTTACGCTTTCTATCGCGCTCTGGCACGCGGAAAGCTGGGAGTAAGTTTCGCCGATGCAAAGCGTAAGCTTGTGGTCGTTTCTGAGTTTGAAAAAATATCTGCCTTTTTTGTCGCTGTCGATAATGAAATTACCTGCCAGGGCGTTTTTGGTGATATTCTCGATAGCCTCTTTTGCCGAAGCGTAAGAGGAATAAGATTCGCTGCTTAAAAGAAGTTCGCCGTTGGAAGCGCGGAGCTGAGCCATAAATTCGTCGTCGATAGGCGTGATAACCCATTTGCCGCTGTATTTTTTTGTCTGAGCGGCATTGTCGGGCGCGGGAACGTACTTGATTATCGTGATATCTTTCTCGACTCCGTCTGAAACAGGCGAGTCGACGAATTTTTTAACCGATTCTATCGATTTAAGGCACGCCGACTTATTCGGATAAGTTTCGCCTACGCATAAAAATCTGTTCTGGCTTGTTTTAAGCTTGAAGTAAAAATTTTTCTTTTTGTCGCGGTAATAAGTGAAATTCTCGTCTATCGCGGCGTTTTTCTGTATCGTTCCGATACCTTTTCTCGCTCCGTCGGGGGTGGAGTAGGTTTCGCTCGTGAGCATAAGTTCTTTGTTGTTTGCGTAAAGATAAGCCACGAATTCGCCTTCGCCTTTCTCCTTGATCACCCATTTGCCTACCGCTTTTTTAACGGAGGCGGAAGCCTTTTCGTTAGCTTTCACCGCAAGTTTTTCGGCAAATTTCGCATTCGTTCTGCCCGTTTTTTTCTCGGTTTTGTTTTCGACCTTTTTGTCTGCCATTTCGTTTTCCTCCTTGTCTTCGGTAACTTCCGCGGCGTTTTCGCCCGCGATATCGTCTATTTTAAGTTGACGAATTTCATTTTCGGAAGTCGCGGATTTTTGTCCGTTTTCGGTTTTTTCGTTTTCGGGCTTCTGCTCGTTATTTTGTTCGTTTCCGGATTTGTCACCGTTTGAAATTTTACGATCTTTCAGGCTGTTTTTCCGCGATTTATCCGATTTTTTAAATTTTTCGTCCTTTTGCGCGCGTCCGGAAATCGTTTCCGTTGCCGCCTCTTCCGAGGCAGGCTCTTTTGCTTCCTTAACTTCCTTGTCGGCTTTGACTTCTTTCGCCTCGTTTTTAAGCGGCGGGAATTCCGTCCTTAAAACTCCGTAGTATCCTTTTTCGCCTTTGAGCCAATCCATTTCCGTTTTTTCGAACTCGGGGCTTTTTCCCTCTCCGAAACTGACGTCCTCGCGGTTGTCGTTTGCGATGGGAACTTCTTCGAGCATCTTGGCGTACTCGGCGTCCCGCTTGATCCGCGCGTTTTTCGCCGATATCGAAACGAGAACGATAACGAGCGCGATAATCGCGGCGGCGGAGATACAAACGATGACGATATTGTCCGCCAGAAATTTTAATATTGCTTCCACAAATACTCCTTTAATAAATAAGGTCGTGCGTTTTGTTTGAAATATGCCGTATTGAGCGGTACGACCTTTCGTTTCGGGCTGATTTTCACCCGTTTCGTGCTTATTATACAACTATTTTTCTTTGCTGTCAAGATTATTGCCGCAAGCCCGATTTTGTTGCCGAAATTTAAGAAATATGTTACAATAAAAGGACAAAACGCAGGGATCGGGATAAGTTCCCGAAACGCGGTGATATTTATGATACTTTTTTTCGATACCGAAACCACGGGGCTTGTTCCCGGGCGGATAATACAACTTTCTTACATAATGCAAAGCGAAACGGAAACGATTGCCAAAAATTTCTTTTTCGCCGTTTCTTATATAGAGCCGTCGGCGGTCGCCGTCCACGGCTTCACGCCCGAAAAACTCGCGATTTTATCGAACGGGCATACTTTTTCGACCGATACGGAAGAAATTTACGACGATTTTTTATCCGCAGACCTTATCGTCGCGCATAACGTGAAGTTCGATATAAATTTTATGATCGCGGAATTCTGTTATCAGGACAGGCGTTTCCGCTACAAACAGGAATTCGATACGATGAAGTTCTTCACCGAAATAATGAAACTCCCGCGCGAAAACCACAAGGGGTATAAGTATCCCAAGCTTTCGGAACTTACGGAGTTTCTGGATATTTATCCTTACGACGTAACGCGCAAATCGGGCGAGCTTTTTTCGATAAATTCCGTCGGCGGACATGACGCGAGATACGATACCGCTGCGCTTTACCTTGCCTTTAACGAGGGCGCGGGAAGGTACGCGGAACTTAACGAAATAAAACAAAAATACATTTCGGGCGAGCAGTGTGATTAAACGCAAAATATGTCGATAATCGACTTATAGCCCTGTTTTTGATAAATTATAGCCTTGTTTTTGATAAAAATAAAAGCTTCTTCGCGCGCTGCGGAGAAGCTTTTTGTATGTTTAAAAATCAAACGAGTTTTTTGCCGAAGAACATAAACACGCCGTCGACGATCATCAGAACGCCGATAACGATAAGGAACGTGTCGACGAACTGCCAGGTCGAAGCGATAAGCAAAACGCCGAGAACTATCGTGAATATAGCCGAAAGAAGGGCGATTATGTTAATTTTCGAAAATCTGAAACAGGCGATAAGTTCGATAACGCCTTTCGCTGCGAGGATTACGCCGATTACGAGAAGGATTATTTGAAGGAATAAAAATCCGCCTAAGATGATGAGCGCGCCGATCGCCGCGGTTACGACGCCGTAAATAACGTCGCCTTTTATAATAGCGAGAACGCCGATTACGATTGCGATTATGCCGACTACGAGCATCGCGTATTTAAGAAGTTCGGTCCTGAAAATGCAGAGCATTGCGCCGAGTACGATGTAAATAAGCGAGGAAATGAGCAAATTTTTGTCTTCCGTCGAGCGTACTCTTTTAACTTTCGTTTTGTCTTTTTTTGCTGCCATTGTTTTCTCCTTTTCGCTTGACCCGTCCGAAAATTCCGAATGCGGGAACAAGCAAAGCTTTTTGGTTTTTTATTTTAAAAAGCCTTCGACTATTTTTTCTTCGGCTTCTTTTTCGGTTAAACCGAGCGAAGTGAGTTTTATAAGCTGTTCGCCCGCGATTTTGCCTATCGCCGCTTCGTGGATAAGGCTTGCGTCGATATTGTTCGCGTTAAGTTCGGGTTTTGCGGTGACCGTGCCGTTATCCATGATTATCGCGTCGCATTCGGTATGCCCCGAGCATTTGTTGTTTCCGTCCACGCACGAAATGTATTTCTGATGCGAGTCGTCTTTGGCGATAGACCTCGAAATAACGTGCGCGCCCGAGTTTTTACCGTTCAGCGCAACGTGGAAGTCGGTTTCGGCGTACTGCTTGCCGTGAGTCATTATCTTTTCGTGAATGACGAGAGTGGCGTTGTCTTTCAGAACGGCTTCGGTTTTTCTTATCGCGGAGTCCACGCCCTTGATCTGCGCCGTTTCCATGGTCATCGAACCGCCTTCGTCGATTTCGACAAGGGTGGTGGGGTTTAAAACTCTTTCGCCCGAGCCGTCGCCCTCTCCGTAATGCTTTTCGATATACAAAACCCTGGCGTTTTTGCCGATATGGAAGGAATGAATTCCGTCGTGTTCGCTTTTGTCCTTGCCGCCGTTATGAATTCCGCACCCCGCAACGATCGTGACGTCCGCGCCGTCCGCAACGTAAAAGTCGTTGTAAACAAGGTCGTTCAAGCCCGTTTCGGTAAGAATTACGGGAATATCGACCCTTTCGCCCTTCGTTTCGGACTTGATGTATATGTCTATGCCGGGTTTATCGGTTTTGGTTACGATGTCTATGTGCGCCGTAGTCTGCCGTCCCGCGAGCTTTCCGTTTTCGCGGACGTTATAAGCTCCCGTCGGGATACCCTCTAACCCCGCGACTTCTTTAAGAAGATTTTTTTCTATTCCGCCGAGTTCCATCATAACGCCTCCTTGGATTTGTTTTGTAAAACGTTGCAGGCGGAGGGAACGCTTAAAAGCTCGGGCAGGACGTCTGCGCCCTTGCCGTCTTTCGCTACTTTTCCGTCCGAAATAACGACTATTCTGTCCGCAATGGATAAAATTCTTTCCTGGTGCGAGATGATGAGAAGCGATTCCGAAGTTTTAGCCGCGAGATTTTCGAAAACCCTGATGAGACTGTTGAAACTCCACAAATCGATACCCGCTTCGGGTTCGTCGAAAACGGTGAATTTGCTTTTTCTCGCAAGCGTTACGGCGATTTCGATACGTTTAAGTTCGCCGCCCGAAAGGCTGGAATTGATTTCTCTGTTCACGTATTCCCTCGCGCAAAGCCCGACTTCCGAAAGGTAAGAGCATATTTCCGAAACCGAAAGCTTTTTGCCGCTCGCGATTTCGATCAAATCGGTGACGGTGATGCCTTTGAATTTAACGGGTTGCTGAAACGCGAACGCTATTCCCGCCCTCGCGCGGTCGGTAACGGAAAGGTCGGTTATGTCTTTTCCGTCGAATATAATCCTGCCGCTCGTGGGTTTTAAAATACCCATAATAAGCTTTGCGAGCGTGGATTTACCTCCGCCGTTCGGACCCGTGAAAGCGATGAATTTCTCGCTTAAATCAAGGCTCACGTCCTTTATAATATCTTTTTTTTCTCCGTTGTTTTCCGCGGAGTAACAAACGTTTTTTAATTCGAGCATAAATTCTCCTCGATAATTTTCCGTCAAAATTATACCACTTGCAAACAAAAAAAGTCAACAGCTTTGGCGAGGTAGTTGACTTTAATATAAATGATTTCGATTTTTTAATAAATTTTCTTTGTCTTTTAACTATCCTTTTGTTTAAAGATTGCATTTGAAATTGTTTAAAGTATGCCTTTGAGGAAGATTTCGAGACCTATAACGATAAGGATAACGCCGCCTAAAATGCCCGCTTTCCCCGCAAGTTTCGTGCCGAATTTTCTGCCGAGGAAAAGCCCCGTAAGGCATATCGCGAGTGTAACCGCGGCTATGACCGCGGACGCGACGAGCGCTTCGGTAACGGCGTATTCCGCAATCGTGAAACCGACGGAAAGCGCGTCTATGGAAGTCGCCACGCCCTGAACGAAAAGCTGCCAGAGCGTTACTTTTATCGCCGGTTCGTCGTCGTTTTTGTGTTTTATTCCGTCGAAAAGCATTTTTCCGCCGATAAACAGAAGCAAAATAAGCGCGATGTACGGGATTGCTTTTTCAAACGTTTTGAATTTTTCCGCCGCGAAGTGAACGCACAGCCAGCCTATCATAGGCATTAAAAATTGGAAAAACGCGAACGTTCCCGAGATGAGAAGTCTTTTGCCGCGCTTCATTTCGGGTTCGGCGAGTCCGTTGGCGAGAGACACCGAAAACGCGTCCATCGCAAGCCCTACGCCTAACAGCGCGCTGTTGAAGAAAAACAAAAAGTCCATAAAAAAACCTCGCTTTTTTGCGAGGGGCTTTGCCATAAATACACGGGAGAGACCTTCGCACATAATATAAACGCTTTCAAGTTTTCAAAGCCCGATATTCCAAGCGATTTAAAATTCGTCGGACTGTGCCTGTGAGCGTTTTATCTGCACTTTAGTCTCGTAAATTAAAGCAAGCCAGGTCGAACGAAGTAGGTAAAAAGATACTTAAATCCGTCCGAGCGGTGTGTTGACTTGCTGCGCCGTTTGCCGTTAAAAATGTTCGTCGTTGAAAACGAAACCGACGCTTACTACTCCCTATCGTCTTGTATATTTTATCACATACGAAAACGAATGTCAACCGAAAAACCGTTAAAAATTCCGAAGAAAAAAGCAGCCGAACGGCATAAGCTCAGTCCGGCTGTTCAATGTTAAAAAGTCAAGTTAATCGACTTATAGAGGGGTTTTTAGTTTAAAGAAGCTGCTTTTCTGAATTGAAGAGGGGTTGCGCCGACGGTTTTTTTGAATATTCGGCTGTAATAACTCGGATCGTCGAAACCGAGGCTTTCCGCGATCGCGGCGACCGATAGATCGGTTGTTTCGAGCATTTTTTTGGACTCGTCGAGTTTTTTGTCGAGAATGTATTTGCCTATGCTCACACCCTGAAACCTCGTGAAAAGATGAGAGAGGTAATATTTGCTCGTATAGCATTTTTCGGCAACTTCGTCCAGGGTGAGTTTGCGTTTGAAATTTTCGTCGATATAAGCGAGAACGGTTTCTATCGTCATACTTTTGTCGAGCAGGGCCGAAGCGTTTTCGGTGCGGTTTATCAGCCTGAAAATGTACATTATGAGCGTTCTCGAAATGTTCTGGCAGATTTCCATATAAAAACGTTCTTTAAGTTCGAACTCGGTGATAAGCGCGGTGAAATAACGGTGGAAAACGTCGTACATTTCCTCGGTGTGGAAAATCGGTCCGTAAGCATCGGGCAAAAGACTGTTCGGCGGCAGATTCGTTATTTCGAGCTTGTCGTAGGCAATGAAAAGGATTTCCATAGGGTCTTTTTCGTTGCTTTTCTCGTAATGCGTAACGCCGTTGTTGTAAATGAGCAGGTCGCCTTTTTTAACGGAATAGCTTTTGTTGTCGACGGTTATTTTCCCCTTGCCGTCCGTGACGAAAATGATTTCGAGAAACTCGTGAGAATGAGGTTCTTCCGCCCAGCCGCCGTGTTTATCGAGCGAGCCGACGTATAAAAGACGGGGTTTCAGCTTGAAAGAATAGTGATTTTCAAGCAGGTGGTGCTGCCGTTCGTCGCTGTCGTATCTGTGCGTTACTATCATATTTTTCCCTTACCGCAAAATCGGCTTCCCGCTTTTTTGCGTTTTCATATTTTTCACGGATATAATAACATTATTTAAAAAGAAAATCAATACTTATCGCAAAAATTTCCCGAAAAAAGTTAAAAGTTTCAATCCGAATTTCTCCCCGCCGACCATTCTGCCGGCGGTAAAAACAGGATTTTATTGCTCTCGGAATTGGGCAAGTAAATGTCTTGAATTTTGCGTAAAAGGGTGCGATAATTAGAAAGGCGACAGGGAAAATCCCCCGTTCAAAACTCCTTTGAAAACGGTTTAAAGAGGCTTTGAAACGATTTTTCCGAATACGCAATCTTATGGTAGGGCACAGGAAATATGAGCGAATTGATTTTGAAAATGACAGGTATAGACAAGCGTTTTTCGGGCGTTCACGCTCTGAAAGGCGTTGATTTCGACCTTTACGCCGGGGAAGTTCACGCTCTTATGGGCGAGAACGGAGCGGGTAAGTCAACGCTGATGAAAGTGCTTTGCGGAATACACGCTTACGACTCGGGAACTATCGAATACTTCGGAAAGAAAGTTAAATTCGCGTCGATAGCCGAATCGCAAGCCGCGGGCATAAGCATAATTCATCAGGAACTCAATATGATGAATCACCTTACGGTAGCGCAGAACATTTACATCGGCAGAGAGCCGATGAAATGCGGTTTTATCGACGACAAAAAAATGGAGACGGACGCGAAAGAGTTGTTCAAACGCATAGGCGTTCGCATCGATCCGTCGGTTAAGCTCGGTTCGCTCACCGTCGGAAGACAGCAGATGGTCGAAATTGCGAAAGCCGTTTCTCACGATTCAAAGCTCCTTATTCTCGACGAGCCGACAGCCGCTCTGACTCAGCCCGAAGTCGAAGATCTGTTCCGTATAATGCACGATCTTCAGCATAAGGGTATCGGAATGATATACATTTCTCACCGAATGGACGAGATAAACCGCATATCGGACAGAGTAACCGTTATGAGAGACGGCGAATACGTCGGTACGGAATATACGAAAAACCTGACCAAAGACGATATCGTAAAAATGATGGTCGGCAGGGTTATTTACGGCGAGCAGAAAGAAAAAAGCCTTGTTGCGGACGACGCCCCCGTGGTTCTTGAAGCCAGGAACATCGTCAGCGGCAAAACACTCAAAAACGTAAGCTTTAAGCTGAGAAAAGGCGAAATCCTCGGATTCGCCGGGCTTATGGGCGCGGGGAGAACGGAACTTGCGAGAGCTATTTACGGCGCGGATTCGTTCGACAGCGGCGAGATTTTCGTAAACGGCAAGAGAACGGAAATAAAAACCCCCGAGGTGGCGGTTAAGCACGGAATCTGCTATCTTTCGGAAGACCGCAAACAGTACGGGCTTATGCTCGGGAAGTCTGTTACGGAAAATACGGTGATAGCGTCTTTAGACGATTATATCCGTTTCGGCTGGATAAACGACGCTAGCGCAAAAGCCGCCGCGGAAGAGAAAAACAAACAGCTCAGGACGAAAACTCCTTCCATGGATCAGCTTCTTAAAAATCTTTCGGGGGGAAATCAGCAGAAAGTAATCGTTGCGAGATGGCTTTTGAAAGACTGCGACGTGTTTATTTTCGACGAACCCACGAGAGGAATAGATATAGGCGCGAAAAGCGAAATGTACGATCTTATGTCGGAGCTTGCGGCGCAGGGAAAATCGATAATAATGATTTCTTCCGAGCTTGCGGAAATTCAGAGGCTCAGCGACAGAGTAATAGTTATGTGCGAGGGCAGGATTACGGCAGACTTGCCGATAGAAGGTCTCACGCAGGAAGAAATTATGAAATATGCCACGATGCGCCAACCGGCGTGATAAGGCGTAACTATCCGCAGACGATTGCGTCCGAATGTAATCTCTGCGGCTAAGGGAAATAACCGATAAATTACGGAGGAAAATGATATGGAAACCAAAAATTTGAGTTTGCCGTTTAACCGCAGAATGCGTAAAGCGGCGGTAAAAGTAAAAGACGCCGCTGTAACCAAGGGCAAGCAGAATATCATAATTATTGCCGCGCTCGTCGCGCTCGCTCTGATATTCTATGCTTTGAATCCCAACTTTCTCGACAGATTTAACGTCGTCAGTATGACGCAAAGCCTTGCGCCTTATGCGATACTCGCACTCGGCGTAACGTTCGTTATCGCAACGGGCGGAATCGACCTTTCGATCGGTACGGTCTGTATAGCATCCGCAGTAATTGCGGGATTTTGTTACACGAAGGGAATGCCCCTCTGGCTCACCATTCCTATGATGATAGCGATCGGCGGACTTTTCGGGCTTTTAAACGGATTTCTGGTTGCAAAACTTAAACTTCCCGCGTTCATCGCAACGCTCGGAACGATGATGCTTTCGAGAGGTCTGAGCGCGCTTATCGTTTCCGTTCCGAACATTTTCTTCCCGAGCGGAACGTGGTTCAACTCGACTTTCTCCAATCTCAACGGATTCCCTATAGGTCTCGTCTGGATTATAGGTCTTATGCTTCTTTGCATGTACCTTATGTATAAAAACAAGATAGGCAGATACATTCTTTCTATCGGAAGTAACGAAGAAGCCACGAGACTTTCGGGTATAAACACCGATAAATACAAAATGCTCGCTTACGTTTTCTGCGGTATCGGCGCAGGCGTTGCCGCGATTTTCTGGGCGGCTTCCTTCACGACGGTAGCTTCGGCGACGGGTAACGGAATGGAACTTGACGCTATTGCGGGCGTTTACATCGGCGGAACGAGCGCGGCGGGCGGCGTGGCTTCGGTTGCGGGATCGGTTATCGGTAATATAATGCTCGTAGTTATAAGAAACGGACTCAACTTCGTTCTTGCGAAATTCAACCTTAACATGAACTCCACTTACGTGACTTACGTTCTTACGGGTATCATAGTCGTGGCGGCGGTTCTTATGGATACGATCAAGAACAAAAACGCGATGAAGGTCAAGGAAGACACGCCCAAGCAGAAAATCAAAAAACATTACGTCGAAAGAAAAGCCGCGCTTAACGACGGAATCGACGCGATACTTGTAGACGGAACTATCGGCGACAAAGAAAGAGAATCGAGAGTGGCGGTTTTAAACGACGAACTTACAAAACTTAAAGCCGATTATTTAAGCGAAATGGAAAAGCTTAAATCGCAATCGGCGAAAGCCTGACGATATTTTCGGCGGTCGATAAGACAATCCGGCGAGAATATCCGGCAGGATATAAAAAATATACGGAAAAATCCCGAAAGGGTAAAATAAAGGAGGAAAATTTCCTATGAAAAAATTCAGAAAGTATTTCTTACCCATCGTATGCGCAATCGCGTGTATGTTCACAACGCTCGCTTCCTGCGGCGGTAACAGCGAAAAGACGATCGCGGTAGTAGCGAAAGGCGAATCCCATGCGTTCTGGCAGTCCGTTAAAAAGGGCGCGGAAGACGCAGGCGCGAAGTACGGTTACAAAATAACCTTCCGCGGCCCCGCAAGCGAATCCGCAAAAGATCTTCCCAGCCAGAAAGAAATGGTTACTACGGCTCTGAGTAATAAGCCCGCGGCTATGGTTCTCGCAACTATCGGCGAAGGTTTTGTGGACAGCCTTAAAAGCGCGTACGATCAGAATATCCCCGTCGTTCAGTTCGACAGCGGTATCTGGGAAAACGACGTAAAAGCCCTTAACTCGGCTAATAAAAATCCTATTAAATCCTCGGTTGCAACCAGCAATACGCTCGCTGCGGGACTTGCCGCAGAGAAGTTCTTCGAAGCAATCAAAGGCGACATCGCGGCTGCCGGAGGAACTTACGTAGTAGGTATAATCCAGCACGACGAAACTCAGACCGGTATCGACCGTGCGGCGGGTTTTGAGACGAAATTCAAGGAATTGGCAGACGCAGACGCTACTACGAAAGGCAAATATAAAATCGCGAAGGAAGTTAAACCCGGCGACGCCGATCAGGCTTACAAAACCGCGCTGGAAGCTCTTTACGAAAAGGGAATAAACGCGTTGTTTATGAGCAACGAAGGCGTAGTTAAACAGGTTAGCGACGCTATCGCTTCTTCGGGAACTAAGTACGACGCTATCAAGTTCTGCGGATTCGACGCAGGCACGAAGCAGATCGAATGGATGAAGAAGACTACGGGCGCGAAACTTATCGGCGCGGTAGCTCAGGACTCCTATCAGATCGGTTATAACTCCGTCGAACAGGCTGTTTTCGCTGCGGAAGGCAAAGCCGTTACCGCAACCGTCGCAATCGCCGGTTCGTGGTGGGACGCAACCAACGTCAACGAAATGATTAAAAACAACATCGTTTACGAAGGTTAAAAACCTTAATAAAAAACCCGGAGCGAGCAGCTCCGGGTTTTTTGTTGTTTTTATCGATTTGTGGAGATAATCGACTTATAGAATGACTTTTACTCTTCGTTTTTGTCGGAAGAAATCGTTTCTACGGGTTTTTCTTCTGCTGTTTCCGCGTTCTTTACGGCGGCTTTCGCGGCGATTTTGCCGCCGACTACGCCCGAGATGAGCGCGTTGACGTCGATACCCGTCGATTCCTTGACGCCTTCCATAATCTGGCTTGCGCTTGACATAACGTCTTTAACGACTTTCGTCGCGTTTCCGTCGCCGTACATAACGATTTTGTCGGTACGCGACAGCGGAGCGGCTGCGTTTTTGACGACTTCGGGAAGAGCTGCGAGATACATTTCGAGAACGGACGCTTCGCCCATTTTCTTCTGCGCTTCGGCTTTTTTCTCGATAGCTTCCGCTTCCGCGATACCCTTGGCTCTGATACCTTCGGCTTCCTGTTCCATGGCGTATCTTATCGCTTCGGCTTCGGCGCGTTTCGCTTCGGCTTCCATAACCGCCTGATATTTCTTAGCCGCGGCTTCCTGTTCGGTCGCGAATCTCGCCGCTTCCGCGTCTTTCTGACGTTTGATAAGGTCGGCTTCCGCCTCTTTCGCCACGCGGTAATTATTCGCGTCGGCTTGCTTTCTGATTTCGGCGTCGAGCTGTTTTTCCTTCAAAACGATAGCTTTATCCGCAAGTTCGGACTCTTTTTCCTTTCTCGCGATGTCGGCTTCGGTTTTGGCGATTTCGATCGTTTTTCTCTGATTTTCCTGCTGAATGGAATAAGCCGCGTCCGCCGCCGCCTTTTTGGTGTCTGCCTGAACTTTGAGTTCGGCTTGCTGAACGGCGAGGGTTGTGTTCTGTTCGGCGATTTTCTTTTCCGCTTCGACCTTTACGGCGTTGGCTTCTTCCTGAGCGTGAGAAGTCGCGATGGCGATATCTCTCTGCGCGTTCGCCTTTGCGATCTGCGCGTTTTTGCGGATCTGTTCGACGTTGTCGATACCCATATTTTCGATAGTTCCCGCATTGTCCTTAAAGTTCTGAATATTGAAGTTTACGACTTCTATACCGAGCTTTTCCATATCGGGAACGACGTTTTCGGTAATCTTTTTGGCAACGCCCTGTCTGTCCTGAACCATTTCTTTAAGCCCTACGGAACCCACGATTTCACGCATATTACCCTCTAAAACCTGAGTTACGAGGCTGACGAGTTCCGCCTGTTTCATACCGAGAAGAGACTCGGCGGCTCTTTTTAAAAGATCGGGGTTAGAGGAGACTTTGACGTTCGCAACGCCGTCCACGTTCACGTTGATGAACTCGTTCGTGGGAACGGCTTCGCTCGTTTTAACGTCCACCTGCATAACTCTGAGCGAAATTTTATCCACTCTTTCGAAAAACGGCATTCTCCAACCCGCTTTACCTATAAGTATTCTTTTCTTGAACGGACCCGAAATTATGTAAGCCGTGTCCGGCGGAGCCTTCAAATAACCGGCTACCAGAAAAAGAACTACTACGATTGCTACGACAACCAATGTCGTGATTAACCACGTCGGCATAATTTTTACCTCCTTGTTTTGCCTTAGTGTATTTTACCGCAGAGAGTTGAAAAATATGTCTGCGACCTGCCGAAATTGCGACCTGCCGAAATACGGTTATAAAAAAGACTTTTACGGCGTACGTCCGTAAAAGTCTCAAAATACCGTGTTCGGTTGCGACGCCGGAAAACTTAATTTTCGCCCTGACGACGTCGCAGCATAGCAAAGCTATGTTTCTACTCCCTTTCAGTGATTATATGATAACATACGTTCGCTTAAAAGTCAAGTATCTTCACCGTTTTTTCATTTATTTGCGGGGAAACGGTTAAATTTCCCTGTCTTTTGTTATTTTATTTGCTTAAAACCGCGTTGCCGAGCGCGCATACGCCCGAAACGATAGCCGTAATTCCGCCCGTGATTGCGGCGTAACCGAGCTGCCATACTTTGGCGCTGTCGGAGTTCAAATCGGAAAATTTAACGGTTTTTTCGCTGCCGAAGCCGATAATCGAGCCGGAAGTCGTTATCGTGGAGAAGTTAAGCGCGAAGAAGAAAAGAATTCCGCCCGCAACCAAAGCCGCGCCCGCGATGAAAGTCATAAGTTTGCTTTTGCCGATACCTACAAGCTGAAGAACGTTGATTACAAGACCTGCGACAACGAGAATGTAAGCGAGAAGGTTGGGGAAGGAGAAGTTGATTGTCGTCGAACCTTTGAAGAAATCGCCGCCGTCGACGGAAGAAAGTTCTTTGCCGAATGCGATTGCAAGTCCGTTATAGGTCGTGTCGCCGTTTACCGCCGCAATCTGCGGAAGGAAGATCATAACGACCGCGACTATCGCCAGAAGCGCGCCGACAAGCATAAGAAGTTTGTTCAGTGATTTTGCTTTTTTTGCCATAAAATTTACCTCACATAGGTTTAGTATGGTACATTATATCATATGGGTAAAAATTGTCAAGCGAAAAACAAAAAATAAACTGTACAAAATTCTCTCTTTTGTACAGTTTAACGTAAAATATCAGATTATTTCTTAAATTTTCTTTTTTCGGCGACGAGTGCGAAAAACAGCTCGGGTTTGTCGTTCAGAACAAGCTCGTAAGGGAACGAAACGTCCTTTAAAACTTTAAGGCAGTTATCGAAATCGGCGATTTTTTCCCTGCCGTGACTGTCGCTCCCGAGCGAAACGTAAACTCCTTTGTTTTTGCACAGTAGCAAGGTTTCGATAATGCCCTCTATGTTTTTCTTTCTGTAACCTTCGGGCGAAACGCCCACCGCGTTGAATTCTATTATCGTTCCCGTTTTTTTCGCCGCGTCGGTAAGGGCGGAGAAATTGACCGAAAAAGTCGGGTCGTCGGGATGTCCTATTATATTTATATATGGATTTTCGGCGGCGGCGGTGAGAGCCGCGGTGTCGAGGTTTTCCGAGCGGGGTTTTATCGCGTCCTTGTGAAGGCTTACTATCGCGTAGTCGAGGTTGCGAAGAATATCCTCGGGCAGGTCGACTTCGCCTTTTTCGTTTAAAACGTTAAGCTCCGCTCCGTATAAAATATTCACGCCGTAAAGCTTCTTGTCGCAGTATTTCAGATTTCTGAAATAACTCGCGTTCGCGGCTCCCGGCATTTTCGGCGCGTGATCGGTTATTCCGAGGTATAAAATGCCTCTTTTGTGTGCTTCCTCCGCCATAAACGTCACGGTGTCGGTCGTGTGGTGACCGCTCGCGATCGTGTGGGTGTGGAAGTCCGCTAAAATCTTCATAGGAAAATTATACATCATTTTCCGTAAAAAAACAACAGAATTAACACATCTCCCGAAAATTTTTTGGCAAAAACAACATAAAACAACATTTTTTATGAAAATTTTCAAAAATTTTGTTGTTTTGTGTTGACATTGCTTTTCAAATGATATATAATAAAGGCGAAATTCACGAATGTGGAATTTTGTTGATTTTCGTCGGAATGGCAGGAGAGACTTTGATTTTCCGCCGACGATCGGACAAAGAGGTAAAATGGATTTAAAAGATTTAGCCGAAAGCGACGGAAAATTAAGAATAGTACAAGAGCTTGTTCCGGGCAAACAGATAACTCTCGCGCACGTCATCGCCAATCCCGATCCTATTCTTTACAGAAAACTCGGGCTTAACCCCTCGGTGGATTATTCCAAGCAGGCGATAGGCATAGTCTGCATGACCCCCGCGGAATCGGCGATAGTCATGGCGGATATAGCCATCAAGGCGAGCGGAGCGGAGATAGGGTTCGTGGACAGGTTCAGCGGAACGCTTATTCTTCTCGGTACGGTTTCCGAGGTTTCGGAGTCGATAAGAGCGGTTCTTTCTTACGCGGAAGAAACTTTGAAATTCACCGTCTGCAAGCTCACGAAAACCTGATTTTTCATAAAAAGTTATGAAAAGAAAGATAATGTTCATGGGGCGAAGCGGAGCGGGCAAAACGACGCTCACGCAGGCGCTTTACGGCGAGGATATCGAATACCACAAAACGCAGTACGTAAATTACAGCGAGTATATAATCGACCCCCCGGGGGAATATATAGAGGATAAACAGTTCGGCTTTGCTCTCGCGCTGTATTCCTACGAAGTCGACGTTATAGGTTTTATTCTTGCGGCGAACGAGCCGTTCTCCCTTTATTCTCCCGCGTCCACCGCGACGGCGACGAGAGAGGTTATAGGGATAGTCACCCAGATAAATTCGGACGGCGCAGATCCCATGCTTGCCAAAGAGTGGCTCGAAATCGCGGGCTGCGAAAAGGTTTTCTTCGTCGATTCGGTAACGAGAGAAGGGCTGGACGAGCTTATAGATTATCTCGGTTGGAACGAGGACGAAAAGAAAACCGAGGGCGAAAAGAACGATAAACGGGCGGCGAGGGGTAAAGCCTCGGCGAAAACGAAGTCCGAAGCCCGAACTAAAAATACAAAAGGGAAAAGGAAACCCGTTAAAACGGGCGACTTGATATAAAAACAAAAAAATAATTACATACTAAAAACTTTAAGGAGACAGACATGGTAAACGAATTTGAAATCAAAAAACAGATTTGCGACATCGGCAAGAGAATTTACAATCAGGGCATGGTCGCCGCAAACGACGGAAACATTTCCGTTAAGCTCAACGATCACGAATTCCTTTGCACGCCCACCGGCGTATCCAAGGGATTTATGACCCCCGAGTACATTTGCAAGGTCGACGAAAACGGAAAGGTTCTTCAGGCTAACGAAGGCTTCAAGCCCTCTTCCGAAATCAAAATGCACATGAGAGTATATAAGGAAAGACCCGACGTTAAATCGGTAGTTCACGCTCACCCGATTTACGCTACTTCCTTTGCTATCGCAGGCATTCCGCTTACTCAGCCCATAATGCCCGAAGCCGTCATCGCTCTCGGATGCGTTCCCATTGCGGAATACGGTACTCCCTCCACCGAGGAAATTCCGGACGCGGTTTCCAAATATCTTCAATATTTCGACGCCGTTCTTCTCGCAAACCACGGCGCGCTCACTTATTCGGACAGCCTTCTGAACGCTTACCATAAGATGGAGTCGGTTGAGTTCTACGCTAAGCTTCTCTTCAATTCGAGACTTCTCGGCGGACCTAAGGAACTCTCCAAAGAACAGGTCGCTCGTCTTTACGAGATCCGTCGTCAGTTCGGTCTTAAAGGTAAACACCCGGCTAACATCTGCCTTAACAACAAGAAGGGCGAGTTCAGCTGCCACAACTGCGAATCGTGCGGAGCGGGCGCAGGCAATTCGGGAAGCGCGGACGAAGAAGCTATCGCAGAGATCACCAGAAAGGTTATCGAACAGCTCGGTCTTAAGAAATAATCGATTAAAAAAGTCGGCTTAAGAAAATACAGTAATCTCCGCTTTCGGAAATGCTTGCGGAGAACACGGGAGACATAAAATATGAATATAACCGATAACGAGGTTTCGGCAATCGTAAAAGAAGTAGTAGCTAAACTTCAACTTGCCGAACCCAAAGCTTCGCTCGGTATTTTCGACGATATGAACGAAGCGATCGCCGCCGCCAAAGAGGCTCAGGCAATCGTTAAGAAAATGCCGCTCGACGCAAGGGAGAAAGTTATCTCCAACATAAGAAAAAAGACGATTGAAAATGCCGAAATTCTTGCTCGTATGGGCGTTGAAGAAACGGGCATGGGCAACGTCGGACACAAGATTTTAAAACACAAACTCACCGCGGAAATGACCCCCGGAACGGAGGACATCAAAACGACGGCGTGGTCGGGAGACAAGGGGCTTACCCTTATTGAAATGGGACCGTTCGGAGTAATCGGCGCGATAACGCCTTGCACCAATCCCAGCGAAACGATAATCTGCAACACGATCGGAATGTTCGCCGCAGGCAACACCGTTGTGTTCAATCCCCACCCGGCAGCAATCAAAACGTCGAACTATGCGGTAAACATGATTAACGAAGCGAGCGTAGAGGCGGGCGGACCCGCGAATATCTGTTGTTCGCTTAATCACCCCACGCTTGAAAGCAGCGGCGTTATGATGCACCACAAGGACATTCAGTTGCTTGTCGCAACGGGCGGTCCGGGCGTCGTTACGGCTGTTCTTTCCTCGGGTAAGAGAGGTATAGGCGCGGGCGCGGGCAACCCTCCCGCACTTGTAGACGAAACCGCCGATATAAGAAAGGCGGCGGAAGATATCGTAAACGGCTGCACGTTCGATAACAACCTTCCGTGCATTGCGGAAAAGGAAATCGTTGCGGTGGACAGCGTTTGCGACGAGCTTATGCGCTATATGGTAGAAGAACAGGGTTGTTACCTCGCTTCCAAGGAAGTTCAGGATAAACTCGTAGCCACCGTTTTAACGCCTAAGGGTCTTAACAGAAAATGCGTCGGCAGAAGCGCGAAAACTCTTCTTAAAATGGTCGGCGTGGACGTACCCGACAATATCAGATGTATCACGTTCGAGGGCGAAAAGGAACATCCGCTCATCGCAACCGAACTTATGATGCCGATACTCGGAGTCGTAAGAGCGAGAGACTTCAAGGACGCCGTCGAAAAAGCCGTATGGCTCGAACACGGAAACAGACACTCCGCTCATATCCACTCCAAAAACGTAGATCATATCACCGAATATGCGAAAGCGATCGACACGGCTATCCTCGTTAAAAACGGACCGTCCTATGCGGCGCTCGGTTTCGGCGGAGAAGGCTACTGCACGTTCACGATCGCAAGCCGTACGGGCGAAGGACTCACCGCGGCGCACACCTTCACGAAATCGAGAAGATGCGTAATGGTGGAAAGCCTTTGTATCAGATAAAACTTTTAAAAAGAGAGTTATTCTCGCATTAAAGGAGACTATATATAATATGGATAACAGCACTATCGAAAGCATTGTAAGACAGGTGCTTGCGGGAATGGGTAACGGAACCGCCGCTCCCAAAGCTTCGGCAAGTCCTATCCCCGAAAAAGCAAGAGTCGCGATGCTCGTCGAAAAGGAAAGATTCGAACTTCAAGAATATAAAATTCCCGAAGTCGGAGACGACGACATACTCGTTAAGGTCGAAGGCTGCGGAGTTTGCGGCACCGACGCTCACGAGTTCAAAAACGATCCGTTCGGTCTTATCCCCGTCGTTTTAGGACACGAGGGTACGGGCGAAATCGTAAAAATGGGTAAAAACGTCGCAAAAGACAGCGCGGGCAAGCCTCTCGCTATCGGCGACAAGGTAGTAACTTGTATGATTTTCGCGGACGATCCCGAAATCACTATGTACGACCTCAATAAACAGAACGTAGGTAAAGCCGACGTTTACGGACTTATAAAGCCCATCGGAGACGATTATTTCACGGGCTGGTTCGCAGATTACATACTTATCAAGAAGGGATCGACGGTATTCAACGTTTCCGATCTCGATCTCGATTCGAGAGTACTCATCGAGCCTTGCGCCGTTCTCGTTCACGCTGTGGAAAGAGCCAAAACGACGGGAATTCTTCGTTTCAATTCGAGAGTAGTCGTTCAGGGCTGCGGACCTATCGGTCTTATCTGCATCGCCGTTTTAAGAACTATGGGTATCGAAAACATCGTTGCGGTCGACGGAAACGAACAGAGACTTGCGTTCGCTAAACGTATGGGCGCGGATAAGTCGGTCGATTTCAGAAACTACAAGGGTGCGGAAGCTCTCGGAAAAGCCGTTTACGAAACGTTCGGCGGACATTACGCGGACTTCGCGTTCCAATGCACGGGTAACCCGATCGCTCACGCCAATATCTATAAGATGATAAGAAACGGCGGCGGACTTTGCGAACTCGGCTTCTTCATCAACGGCGGCGACGCTACGATTAACCCCCACTTCGATCTTTGCTCCAAAGAAATCACTTTGGTCGGAAGCTGGGTATACACGCTCAGAGATTACGCGACTACGTTCGACTTTTTGAAGAGAGCGCAGGCGATAGGTCTTCCTTTGAAGGATCTTATCACTCACCGCTTCCCGCTCGAAGAGATTAACGAGGCGCTTAAAACGAACCTTTCGATGAAAGGACTTAAAATCGCCGTAATCAACAAGTAAGAGGAAAGTAAATTATGTCGAAAGCAGTAGGTATTTTAGAAGTTTACGGTCTCACGACGGCATTCTGCGCGGCGGACGCCGCCTGCAAAGCCGCGGACGTTACGCTGGAAAATTTCGATAAAAATAAACCGGCTAACGCCGATAAACTTCCCGTACCGCTTCTCGTAACGATAAAAATAAGAGGCGACGTCGCGGCGGTTGAAGCCGGACTCAAGGCGGCTCGTCAGACCGCCGAAGCGATGACGGGAGTCGTTGCCGAATATGTGATCCCGAACCCCGCAGAGGACACCGAGAAAATGCTCAGGCTCAGCGGAATGGATAAAAAATAAAAAAAATAAAATTCAAGTTAATAATATCGGAGGATAAATATTATGTCTATGGAAGCATTAGGAATGGTAGAAACGAGAGGACTTACCGCAGCTATCGAAGCGGCAGACTCTATGGTTAAGGCTGCTCAGGTTACTTTGATCGGAACCGAGAAAATCGGTAGCGGACTCGTAACCGTTATGGTAAGAGGCGACGTAGGCGCGGTTAAAGCTGCAGTCGAAGCAGGCGCGGCTAACGCATCCAAACTCGGCGAACTCGTCGCAACTCACGTAATTCCCAGACCTCATCAGGACGTTGAAAAGATTTTACCCGGTTTCAATAAATAATTTCCGATTATAATAAAAAATCGGTAAAATCTGATTCCGAAGTAAATTAAAAGGTAAAATCACTATGGGAAAAGCTCTTGGTTTTTTTGAAATATCCGGCGTAGTCGCGGCTGTGAACGCTCTCGATATAATGTGTAAAACCGCAGACGTGGAGTTTGTCACCTGGGAGAAAAAGCTCGGCGGCAGGCTCGTCACGATCATAATTCGCGGAAACGTCTCGGCGGTGAGAGAAGCGATAGAAACGGCGGCGGCAAACGGAATAAAAAAGCCCGTGGGCAAAGCCGTTATCGCAAATCCGCACGAAGAGATTGAGAGAATCGTCAAAAAAAGCGCGGACAGGCTCGCGAAATCCAAAGGTTGGAACACGGGCGAGGGCGATCCGGACAGCGAAAGCTTTATAAAAGAAGTGTAACGAGGGGTTTTCGTAAAATCCGACCCGTTGCAAATCAAAAATCCCTTTCGGGAAACGCGTATACCGAACCGAAAAATAACGGCGGCATACGAAAAAAATAAAAAGAAAACAAACAAAAGGAGAAAAATATTATGGCACTCGAAGCATTAGGAATGGTTGAGACCAGAGGACTTACGGCGGCAATCGAAGCTGCGGATTCTATGGTTAAGGCGGCTAACGTCGTTTTGATCGGAACCGAGAAAATCGGTAGCGGACTTGTTACCGTTATGGTAAGAGGCGACGTAGGCGCTGTTAAATCCGCTGTCGAAGCGGGCGCTGCAAACGCTTCCAGACTCGGCGAGCTTGTTGCAACTCACGTAATTCCCAGACCTCATCAGGACGTTGAGAAAATTCTTCCCGTTTTGAAATAATAAACGACTGAATTTTTGAAAAATCGGATTTTGTTCGCCGCTTGAAGTCGCTACATATCATTGTTTTAAGCTGAATAAGTTTAAGCCAAAGGGCTTTAAGCGGCGGAGCGAAGCCGAAGCGCGGATAAAAATCTGCCGCGCAAAGTCTTCGGACGGGGTTTTACGATCTCCTGCGGGGACTCAATCGAATAAAAGCGCGTATACCGCAAATAAATAGGGAGGAATTAAGCCGCTTTACGGTAGAAATCGTAATTCGGGCGAAAATTCGATCCGTATATTTTAAGTGTACACAAAAATAAGTCGCAAAAAGGAATTACTTATGAATAGTTGCGATATCGAGAAGATTACGAGGCTGGTTTTAGAGAGCCTTAAAAAAGACGACGGTTCTACGGGGTTTATGGTTCCCGTGGGCGTTTCCGCAAGACATATTCACTTGACTCAGGCGGACGTCGAAACCCTTTTCGGAAAGGGATATCAACTTACCAAAAAGAAAGATCTTATGGGCGGACAGTTCGCGTCCAACGAGCTTGTAACAATCGTAGGTTTAAAGCTCCGCGCGATCGAAAACGTGAGAATTTTAGGACCCGTAAGAAAAGCGTCGCAGGTGGAAATTTCCGCAACGGACGCAGTTAAACTCGGAATAAAAGCTCCCGTGAGGGAGTCCGGAAATATAGCGGGATCCGCGCCGATAGCGGTTGTGGGTCCGTGCGGAGTACTTTATCTTAAAGAGGGCTGCATTATAGCCAAACGTCACATTCATATGTCTCCCGCCGACGCAGACCGCGCCGGAGTTAAAAACGGAGATATCGTTTCCGTTAAAGTGGACAACGAAAGAGCGACTACTTTTAATAACGTACTCATAAGAGTAGACCCGTCGTTTACGCTCGAAATGCATATCGATACGGACGAAGCCAACGCGGCGGAAATCCGTACGGGTATGAAAGCGGAAATAGTCAAGGGTTAAAGAGAGGACAATCTAATGATTATCGGAAAAGTCGTCGGAACGGTCGTATCCACGAGAAAATGCGACAATCTTATCGGAAGCAAGTTTATGATAGTCGAACCTATTCCGAGCCTTAAAGTCGACAACAGGATAGTTGCCGTAGATAAAGTCGGCGCGGGTATCGGCGAACTTGTTCTCGTCGCGCAAGGCAGCGCGGCAAGAATAGGTTGCGATATGGACAAATCCCCCGTGGACGCGGCGATCGTCGGCATTATTGACGAAGGACAAAACTTAGAGTAATATGGAATTAAGCGCTTTAAGCAAAATTTACAGAGAAGCGGGCGTCGTCGGAGCAGGCGGCGCGGGTTTCCCCACATATGCAAAACTTAATAGTAACGCTCAGACATTGCTGCTTAACTGCGCGGAATGCGAACCGCTTTTAAGGCTTCACAGACAGCTTCTTAAATTCCACGCGCCCGAAATAATTTCCGCGTTCGACGAAACGAGAAAATCTGTCGGGGCAACGGAAGGAATTGTCTGTATCAAAGATCATTATAAAGGCGCAATCGAAGCTGTAACCGCGCTTCTGCCCGAATATCCGTCGTTAAAAATCAAGATTTTATCGAGAGTTTATCCTGCGGGAGACGAGGTTATGCTCATTTACGACGCGACGGGCAAGGTCGTTCGTCCGGGCGGACTGCCTATCGAATGCGGCGTGGCGGTGTTTAACGTCGAAACGATGTACAACGCGTATCACGCGCTTAAAGGCGAACCGCTTTACTCCAAACTCGTAACGATAGCGGGCGAAGTGAAAGAACCCAAAACGTTAAGACTTCCGCTCGGAGCCAAACTTTCGGAAGCTGTAAAAATAGCGGGCGGAGAAACGATAAAAGATTACGTTTATTGGGTCGGCGGACCTATGATGGGAAGAATTGCTTCCCCGAACGATCCCGTAACGAAAACCACGAACTCGGTGTTCGTTCTTCCCTCCGACAGTTTCGTCGTGGGAAAATCGAGATCGGACGTAAAAATCGAAATGGCGAGAGCGGCGGCGAGTTGCTGTCAGTGCAGGTCGTGTACGGAAATGTGTCCGAGATACAATATCGGGCATCCGATAGAACCGCATAAGATCATGCGCGCGGCGGCTTGCAACGATTTCAGCGATACTTCCGCGTTTTTGAACACGTTTTATTGTTCGGGTTGCGGCGTTTGCGAAATGTACGCCTGTCCGCAAGGTTTATCCCCGAGAAAACTCGTTCAGACGGTTAAAAACGCGCTCCGCGCGAACGGCATAAAACCCCCGAAGGACGTTAAGAGCGGACGCGTCAATCCTATGAGAGATTACAGGAGAGTCCCGCTCGAAAGGTTGGTTTCAAGGCTCGGCGTAAAGAAGTATCAGGCGGACGCACCCCTCGATAATCGACTTATAGACGGGTTTTCGGAAGTTAATATACTTTGCGGTCAGCATATCGGCGCGCCTGCCGTTCCGATCGTAAAAGTCGGAGACAGGGTTGAAAAAGGACAGATTGTGGCGCAGGCGGCGGAAGGTCTTTCCGTCAATATACATTCGTCGGTGAAAGGTTTAGTCACGGACGTTACGCCTAAGCGTATCACTATTAAAAGGGTAGACTAATGAGCAAAGCGATCGGAATGATAGAATACAAGACGGTGTGCGCAGGCATAACCGCAACGGATCTTATGGTCAAAACGTCCGAGGTGGACATCATCGAGGCACAGACCGTTTGTCCGGGTAAATATATAGCGATAGTCACGGGTGATTTAAGCGCGGTCAAAGCCGCGGTGGACACCGCGAAGAATATGGACGGAGAGAAGAATATCGACAGCTTCGTCCTCGGAAATCCCGACCCTTCGATTTTCCCCGCGATTATCGGAACAACCGACATAAGCATCGATTCGGTAAACGCGCTCGGCGTTATCGAAACGTTCGACGCGGCGCAGATAATCGTCGCCGCGGACAACGCGGTTAAAACGTCGGATATAACTCTTATCGAGATACGACTTGCGAGAGGAATGTGCGGTAAATCTTACGTTACTTTCACGGGTGAAGTGGCTGCGGTTCAAGCCGCGGTCGAAAGAGCGAAATCGATCGTTTCGGAAAGCGGAATGCTTCTCGACGCAACGGTTATCGCCCGTCCCGACAGAAAACTTATCGAAAAGATTTTATAACCCGGAAAGCTTTCGCAAAAATATCTTTGCGAAGGCTTTTTTTGTAATTTTTTAAAAATCGGCGCGGCGGCGCGACCTTACAGGGGAAAAAGATGCTTGCAGTTGAAAGAAAAAACAGAATATTATCCATTTTACAAGAGGAAAAGAAAGTAGTCGTAGGCGAACTTGCCGCAATGTTCCAGGTTTCGGAAGAAACGATAAGAAGAGACCTCGAAAAACTCGAATCCGAGGGGCTTGTCGTCAAAGCTTACGGCGGAGCGGTGCTTAACGAGAATTTGCAATCGGATATGCCGCTCGCGGTCAGAAAGCGCACGAACGTTATCGGCAAACAGAAAATCGCCGAACTCGTCGCGGAAAAAATAACCGACAATATGAGTGTTATGCTCGATTCTTCCTCTACCGCGCTTTTTATCGCACGGAGAATAAAAGACAGAAAAAATCTTACGATCATCACCAATTCTTTGGAGATACTCATTGAACTTAAAGACGCCAAAAATCTCAAAATCTTTTCGAGCGGCGGACTTTTAGGCGAAGATTCGTTCGCGCTCGTCGGAAATCAGGCGGATAAAATGATTTCGGGGTTTCACGTGAACGCGTCGATAATTTCCTGCAAAGGTTTCGATATCGACAAGGGATTTACCGATTCGCACGATATGCACGCTTCCACGAAACGCGTTATGCTCGAAAACTGCGACATGAGAGTGCTTGCGGTGGACAGCTCGAAGTTTAATCATATCGCGTTCAACGTCGTCGGCACGCTTTCGGATATAGACGTTATCGTAACCGACGTAAAACCGCCCAAAGAATGGCTCGAAAGGTTCGAAAAGGCGAAAGTGGAATGCGTTTATCCGAGCGACGCGGAATTGTGATTTTCTAAAAAGTAAGGCTATAAGTCGATTAACGCTTGATTTTTAAGCCGATCAACGAAATATACGGAGGAAATAATGAAAAAGACCAAAGTTATATGTTTTGCTAACAATAAAGGCGGCAGCGGTAAATCAACCACATGCGCGAGCCTCGGCTACGCGTTCGCCGCGAGAGGTAAAAAAGTACTGCTTATCGACGGCGATATGCAGCTTAATCTTACGCTTTCCTATTTCGACGAGGATAAATCCCTCGAAATCGCAAAAAGCGACAAAAATTTATACACGGCTATAAGAGAACAGAAACCGCTTGTCGATTACATTTATAAAACCGAATACGACGGCGTCGACATAATCCCCTCGTCCACGCTTATGAGTTCGATAGAATTCGAGCTTTTCGGCAAGTGGCAAAGGGAAACGATTTTTAAGAAAATGCTCAAATCCGTTCTGGATAGCGGCGTTTACGATTTCGTGCTTATCGACGCTCCGCCCACGCTCGGCTGCTGGGTTATGAACATCCTCTGCGCTTCGGACAAGCTCGTTCTGCCCGTCGAAGCAAGCCCGTGGGGGCTTTTCGGGCTCGCGAATATGTTCGATTTCGTAGAGCAGGTAAAGGAAATTTCGCCGGGGCTTAAACTTGCGGGCATTGTCGTAACGAAGGTCGATTCGAGAAAGAATTATTTCAAACAAACGATGGAAACGCTCAGAGAAACGAAAGGGATAAACGTTTTCGAGACCGTAATCCATCTTGACAGCACCGTGGAATGGGCGCAGGACAACAGTAAACCCGTCGGGGCGTTCAAACGCTCGTCGAGGAGCGCGAACGAGTATGGCGCGCTTGCGGACGAACTTCTCACGAAACTTTGATTTTACAAAAATATAAATATAAGGAAATATAAGGAGCAAATAAAAATGGCGGTAGGAAAAGACAGCTTGAAAAGAGCGGTGACGAAAAAGAAAATAGAAAAAGAAGAGGTTAAGCCTTTAAACGCGGTCGTGGAAGCTTCGATTAAAGATATTGCTTACAGACCCGCAAAAGCATGCCCGACGCTTGTTCAATCGATCAAAGAAAACGGAATGTTGTTGCCGATAGTCGTAGTTAAAGACGGCGAGGCTCTTAAAGTCGTCGACGGCGTGAAAAGACTGAACGCTTTGAGAGAACTCGGAATCTCGGTCGTGAAGGCGGTCGTTATCGAAGGCGACGCGAAGAAAATCAAAGCCGAACTTAAAAAATGCGGCGCTTCCTGCGAGATAAGAAAACCCGAAACGGCAGAAGCCGTCGGCGACGTAAAAGAAGAAAAATTCACTTTGATAAAGAAACTCGGCGAAGACGATTTCCCTGTTTATCTTCTTTAATGAATACAAAAAAGCTCGTTTAATCGACTTATAGACCCGTTTATTTATGATTGTTTATGATTTTGACGAAACGGTTTACTTCGGCGACAGCGAATTCCATTTTATCGAATACGTTTTCGCCAAGTATCCGAAGATGAAAAAATATTCGCGAAGATACAAGTTTTACAGGTTTTTGCAAAAGAAACTTAAACTTGTATCGCGCGATTACGCCCGCCGGAAGATTTTCTCTTTTTTAAAGGAAATTCCCGATATAGACGGAGAACTCGAAGTTTTTTGGGAGGAACACGAGAAGAACCTGAAAAAATGGTATCTCGCGCAAAAAAGAGCGGACGACGTTATCCTTTCCGCCACGCCCGAGTTTATTTTAAAGCCGATAACGGAAAAGCTCGGCGTAACTCTTATCGGAACAAGGCTCGATAAAAAGACGGGGAAGCTTGACGGAACTTATAATTTCGGAAAGGAAAAAGTGCGCAGGTTTAAGGAGGTTTTCGGAGATATACGCCCCGAAAAATTCTATTCCGATTCTTATTCGGATCAACCTGTGGCGGAAATTGCCGAGGAGGCGTTTATGGTTTTCGGCGAAAAAATAACCCCGTGGGTGTATCGTTGAAAGCCTTTTAAGGCGAGGATTGAAAAAAATTTTCAAAAAAAGTCGAAAACGACGTTAAAAAAGTTGTTTTTTTAAAGGCGATATGATAGAATGGTATGGCGTTGAGAGACGAAACGAAAAAATCGTATCGCGCAATGCTGCTATGGCTCAGTTGGTAGAGCGCGTCCTTGGTAAGGACGAGGTCACCGGTTCAATTCCGGTTAGCAGCTCCAAAAAAGACAGGGCAAATCGAGAATCGGTTTGCCCTGTCTTTTTTGGTAATAATGAAGTTTGAAACGGTGACCTCGGAATTACCAAGGACAATAAAAAAGGGCTCCCGAAAACGAAAGCGTTTTCGGGAAGAGGAGAAAGCCGCCCGTAAAGGCTTTGCTTTTTAGAAAAAGCAAAGCGAAAAGGGCAGATTTCGACGAAAGGACGAGGTCACCGGTTCAATTCCGGTTAGCAGCTCCAAATTGGACCGAGTTGAACCGAGAAATTAGGTTTATCGCTCGGTCTTTTTTTTATCGTAAATCGGGTCCAATCCGGAGTTGCTAACCGGAGATGTCACCGTTGACGACGGCGCGCCGGATATAGAAAAATAAAAAAAGCGAGAGCGCGCCGCGTCACGGTGACGCGATTGCGGACTTTGATTTTAGGGAATAAACGAGTCATCGTGTCCGAACAATCGCTATTCCGTCGCGAAGCAAAACAGACAAACCGCAAGCAAGAGTAAGTGTATTGCTTCGCTCCTTACAATTATTAGTTGAGAGTAAATGAGGACGACTTCGGAATTTGTGGAACAAACAAGTCTGCGTGTCCGAACAATCGCTATTCCGTCACAAAACGAAATCGGCATTGCGGAGGTTTTGAGTATCGTTATCGTTTTGTTCCTTACAATTCCGTAACAGAGTAAAGCGCGATAACAAACCGAGTTGAACCGAGCGAAATAGGTTCTTCTCGGTCTTTTTTTAATTCAATTTCGTCCGATTTGGAGTTGCTGACCGGAATTGAAAAATATTGACGGCGTGCTTGATATTGCCATAAATTCTCCGAAATCGTCGTAATAGACGAATTATTTAATAACTTTTAAATCGCTGATTTTTACGGAAATGCAATCGCCGTAATAATTACCCTCTTTATCTATGCCAGCCAAGAATAATCCGAACCTCGGTCTTGCGGCGTGTTTTCAGACTAATACTTTGTTCCGCAAACGTCATATACGGGTGTATTATGACGTTTGCGCGTCGCGTCTTAGCCTAAAAACGCGCCGCAAGACTTGCAAGCAACCAAAACGCCGCTATTTTTGATGATTTGTGTCGAAGGCGACTTTGTTCGTACTTGCCGTACGGGCGAAGGCGAATTCGGCAGAAAGCGCGAAAATATCGGTGTTTTGGCGGGGTTCGTATTATTCTTGGCTGGCATCTCGGAAAAATCAACTTCGATATAATTTTGGACAGCATTGTTATCCATTACGCACCCGACGTCTCCTTTATGAGCTCCGAATTTGGCATACCTTTCTTCTTCAACCAACAATTCAACCATATCATATTCGTTTATCGCAATGGGTGCAAGAACATTTTTTGCTCCTGATTTTAAGGCGTTTGAGGCGGATGACAATTCCTTTTCAAGCTCCGTCGGAAGTTTCTCTTTATCCGGTTCCAAATCCTTATTTTTTATATTAACGATAGCATAGTCTCCGACGTTGTGCGGGTTAAAAAACAAAACGTCCGCATTATCGCAATTTGTTTCGATTACAATTCCGTGCATATCTTTGGTTAAATTATGCGATTTATAATTGTCGTTTTTAAGTTTTACCAAATCCGATTTTTTCATTTTATCCACCCCCGAACGGCGTAGCGTTTTCATTGATTAAAAATTGGCATACGAATCAGATCGTCAAAGACACGCATATTATATCACGCCTTCTTTTTTAATGCAAAAGGTTTTTTAAGTTTTTATTAAGTGAACAGATATAAAAAATTCGGACTTATCGGGGACAATCGGTAGCTGTTCCCGAAAAGCGGACGCTCGCGATTTCTGCCTGCGCAGGGTGCCGAAAAAAACGTTGCCTGCACCGAAAGATTAACTTAAAAGTTGTTAAAAAAATTTTTTGGTTTTCTATTGACAAGGGGGTAAATGCGTGTTATAATGTAACCGACAGACGGGCAGATAGGATTTTTTAGAATAAAAACGCTCATTTTTCGCCCGTTTTAACGAAAAATTTTTACAAAAGAGGTTCGACGAACCTTTTTTAAAACGGGTAATTTGTACCCAGGTACAAAAACAACGAAAATCGACATTGTTCGGGACGCTTTTTCGCGCATTTGAGTACCGCATTTATTCGCGCATTCAAATATCGCATTTACATATTATATATATAGACTTATGCATTGACGAATTATATATGTTCGGCGAAACCACAGGTGAAAACATATACACAGGTGAAAACATATATATGTTCGAAGATCAGGATTAAGGAAAACGCAGATGGAAAAAAACGTAAGCAGAAAATCGATAGCCGAAATGGCGGGCGTTTCGAAAACGACGGTAACGCGGGTTCTGAACGGTTCGGGTTCGGTTTCGGAAAAAACGCGCGAAAAAATTCTTTCGCTCATATCGGAATGCGGGTATACGCATAATAAAATCGCGGTCAACATAAGCAGCAATAAAAATTGCGATTTCATTGCGATGTTGGTTCCCGATATGTCGAATTATTACTACCTCGAAATGTTCAACCGTATGGTTACCGAACTCGAAGACTACGACTATACGATTTCTATCTATCGCGTAAACAAAAGCAATTTTTCGAACGTACTCGACAAAGTCATTCAGAACAGAGTCGCCGCGATAATCAACCTCGCGTTCGTTCCGATGACCGACTCTGATCTGAAAAAAATCAGATGCGCGAACATAAAAGTCATTCACCCGGGTATCGGCGAGGATCCCGTGAGAGTAAAAATAAATTACAGACCGGCGATGGAAAAAGCTTTTGCCGATCTTAAAGAAAAGAGCGCGGACGGATTGTACTTTATCTGCGGCGCGGGCAAGAGTTTTTCGGACGACAGGCGAATCGTCACCTATCTCGACCTGATGAAAGAAAACGGCTTCGACAACGCGAAAAATACGATAATATGGGGCGATTATCCCAAGGTTTCGGCAATGGACGCAGGTTATATCGCAGGCGCGGAACTGATAGAGAAAAAGGGTAAGATCGGCGGACTGTTCTGCATGAACGACATGATGGCGCTCGGCGCGATAAAAGCGTTGAGAGACCGGGGCGTTAAGGCGGGCAGAGACGTTAAAATCATAGGATTCGACAATATTATGCTCGGGCAGTATTCCGTTCCCGCGCTTTCCACGGTCGACTCGCATATCGATCTCGAAGCCAGGCGTTACGTGAATTATATCCTCGGCGAACCCGTCGACGAAAACGAAATCGAATCGGTATACGTAAAAAGATCGAGTTCGCGTTGAGCCGGCGAAGGGGTTTAGTCGTCATCGAAGACGAAAACGCTTAAAATAAGCGAAAATGCAGGATATATCCCCTCCCGACAAAGAAAATAAAACGGCGTAAAATCGGCGTGAAGCCGTCTAAAACATAAAAACGAAAGGACGCGTCCTTTCTGTTTGTTTCACAAACAGAAATCCGCTTAACAGGGAAAATGAAGAGCGAAAACAAAGCGAAAAGAATTTATATCATAGGAACGGTTATCGCCGCGATTCTGACGATAGCGGCTGTAATTTTCGGCGTATATTCGGGCGCGCAGGCGTCGAAAACGAGCGAACTCGGCATCGATCCCAAGGAGAACGTGACGAAGATTTATTCCGTAGGAGCCGACAAAAGGATCGCGGGTTTAAGAAACGGCGAAATTTACGCAGTGTCCGACCGCGGCGAAAAATTATGGAGCGCGGGAATCCTCGCGGAAAATCCGATTTACGACATAACCGAAAAAAACGGTATAGTTTACGCGGTTTTTCAAAACGGTAAAATTATAAGTTTCTCCGAAAACGACGCTTTAAACAGAACCGAAAACGATGATTTTTCCGAAAAATGCAAGGTTTATGCCGCGGGCGACAATATCGACGGCAACGTAAGCAACACTTCGCTTATCGTTTCCGAGGACGGAAAAACCGTTTATCTTCGCGCGGCGTTCCGCGTGAGAGGGCAAAAGAACAGAATTTACGCGTTCGACGCGGAAAGCGGCGAAAAAACGCTTGTCGCGCAGTCTGCGAGAAAGCTTGCGGGCAGCGCGCTCGGCGCAAACGAGCTTTTCTATTCGGACGGAAGCAAAATAATGAAATACGTCGGCGGAGAAACGACGGAAATAATCGACATAGAAGAGCAGATAACCGCAGTTTCGGCGGGCGAAGGCTTCGTCGCCGTCATAACGGACAACAATAACATAATCAAAATAAACAAACAGGGCGGAGACAAAACGAGAACCAAACTCGGCGTTGCGCTTAACGGCAATTACGTTTTCTCGACGGGCGAAAATTTCGTCGCGAAAATAAACAACGGCGGCGTTGCGGTCATCAATTCCGAAAGCATGAAAGTAACCCTTTCCATGAACGCCGAGGACAGCGCAAATCTCATAATGTGGTCGGAAGACGGATTTGCTTTAAGAGACGACTCCGACGTGAACGACACCTACGTTGTAAATTACAGCGTGGCGCAGGCGAAAAGGAAAAACACGTTCTCCGCGCTTAAAATCGCGAGTATCGTAGCGGCGATCGTCGCGGGGCTTTTAACCGCCTATTTCGGGTTCGGAATAAGCCCTTTAAAGAGAGCGAAAATAAACGGTTCGTTCGTCGCTTTCTTTGCAGCCATTAACAAGCATAAGTTGGTCTATATATCGATGATCGTGCCTTTTGCGCTTCTCATCGTGTTCTATTATATCCCCATAATTCTCGGTTTCAGGCTGTCGTTTTACGACTACATACCGGGTGTTAAGGACGTGTTCGTCGGCTTTAAATATTTCAAGTCGGTTTATGCTTCGACGGAGTTCTGGAATTCCTCGCTCGTAATGCTGGTCTTTCTTGTCGCCGACCTTTTAAAAGCAATAATTCCGCCGATAATCTTCGCGGAAGCGATATGCGCCGTGAAGCACGAAAAATTCTCGCTCGTCGTGAGAATACTTTTGTTCCTGCCGGGCGTTTTACCGGGCGTCGCGACGACGCTCGTATGGAGCCAGGGCGTGTTCGGGGCGACGAGCAACGGTCTTATAAACTCGATCGCGGGCATATTCGTTCCGGGGTTTGCGAAAAATTGGATAAACAGCTCGTCCACGGCGACTTCGATCGGTTCGCTCATCGCGTTCGGATTTCCGTGGATAGGTTCGTATCTTATATTTTACGGCGCGATTTCGGGTATCAATTCTTCCTATTTCGAAGCCGCGAAACTCGACGGCTGTTCATGGCTGAAACGAATAATAAAAATCGATTTGCCGCTTATTATGCCGCAGATCAAATATATTTTCGTAACGTCGTTTATAGCGTCGGTGCAGAATTACACGAGCATATTCGTCATTTACGGCACGACGGGCGGAAACAAGGGCGAGATAAAGACCCCCGCGCTGCTTATGTACCGCGAGATAATAAACGCGAACTACGGCGTTGCGAGCGTAATGGGCGTGACGGTATTCCTGTTTTTAAGCGTCGCGACGTTCCTGAATTTCAGAATGCAATCGGATAATTCGTAAAGGAGGGCGGAAAATGGTCGCCGCAACTAAATTGAATGCGAAAATAAAAGTTAAAAAAACGGGCGTCGACGGAGCGGTCGCGCAGACGATACTCATAATATTTCTGCTTATAACGCTCGTCCTTTCCCTTATGCCGATATTCATAACGATGATAATGTCGGTCAAATCCCCGCAGGATATACAAGCGTATTCCATATGGACGCTCCCTAAATCCGGGTGGTATTTCAGCAACTACGCAAGCGCGTTTTCGGTTCTTTCCGAGTCGCTTGTAAATACCGTGATAATCGACCTGATTTCGACGGTCGCGGTGCTGTTTCTGAGCTGTTATATAGCGTTTTTGTTCGAAAGAAAGAATTTCGGCGGCAAAAGGGTTTTGTTTTACCTTTTCATCGCGCCGATGCTCGTTCCGGGCGTAGTTCTTCTTTCGCCGACGTATATAGTCGTAGCGAATTGGCTCAACCTTAACGAAAGCTGGTTCGGGCTTATCATTCCGTATATAGCGGGCAACCAGATAGCCTCGGTTTTCCTTATGAGAACGTTCATGGGGCAACAGCCGCAATCGCTTTACGAAGCGGGGCAGCTCGACGGAGCCAACACATTCGACTCTTTCGTTTATATCTGTCTTCCGCTTACTTTTCCGATAATGATGATACAGGGTATCGCCATTTTCGCCGCTATGTATAACGACTATATGTGGCCGAACCTCCTGTTCATAAACAACCTTAAAAAAGGCGTGCTTATGCCGTATCTTCGTTCGGTCGTCGCGAATTCCACGCAGGGCGTGCAGTACGCAATGTATCTCGTCGCGGGCATACCTCTTATAATTTCCACGGCGATAAGCGTCAAATTCTTCATCGGAGGAGATTTCGCGAGCGGAATGAAACTCTGATTTCGTAAGCCCGCAGGCGGAGCTTGACGGAAGGAATTTATAAACGAAAAAACAAAACAGGCAAAATCCGAAAACTTGAAAAAGCTTCGGAAAAAATAAAAAACGTTTCTTCAAAGGAGGAAAAGAAATGAAGAAATTATTAAAATCATTACTCGCAGTGAGTCTCTGCTTCGTTATGATGCTCGGCATCATCGCGTGCGGCAATAAGACAAGCGGTTCGGACGGCGGTTCGGCGGACAGCACGCCGACCTCGACAAGCGAAAAGACAAGCGACTCGAAAAAGCCGGGCGACGGCATAACGATCAATGTGTACACGGCAGTAAACATAATCGAGCAGAACGCGCTTCAAGCGGTCGCGGACGCTTATATGGATTATCAGGACTCTTTGGGTAAAAACATAGAGGTTTTCATCAACAACAGAACCGATCCCGAAGCGTATATGCAGTCCGTAAGAACCATGGCGAGCAATGGCGTGAAAGAACCTACGATCGTTCAGACTTCGATTATTCCCGAATATTACGGAACGAATAAAATCGTCGATCTTACTCCTTACATGGAAGAAGCAAACCCCTATATCAAGGATAACAGGGCGTGGAAAGACGGTCTCGAAACGGACGCTTACAGAACCAAAGTTTCGGGTTCGAGCGAGACAATCCCCGGATTGAGCTATTCTTCCAACTACCTTACCGTTTTCTATAACAAGAAAGCCGTTTTGGACGTTCTTGGGGAAAGCGAAGTCGTAGGAAAGGACGGAACCATCGATAATTCCAAGATTACCTGGACGTGGCTTATCGAGTCTTTGAAAAAAGCGAAAGCTGCTGAGGGCAAGAACTTCAAAAATCCTCTCGGACTTTCCAGAAGCGAACAGTCCTGCGGGGAAGGCTCGTTCAATATGCTTTCTCACCTCGTAAATATGTATCTCGATCAGTACTTCCGCGATTTCATCGAAAAAGTACATTCGGCTTCCGACGATTACAGCTATGTTTCCGTCGACGAAAATTGGACTTATAACGCCGATGATCCGAATGTCGACGCGGTAGACAAATATTCTTTTAACCTTAACAAAGTCGTAGATTATTATTTCAACCAAGAGGGTTATAATCCCAACTCCGCGCGTTACGCCGAAGTTATGGAAAACCTTTACGAACTTATGAGCTATTCCGACGTGAACGCTTCCTATCTCGATACGTTCCAGCGTTTTAACGAAACCACTTTGAACTATGAACGTAACGGAGCATATCAGGATATGAAACTCTTCTACGTCGAAGCTCTCGACTATGTAAGAACTTACAGAGACGCGTTCAAGACCGAAGTTTCCGGTCAACCCACCAAGTATCCCGACGCGGCAACCATTTCGAGTCAGCTCGGCTGGTTCCTTATGCCCGCTATGGAATCCAAGCTCGAAGGCGTTGCGGACAACGTAAGATCTTTCGGCGGCCCGCAGGAAAACTTCGGCGTTTTAAACACCGGAAACACCACTGCCAACGAATATGCGATAGACTTCCTTAAATACCTTCTTTCCCCGCAGGGACAGCTCGGTATATACGCTATTTATCAGAGAGAAAAAGCTCCTATCGCCCTTGTTCAGCTCGTAAAGAACATATCTATTCCCGAGGAAATAAATTACGCTTACGTTAAGGCGGCGGGCGATTGCTCGACTTCTCCTTACCTTATTTTCGGTAAATGTTCGGGAATGACCGACGCGAAAGTCGGCTCTTCGAGCGAATACGTTTACAACAGCGTAGCGAAGATTCTTTCCGGGTATTTCAGCTCCGACAGTAAAAAATGGAACGGCGCGCAGCTTTTCGCGACGATAAAGTCCGGCTTTGAAAGCTACGCGACAAAGAACGGACTTATCTACACCGATCCCGCTCAGGTTTCGGAAAAGACGAACGGACTCAAAAACTCTCCGTACAATACGGCTGCTTAAACGGTAAGGGGTTGATGCGATGAAAAAAAGAATTCCCGCTCTCGCGCTCGGATTGTCTCTTATGTTCGCCGCCGCGGCGTGCGACGCGACCCCTTCGGGCGATGAAAGCAAGAATAATAACGTCGGGAAGAAGATCACGGGAACGTACGAAGCTTCTTCCGACCTTAAAAGCGGATTTTTAAGAACTGCGGGAACGGACGATTTCGATCGTTCGTTCGAGCAGGTCAAAGACTATAACGACAACGTCGTAGGCGTGTTTTACTTCCTTTGGGCAAGTCAGGCGGGTTCGGCGGTGAACGTTGAGTCTTACGAACAAAACGGCGAAGTCGAAAAGACTCTGACGGGCGAAGAAGTAAAATACGGACCGAATTTCACGTTCTGGGGCGAACCTATGTACGGCTACTATCAGATCGAGGACGAATGGGTAGTCCGTAAACACGTCGAGTTGTTTATAAACGCGGGGCTTGATTTTATCTGCTTCGACACGACGAACAACGACTATTACGGCCCCGCCGCGAGAACGGTTTTAAAAGTGCTTATGGAGTATCACGAACTCGGATATAACGTGCCGAAGGCAATGTTTATGACGAATTCCGATTCCACGGGCAGAACGACGGAAATTTACAACGCGTTTTACGCGAGAGGTAAATACGATCCCGTATGGTTTACGGGCAACGGCGACAAACCCTGGATAATTTCTTCCTACGCGGGCAGCGACGAAGCAATCCTTAACAAGTTTTACTTCAAAGCCGCGCAGTGGCCCACAGACACGCAGAATACCGATAAATTCCCGTGGATTTCGTGGAAATATCCGCAGGAAACGTTCATAGACAACGCCAACGATTACACGATAATGAGCGTTTCCGCGTCTCAGCATACGGGTATCGGCGGCGGACTTTCGGACGCCAAGGTAAGCGGAGTAAACTTCTCTTTATCGGGACTTTTCGCTCCGCATAACTACGAGTCGCTTTCCGATGCTTTGAAAAGCAGAGTATCGAAAGAACAGGCGACGAAATATTATAACGCCAACCGCGGAAGAGGCTGGTCCAACAAAACGGGTACCAACACTTACGAAAACGCGGTTAAAAACACGAATTTCGAAGAGCAGTGGGAGTCCGTATGGAAGAACAGAGACGTAAATCTCGTGTTTATAACGGGCTGGAACGAATGGATGGCGCAAAAACAGAGTAAAGATCCCCTTCTCGGCGACTCTTACGGGTATTTCGTAGACACGTTCGATATGGAATTTTCCAGAGACGTGGAAATGATGAACGGCGGTTATCTCGACAACTGTTTCATGCAGATGGTCAAAAACATAAGAAAGTTCAAAGGCTCGGGAAACACGGACATAACTTACGAAAATTACGTCGATAAGAATATGCTCGATCTCGGAAATTGGCGGGGCGTAACGTCCTATGCCGACCTTACGGGCGACACGAAACCCAGAGATCATCAGGGCGCGGGTAACGCTTATTACAAAAACGAAACGGGCAGAAACGATATCAGAGAACTCAGAATAGCCGCAGATAAAGACAACGTGTGGTTTATGATCGCAACCGAGGAAGATATCACCGAAAAAGCCGAAAACGACGCGCGTTGGATGAACCTGTGGATAGGCCTAAGCGGCGCGGAAGGCGGTTGGAACAATCTTCAATACGTTATAAACCGCAAGGTAGAAGGAACGAAGTCGAGCATAGACAGAATTTCGGATAAGTCCTTTGAAAAAGCGGGCGACGCGGAAACCTATGTTTCGGGCAACGTTATGATCGTTAAAGTGAGTAAGTCCGCGCTCGGCATAACCGAAGATTCGTTCGGACTCCAAGTTAAAGTAACCGATAATCTTCAAAAGGATTTCGACGTGACCGACCTCTACACGAACGGCGATTGCGCGCCTTTGGGACGTATCAATTACAGTTGGTACGTCGAATAAAATCGGAGAAAAATATATGACGAACGCCAAAAAGAGTTTAATTTATAAAATAATATCCGTTTTAATGGTTATAGCTATGTTTATTACTACGGGATGTTGGTCGGACGGCGGAACGTCGGATTCGACGGGTAATTCCGAAGACTCTCGGACGAGTTCGGACGGAAATTCCGCAAGCACTTCTCAATCGGAAAGCGGAAGTCAATCGTCTTCCGGGCAGCAGGGATATACCTACGGCGAAGATTGGCTCGACGTTTACGACGCGGAATACACTCAGAAGCTCCTCGATATGGGCGAGCAGTACTTCACCGCTTCGCAGCTTTCCTCCGTTTTCGACGGCGGAATGGTCAAGGCGAAAGGCGTTAAAAAGAAGAGTAAATACGTCGGTATTTTCTACTTTTTATGGCTCGGCGACGATATAGGCGGAATCTACGATATTTCGAAGCTTTTGGAGCAGTATGATCCTTACGATCTGAATAACCCCCTATGGGCGCTCGAAAATGCTGCGAATTACAACAAAAAGATTTCCCCGAGGAACGGCTTCCATTATTTCGAAGAACCGCTTTACGGTTATTATCGCTCCACGGATAAATGGGTTATAAGAAGACATCTCGAACTTTTAACCTTAGCGGGAATAGACTTTTTGTACCTCGATTTCACCAACGCCAATATCAACGAAAACAACAAAGTAATCAATATTTATAAAGACGCGACTATCGCTTTAATGGATACGATCCTCGAAATGCAAGCCGAAGGCTTCGAAGTTCCGAGAATAGTTCCTATCTGTTGTAACCCCTATACCTCTTCGGACGAAACCGACAGAACGCAAAGGACGACGAAAGTTATCGAGTGGGTTTACGACAACTATTACGCGGCAGATAACTTCAAGTATCAATCATGCTGGTTCACGGCGGATAAAACGAGAAATCCATCGGGCAAACCCCTTCTTGTGACTTACAGCTTCGATAAGAAGTATCTTACAAATCAGGCTGTTGCGGACGCTTTCCGGATAAGAAACGTCGTCTGGCCGACTGCCGTCACGGCGGGTTCGTACGAAAACGGCTTCCCGTGGATGGATTACTCCTTCCCGCAGAAGAACTACAACGGAATAATGAACGTTTCGGTTGCTCAGCATATCGACGGAAATTGGTCGTCGGAAGCATTCCTTGCGAGAAACAGAAAGAATGCGGAGTACAAATATCGCGGCAGAGGGGCAATGCCCAATCAGACTTACGCTTATCAGACGGACTCCGTCGAAGGCGCGCTTGCGGCTACGAATTTCCTCAGCGAATGGGATAACGTCCATAATTACGGCGGAAGCGACGAAGTGTGGATGGTAACCGTAACGGGCTGGAACGAATGGGTCGCTCAGAAGCTCGATCTGAACGAAGTATACGCGACTTTCGTGGATACTTTCAACATCGCGTTTTCGAGAGATATCGAAATGATGAGAGACGCGGGCGGTTACGGAGACACTTATTTCCTTAACCTTGTCGAGAACGTCAGAAAATTCAAGTATGAAGACGGCGGAAAAGCTTCGTCCGCGGCAATGTGGATGAGACAGACCGTCGATTACAAGAATATTTCCGCGTGGGATAACGTGAAAGCAAAATATATCGATTTCACGGGCGACGCGGTAAACAGAAACGCGAAGAGTATTGCCAATAAGTACACTTACACCGACAATACCGCGAGAAACGATATAGATTATATCAAAATCGCCAACGACAGCGAATATCTTTACGTTCTCGCCGCAACAAAAGATAACGTTACGGCATACGAGCAGGGCGACAAAGGCTGGATGAATCTTTGGATTTCCGTAGACGGGGCTGACGGTTGGAGCGGTTACGATTTCGTAATCAACCGCACTTTGAACGGCGAGGTTACTTCTATCGAAAGACTCAAAACAAACGCGGACGGCGAAATCGTCGCCACGACGCTCGATTTCAAAGCGGATATTCACACCGAGGGCAAGTTTGTTGCCTATCGTATCCCGCTCGAAGCTTTGGGCGTTACGAGCGCGAACGAAATAGGCGTTAAAGTTTCCGACAATATCTTTGCGGGAACAAAAACCGAAACCAACGACGGAGTAGGCGTTTATTCGTTCGGCGATATATTCGCGTTTTATTGCGGAGGCGACTGCGCTCCCGCAGGCAGACTTAACTATTCTTACAGAATGGGTTATTGAAAATGTTAAAATTTTATAGTTTTTCGCGGGGCGAAATCCCTGCGGGGAGCTTAAAAAATAAAAAAATATACCGGGAGGTAAAAAATGATGAAAACCAAAAAAGCTAAGTCCATATTTTCCGCGCTTTTCGCGGTAGTTATGGCATTGTGTCTTGTTGCAGGGCTTAACTTGGTTAAAACCGACGCCAAGGCAGACGGGGAAACTGCTACGGTTACCACGCAGTGGAAAACAAGCAGAAAAATACAGCTTGAAGAACTTAATAATTCAGGGCTTCAATATAGCGGACAGAGCGCGACTATTATTAACAACACCAACCTTTTGGACATTCCGGGAAGAACGGTTACGTTCCAATTTATGTCCGCGGGGCAGGTCGAATGGGCGGCGTTTATGTTCCTTAACGGACGAACCAATTGGCAGAAGGCTGTTTGGTCTGGTTATAACCAAGAGTGCGATACACTTCCGCATATTATAGTTCAGGATGGTCAAGCGCAAATACACGCAAATACAACTGCGGCTATATACGGTGCAGCTGCTGTCGGTATCGAGGGAATGGTTCCGTCTATAAGCAATCAGCTTCATACTGTTGAAGTTCATCTCGGAACAGGCTCGGACGGAGATGTTTCTTATATAAAAATAGACGGAAGCCTTCTTGTTAGACAGGGAACGACAGGTACAACGAACGAAACTGTACTTCCGTGGCTTAAAGCGGGCGACTTCACTGAAAACGGTTGTTATATTGCTTTTCACTGCAATCATCCCGGTGGGGCGGGCGGCGTTACGCTTCTCGGCGAATACAACGCTCCTTATGTAGAGTATTCAACCGTTTCCGCGGCTTTGAACGGAACCGTGAATATCGCTACGACGGCACCCGAAGATATGTCGTTCGTCGTTAAGAACGTTACGGGAAACGCAAAACTTACCGTAAACGGAAACGATGTTACAAATGCAGACACATATGCGATCGAGGACGTTGACGGCGGTAAAAAAGTTACGATAAGGTCGGCTTTCTGGAATACCTATTTCGATCAGATATCCAGGAATTCGACTCTGACGCTTGTTGCCGAAAACGGAAAAGCGTCCGTATACACTACGGTTCAGAAAAAGGCACCTCCGGCATGGAGAGGTGAAAACTATGCCGAAATTGCCGATTTCAAAGACGTCGTTTATACGTTTGAGTACAGAGGTGATGTAACTACCGATGAAATGGTGGTTAAAACGGGTGTGGTAAGTATCGATTCCGAAGCGTTGACAGCCGGCAGCGATTACACGATTTCTCAGAACGGCGGCGTATATACTTTTACTTTAAAGAAAGAATATATCGAAACCAAGATAGGTAATTATCGCAGTATCAAATTCAGAATCAGCATCGGCGATGATTCTTTGGAAGGCTCGCTTTATTGCAAATTTGCTCAGGAAGGCTGGGTTGTAAGACCTGTCGACCTCGTTAAAGATACCGAACTTAAAACCGAAGGTTATTATGTTTCCGCAAATCTCAATGCGTTCAGCGCAACGACTCTTTCTTCGAGAATTTATTACAACAAAGGCTTCGACGTGACAAAGCCTATTTCTCTCGAAGTGGAAACGTTCGACCGCAAAATGATATGGGCGCTTATAGGCATTGCGGATTCGCTTAAACCTATGGATTACTTCTCGAACGAAACCACGAAAGAGCTTCTTTTATCGGCTCTTATCTTCGGAGAAGGCAGAAAAGATATTCAGAAAATAGTCGGACTTACGGATGGTGCGAACGCAAATTATGAACACCTTCCGAATGTTAAAAATCTTACGATCGAAATATACTTCGGCGAAAACAAAGCAAGCGAAGGCTATTTCAAAATAAACGGACAGAAGATTGCTACACCCTCGACTTTGCAGAGTGATTTCACGAGCGGCTTTGCTTATGTAGGGTTCTTCTTCAATCATCCCCAAACTGCCTTTAATTTTAAAGTCAACAAGGATATTAACGGTATCGGCGTAACGGGACCTGTCGGAGCTAACGACGAAGCAAACTATACTATCGATATAGCAAATCCCGCAAACGATCTCGTTCTCGACGTTATCAACACCGACGGAACTCAGCTTAAAGTTTCTTCCGACAGCGGAGTTGTTTCTGCCGCCGACGATATAGCTTATGAAAACGGAAAACTTACGATCAAAAAATCGTTCTTCAAAAAGTTGCCTTTTGCAAAACATGGTAAGCTCACAATCGAAGACGAAAAGACTCATACGGGTACTGAAATCAATCTGACGTACGTTTCTTCGGCAATGGAAGACCCGCATATCGCTTTCGCTACAAAGGGCGAACTTGCGGACGTTAAATTCAAACTCGGTCTTGCTTCCGTAACGAGCGTTATGAAAGACGACGTGGCGATATCCGATAACGAATGGAGCTATGTCGACGGAACTCTTACCGTTAAGAAATCCAATATCGAAGATGCGGTCGGAACGAACGAATTCATAGCGGTAAGCGACGGAAAACTTTATCCGCTTTATGTTTACGTGGCTAAATTCGCCGACGGGTACGCTAAAACGGGCGACGGCACCGTGGAAACGGGTAACGGAGCATATATGATTACGGGCGACAACTATGTAACGCCTATGAAGTCTTACGATTTAAACGCGGGCGTTTCCTTCAAGATCGATTTCAAGTCTACCCTCGGGTACTACAAGAACGGTCGTGATAATCAGAGCGGTTATGTAAGATTCGATTTCTTCGATCCGTATAGTCGCTACACGTTCACTTATATTCTTCACACCAACTTCCAGGGAAAAGAAATATCCGACAATAGCACCGCGCTTTATGAAGGGTATTATGTTACGGACGCGAAGGGCAACGAAGTGGTTTTCGAAAAAACCAGAGGTATTAACGTTTCGAAATCCGGTAATACCGAGGCGCTCGGCGTTCATAATATCAAGTTCGCCGTTGAAAACGGTAAGCTTACGATAGCCGTAGACACTGCGAGAAAGACCACGATTTCCGACTCGTTCGGAACGTTCAATTTCGGAGCGACCATTCTCACCGTAGAAACGCCTTCTTCTTCGAGCAGTGCGGAAATGAAAGTCGGTTTGAAAGAATACGGCGCAGGCGAAGAATTCGATTATAAAGCGATCAGCTTGAAAGACGTCACGCCCGAACCCGGCGAATCCGGTTCGAGTTCAGGTTCCGAGAAGCCTACCGAGTCCAAGAAGGGCGGTTGCGGAAGCAGCGTTGCGGTAGGTTCGATCATGCTTCCCGCGCTTGCGGCGGTTCTCTTCGTTTTCAAAAAGAAAGAAGAAAAATAAGAGCAAATAACAAAACTTAATCGGCGATTTATCGTCGGTTGCATTCGTGCGGCTTGCGCTTTTTAGGCGCAAGCCGCATTTTTACTCGATGTTTATAAAAGGGGAACAAGATAAGCCGTTTCCGCCTTTGAGGTTATCTGTTGTTTTGCGTTTCGTTTGGCGAATGCCGAACAAAAACAATACAAATCTTGGTCTGACGACGTATTTTTGACTAATACAGCGTTCCGCTCACGTGTTATACATTCAGTATGAACGCATTCGCGTGCCTTGTCTTAGTCTAAAAATCCGCCGTCAGACTCGTTCGACCAAAACGCCGATATTTTTGATGATTTTTGGTAAAGGCTCACGTAGACGTACTATATGTACTTCAAGCGAGAATTTGCCAAAAAGCGCGGAAATAGCGGCGTTTTGACAAGGTTTTATTGTTTTTGTCCGGCATAACCTCGGCTGGATTTTCGCTTCGCTCAAATGCGAACGACGGCAACAAGTTGCCGCGTACGCATATCGAGAGCCTATTCCAAACAAAAAAAGACAGGTCTATGACCTGCTTAACGAGATACAGCCGTTTCCGTCTTTGAGGTTATCTGTTGTTTTATGTTTCGTTTGGCGGAGTACCTCGGCTGGATTTTCGCTACGCTCAAATGCGAACGACGGCAACTTTGTTGCCGCGTACTCATTCGAGAGCCTATTCCAAACAAAAAAAAGACAGGTTTTAAACCTGTCTTTTTTTTGTTTGGAGCGGGAAACGAGATTCGAACTCGCGACATTTGCCTTGGCAAGGCAACGCTCTACCACTGAGCCATTCCCGCGTCTTTGGTGGGAACAATAGGGCTCGAACCTATGACCCCCTGCTTGTAAGGCAGATGCTCTCCCAGCTGAGCTATGCTCCCGTGACGCTTAATGCTTTATAACTATACCAAATTTTAAAATTTATTGCAAGCGTTTTTACGGGGTATTTTCAAAAAATTATAATTTTTTTTATCGCGCGTTTTATCTCACGCTTAGCGGCGCATTTTCCCGTTGCCGTTATTATATATGTTTATTGCATATAGCGTCGCCCGCGCATAGGCTCGGGTATATTTTCCGAAACAAAAATCAAAAAAATTTAAAAAAGTTTTAAAAAATCGTTGACAAATACGTTTCACCGGAATATAATAAAAACGGTTGAACAATTATTCAACCGTTTAATAAAAGCAAAAGGCGGTACGAAATGAAAGAGGAAATAAAAGAAGAAACCGTTGAAGTTTGCGAATGCGAACATACGCATAAAAACGTTGTGGAGAAAGTCAGAAATATGATGCCGTCCGAGGACGTCGTTTACGACGTTGCCGAACTTTTCAAGGTTTTCGGCGACAGTACGAGAACGAATATCTTAATGGCTCTTTTCGAAAGCGAAATGTGCGTTTGCGATATCGGCGAGCTTCTCGGAATGACGAAATCCGCAATTTCGCATCAACTCCGTATTCTTCGCCAGAGCAAGCTCGTTAAAGCGAGAAAAAGCGGCAAAGAAGTGTTTTATTCGCTTGCGGACGGACACGTTGCCAAAATCTTCGAAATGGCGATAGAACACGTAGCCGAGTAATTTCCCGAAGCCGAATATCGGTCGGGTCGAATAACAAACCGAAAAAATATTAAAATAATATAAAAGGAGACAATAAAATGAAAAAAATCGTAAGAGTTAAAAACATGGATTGCGCAAACTGCGCCGCGGCGCTTGAAAGAGCCGTTGCCAAAATCGACGGAATAACTTCCGTGAACGTAAACTTCATGGCTGAAAAAATGACTCTCGAATACGACGAAACCAAAGCGGGCGTTCTGGACGAGGTTAAAAAGACCGCCAACAAACTCGAACCCGATTGGGAAATAATCGGTCTATAAGTCGATTAACGGAGAATTATGAGCAAGAATAAGAAAACGACTATAAGGATTCTGACGTGTATCGTCGCCTTTTTAGCCGTGTATATTACAGGCAAAATAGTCGATATAAACGTTTACGTTTCGCTTGCGATTTACGGCGCGATTTATCTCGCTTCGGGCTACGACGTACTGTTTAAAGCCGCGAGAAACATCGCCCACGGAAAGGTTTTCGACGAGAACTTTCTTATGACGGTCGCCTCGCTCGGCGCGTTCGCTTTGGGGATCGTGGAAGGTACGGGCGATTTTGCCGAGAGCGTTGCCGTTATCCTGTTCTATCAGGTCGGCGAGCTGTTCCAGAGCTACGCCGTCGGCAAATCGAGACAATCCATTTCCGACCTTATGGATATCAGACCCGATAAGGCGAGAGTAGAAAGAGACGGCGAAAAAGTCGAGGTTTATCCCGAAGAAGTTTCCGTCGGCGAAAGCGTTTTCGTTATCGCGGGCGAGAAAATTCCTATGGACGGCGTTGTCGTGAAAGGCCACGGCAATCTCAACACCTGCGCTTTGACGGGCGAAAGCGCGCCTGTTTTCGTTAAAGAGGGCGACGAGGTTTTAAGCGGCACCATAGCTATGGACGGAAACCTCGAAATAAGAGTCACCAAAGAGTTTTACGACAGTACGGCGTCGAAAATTCTCGATATGGTCGAGAACGCGTCGGGCAAAAAGGCGAAAACGGAGAACTTTATATCCACTTTCGCCAAATATTACACGCCTTTCGTAGTATTTTCGGCGGTCGCGCTTGCGGTAATCCCGTCGCTTATAATCGGTTTTAACAGCGGATTTTCGGGGCAACTCTGGGGCGATTGGATAAAAAGAGCGCTTACGTTCCTTGTAGTAAGCTGTCCGTGCGCGCTCGTTATAAGCATTCCGCTCGGATTTTTCGGCGGAATAGGCGGTGCGAGCAGCAAGGGTATACTTGTTAAAGGCGCGAACTATATCGAGCAGCTCAACAAAACAAACGTCGTTTTCTTCGATAAAACGGGAACCTTAACGACGGGCGAATTTTCGGTCGCGGGCGTTTATCCCGAGGAAAAGAGAGACGAAATATTAAAATACGCGAGCATTTGCGAAAGTCATTCCTCGCACCCGATAGCGCAAGGCATAGTGAAGGCTTACGACGGTGAAATTCCGCAGGGCTACGAGATAGAAGAAATCGCGGGCAAGGGCATAAAAGCAGTAGGCGAAAAGGAGACGATCGTCTGCGGAAACGCCGATCTTATGCGCCTTGAAAACGTAGAGTTCAAACAACTCGAAAATGACAAAACGACGGTCTATATATCGATTAACGGCGTTTTCGAAGGGGCAATAGAACTTACGGACACCGTTAAACCGAACGCAAAACAAGCCCTTTCCGACCTTAAAAAAGAAGGCGTTAAAGTGGCTATGCTCACGGGCGATAACGAGAACGCCGCCAAACGCGTCGCAAGCGAACTTTCGATAGACGAATATCACGCGAAGCTTCTTCCGCAGGATAAGCTCGCGATACTCGACGACCGCATTTCTCATAAAACGGACAAAGAAGTTTTCGCGTTCGTCGGAGACGGAATAAACGACGCGCCCGTACTTATGCGAGCGGACGTAGGCATTTCGATGGGCGGCGTGGGCAGCGACAGCGCGATAGAAGCTTCGGACGTCGTTCTGATGCACGACAATCTTCACGATATAGTTCTTGCCAAGAGGATTGCGAAAAAGACGATGCGTATCGTAAAAGAGAATATAATTTTTGCGCTCGGCGTGAAGTTTATAGTTCTCATCCTTTCCGCACTCGGGCTTTTAGGTCCGTACGGTATGTGGATAGCCGTGTTTGCGGACGTAGGCGTTGCGGTGCTTGCCATTTTAAACGCGATGCGCGCAATGAAGGTCAACGACCGTTAAAAGTTTTAAATCGAATCGGAAATAAAGCGGCGACCTTGAAACGGTTGCCGTTTTTTTATTCGGAAATCGCAAAAAACTCTTGTAAAAAACAATATATTATGATATACTAAGCATATAAAACAAAGGAGTGACAAAAATATGGCTCTTTTCAGATTAAATCTCGTCTGGAACGACGACAGCAAAATTACTTTGGTTTACAAATATCCGCTTAAAAATTTCGGAAGAGAAATCAACAATAAATCGACTCTTACCGTAAAAGAATCGCAGTGCGCGATTTTCGTTCATAAAGGACAGATAGCGGACGTTTTCGGACCCGGACTTTACGAACTCGGAACGGATATTTTCCCGATACTTTCCAAGCTTGCGGGCTGGAAGTACGGATTTCAGACGCCCATAACCTGCGACGTTTACTTCATAAACACCAAGCAGTTCACAAACATTCAGTGGGGAACGAAAAACCCCATAATGATGAGCGATTCGAGATTCGGAATGATAAGAGTAAGGGCGTTCGGTACGTTTTCTTATAAAGTGGACGACCCCGCCGTATTCCTGAAAGAACTTTTCGGAACGAACAGCACGTTCGTAACCTCGGATATCAACGATTTCCTCAAATCGATGCTCCTCTCCTGCTTTGCCGATTCGCTCGGCGAAAGCAAGGTTTCCGCGCTCGATCTTGCCGCGAACACTCTCGAATTCAACGAGACGGTAAAAGGAGTCGTTCAGGACAAATTCAAGGAACTCGGACTTAAACTCGTCAATCTCTTCATCGAAAATATGTCTCTTCCCGAGGAAGTCACGAAAGCGATGGACGAGAGAACCAAACTCGGCATACTCGGAGATTCTACCGATACCCTTATGAAAGTTTCCGCGGCGGAAGCAATGAAAACGGCTGCGGCGAACCCCGGCGCGGGCGGCGCGTTTATGGCTGCCGGCATCGGAATGGGCGCGGGCGCGAACATCGGCGCGGCTATGGCGGGCGCGATGGCTCCGACTCAAAAAGCGGAACCCGCGGCTTCTTCGGCTTCGGGCGTCGTTTGCCCCTCGTGCGGAAAAACGGTCGCGGCAGGCTCGAAATTCTGCCCCGAATGCGGAAAACCCATGGCAAAAAGCAAATTCTGCCCCGAATGCGGAGCGAAAGTCGACGCGGGAGCGAAGTTCTGCCCCGAATGCGGCAAAAAACTCGGCTGAGTTTTAACAAAACAGGCGCTGCCTGACACATAAAAAGACATAAATTTAACGAAACCGAAAATAATAACGGTAAAAGGAGATAAAAATGGATAAAAAAATTACTGCGGACACTATAATCGTAGACGCTCTCGACATTAACCCAAACGCGGGCGAAATTCTTATGAGATACGGAATGCACTGCCTCGGCTGCGCGATCGCTCACGGCGAAACCGTAGGAGAAGCCGCTCAGGTTCACGGCGCGGATCTCGATAAGATGCTCGAAGAGCTTAACAATATCTGATAATTCAACGGATATAACGGGCAACGTTTTTTAAACGACCTTTTAATTTAACAGATAGAATTTTTTCGCCGGGCAGAGGAAATTCCTTTGCTCGGAAATTCTTTGTTTGACGAAATACGGTAAAAAGGTATGAGCGAAACCGGAAACGAATTTGACGAAAACTTAAAACAAATAAACACCGATTACGAGAAATGTCCCGATTGCGGCGGAAAAATGTTTTTCGACCCCGATTCCCAGATGCTCAAATGCGAGTATTGCGGGAGTTATAAACGCGTCGAAAAGAACAAAAACGTCGTCGAAAACGACATAGAACGCGGCTTTGCGGACGCGGAGAAGTGGGATAAATCGGAACAGGCGACGTACACCTGCGAGAACTGCGGCGCGACGATTATCGTCGGCGCGGACGAGCAGGCTGTCATCTGCCCGTACTGCGGAACTTCGCACGTCGTCAAAAGCGGCAGTTTCGAAGGTCTTCGTCCCGGCGCGGTAATTCCTTTCATGGTTTCTTCCTCGCAGGCGGCGGCGCAAGCCAAAAAATGGGCTAAAAAACGTATTTTCGCGCCTCGTGCGTTCAAAAAGAGCCTTACCGTGGAGAACGTTCACGGCGTTTACGAGCCGAGTTTCACTTTCGACAGCGAAACTAAATCTTCTTACGTCGGAAGGGTCGGCGACAGACACACGAGAACGGTCGGTTCGGGAAAGAACAGGCGTACCGAAACTTACGTCGTTTACAGAAACGTTTCAGGCGGTTACGACAGATTTTTCGACGACGTGGCCATTGCCGCAAGCGATAATCTCGATCAGAAAACTCTCGACAAACTCGCTCCGTACAGGGCGAAAGACGCCTGCGTTTACGAAAGCAAATACCTTTCGGGCTACGTTGCGGACGGGTATAAAAGAGATCTTAAAACCTGTTGGGGAGACGCGAAAGGCGTTATGACGAGGGAAATCCGTTCGGATATCGAAAGTTCGCTTCATTGCGACGTCGTGGATTATCTCAACGTCTCCACGAAATACGACAGCGTGACTTTCAAATATATGCTTATACCCGTGTATATAATGAACTTCCTTTTCAGAAAGAAAAAATACAGGGTGTTTATGAACGGAAGCACGGCGAAAGTAACGGGTAAAACGCCCGTTTCGCCTTGGAGAGTCGCTATCGCGTGCGTACTCGGCGCGGCTCTTGCCGTTCTTCTCGTGTGGTTGTTTTATATCCTTCAAGGGGAGTAAAAAGGCGCGCGGAGAGTATTTTTCGTTAAAAACCCTTAAATTTTCATATTTAAAGGTTGACAACTGCGAATAATATATGTAAAATATATATAATGAATAGTTGCGCGGTAAGTATGCGGTTACGCGTCTTGCGCATTAAACTTCATAAGCGGAGGTCTTTATGAAAAAATTATTGAGCGGAGTTTTAGCCGCTTGTATGGCTGTCGGCGTTTGCGCGTTTGCAACGGGTTGTAACGAAACGATCGAAAACGGCAGTAAAATCGAAAAATGCACGATCACGTTCGACGTGGACGGAAAAGAAGAGGCGATAACGTTCAAGCTTTATATGAACATCGCTCCCGACACTATCGAGCATTTCAAATATCTTGCGGGCAAGGGTTACTACGACGGAACGGTCGTCAGCGACGTTCAGCACGGAATAGAATTCGGAGCGTATTCCGACGCGGCTTTCAACACCTCGTTGGACGAAAAGTACGGTTCGATAATCAATTCGGCTTATACCGCAACGAAAAACAACGTTTACACTTCCAGATTCACGCTTAACGGCGAAATGGCGGATAACGGCGTTGTTTACGGCGGTGAAAACCTTACGCTTTCGGACGGCGCGCTCGTTTTAAAGAGATCCCTCAAAGGTATTAAGGACGCTGAGATCGAAGCGTACGACACGGGTAAGGGCGTTATGTCCGTAACTTTCGGAACGAGTACTTATTTCTCTTCCGCAAGTGCTTTCGCCATTATCGGAAAAGCCGATAAGGACGACGCTACAAGCGACGTTAAATCGAGCTATGCGCGCGTAAAAGCCATTTACGACGACAACAGAGACGCTTCGGTAAAGACGTATTATTTCTCTTACGAACCCGAACTCGATTCGGAAAATCCCACGGCGGACGAACAGAAAGCTTACGACGATCTCGTTGAAGCAATCGCGGAATACGGCAGAAAGTATCAGGTCGGTACCGACGGAGACACTCTCGTTATCGGTACGGACGGAGAGTATTCTCGCGTAGTTACGTCGGACGACGATCTCGGCAAGGCTTATCTCGACGCAATCAAGAACAACGGAGCATATGTTTCGCTTCGTCCCGAAACGACGATTACGATAAAGAGCGTAACGTTCTCGAAATAATTCAACATTCGAATCATTAAGACTCGCGGGTATTTTCCCGCGAGTTTTTTTATGTCCTTTTCCGTCACCGTCTGCATTTTTATGCATAGTGCAGGTATTTTTTATATAGCGCAGGCTCAATTTTTCCATTTGTCCTTTTTTCTTGCCTTCCCCTTTTGGGGAAGGTGGATTTTGCCTGTGCAAACAGGCAAAAGACGAAAGAGGACTGTACAGACTGAAACTAAAATCAAAGCTTGATATTTCGGAAGTTTTGTCTTGAAGCTGTAATTAAATCAAACTCAGTGCTTTTTCCGGCTCTATGGTGGTCCTCTTCCACCGCAAGCGGTCCCCCTTCCCCAATCGGGAAGGCTTATATAATCCTTGCCTTCTCCTTTGAGGCGTGTTGCATTGAAATATAAATCGATCGGAAGCCTTTCGGCGGACGGCTTTTTTAAAAGACGAAAAATGTTCTTTCGCGATTTGTTATTTACGCGCGTTTTAAGCGGTTAATCGACTTATAGCCGCACTTTTTACAAAATTTAACTATTTTTTTCGGCAAATATTTCCTTTGTCGGACGTAACTTTTTTGTCGTTTCTTTTCGCGGCAGAGTTTATCCGGAATTTTTCAGCCAAAGGCAATTTATAAGCCTTTTTTTCATAAACAGGCAAAAATGTATGGTTTTTCGGGCAAAAAACGGTTTGCAAAGTGTAAATTTGACGAAAATCGGCTAACAATTCAAATTTATTTAACCAACAAATCGGATTGTTTCGGAGAGAATTCGGATTTATAATAAAGGCGTAAAACGGATTTTGGCGGAAAATACGCAAATGTAAAATTTTAAAATGCACAAACTAAAATTTACATAAGCTTTGCGTTCGGTTTACAAGATTTCGGGCGAATTTCGGACCAAGTTGTGTTATAGTAGTATTGCAGCCGAACATACGGGGCAAAATTATATCGACAAAACAATCGGAATAACACCGAAAAGTCGGAAGAGGTACCTCTTCTTTGCTTACTGTCGTAAGCAAAGAACTTCCTTAACGGCATGCCAGACAAGAATAAAACGATAAATGCAAAATGCCGTAAAACCGACGAAATCCGAATTATTACCCAACATTATAAAGATTATAAACCATTATAAAGATAAAACGCGTTGTAAAGCTGTAAAACGCGAATTACATAACAAAAACCAACATAATCAAAATAAAATATTGAAATCGACGCGCTTCGGAAATAAAAACGATACGCGCCGAAATCAGGGAGAAAAAGCATGAAAAAGTTTTTATCGATGATTCTTGCCGCATGTTTTGCGGCGTCGGCTGTGCTTATGGCGGCGTGTACGAGCGGAAACTCCGGCACAACCTCCACGGGCAGCGAAAGCGTTTCGTCCTCGGAAGTCGAATTCGACGGCTGGACGCCCGAAAACATTCTTTTAAGACCCGTTGAAAAGGACGATATCCGTATCGGAAGTTACGTTTCTTTCGCGGATACGGCGAAAGGCTGGTCGGGCAGAGACCAGGTTGAAAGACTGTACTATGCGGGTCTTAACTTTATGCCTATGATCTGCACCCTTCCCAAAGCCGGAATGTTGACGGAAACCGAAAAGACGTACATTTCGCGTGACCTTACCGACAGCAAGTGGTGGGGAAAAATCGACGAACTTATGCAGGAATATAATATGGTTTATTATTTTTCCGAGCTTTCGGGTCTTGCCAACGACCACGAATCGTCCACCCGTCGCGACTCGATGGCGAATTCCGACGCCGTTGCGGACGCCCGTAACATAATCCCCAACCTTAAAAACTGCGTCGGCGTCAAGCTCGTCGACGAGCCGAAACCGGATGCTTTCGAAGAATTCGCCAAGTGGGCGAGATATTATTCGAGAATTACCGACGCGGACGGCAACGTTTTAGGTCTCGACGCGCTCGTAAACCATATCGGCAGCTATGATTATATGGCGGAATGGGTCAATAAAGCGGGCAGCGGAGTCAATATAATAAGTTTCGACGCTTATCCGTTTTTAAACGGCGGAATAAATTACGCTACGCTTACGCTTATGGATCAGGTTCGTAAACTTGCGAACTCGAAGAATATGAGAGTGGCGATGTATCCGCAGTCCTGCGCATGGGCGGGAGCGAGAATGCCTAACCTTAAAGAAATTATCTGGCATTTCAACACCAATCTCGCGCTCGGAGCGACGCAGTTCACTTACTTCAACTACACGATGTATCCCAACGAAGGCTGCTACGACGCCATTTTTGCGATCGACGGTTCCGTTCTTCATCAGGATATTCTCGACGGACTTACCGAGTTCCATAAAGAAATCCGCGCGCTCGACGCCAACGTAAGACTTACCGATTTCAAGGTTACGGAATCTTATATGACAAGCGCTCAGATCGGCATCGCAATGCTTCCCGCAACGGGATTCATAATAAACAGAGAGGGACTCGGTTCGACCGACCTTCTTATCACCAAATTCCAGCCGAACGATTACGAGTCGTCCGTTTCCTATATAAACATCGTCAACAATTCCTTTGAAAACCCGATGTACGATCAGGAATTTTTGCTCGACGACAACGCGGAATACGATTATCTCGAAATGTATAACTACAAAACGGGAAAATTCGAGCCGCTGGACGTCGTAAACAATTCGTTCATGTTGTCGCTCGAAGCTTCCGAGGCGGCGTTCATAAAAGTCGTTTACGAATATTGATCGGTTAATCTTAATACCGATCGGAAAGCCCGGTTACAGGCGGGTTATTGAAGGAAACGCCCCGTTTTTCGGGATAAAAACATCAGAAAGTAAAAGAAGACAGAAAAAGATGAAAATTACCGTTTTGGGTTGCAGCGCGTCGGAGGGAATCCCCGCCATATTCTGCAATTGCGATCTTTGCAGACAAGCGCGCGAGCGTAAAATTTACAGAACGCGCAGTCAGATACTTATAAACGACGACATGCTCGTGGATTTCCCGCCAGACACTTATTATCGATCGCTCGTTATGGGCGTAGAGCTGGGGAAAATCGAAAATATACTCGTTACGCACAGCCATTGCGACCATTTCTATGCGGACGATTTCTTTGCGAGGGGCGATTGGTCGTCGTTCTGCCTGCCGGTGGAAACGGTTACCATTCACGGCAACACCGCGATAAGAAACGCTTTCGAAAGAAACGGCTACGCGAAGAAGAAAGGCACTTATGTACACGAATCCCGCGGAATGATAAACGGCTACAACGTTTACGATCAGAGCAGCGAATATACCGTTCATAAGCCTTTCGAAACGTTCACGGCGGGGAAATACGTCGTGACTGCGCTTCCAGCAAAGCATATTCCCGAAGAAAATTGTTTCATTTATCTGGTGAGAGAGGGCGACAAAACGTTGCTTTACGCCACCGATACGGGATATTTCAAGAGAAGCGTGTTCGATTATTTCGTTAAAAACGGAATAAAGCTCGACGCGATGATCGTCGATTCCACTTACGGGCTTGTTTGTTCTTCGGATAAGGCTCATATGAACTTTTTCGATAACGACGAACTCAGAAAAGAACTTATGTCTCTCGGCATTATCGACGAGAAGACGCAGTGCTATTTAACTCACATTTTCCACGGCGCGGCAAAAGATCTCGACTTGCTCGAAAAAGCCGTTCCGGAAGGGTATACGTTGCTTCGCGACGGATATACGTTTACGATTTAACTTTAATTCGGTAAGGTAAAGAATATGGTTAATTTTGTAGCGGATAACGTCGGGTTCAACGACGTAAATCTGCGAAATTTAAAAATCGACTATACGAGAATAGATACCGTCGACGGATCGGAAATCATAAAATATTCGTTCGACAGCTTGTGTTTTGTGGCAAACGGGGCGGGATTTGCAAGCTCGGGCGGAAAAACCTGGCGCGAACTGACCCGAGGGGCAGCCGTATACGTCAGAAAAAACGAGGAGTTTACCTTTGTTTCGACGGGGACGGACGAATTCGAAATCTATTCCGTTATCGTCGACACTTACGGAAGCGACGACTTTTTCGGCGCGATAGGATTTTCCGCCGAAAACAGGTTATCTTCTCTCGACGGGAAGATGACCGTCGTCGAAGAGCTTTATAAAACGGCGAAAAAGGGGAATTCGGCTTCCGCATACGAATGCGTGGGCAAATTCTTCGAAGTGATTTCTTATTTCGCGCATGCTTCGGAAGGCGAAGAAAAGCCACGCACGGACGAAAACGAATACGTTGCCAAGGCTAAGGAATTCATTCATATGCAGTATCACCTTGACATAAACGTCACGATGATCGCCGAAGCCGTTTATCTCAACAGGTCGTATTTCAGTACGATGTTCAAAAGCGTGACGGGGGTTTCCCCGCTCGAATACCTGATAGATTTCAGGATAAAACAGGCGTGCAAACTCCTTGCCATGGGCAAAGGGGTCACGGACACCGCGATGCTCACGGGATTTAATTCCGCTTCGGCGTTTGCGGCGCACTTTAAAAGAAAAATGAAAGAAACGCCTTCGGAATACAGAGCAAAGGCGATTTCGGGAGGAAAGATATGAAAAAAGTAAGTAAGATTTTATCGGCAGCGATGGCGGTATGTATGCTTGCGACGGTCGGCGCTTCCTGCGGAAGAGAAACGAGCGGAACGAGCGTCGACACGAGCAAGGTTCAGCTTCTCGTCGGCAATTTCAACGGCGGATACGGAAACACATGGCTCAAAAAGGCGGTAAACAGATTTACCGAGAAATACAAAGATTACGATTTCGGAAACGGAAAGAAAGGCGTTCAGGTCGTCATCGACGACGACTCCAAGTATTCAGGCAAAATCGAAAACACTATGTCGACCTGGGCGCAGAACGTAATCCTTGCGGAAAACGTCAACTATTATAACCTCGTAGACATCAAGGACGCTTCGAGCAAGTACCTCGTCGATATTTCCGACGTCGTCAACACGCCCGTAAATCAGGATCTTATCACGGGCAGCGTCGACCCCGATTACGCGAGCGATACAAAATCAATCGGACAGATAATGAATTCCGAAATGAAATCTTATCTCGACGCGGACGGAGGCGGAAAATATTACGGCGTTCCTTTCTATGAAGCGACCGTAGGTATCGTTTACGACCTCGACGTTTTTGAAAAATACGGATTCTATTATGCCGCGGAAGGCTACGGCGACGCGGACGGATTTATTCAGGACGTCAACGGCAATTGGATCGGAGAGAACGGAAAAGTTGTCGGAAGTGCAAGCACTATGAGCTATGAAGACGCTTTAAAAGAGGGCGTTAAGCTCGGAAAAGGTCCCGACGGAGCGGAAAGCACTTACGACGACGGTTGCGCCGCGACTTACGACGATTTCTTCAAGCTTTGCCTTCGTATGAACGCGAGAAACGTGTACCCCCTTACCTGGCCGGGAGCGCAGGAAACTCTGAGATATCTCAATTACCTTGCTTATAACCTTTGGGTCGATTACGAAGGCGTATCTCAGATGGGTCTTAACTATTCTCTTTCGGGAACGGCAAACGACCTTATCAAACTCGATACGTATAACGCCGCAACGGGAACTTACGAAGTCGAATCGGTCAACATCACCGACGCTAACGGTTACGAACTTCAACGTCAGGCAGGAAAGTACGAAGCGATTAACTTCATAAAGAGACTTCTTGCCGACGAGAAGCACTACGACCCCGCAATCTGCGTGAGCGATACGAGCCAGAAAGACGCGGAAAGACAGTTCATTCTCTCTGCCGATCCCGCTATTAAAGACAGAGCGATGCTCATCGACGGAAGCTGGTGGCAGAACGAAGCGAAGAATATGTTCGAGGATATGGCGATCGATAAAAACAACGACGCCTACCGTGCGGAAAACCGTCGTTTCGGACTTTTGCCCCTTCCCAAGGCTAGCGCGAGCAAAGTCGGTCAGGAAGCCTCGCTTGCGTTCAACACCGCGACGCTCATCTTTATAAATAAGAAAACGACTGCGGACGAAACAACGCTCAAAGTCGCAAAGCAGTTCGTAAAATTCCTTCACACTCACGAATCTCTTTACGAATTCACCTCCACGACTGCTTCGGCTCGTCCTTACACGTACAGCCTTTCCGATGATGAGAAAGATACGCTTACGAGCGTTGCCAAACAGAACTACGAACTTCACTCGGCAACACATTTCGTGTTCCCGTATTCCAAACAGACGATAGTCCGTACCAACTACGAGAGATTCTCCTGCTCGGGCTACCTTGTTTTCGAAGCTTACGGAAAGCAGGAAACCATTCTTGCCCAGAGATTCCTTAACAATAAAGAAACCACTGCATGGGACTACTTCAAGTCCATGGTAGAAGATCACGGCAAGAGCTTCTGGGAAACCAATTTCGGAAAAGATATTAAAAAGTAATTCGGGAAAAACCGATAAACGAAGTGTACAATGCGAAAAAGAACAAAATCAGATAAGCCGTCTCTGTTTGAGAAGGCGACAAATCGCGTCGGGTGGGCGTGGTATTCTTTGAAAGTCAAAGTTGCCTCGCTTTTCCCGAAGCGGGAAAAAACAGCCAGACTCGGCGCAAAACGAAGAAAAGACGCGTTTTTCGTTTACGGAATGCTTCTTTTGCCGCTTATCCAATTCGGAATTTTCTATATCGGAGTGAACATCAACTCGATAATGATGACTTTCCAGCGCTACGTCGACGGGGAATATCAGTGGGCGGGTTTTTATAACTTCGAATTCATCTGGAAGGACTTTATCAGTCAGGAAATTTTCGGCAGCGTAGTGAAAAATTCGCTTTTGTCGTTCGTCGTCGTTCAACTGATGTCGCCGCTCATTTTGTTTGCGACTTACTTTATTTACAGAAAATTCGTCGGGTACAGATTTTTCAAAATAATGCTGTTTTTGCCCACGATAATATCGATAGTAATCACGGTCACGATTTATAAAAAAGTTTGCGAGGTGGCAATCCCCGCGATCTGGTCGGGTCTTTTCCAAAAGAGCATAAGAGGGCTTTTAAGCAATCCCGACACCCGCTACGGAGCGATAATGTTCTTCTATCTGTGGCTGAGTTTCGGAAGCCTGATGCTTATGTACCTCGGTGCGATGAACGGAATTTCCGATTCTATATCGGAAGCCGCGAGACTCGACGGCGCGAGCAACATTCAGGAGTTTGTATATATCGTTTTCCCGATGATATATCCCACGTTCTCCACGCTTTTCTACACGTCCGTGGCTACGATTTTCACCAATCAGATAAACTTGTATTCGTTATGGGGAGCTTCCGCGCCGCCGTCCGTTATGACGTTCGGTTACTATTTATACAGAGAAGTTTCTATGGCGGAAGAAGTCCGTTATCCGAGCTTAGCGACGCTCGGCGTTATGATGACGCTTGTAGCCGCGCCGCTCACGTTCTTCTTTAAATGGATGCTCGCAAAACTCGGGCCGAAGGTGGACTGATGGAAAAACGAATGAAAAAATCGGGCGTTTCGCCCTTTGCCGTAATAGTATTCATACTGCTTGTTCTTTACACGGCGTCGTTTCTGCTTCCCGTTTTGTGGGGCGTGAACCTTTCGCTTAAAACGAACAACAACGCGGTACTTCGTCCGTTCTCGGTGGATTTTCCGTTGCGTTTCGAAAACTACGCGACGGTATTTAAGGAATTCAAAGTTTCCGTTTACACTCAGAACGGCTCGAACACCTATTATATGGAGCATATGCTCTGGTTCACGCTCGTCTATGCGGTCGCGTGTTCGTTCGTGAACATCGCGGTGACCTGTCTCGTGGCGTATATCACCGCGCGTTTCGATTTTAAAATTTGCAGGATCATCGACGGGGTCGTAATCGTCGCGATGATTTTGCCGATAGTAGGTTCTATGCCGAGCGAACTGCGCATAATGCGCGCTCTGGGGCTTTACGACTCCCTTTGGGGAATGATGATAATGAAAGCCAACTTCGTCGGCGGAACGACGTTCCTCATATTCAACGTCGCGTTCAAAGGCTTCCCGAAGGATTTCGAGGAGGCGGCGTGGATCGACGGCGCGAGCAACTTTACCGTCATGATGACGATAATGATGCCTATGATAAAAACGACGTTCTCCACGATGTGGCTGCTTTCGTTCATAGGATTCTGGAACGATTATCAGACTCCGCTTCTGTATTTCCCGTCCAAGCCCACGCTTTCTTACGGTTTGTACAGATTTACGACGGACACGACGAGCGTTGCCGGCACAAGCACGCCGCTCGCTCTCGCGACCTGTTTCCTTCTGATGCTCCCCATTCTCGCGGTGTTTTTGTTCACCTCGGAAAAGCTCATAGGCAACGTGTCCGTGGGCGGACTTAAAGAGTGATGCGGACGATTTAAGAAGTAATGCGGACTACTTAAAGAGTAACGCAGACGATTTAAAAGGTAGCGTAGTCGGCTTAAAGGAGAAGCGGACTTAAAAAAAGCGGACTTAAATAGCAATATAAGTTAATTTTAAAGAGAAAACCCCGATAAAAAATATCGACAAGGAGATATCTTAAATGAAAAAGATAATGATGAGAATTCTGGCTTTGCTCGTCGCGGCGATGACCGTGTTCGGGATAGCCTCGTGCGGAACGACCCCCTCGGACAATTCGACTTCTTCGGGCGGCGGAGACAAGGAAAACACCAACTTGCAAAGGTATTTCGCGCCCGTCGTTAAAGTTTCCAAAACGGGTCTTGCATCCTGGACGGATCTCGAAGGCGCGGAAAAGTTCGTTTACGTGATAAACGACGGCAAGGAGACGGAAACGACCGAAAAATCCGTTCAGCTCGAACTTAACGATAAAATCGTCGTTAAATGTCTCGGCAACGGCACGACCCGCAGAGAAAGTCGCTGGTCGGAAATCGCGCAGTATGTTCCCGCTCACAGCTATGCCTTAGAAGGCAGCGGCGGACCGAGCAACACGTTCAACGTTTATAAGCCCGACGGCACTGTCGTCCTCGACACGATCGGCGGAACCAAGCAGAACGGCGATATAATACGCGCAGGCGAGGAATATATATTCGAATTCGATATAACGGTAGGACCTTACCACAACGCGCTTATGATAGCGGGCGTTGAAGACGCCGTTATTTCCGATCTTACCTGGTCGGACAAAATGTATTCGGCAAAAGAGGGCGAAAAAGCCGACACTTCGGATAAGTTCTACGAAGTTCTTTACGAAACGGCATACAAACTTTATCCCGACTACGCTTCTCTTCACAGAAGTACCTGGTCTTATACGGGTGCGTATTTCCCCGATGAAAACGGCGTGGGAATGTCCACTTACGGCTGGTTTATGAAAAACACCCCCGCGGCGTCTACCGACGGCGTTTACGACACGAGCGCGGACGGTTTCTGGACGGTTGAGCCGAATTGGTGTTCCACTTTCTACGGCGCGCATTTTTTAAGTACCAAGAAACAGACCAAAGAGAGAATGGACGCGGGTTATAAATACGTCCGTTTCAAAATCAAATATAATTCCGTTCACGTTCACGGCGCGCCTTGCATAGACGGCGTAGAGGAATACGGAAAAACGCTCGGAAAGGACGAGTTCAATTTCTTTGCGATCGTTCACCAACAGGAAAGATATCTTTACTTCAACAGCGACGACGTTGTCGAACGTACCCCCGCGAGCGGCTCGTTCGCGACCGACGACAACGGTAAAGCCGCTTCCGACGTAACGTTATACGACGCGGAAACGGGCGAAAAAATCTTCTCTGACGGTTCTCACGGAAACGCGATTACCACGAACAAGAAATATATCCTCGAAATAAACGCAGAGGGCAGCCTTAACGGCAGCGTTGTGTTTACGGGCGTTGAAAACGCGCTCATTTCGGACGTTACCTGGTCGAATAAGACTTACGCCGAAAGAAGCGGCGAAAGCGCGACCGCGGATACGCTTAAAGTTCTCGCGATGGACACAGCCGGTCACCACTTAGCTTCCGAAAGACCTCTTTTCCACAGATTGTGGAAGAGTTCGGACGGTTACACCGGAAATTATCAGGGGAAATGCGTTATAAACAACGACGGAAAAATCGACACCGCGGTTGCTGCGAACAGATCGACGGAACACAACCGTTGTCTCGAATTTGCGAGAAAGAATTGGTTCGCCAGCGCGAAAACGAGCAAAGAAGCGGCTAAGAAGTATTTCAGAGTTACGATAGAATGGCGCAGCTTCGATACGATCCAGGTCGGACACGTAGTCGAGGATAAGACTGACGAGAATTACGGCAGACTTGCCGCGTTCGACTTCAACGCGTTCATATACAGCCCCGCAGGCGGAAGATACCTCTATCTTGCGGCTTAATAAGCAGCTTAATTCGCGGCTGAATATGCGGCTTAACGCGGCTAAAACTCAACTTAAAACGCGGTTTAACAATTTAAAATCAGAGGGAAGATGAATGAGAAAAAAATCAGCGTTATTATTAACGGGCGCGGCGCTTCTATCATCGCTTGTCGCTTTTGCGGCATGCGGCGGCGGAAGTTCCTCCGCGTCCGACAAGGCGTCGGAAACGGTAGCTTCCCACGAACACGTTTTCGAGCTTAAAAGCGAAACCGACCCGACTTGCACGGAATACGGCAGAAAAGAATATGCCTGCATGTTCGGCGGCTGCACGGAAACGAAAACAGAGTATACCGAACCATTGAAACATAAGGTTCAAAGCGGAAAATGCACGCGCGAAGGGTGCGACCTCGAAGTTCCTACGGACTTTTTAGTGGAAGTACCCGACGACCGCGACGCGATCGTTTTACAGCTTACCGACCCTCAGGTGATCGATTCCGATCAGCGCCGCTACGCGGACAGGATAGGACAAAGCCATATAGATTTTTATAAGCCCGAGAGGCGCTTTGAAATTTGTTACGACTATATGGAAGAAGTCATAACGGAAGTAAATCCCGACTTCATAATCGTAACGGGCGACCTCGTTTACGGCGAGTTCGACGATAATGGTTCGTGTTTTAAAGAATTCGTTAAGTTTATGGAAAGCTTCGGCATTCCGTGGGCGCCCGTGTTCGGCAATCACGAAAACGAAGCGACGATAGGCGTTGATTGGCAGAGCCAACAGCTCGAAAACGCCGAAAACTGTCTGTTTTTGCAGCGTACTCTCACGGGTAACGGAAACTACACCGTAGGCATAATGAGAAACGGCGAAATCGAACGCGCGTTCTTCATGCTCGACAGCAACGGTTGCGGCGGAGCTTCGGCTCAGTCCCTGGCAAACGGACACACAAGCACGGCAAGAGGTTTCGGAGCCGATCAGATAGAGTGGTACACCGCGGAAGCGGGCAAAATCCGCGCGGAATATCCCGAAGTGAGATATTCTTTCGCGTTTCACATTCAACCTTACGTGTTTATAACCGCGCTCGCAAAGTACGGCTACGACGGAACGAGAACCCCCGTGAACATTTTCGCGGCGGCAAACCGCGAGCCGACCGATTTCGGTTACGTGGCGTGGGGCGTCGAGCAGTGGGACAGAGACGGAAGCGTATTCAGAGGGCTTAAAGCTCTCGGCTGCGATTCGATTTTCGTCGGACACGAACACCGCATAAACGCGAGCGTTATGTACGACGGCGTAAGGCTTCAATACGGTCAGAAATCGAGCGAATACGACAGTTATATAAGGGTTGATACGGCGACGGGCAAAATAGTCGCGGACTACCCGAATAACGACGGATATCTCCCCGTAATCGGCGGAACGGTTATTCCGTTGTCTTTCGAAACGGCAAGGCTCGGTCAGCCTTATATATACCTTTGCAAAGACGCCGGCGGCGATTATTTCGCGAAATATAACGACTCGGCGATCGTAACCAAAGGCTACAATAAATAAGGCGTTACAATAAGAAAAAAACCGATTAAACCAAACACGTCGGTTTAAAAAATATATGGAGGCAAATATGAAAAAAAGCATCAGAAACTTTATTTCGGTCATGGCGATCATTCTGGCGTTTTGTTTTGCGTTGACCGCATGCGGCGGCACGACGGATTCGGGCGACAGCAGCGGCACGTCGATTTCGGCGTCCACCGACAGCGGAAAAACGACGGCTAAAATCACTTTCTCTTGCGGAGAAAGTCTTACCCTGAACGAATGGGAGACGGTCAGAGTTACCGCTTCGTCGTCCGACAAAGCGACGGTAACGCTCACCGCGGACGACAGTTCCGTTATTTATCTTCGCGGAAGCAACGTAACCGGCTTGAAAGCGGGTTCGACGACGATAACCGCAAAGACCAAAACGGGCAGCGCGACCGCAAAACTTAAAGTAACGGTAAACGCGAAAGCGGAAAATCGCCCCGTATTTTCCCTTGTGGGAAACGGAGATATCGCTCTCGGCGGAACCGCTAAATTCAGCGCGAGCCTTTCGGGCGGCGTAGACGCTGCGGATTACGTCGTTCAGTACGCGATTGCGGATCCCGCTATCGCAAGCGTAGACGCGGAAGGAACGGTTACGGCGCTCGCTTCGGGCAGAACCAAGCTCACCGCCGCCACGACTTATCGTTCCGTTCAGTTCAAAGTCGAAAAGGACATCGTTATAGAAAAAGAAGTCAAAGTTATTTTCGGAGAGGACGCGACGGAAGCAAAACTTGCCGTTTCCGCAATCAAGGAAGATCTCGAAGGCGAATACAGCGTAGAAATCAACGGTAAGGCTTATACCGTAGACGAAGAGGGCAATATCACTCTCGCGAAAGCCGATTTCAACGTTTCGGGCAAGAACCTTTTCGACGGTAAAATCACGCAGGGAACGACCGTTTACACGTTCAGAGTAGCGGTGTTCTTTATGGAAAATCCGTCGATTTATCAGAACGGCAATAAGTTGACACCCAATGCAGACGGAGAATATACCGTCGACAAAACTCAGCCCGCCGACGAAAACGGACTTCGCTGGATAACTTTCGACGACGCCGAAACAATGGTTGATATGGGCTATGAGCTTTTGAAGATCAGAGTTAAGTTCAATGCGTTCTGTTCGTTGACGGCAGGAATAGTCGATTCCACGTTAGCTGATTATGATTACAATTTCGGTTATAAATATAACGAACCCGAAACGGGCGATCTCGTATGGTTCTTCTGGCATAACGAATACGAATACACCAACGCCGAAAGCGTCAAAGTAACAGAGGGTTACGGCGGAGCTATGAAGCCCGCTTATCACGGACCTTACGGATACGGATATTTAAAGATTCTCGACGCAAACGGCGATCTTCTTCTCGATTACTACAATAAACAGATTACGGACGCTGCGGGTACTCACGGCAATTGGTCGGATTATATATCTCCTCTTGCTCTTAATACCGAATATATTTTAGTTCTCGATATAAGCAAAACTCACGACGTTTCTTTCAGCGGTCTCGACGACGCCGTTATCACGGGCTTCGAATGGGCTAAGAAAGAAGAAACGACCGTTGCTTTCGAAAACGAGTCGATCACCGTAGAAGAATGGGTTGAAACCGAAGTCAAGGCAACCACGAACGACGGTTCCGCCGTTGTATACACTGTAAGCGACCCCTCGGTTCTTTACGTTTCGGGCAACAAAATCGTAGGTTTGAAAGAGGGAAATGCAAAAGTTATCGCGACGGCTAACGGCAAAACCGCGGAACTTAACGTAACCGTAAGCGGTAAGCCTGAAAACCGCCCGACGGTCGAATTCGAGGGCTTGGATGTCAAAGAAAACGACACGGGAGTGCTTGGAGCGACTCTGAAAGTCGGCGGAAATGCGATAGACCCGAGCAAATATACTCTTGAATATGTCACAGACGAAAACGACATAATTTCGATTTCGGGTAACATTGTGTCCGGTCTTAAAGAGGGCGAAGTGGAGGTAACGGCAAAATTCGTTTACTGCGGAACAGAATTTAAGAAAGCGGTTACAATTACGGTCAGTAAAGCCGATGAACCCGTCGACACGTCCAAAGGTAAGCTTTATCAGGGCGGCTCGGCACTCACTCCCGACGAACTCGGTTATTACGTTATGGATGAGAACAATGCGGATAAAACGCTCACGTTCGATCCTTACAATTCAAAGAAAGGATTCGGATATACGAAGATTCGTTTCACCGTTAAATTCAGCGAAATAACAAACGACAATATTACGCTCGGAAAAGCCGGCGGATTCTCGTTCGGTTACAAATACGGAAGCATTTCGGTCGGTTGGTTTAACCGTTATGTAAACAGTAAAGGTAAAGAAGAAGGCGCATATGCAGGCGCGTTCGCAGGCAGCTCTGATTCGCCTAATGCTCCGGCATATCTCAGAGTTTATAACGCCGCAGGCGAAAAGATTTTCGAGCATTATACCTTTACAGGTTGGTCTTCGGATAAGGATAATGGCGGTTACGGATATATTCCCGCGCTCGAAACGAATACCGCATACACCTTCGAAATCGATATCGAAAAGACGGGCGACGTAACTCTTCTCGGATTTAACAAGGCTACGTTCACCAATATTAAATGGGTGAATTTCGATAAAACCGAAATTTCTTTCGCGCAGGAAAGCATAGAGAAAGACGAATGGACGGAATTCGATTTCTCGGCAATTACCAACGACGGCTCGGATATCACGTTTACTTCCGATAACGAAAACGTTCTCCTTGTAAAAGGCAACAAAGCTATCGGTATTAAAGATGGAACTGCAAACATCGTTGCAACGGCAAACGGCGTAACGGCTAAGCTCCCCGTAACGATAAAAGTAAACGCGGCAAACCGCCCCGTAGTAGAAGCGGAGGAAAGCGTTACGCTTACCGAACTTCAAACCATAGCTATAAGCGCGGTGTTCAAAGTCGGCGGCGTGGCTCTTGCGGAAAACGCGTATACGATCGCGTATACCACCAAAGACACTGAAATAATCGCTGTCGATGGCAAAGAAATCACCGCTTTGAAGGCGGGCGAAGCTACGGTTACCGTAACCGTAACTTTCTGGGATAAATCTTTCACGGCAGTCGTTGCCGTAACCGTAAACGCGGCAGAGAAGCCTGTCGAGCCGTCCGTAGGTAAACTTTTCCAGGACGGAGAGGAAGTTAAAGCCGCGGAAGACGAAAGCATAACTCCTGTCGAGGCAACAGCAACTACCGCCTTTACGTTTGATAAGTACACGGTAAAGAGTGCACTCGGAATGAGAAGACTTCGCTTCACCGTTAAATTCAGCGAAATAACAAACAAAAATATAAAGTTAAAAAACGAACAAGATTACTCTTTCGGTTACACTTACGGAAACGTTTCGGTCGGTTGGTTTAACCGTTATAATGAAGCTGGCGCATATGCAGGCGCGTTTATTGGCACATCAACCTCGCCTAATGCTCCGGCATATCTCAGAGTTTATAACGCCGCGGGCGAAAAGATTTTCGAGCATTATACCTTTACAGGTTGGTCTTCGACTACATCGACTACATCTGATAGTGGTTGCGGATATATTTCCCCGCTCGAAACGAATACCGAATACACTTTCGATATCGATATCGAGAAGACGGGCGATATAACTCTTTACGGTTTCCAGAACGCCGTATTCACCAAGATCGAATGGGTTGATTACAACAAAACCGAAATCACTTTCGATAAAGCAAGCGTTGAAGTTGACGAATGGACGGAATTCGATTTCTCTGCAACGACAAACGATTTATCGACCCTTACTTTCTCTTCCGATAACGAAGAAATCCTTGTCGTTAAAGGAAACAAAGCTATCGGCTTAAGCGCGGGCACTACGAATATCGTTGCGAAAAACTCCGCAGGCAAAACCGCGCTTCTTCCGGTAACGATAACCGAAAACGCGGCAAAACGCCCTGTTTTAACGGCTGTTCCCGACAAAACTTCTGTCGAAGTTCTTGATAGCGTAAATATCAACGCTCAGCTTAAAATAGGCGAAACGGTTGTTTCCGCTTCCGAATACACGCTTACCGCGGTTTCCGATAGCGAAGCCGTAAAGCTTGAAAGCGGCAAAGTCGTAGGCGTAAGCGAAGGTCAGGCGAAAGTCACCGTAACCGCGACTTACTACGGAAAAGAGTTTACCGCGGAATTCGACGTCACGGTCGTTGCGGCGGCGGATCCGTCCAAGGGTAAACTTTTCCAGAACGGCAAAGAAATAGTAGCAGACAAAGACGGTAACTACAAGGTAGATACGACCGTAGATGGTGACTCCGACGGACTTCACTGGCTCACGGTAGACACGGCAAAAACGGCAACTTATCCGTATCTTCGTTTCACGGTAACGTTCGATTCCTTCCATACTTATAAACAAATGCATGGCGGTTACAATTACAATTTCGGATATAGCTACGGCGATACGAAAGCATATTACGATAATCTCTATGTTCCCAATGGGGGATTCGGTGGCGCCGAAGATCCGGGCGGCAGTGCAAATCGTCCGTTTTATTGGAATATCTACACCGCAAGCGATAACGTTAAGGTTCTCGATTGTATGAATAAATCGGGTTGGACTTCGAACGTAAAATATTACACGTTGGAGACAGGCACTGCTTATATCTTCGAGTTCAACGTTCAGGCTATGGGCGAAAGCTTCACTTTGGCAGGCTTTGAAACCGCGACGATTAAAGATATCACCTGGGCAGAGGCGCTTCTCGGTTAAAATCGGTTAAAAGAAGAAACATTAGCCTACAAAGCTTAAATTTTGCCTTTCCCGAAAGTCTTCGGGAAAGGCAAAAATATAACAAAAAAACGGCGGAAAATCCTTTCTCCGCCTGAAATATAAAACCTGAGAGATAAAAATGATTACATTTGCGGTTTTAGGGCTTGGCAACAGAGGCTCGGTTTATTCCAACAACATAATAAAACATACAAATGCGAAAATAGTTTCCGTATGCGATATTTCTCCCGCAAGCCTTAAACAGGCTAAGGAGCTTTACGGCGTTAAGGACGAAGAGCTTTTTTTAAGCGAAGAGGAGTTTTTCGGGAAAAAGCGCGCGGACGTTTTAATCGTCGCCACGCTCGACGGGCTTCATTGTCGGCAGACCGTAAAGGCTTTGTCGCTCGGGTATAACGTGCTTTTGGAAAAACCCGTCGCGCCGACTATGGAGGAGTGCGACGAGATTTATGCTAGCGCTAAAAAGTACGGGCGGGACGTGGTCGTTTGCCACAATCTCCGTTACACGCCTTTTTATCAGAAGCTTAAAACTCTTATCGCCGAGGGCGTTATAGGTGAGGTTTTGAGCGTGGAGCAGGCGGAAAACGTTGCTTACAGCCATTATATGTGCAGCTTTATCCGCGGCAAATGGCACAGCTCAAAGGAAACAAGTCCGATAATTTTGCAGAAATGCTGCCACGACCTCGATATAATTTCCTGGTTCGTCGGCAAAAAAGACGAAAGGGAAGAGTCCTTCGGCACGCTCGAATTTTACACGGGCAAGCATAAACCCGAGGGTACGCCCGAAAGGTGTCTTGACTGCAAACTGAAAGATTGCCGTTACAACGCTTACGAATTTTCGGTTAAAGCCCCCGGAACGCTTTGCGTGCCGTATGGTTTCGAGTTTACGCCCGAAAACATTGCGGACTTTTTGCGCCCCGAAGATAATCTTTACGGGCAGTGCGTGTTCGCTTGCCCTAACGACGTTTGCGACCGTCAGACGGTGAACGTTTCTTTTGACGGCGGCGTTACCGCAAACCTACTTATGCACGGCTTTTCGCTTTACGAAACTTACCGCGTAACCCGCGTTTTCGGCAGCAAAGGAAAGCTCAGCGGCAGGCTCGAAGACGGCACGATAAGGCTTTCGCTTTTCGACGGTACCGATAAAATCATAGACGTAAACGAGGAAATCGAGGATAAGGAAAGCCACAGCGGCGGAGACAGTAAGCTTGTCGCCGATTACATTTCTTATCTCGAAACAGGCGCACGCCCGCTCGGCATAAGCGAGCTTGCGGACTCGCTTCAAAGTCATCGCCTGGCTTTCGGCGCGGAGGAAAAACGGCTCGGACACCCCTTGCCGAGTGTTTCCGAGACTGCCGCGGACGAAAAGCCGATTGGAAATGAAAGCTTAGGCGGAATTTATTCGGCGGTTTCGGAATTTATTAAAGAACACGCCGAAAACGCCGTTAAAACGATTTCGATGACGGTTAATTGCCGCAAGGAAGATTTAGAGGAAAAAATCGCAAGCGATACGGCGTTTATTTCCTCGCTTATCGGCGCAAAAGCCTATAAGTGCGATAAAATAACTTCCGAAAAGGGCTATCCGCACGGCTTTATCGTAACTTATTTCGATAACGGAGCGATAGCTCGTTATTCGTTTACTTGTTCGCCGCTAAGTGGCAGAACGGAAATTTCCGTGTTCGCGCCGTCCGCAAACGTTTACGCGGACACCGAAAAAAACGAAATCGTTACCAAAACGACCGATCTTTTCGGTACGGACGAAAAAAAGACGGTTTAAGGCGAGTTATTATTTAAGGGAGAGATTAGTAAAAATTGCTTGATAAACGGGGCGATTTCTGATATAATTTGAAATCGGAAATCGCGCGTGACATAAAACGACAACTATTTGTTTTTACTTGTTTTTTATGCGGCGGCGCGGCGCGCCGCCGCATAAAATTTTTTTAACGATAAATTATGTTTGAAAAATCGAAATGGATATGGGAGCGGGAAAACCCTTCTCCCGACGAATACGCGGATTTCAGGGCGACGATAACCGAAAACAGCGCGACGCTTTATATCGCCGCGGAAACCGATTACGCCGCTTACGTGAACGGGAAATTAGCTTTTTTCGGGTCGTATAAGGGTTATCGGGACGTTAAATATTACGACGAACTGCCTTTAAACGACTTTTTAACGGAAAAAGAGAACGAAATCGAAATCGTCGTATGGTATCAGGGCATAAACTGTTCGTCGTCGATAGACGACGGCGCGGGCGTTATTTTCGAGATATCGTCGGACGGGAAAATCCTCGCCGCGAGCGACGAAAACACCCTTTCCCGCTCGGATATCCGCTATAAAAACGGCTATAAAAAGCCGCTCACGCCCCAGCTCGGCTATTCTTTTTTGTTCGACGCGACGAAATGCGGCGAAATGAAGCCCGATTTGTGGCATAAAAGTTATGTTACGGGAAGAAACGCGGAGCTTTTCCCCCGCCACGTAAAAAAATGCGTAGTTTCCGCGCCCGTCGGATCGGAAATGATAAAAAACGACAACGGCGTTTACCTTTTCGACCTTAAAAAGGAATATTCGGGGCAGATTTATCTCGATTTTTATTCCGAAACCGAGCAGAAAATCCTTATTTCCTACGGCGAGCATATAAAAAACGGCGGGGTTCAAAGGATTATCGGAAACCGCGATTTCTCTTTCGGGTACGTCGCGAAAAAGGGCGAAAACAAATACGTCAACCCGTTCCGCAGGCTCGGACTTCGCTATATAGAGGTTAAAACGGAACAACCGATTAAGGTCGAGAAAATCTCCGTGCTTTCCGTCGATTATCCCGTTAAGATAAGGAAATTCACGGCGGACAGCCCTTTGCACGAAAAAATAACTTCGGTCGCGATAAGAACGCTCGCGCTTTGCATGCACGAGCATTACGAGGATTGCGTGTGGCGGGAGCAGGCTTTATACACCTTCGACAGCCGAAACGAAATGCTTTGCGGCTATAAAGCTTTTTATGACGACGGGTTCGCCCGTTCGAACATTCTGCTTATGGCAAAAGGCGTGAGAGCGGACGGACTTTTAGAACTTACTTATCCCGCCGAAGATACGCCCGCTATCCCTCTTTATTCGCTTTGCTTTATCGTTCTCGTAAACGAATACGTTAAATTTACGGGCGATAAATCGGTGCTTGATAAGGTCGGAAATACCTTGCGCGGGATAATCGACAAATTTAGAAAACTAAGCGATAATCGACTTATAGCCGACTTTCCGTATCCTTATTGGAACTTTTACGAGTGGGGAAACGGCAGCGATAACTGCGGCGATCTTTCGAGAAAGGCAGACGAAATATCTCCCGAGAGATATTCGCTTATTTTAAACGCCTATTACGTTTACGCGGAAGAAAAATACGCCGAGCTTTTCCCGCTTGAGAAAATAGACGTAAGCGGCAGAAAGAAGCTTATCGCGGAAAATTTCTATAACGAAAAAACGGGAATGTTCCGCTCGTATATCGGGGAAGAAACTTACACCGAATTCGGCAACGCGCTTTGCCTTTCGATAGGATTGGGCGGCGAAGACTTAGCCGAAAAAATCACGCAGGGGAAAGCTTTGAAAGCTACTCTTGCCGCCGCGGCTTACGTTTACGACGCGCTTTTGTCTTTCGGGAAAAGGTTCGAGGATTACGTCATAGACGAAATCGATAAAAATTACAAAAAAATGCTCGACGCGGGCGCGACTTCGTTCTGGGAAACGGTCGAGGGAGTGGAGGACGGCGATTTGTCGTGCAGTCTGTGCCACGGTTGGAGCGCGCTCCCTATTTATTACTACGCCTTAACGGGCAAAATTAAATTTTCGGATAAGGATTGAATTATGGATAAAAAATTTGTAACGAGTTTCTGGAACTACGTTCCGTCGGGCAAAATAGACGCCGTTAAAAGCGTGGACGATTGGGCGGATCTCGGAATGAACACGCCTATGACCTGCTATGCCGAAAAGGACGAAGACTACGAATATATCTTGAAAAATCTCGACGCGGCGGCGAAAAAGGGAATGAAACTCATAATTTGCGATAAGCGCACTTTATGGTACGAAATAGGCGAAATCGGCGAGATAGAATACCGCAGGCGCGTTAAAGCCGCGGCGGAAAAATTCGCTTCGCACCCTGCGTTTTACGCGTTTCACGTGGGCGACGAACCCGCGAAAGTTCATTGGGCGGATATGCTCAAAGCCGTGAAAATCGTTAAGGAATACGCTCGTCCGTTTATAAATTTCCTGCCGTTTTTCGACGAGGATTTCGAAAAAACTCTCGAAACCAATCACGCGGGCTACGCGAAAATGCTCGAAAACGCGGTCAAGGAAACGGGACTCGGACAGCTTTGTTACGATTGCTATTTTCAGATGTTCGAAAATAACCCCGAGGAGGGAATAGGGCTTTATTTCCACAATCTTAATATGTACCGCGAAATTTCTTTGAAAACGGGCGTGGACTATTGGACGACGCTCCTTTCCGTGGGACATTGGGCGTTCAGAGTTCCCTCCGAGGACGATATCCGCTGGCAGATCTCGACTTCCGCCGCTCACGGCGCGAAGGGTATTTTCTGGTTCTATATCTACGGAAGACTTTTGGAGTCGAGCTATCACCTGTCTCCGTTCGATCAGTATTACAACAAAACCGAAACTTTCGACCGTCTCGCAAGGCAGATGCGCCTTTTCAACGACCATTTTGCCGGGAGACTTGCAAATTCCGAGCTTTTGGAGGTTTATCACGCGGGCAGAACTTACGGCGGAACGCCGCTTTATACGCCCGGCGCGATAGAAGGCTTGTTCTTTAAACGTAATTGGGGTATGCCGATGATCGTTTCGAAGTTCAAGGATAAAAACGGCAAGGAATTTTTGCTTTTCGTGAACAACTCGCAAAGCAAAATCGAGAGGATCGAGGGCGAATACAAGGGCAAAAAAATCTTTATGTGGTTCGCGCCGGGGCAGATGCAGATAGTAGAAGAATAACGAAAAACTCGCCGACGGCGAATAATTATAGAGGAAAACAAATGGATAAAAGAAGCTTGGAATTATTAAAAAAAGCAAAAGCCGCGCTTGCGGACGAAAACGGATATCCGAAGATGCCGAGCGGTTGCTATTTTCTCGGCGCGGACGACGTGCTTTGCTTAAAACAGCCTAAGGGTGACGCGCGTTACCCTTATTCTTGCGACGGCTTGACGTATTGGGCGTATTCTTCGGGAAACACGAAGATAGAAGAAAGCACGTTCAATATCGTTCTGCCTTTCGCGGGCGGAAGAGAACCCAACCTTTGCTTTTTTATAGGAGAAAAGAAAGGGGATAAGTTTTTCCCCGTTTCGATAACGGGCGCGGCGAAATTTCCGTTCGAGGAAAACGTTAAAAGATTCGTCGTTTTCTCGCCCGACGCGGCGAGATATTTCGTCGAAACCGAAAACCTCGCGGCATGCTTAAAAGCTTCGGTAAACGATAAAAAACAGGTCGTGTTCACGGTCACGGTCGAAAACGTTTCGGGCGAAAACGTCGAAACTTATTCGTCGGCGTATTTCGATCTTATGCTTTCTCACGCGCTTTGCGAGAACATAGAAACCAAGTGGTACAGACGTTGTAACTACAATGAAAACGAGTTCGATTTCTCGGTCACGGAGTATTTATCCCGCACGTCCTGCTTCGAGCATACGGCGACCATTAAACGCGAAACAAGCGGCTATAAGTCGTTTAACACCACTTCCCGCGCACAATACCGCGGCGGAGAGAACGAGCAGATAACCGTTTCTTCCGCGCTTATAAACGGTAAGTTTTCAGGCGAAGACAAAACGCATACCGAATTTACCGACACCGCGGTTGCGGGCGATATAATTCCGCTTACGCTTAAAAAAGGCGAAAGCGCGGAGTTTTCTTACATGCTTACCGTAAACGGCGGGCGTTTAAGCGAAAATTATCAATCGGCGAAAGTCGGCGAGGATATCCCGCCCGTCAGGATAAAAGGCGACTTCGGAGAAGTTCCCGCAAAAACGCTCGAATATTTTATCAAAAACGTACACCGTCAGAACGAATTCTGCGCCCGCGCCAAAAACTACGCGGGTCCGTACATCGGCATAAGGGATATTTTCCAGCAGCTCGAATCCGCGCTTTTGTGGATTCCCGAGTATTGCAGAGGTAAAATCGTCGAGGCTTTGAACTATATAGGGGTGGACGGCAGAGCGCCGAGACAGTACTCCTATCCCGCGGCGAAAGGCGCGATTCCGCCGATGGATCTTCGTCCGTTCGTCGATCAGGGCGTGTGGATAATCTCCACCGTTTACACGTATCTTGCCTACACGAACGATTTTTCTATCCTCGACGAAGTGTGCGGCTACTACGAATTTGACGGAAACACGGTGCTTTTAAACGACGAAAAAGATACGGTTTTGGACCACCTTGTGAGAATAACCGAGTTCCTTCGCCGCAATCTCGATAAGGAAACGGGCTGTCTTCACGCGCTTTACGGCGATTGGAACGACGCGCTCGACGGTCTCGGGAAAACCGACGACGAGGGCAAAGAATACGGCACGGGCGTGTCCGTTATGGCGACTTTGCAATATTGCCGCAACCTCGCCGAAATATCCGAAATCTTGCGCAAAAAAGGCGATAACGCGAAAGCCGACGAGTACTTAACGGTACGCGAGGGCGTGAAAAACGGACTTTTAAAATACGCCGTAGTCGAAAACGACAAAGGCGAAAGGAAAATTCTGCACGGCTGGGGAGACAAGAGGAGTTATTTCGTCGGAAGTTTCTCGGATAACGACGGCGAAAACCGCGACGGACTCACCGCCGACGCGTTCTGGATTATTTCCGGCGCGCTCGATTGGGATAAATCGCTTAAAAACGATATTCTTTCGGCGTATAAACGGCTCGATTCCAAATACGGCTTGAAGACTTTCAATCCCTATTTCGCGCCGACTAACGACAAAGTAGGGCGTATCACGAGGCTTCCCGAGGGAACGGCGGAAAACGGCGCGGTGTATATCCACGCAACGCTTTTCGGCATACGTTCGCTGTTCATCGCGGGAGAGGACAAGCTTGCATACGAGCAGATTTATAAAATTCTTCCGCCCGCGCACAAAATGATTACGACGACGCCTTTCGTTATGCCCAACTCCTATATCGAAAACGAGAAAAAGGGCTTCGACGGCGAGTCTATGAGCGATTGGTTCACGGGCAGCGGCTGCGTGCTTTTGAAAACGCTTTATTTCGACGTGTTCGGTTTGAAAGCCGATCTGAGCGGACTGACGATCGCCCCCGCGGGGAATATGCCGTTCGAAGAACTTTCCGTTTCGGTTTCGATAAAGGGCGCGAAGATAAATCTCACGCTTAAAAAGGGCGAAAACAAATCGATAACCGTAAACGGCAAAACCGCAAGCGGCAGCGAAGTAAAACTTACAAACGCCGAGCTTAAAGGCGAAATAAACGTTGAAATCGTATTATAAAACGCATTTAAGCGTTATAATAAACGCGGAAATCTTAACATTATAATAAACGCAGAAATCGAATTGTGATAAAAAAGATAAAATTCGAAAAAGACGAATTCTGGTATGCGGGCGTTGTCGATTACGGCGAGAAATTCCCCGTCGGAGAAGATGACGAGCTTTTCGTCGACATGTCCGTAAATTTAACTCACAGCCAGCTTAACCCCGTTTTTCTCAGCAATAAAGGGCGGTATATCTGGCTCGAAAGCGGCGGGAGCGTGAATTTTCGTCACGGGGAAATTACCGTCGAAGCCGAGGATTGCGACTTTAAAAAATGCGGCGAAACGCTTAAAAGCGCGGCGATCGCGGCGGCGGAAAAACATTACCCGCCTACGGGGAAAACTCCCGATATAAGAGCGTTTTCCGCGCCGCAGTACTGCTCGTGGACGGTGTTTTTGTGGTCGCAGAATCAGGAAAAAATTCTCGATTACGCGCGTTCGATCGTGAAAAACGGGTTTAAACCGGGGATAATCATTATAGACGACACCTGGCAGAAGGATTACGGCGTGTGGGATTTCAATCCCGCGTATTTTCCCGACCCGCGCGCTATGATAAAAGAACTTAACGAGCTTGGGTTTATCGTTTCGTTGTGGATATGTCCGTACATTTCGCCCGATTCGCCTAAGTCCGCCGACTACGCGCCCTGGATTTTCGACCATATGCGCGAGGGGAGAGTTATCCAAAAGGACGGCAAACCGCTTTTCGCTTCCTGGTGGGAGGGCTATTCCGCTCAGCTCGATTTCGTATCGGGCGACTCTGCGAAAAAGTGGATAAACGAAAACGCCCGCAGACTTATGAACGATTACGGCGTTGCGGGGTTCAAAATGGACGGCGGAGATCCCGAGTATACGGCGGAAGAATGCGAGCTTAAAAACGAGCAATCGAGGCTCTGGATAGACAGCATAGATAACGACTTAAAAGAGGCGAGAAGTTTATATAAGTCCGCCAATAAGCCGATTATCTGCCGTTTGAACGATAAAAAGCACGTCTGGAAATCGGACGGCGGGGAGTGGCTCGGATTGTCGTCGCTCCTGCCGTGTATTTTAACGCAAGGCTTAGCGGGCTACGTGTTCGGCTGCCCCGATATGGTCGGCGGCGGTCTGGCGGCGGATTTTATCGACAAAAGCAAGCTCGACGACGAGCTTATAATCCGCTGGTGCGAAGCTTCGGCGCTGCTTCCTATGATACAGTTCTCGCTGGACGTGTGGAACAGAAAGGAAAACAGGGTAGCCGAGATTTGTAAAAAAACGGCGGATCTGCGCGAAAAGTTCACGCCGTATATCGTCGAAAAACTTTCCGACGCGGCAAAAAGCGGCGTGCCTGCCGTCAGATATCTCGAATACGAGTATCCGTTGTCGGGATATGAAAAAATAACCGACGAGTTTATGCTCGGCGATAAGTATCTCGTTGCGCCCGTGCTTGAAAAAGGCGCTAAGAAAAGAAAAGTGGTTTTCCCGAAAGGGAAATGGAAAGATATCGAAAGCGGAGAAATTTTCGGCAAGGGAGAATATGAAATTTCGGCGCCGATAGATAAATTGCCCGTGTTCGAAAAATTTGACAAAGAATAAAAAAATCCGCTCGGCTTTTGTTTTTACAAAAGCCGAGCGGAGATAATAAAAATAGAAAAGGATAACGACTTAAAGCCGCTATCCCTTTTTTTGCGATAATTTATTTCTTATCGTTGATTATTTCTTCTTTGTCCGTCGTGCCGATAAACGTAATCGTTTTATCGGTGCCGTCGAACTCGAATACGTTCCAGACGTTATAATCGTCGTTTTCGCCTTCCTCTTCAACGGGAACATAGAAAGTGTAAGAAGCGGAAACGTCGTATCCGATATAAACTCTCACCACCGCGCCGGACATCGAAAGGTTTCTTTCGTTGCTGAAATTCCGAACCGAATATTCGTAAGTTTCGCCCTGTATCGGAGCGGAAATTATTATCGTTTCCGTGCCGTAACCCGAAACGCCGTCCTTATCGAGACTTGCGCCGAGATCGTTTTTCGCGCCGTAGTAAACGTGTCTGTCGTCGCCGTAAACAAGATGCGAATCGAGATCCGCGGGTTTTTCGCCCCAGGTGAGTACTATACGAACGGTATCTTTGCTAAGGTCGGAAATTCTTACGACGGAAGCGTTCTGATGCTCGATCGTCTTATCCGCGATAACTTTTATCTGCAAAACGCAGTCGTTGTAGCGATTGAATTTGTTTTCGGCGTCCTCGTCGGTGATTTTAAGAGTGTAGTTGCCTTGTTTAAGGTTTTCGAAACGGTATTGTCCGTTTTCGTCGGTATAAGCCGAAGCGATTATTTCGCCGCTCGTGTTCGTCACGCCTTCGTAAACGTCAACTTTAAGTCCCGGAACGGGATTACCCGTTTTTCCGTCGAAAATCGTTCCGCTTGCGGATCCCGTCTTTTCTTCGTCGGTGGCTTTAAACATTTCGAGCGCGAGGTTATAAGCTTCGGTCATATCGGCGTGGATCGTCAAAGTTTCCGTTATCGGCGCGTATCCGTCGGCTGTGGCAACAAGCCTGTAAACGCCCGCCGTAAGCCCCGTGAACATATATTCGCCGTAATCGTCGGTCGTGGTTTCGGCTTTTTGTGTGTTGGTGCCGTTTATTCTTTCGAGCGCAAGGCTAACGCCGCGAAGTATTCTGTTGTTATTGTAGTTAAAATCGCCGTCGGCAACGTAAACTTTTCCGAAAAGATCTATCGAAACGGCTTTGTCCATAACGATGTCGAATTCGTCTTCCGCGCCCGAAAGTTCGGTTTCGACGGTTATATATCCGTCGGACTTAACGGTCAGCGTGGTTTCGGGAATATCCGAAAACTCGTAGCGACCGTTTTCGTCGGACTCGGTTTCGAAAGTAATTCCGCCGAAAACTATTTTAAGTTCCGCGCCGACGAGTATTTCCGCAGGAGAAAGCGGCGTTTCGGTGTCGGAAACGACGACCGAACCCGAAATACTGCGGGCGGGTGCGGCATAATCGCTCGCGACTATGTATCTTATGTTTTCTACCTCGATAAACACCGTTTCGCCTTTCGGAGCGGTAACGGTTCCGTCGGCAGAAACGTCGTAATCATCGTGTTTTGCGCTATGGAGAAGTTTACCGTCTTCGTCGAAAACGTAAATGTGTTCGACGATGAATTTATAACCCGTAACGACCGAATTGCCGACGGCGTAATACACGTCGTCGTCCACGGTAACGAATTCGTTGTCGAAAACCGACTCGGGGATAAGCGCGCCGTCTTCTCCGAAATCGTAAACCGACATATCGACAACCCGAACGCCGATAAGGATTTTGTTGTCCGTCGTAACGTAATACGTCTTTTCGTCCACGACGGTAAATCCGATTTCGAATACTTTTTCTTTGTTCAATGCGCCGCTTGCCGCAAACTCGTAAATTCCGTCTTCGATAACTTTGATTTTACCTTTGACGATAACGCCCTCTTCGGCATAATACGTCTCGTCTCCCACGTCGAAGAATTCGCCGTCGAAAACTTTGTCGGTTAAAATTCCGTCTTCGTCGAAAAGGTAAGCCTTGTCTTCGATAACGTAATTGCCTTTGATCACTTTTCCGTTCACGGCATAATATTTATTTTCGCCGATTTCGAAAAATTCGTTATCGAAAATTTTATCGGATAAAATTCCGTCGTCGCCGAAAAGGTAAACAAAGTCTTCGATGATGTTTATTCCCGTAACGATTTTTCCGTTTAAGGCGTAATATCTGTTGCCGTCGATCTCGAAAAATTCTTTGTCGAAAATTTTATCGGGAACGACTCCGTCCTTATCTGCGGAATAAACGGTCGTGTCGACGATGAAATAAGTGTTTTTAACTATTTCGTCCGAAATTACGTAATATCTGTTGCCGTCGGAAAGTATAAACGCCTTATCGATCGCAAGGTCGGTTAAGTTTCCGTCGTTGTCGTAAACTTTGATTTCTCCGTTTTCGACTTTTACCGTCTTAGAGACTTTGTTGTTTTCGGCATAATATGTGTTTCCGTCGAAATAAACAAGCTCTTTGTCGAAAACTCTGTTTTCGTTAAGCTTGCCGTCGTCGCCGAAATCGTAGATTTTTCCGTCTAAGATAAATGCGCCGTAAACGATTTTGTTGTTTATCGCATAATAGGTATCGCCGTCGATTTTTACGAATTCGTTGTCGAAATGCGCGTTCGGAACGTGATTGCCGTCGTCGCCGAAATCGTGAACGGTTCCGTCGATCAGAGTTAAACCGAAAGCAACGCGGTTTTGTTCGATATAGTAAGTTTTACCTTCTATCTTAACGAACTCTTTGTCGAAAACCTTGTTTTCGTTAAGCGCGCCGTCGTCGCCGAAATCGTAAATCTTGCTTCCGATAATAACGACGCCCGTTGCCGCGCGGTTGTCTTTTGCATAATAAATTCTGCCGCCGATCGTCACGAATTCCTCGTCGGCGATAACTCTCACGCCGTTTACGAAAATGAAGATTTCCCCGTTCGAAACGTAATTTTCGATCGTTGCGGATTGGCTTTCCTGCGGAACGGAGTCGGGTTTATCCGACGAGTCCGTCAGCGCGCATGCGGAAAATGCGAAAAGCATTGCGACAAGCGCGATCAATAAAGCCGTTTTGAATAAATTTCGGTTTTTCATATTTATCTCTCCATAATATATATAGATATGATCGGTTTTATTATAACAGACGACGAACGGTTAGTCAAGCGAACGATAAAAAATCAATCGTCGGGCATAAAAAAACGGTTTGCCCGTTTTCGGGCAAACCGTCGGTATGGTTGATTTTATTCTTTTATTCGGCAGGAGTCTCGGGAGTTTCGGGGTTCTCGGGTTCTTTTTCCGCGTCTTTGTAAAGCTTATCGCTTAAACCGGAGAAAATCTTTGCCAAAGAACCGTCTTTAATCATCTGATTGTCTTTGTCGATAATGATTTCGTTTCCGAGCTTAACTTCGATGATACCCGTGCAGCCGTTGAAAGCTTTTTCTTTAACGTCGCCGTTTTCGAGATTTAAGGAAGCGTTCAGAACGAGTTTAACAAGACCCGTGCAGCCGCCGAAAGCAAGCTCGCCGATCTTTTCAACGTCGCCGAGAGCTAATTCGCCTACGGAGAAATCGTCGCCTTTGCCGAGAGCGGTGCAGCCGTTGAACGCGCTGTCTTCGATAACTTTAACGCCTTTGAAAGAAGTTGCTTTATCTACGGTTACGTTCTTTAAAGAGGTGCAGCCTTTGAACGCGTTTTTGCCGATCGTAAGAGAAGTTCCGTCAACATAAACGTTTTCGAGAGCGGTGCAGCCGTCGAAAGTTTCCGCAAAGATATCGTTTCCTTTAAGAGAAACTTCTTTGATTACGGTAACGCCATAGAAAGCGTAAGGCTGAACGGCGCAATCCGCATAGGATTTAACGGTGATGGTGTATTCGCCTTCTTCGCCTTCCGCGGGAAGAACGTATTCGCCGTCGTCGTTTTTATTGACCTTGATTTCCTTTTCTTCGGATTTGATTTCGCCCGTTATAACTACGGTTTCCAAAGTGGTGGGAATGTAGTAAGTAGCGGTGTTTCCGCTTGCGCCGTCGTTATAAGTCTGGGTGCAGGCGGTAAGCGAAGAGGTGGAAGCCGTTCCGAAAATATATCCGAAAAGCTTGTTCTGATTTGCGGCGCCCGTCATACCGTTCGTTGCGTCTGGCGCGCCTTTTTCCGCGCCGGCAAAGGGAAGGGTAATCTTTTTGAGAGCCGAAAGGTTGGAAAACGCGCCTTCTTCGATGGATTTAACGTTTTCGCCTACGACGAGTTCCTCGATGAACGAAAGACTGTCGATTGCGTTGGCTTTGATTTTCGTTACGTTTGCGGGAACGGTTACCGTTTTAACGGTGTTCTCGTCGTAAGAGTTATGGTCGGGGTCGTTGGCGGTGAAGCCTTTTGCGAGTTCCGCATAGTCCTTCTTTGCGATAAGGTCCTTTGCGGCGTCCGAAACGGTGTAGCCGTTAAGCGTGACTTCGCCGTCCGCTTCGGTTATATCCCAGGTAAATTTAACGGTTTTGTCGGTAGTTTTGTCGTTTCCGCACGACGTGAGCGCGGCAAAAAGCGTTGTCGCGAGCGCGAGCGATAAAACAAAAGCAATGATTTTTTTCATTCTTTTCTCCTTGACTTTGCGTCCGAAAACGGACGAATCGTCGGTTACATAGTATATTCTTTAAAATTCTACCATTAAATTATTTTTTTGTCAATGGTTCGATTGACATTATTTATAATTATTTGTAAATTTATTGCGAAAAAAAAACGACCGCCCCTTCGTTTGTCTTGAATCGGGCGGCTTTTAAAGTCGTTATCGGTTCTTTTTTCGGCTATTATCGGGTTGTTTCGATGGCGCGGAAAGTCGTTCCGGCTTTTTTCGGGAAGTCTTTCAGGTCAATGACAGCCGCCGCAGGTTTTGCAGTTGCCGGTGCAGCCCGCTTTTTTCGCGCCCGTGGCGGAATAAACCGCGCCGCTGTAATTTTTTTCGGCTTTTTCCCCGCAGGACGGGCATTTGACTTCTTCGTCGTATTTTTTGACGTACTCCTCGAAAATTTTGCCGCACTTTAAGCATTTATATTCAAAAAAAGGCATAGGTTTCTCCGTTTTCTCCGATTAAAACTATGCCTTTATGATACGCTTTTTTAAGTTTTTTGTCAAACTTTTTTAAGTTTTTGCCAAACGATGTCCGAGGTTTTCCGGCGGCGAGCGTCGTCGGTCTGTCAGACGATGACTTTGCCCGTTATGAACGAATCGAAATATTCTTTTCTTCCGAAAGCTTTTATAAGCTCGGTTGCCGTGCATATGCCGGATTTGTTGTCCGAGTAAAGTTTTTTCATATGAGAGACGTTCTTTTTCGCTCCGACCGTTTTTTCGAGTTCCGCGAACATGATAAGGCTTTTGTCGTAAGCTATCGCGACGTATTCCGCCTCGCTTTTAAAGCTTGAAAGCGGGCGGTTCATGGCGGTGTTTGCTTTGCCCGCAAAAATCGAATTTATCTCAAAGAACGACTTATAGGCGGCTTTTGCCGTGTTGATCATCTGTTCGGCTTGCTCCGTTTTATCGTTTAAAAGATAGTAAAGATAAACGGAATATTCCGCTAAGCCTTCGTCTATGAACGCCTCGTTTATCTGATCGGTCCCGACGGTAATTCCCCACCATTCGTGAGCCGTTTCGTGCAAAGCGGCGCGGAGTTTTTTGTCCGCTTCGGCTTTTTCGTTTATAAAGCACATTCCCGAAAATTCCGTTCCGAGCGCGTCAAGCCCCGTTTCGACGACCGAAAAGGTCTTATAAGGGTAAGCTCCGAACGATTTAACGTAAAATTCGAAGCATTTTTTAACTTCGTCGAGCCGCTCTTCGTCGCCGCTTGCGGAGTAGTAATAAATATCCGTATCGCCCGATTTAATCGCGGAAACGTTGAATTTATCGGAAAACGCGAGCGCGAAATATCTTCCGTTTTCGATTTCGAATGAATAATTCGTCCGTTCGCCGTCGATAACCGTTTTCGTCGCCTCGCCCGAGCATGCCGCCGAAAAAACGGACGGAAGGTTTATCGAAACGGAAAAATCGGCGCAGTCGGCGTAAAACGGGTCGCCCGTGCCGCAGTATTCGGGACAAACGAACCCGCTGTCCGTAATTTTGCAAAGCGTAGGATAGAAATCGGCTGCGTTCACGACGTTTTCGGTTATTCCGAGGCGGTTGTTCGCTTTGGGAAGTACCGTCGAAAATTCGATTTCGATTTCCGTTTCGTCGTCGGGGTAAATTTTATCCGCGGCGACTTTCAGTAAGAGATCGTCTTCGGAAAAAGAAAAGGTAAGAGGCATTCCGCCCGAGGTGACGGAGGATATTTTAATGTTGCCGAAGGTCTCGCCCGCATAAAAAATCCCTGCTTTTTTCTCAGGCGAAAACACGTCGTTTTTGCCGTCGAAAACGTTGGGATAAAGGTTGAAAAGCACTTCGTTTAAAACGCCGTTTGACGCGTTAACGAACTTATAGGCGGCTTTTCCGCTTATGATGCCGTTATTTTCGTCGTAAGTTAAATTAAGCGTACAGGTGTTTTTCGCCGTCTTTTTGCCGCACGAAGAAATCGGCAGGACAAGGGCGAGAGAAACGAAAAAAAGTAAAAATGAAATTATCCGACGCATAAAAAAAGTCTCCCGTACATTGTACGGAAAACTCTTTTCGTTTATTACTTATTTTTTATAAGGTTTATTTTTCTTTATAAGGTTTATTTTTCCGACGTCAGAAGATAGGTTTCGGGATCAATCTTCTTTCCGTTTTCCAGAACCTCGAAGTGAAGGTGCGGCCCGTCCTTGTATTCCTGTCTGTTGTTGTCCGAAACTTCGCCTATCTTATCGCCTTTTTTGACCTTTTTGCCCTCGGAAAGATTTTCGTCCGCGTCAAGCGAATTATAAATCGATTTAAGTCCGTTTCCGTGGTCGATGGTTATCGTTGTTCCTTGCAGATAAGAGGTAACGATGCTTTCTACGGTTCCGTCGTAAGCCGCAACGACGTCCGTTCCCGCGTCCGCGGCAAAGTCGATGCCCATATGCCCCGTGTAAACGCCGAGCGTTTTGTTGAAAACGACGGTGGACGAGGTGTAGCCTTTAATTACCGTAGAAGTCGCCACGGGCAGGGTGAAAACTATTTTGTTCACGGCAGGCTTGTCCGATTTGCCTTCGTCATCGGGTTTCTTGTCGTCCGATTCTTTATCCGATTCGTCGGGCTTTTCGGAAGTCTTTTCCGACTCTTTACTGCCCGCGTCCGACGGCTTATCGCTTTCGATATACGATTCGTTCGGGGTTACCGCCTGATTGGGTTTGTTCGTAAACAAAACGATTGCGATTACGGTTGCGATGATAACGAGCGAAACGCCTATCACGAGGTAATAAAGATTTTTCTTGATGAAATTAAGTAACGATTTGTTGTTTTTCTTTTCCGACATAATGATTTGTCCTCCGATTTATATTTTCCGTCCCTTTTTTCGGGGCGGTGTAGTCGGGGTTTAGTCGTTTCGCCCGACGGAGAAGATTATTGACCCGCTTTTCGGGTTTTATACAAAGCTTTGAAAAATTTTTTTTCGGCGGCTTCCGAAGTCCGTCGTCGGCACCCGCCGTCGGTATCCGTCGTCAGTACCCGCCGTAATTTATCGGCGAAGCCACCGTGACGTATTCGGTATCGCCCGATTTTCCGTCGTTTAAATTCCTTAAATTAAAGGAAACGTGCAAGTTTACCTTTTTGCCGCCGACCGTAACGCTGTTTCTTATCAAAGGAGAGTAATAGTACAGATTGAAAAAGTCCTCGCCTTTTTCCTCGGATACTTTTTTCGCGCGGAGTTTTGTAAGAAAATTCCCGAGAGAGGAAAGTTCTATTTCGCAGCTTTCGCCGATTTTGTCTTTTAAATCGGCGCCGAAAGAAAGTTCGGCGGGCGAGGGCTTATAAACTTCTACGGCTCTGCCCGAATTATAAAAAAACGAGTAGTTTTTTCCGCCTTTCAAAACGCTTCCGCCGTTCAGTTTAACGGCAATCGCCGAAAAAACGAGCGTGAGAACGCACAGCAATATCTTTTTCATATCTTTTCATTATAACCCGCGTGGATTTTTTTATACAAAAAACCGAGCCGAAAAGCTCGGCTCGGTTTAAAATATCGTTTTAAAAAAATCGATTAGAATAATAGAAAATTGCGGCGACGCCGTTACAGCGCGTCGATATTGCTTCCTTTAAGACCTATTCTCGAAAAGAGACGGATACGGTCTTTTAAATCGGGAGTGTTTTCGATCGAACGCTCGGAGAACATTCCGTCGTTGACGTTTAAAGAAGCGGTGATTTCGTGACCTATCACAGCGAAAGTCGTTTCGCGGAAAAGCCCGGCGATTTTTTCGTCCCGAAACTCGTGAACGAGTCTCTTTTTGGGGTAATCGCAAACCATTCTCGCAAGCGGCAGAATTCCCGCCGAAAGACATTTTTCGTAAAAAGCTTCCGCGTCGAAATTTGAACTTACCTTGTCGACATCGAAAACGACGCCTTTTATGCCGTTTTTAAGCGCGTAATCCAGATTTTCGGCAACGTCTCCCGAAAGAACGAGAACGGAGATCGCCCCGTGGGAATTGCTCGCGTTTATAAATTCCCGCGCGCTTTTGCATTTTCTCGCGGGGAGTTTAAGCTTGTAATTGTTGTATAAAGCGGCGGCGAGATCGACGGCGTAATAAGTGTTCGCGGTGTCTTCGAGCCTTTTTTTGTCGGACTCGGAAAGCGAGACGCCGAGTTTGTCGGTTAAAAATTCGTTTATCGCTTCCGCCGAGCCGAACTTTTCGATAACGGCTTCGGCAAGACAGGCGAAAACGTCCTCCGTGGACGTAGTTTTGAAAAACGATCTTGCGGGAGCGGCAACGTTTATATCGTACTTTTTGAAACGCGAATTGAGCTTGGTCAAAAGCTCGTCGGTAAAGTCGTTTTGAAGCTTTCTGTAAAAGAAAAGCTCAAAGTTAAAAGACTTTATGTTTTTGTGCGGAATGCCGACGGAAAGCATTTTGCGCGCCTGACCGTTCTCGTCGGTCACGTCGACTTCCGTTCCTATATAATAAACCCCGCCGAGAATTTTTTCGGCTTTCATAAGTTCTTTCGCGCCCGAAAGGGAAGCGTAATCGACTATCGCCGTCACGGGGAAGCCGTTTTTCATCAGTTTATAAGCGGAAAGCGCGGGCGTGGAATCGAAACAGGAATATTCCGTCCTGCAATTGAAGTTGAAATTGGCTTTCTTGTTTGTTTCCGTTTCGAAATTTTCCGTCGAGACGAGTTGCTTTAAAGCCGCGAGCCTCGAAAATCTGCTTTTCTTTCTTAAATTTGAAACTAATTGTTCGTCCTGCATTATATTCACTCCGAATAAGTAGGTTAAAATTCGTTATACGCGGGCTGAAATTTGCGAAATTAAAGTTCGTCCGCTTTGCTTATTATGAAAAGTATACCATTTTGTCGCGTTTATGTCAAGCGTAACCGCGCGTTTCGGCGTTTTGGCGGGTTTAAACACGGCAAAAAGCCCGTTTTTTGTGAATTTTTCTTAAAAAATCGTTCCCGAACAAAAAAATTTCCCGAAAACGATTGAAATTTTCTGAAAATATGTTATAATGTACACAAACGTTCGGGATCAATCGACGGACGGGAAATAAAACAAGTGTTTGGAGGAAATTATGAACAAAAGTGAATTTATCAGAGCTTATGCCGACAATTTCGGCGGCAACGTAACCATCAAAGAAGCGGAAAAATGGTTTAACGTATTCGTAGACACCCTTACGGATTCTTTAAAGAAAGGCGAATACATTCACATTTCCGGTTTTGCTACTTTCGAACTTAAAGACAAAGCCGCTCGCGACGGTGTAAACCCCCTTACCGGCGAAAAAGTTCAGATCAAAGCTTGCAAGGCTCCTGCCGTTAAATTCAGCAAGACCTACAAGGATTCTTTTAACAAATAATAACAAGTAATTTTGCGGGCGGCAATTTTCCGATTTTCGGGAAATTGCCGCCCGTTTTTTCTTTTCACAAAAAAAACGTATAAAAAACGGGCTTTAATATTTACAATTAAGGCTATGTGTGGTATAATCATCTAATAAGTAAGAAAACGCAGCCTGTCTGCGGTTTTCGGAAAATTTACGGGAGGAACGACAATGGGAAACAACGGTAAAGCAATGTCGGCGCGTCTTATAAATTCTCTTGCGGAAGATTACAGGACGAACCGCGATCTTCAATCCGACAGAGAACTTACGTTAAAGCTCGTCGAAAAAAGACCGGAATTGTACGAGTTTTGTTCCGACGAAAACAAAGCCGATAAAGAAATCGCGGAAACCTGTTTCAAAAGCGACGGGCGGCTCATTCGTTTCGCTCCCGAAAGCATTCGTTCCGATCCCGAAGTCGCTCTGGTCGCGGCTACCGATTATCCTCTTTGCATTTCTTTTTTAACGGGCGAAGCGGCAAAAAGCAGGGAAATAGCCAAAGTCGTTGCGGGAAGCGGCGGCTCGGCTATCGAAATGCTTCCGAAAGAATGTTTTTCCGATAAGGAGATAGCACGTATCGCCGTGAGCAAAAACGCGAAAAACATCAGATTTTTCACCGACGACGTAAGAGCGGACGAGTCGGTTTGTCTCGCCGCGTTGTCCCAGGACAGAACGGTCTGCGCATATTTTTCCGACGACGCGTTTTCGAGCGATAAGGTTTTCGAAAAGTCGGTTAGAGCGGACAGGGGTGTTATAAGTCCGAACACGCTTTCCAACGATATGCCGCTGGGGCTGTTCGAGAAGATTGCCGAAAAGAATATGACGGTGAGGCTCACCTCTCAGAAACTCGACCTTTTAACGATCGATTACGAGAAGCTTTACGCCGTTTTAAGCGTTTGCGACGGAAACGTCATAAGAAAAAAGGAACTTTTAAGCCGCGTCGTCGAAAAGGACGACAGAAAGTGCGCCGAGCTTTTGTGCAAAAAGTTTTCGGTGCCGCCGCAGCTTGTGAAAGATATCCTGCCTTATGCCGTTCAGCACAGAAAAATGCGTGTTCTTCCCTATCTTATGTCCTATATGAACTCCAAAAACGTTGGGGAGAGAGAGGAGAGAGAAAGGATAATAAGGGGTTTGAAACGCAATTCCCCCAAAGCCATAAAAACGCTTTTCGATTCCGTAGCGGAATATAAAAACGACAGAGAGGTCATCGCGCTTTGCGCCAAGGTCGACGGGGCGATACTTAATCTTATTCAGGACTCTCCGCTGTTTTACGACCCCGAAATCGTTTCGGACTGCGTTAAAAGCTACGTGGTGAAAAATGCCGACAAACCGTTCGTGCAGTGGTTTAAAGACGCGAAATTCTCTTACGACGACCTTAAAATTTTATGTCGCAAGGATTGGCGGAATTATTTCGCGCTCGACGAGTCTTTGAGAAAAGACCCCGTTTTATGTGTCGAAGCCGTGCGCTCGGGAATAGGCGTTTACGATAAAATAGACGAAGATATGAAACAAATACCCATGATAAAAGAGGCGAAAAGATGAGCGGACTTACCGAAAGCGCGAATGAAGTTTTAAGGCTCGGCGTGGCGTCGTTCGGCGCGTCTTTTTCCTATCTTTCTTACGCCGTGGGCAAAGCCGAACCTACCGTTACAGAAGAAAAACCGTTTTGCTATACGGACGGCAAAGGCATATTTTTCGGCGAGAAACAGCTTTTGTTTCAGACGGCGGCGCGGGGCGCGGATCTCATCGTTTTAGGGCTTTGCCACACCGTGCTGCACGATCTGTTTCTGCACCCGTTCAAAGCCGAGGGGAAAGACTCGCTTTTATACGATACCGCGTGCGACATAACCGTTGCGTATTACACCGACGAGCTTAACGTTCCGTTCGGCGACAGAAGAAACATCGAGTACAGAAAACGCCTCTATAAGTCGATTATCGACAAATTCGGAGGGGTAACGGAGAGTTTTTGTTCGGCTTATCTCGCCGAAAAAAGCAAAGAAGAACTCGAACAGATAGCCTTGGTTTTCAAGGTGTGCGACCATTTTAAGTGGAGAAGAGGAAGCGGCGGCGAAGGCGGCGGCGCGGGCGATAACGACAATCGGGAAAACGGCGACGACGACAACAAGAACGCCGAAAAGCAGTGGATAGAAATTTCCAAAATAGTCCTTCCCAGGCTCGGGAAAGACCAGAGGGAGCTTTCGAGAAAACTCGAAAACATAGTCGGCGGAAAAAGGGACTATCGCAAACTTCTGGAAAGATTTATAAAATCGAGCGAAAGAAAAACCCCGAGCGAAGATTTCGATTACATTTTCTATTGTTACGGTTTAAGCCTTTATAAAAACGTGCCTCTTATCGAAAGGCTGGAAACGAGCGACGCGAAAGATTATTCGCAGATAGTCGTCGCGATAGACGTTTCGGGAAGCACCGCGGGCGAACCCGTCGAAATATTTTTAAAAGAAGTTTATTCCATATGTTCGCAGATTTCCGAAAAAGATAAACTGCGGCTCAGGATAATCCAATGCGACAACGAAATCCGTTCGGACGAAATCATAAACGGCGACGAAGATTTCAGAAACAAAATGAAAGAATTCAAGCTCGAAGGCGGCGGCGGAACCGATTTCCGACCCGTTTTCGACAGGCTTACCGCCGACAAAAAGCGCGGCGCGAAAATAAGGACGTTGCTTTATTTTACCGACGGCTACGGCACGTTCCCCGCCGAAAACCCCGATTTTAAAGTGTGTTTTCTTTTATACGGCGAGAACGCGGAAGATATGAAAGTACCGTATTTTGCATATAAAATCGTCCTCGACGACAACGATTTGAAGGAGGAGCTATGAACATTCTCGAAGCTAAAAACGAAATTAAAAACACCATAAGAATATATCTCGCGAAAGACGCGAACGGAAATTACGAAATACCCGTCGAACGCCAGCGCCCGACCCTTCTTATCGGCGCGCCGGGAATAGGCAAAACCGCAATAATGAGCAGGATCGCCGCCGAACTCGACATAGGATTTTTAGGGTATACGATAACTCATCACACCCGTCAGTCGGCGATAGGTTTGCCGTTCATTTCCAAAAAGACTTTCGGCGGAAAGGAATATTCGGTTACGGAATACACGATGAGCGAAATCGTCGCCGAGGTTTACGAAGCCATAGAAACGCAGGGCAAAAAAGAGGGGATTTTGTTTATCGACGAAATAAACTGCGTTTCCGAAACGCTCGCGCCCGCGATGCTCGAACTTTTGCAGCACAAAAAATTCGGAACGCATAAAATTCCCGACGGCTGGATTTTAACCGCCGCGGGCAACCCCGAGGAATTCAACAAATCGGTAAACGAACTCGATATGGTCACGCTCGATCGTGTTAAAAAACTCGACGTCGAACCCGATTACGAAGCGTTCAAAACCTATGCGTTAAACTCGGGCGTACACAGCGCGATCGTCGGATTTTTGTCGCTCAACAGCAACTATTTGTTCGCCGCGCAGAAAAATCCCGACGGAATAGAGCTTGTAACCCCGAGAAGCTGGGAAGATCTTTCCTATGCCGTTTACGAGTACGAAAAACTTTCCCTTCCCGTCAATCTGACCCTTATAAGCGGGTACATTCAAAGCCCGAAGATTGCGAGCGAATTTGCGGGATATTACGCGATTTTCCTTAAATTCGGAATAATCGTTTCGGGCGACGAGGTGGAAAACGGAAGCCTCGAAAGGATAGATCTTACGGGAAGCAATTTCGAAGAGAAATTCGCTCTTGCCGAAATTCTCCGCGCAAAAGCCGTGAAGATCGCGGACAAAGCCATGGCGAAAGCCGAGGCGGCGGAAGAAGCGATGAAAGCGGCGTCCTCAGAAAACGCGAAAAAGGGCGTGGAGGAGCTTTTGAGAAAATACAAATCGGGTACGCTCGGCAGATACAGAAAATCGGAGTACAGAACGATCATAAACGGACTTTCCGAAAACGACCACGGGAAATTCGCCAAGGAATACTCGGAAACCTGCGAAAAATACGGCGCGAGCCATGTTCGGAAAATCGAGAACGTGCTTAATTTCGCCGAGAAATCGCTCGGAAAAGGACAGGAGCTTACTTCTTCGATCACGGCGATGCTTTCGAGCGAAAATTTCGTAAGTTTCATCGCCCGCTTCGGCTGCCCGAAATTTTACGAGCTTGACAGCGAGCTTCTGCTCGGCGGAGAGGACAGGGCGAGGGAAATCGCCAAAAAAGCGATGAAAGGAATTAAATGAGCAGTCTTATATCAAACGTAAAAAAATACAGAAAGGAATGTATTCTCGCGCCGCTGTGCAAGCTTACGGAAGCTCTTTTCGAGCTTCTCGTTCCCCTTTTCGTTGCGGATATAATCAACAACGGCATTGGCGGCGGAGATACGAAGAGAATTATAACCGACGCCCTGATCATGGTCGCGCTCGCGATCTTCGGGTTCGGTTTTTCCGTTTTGGGGCAGTTCTTTTCGGCAAAAGCCGCAACGGGGTTTTCCTCGGAAACGCGGTCGCAGCTTTACAAAAAATTGTTGTCTTCGCCCCTTTCGGAAACGGACAAAATGGGCGTATCCACGATGATAACCCGTATGACAAGTGATATAAACCAGATGCAGAGCGGGCTTAACATTGCGTTAAGGCTGCTTTTGCGTTCGCCGTTCGTCGTTGCGGGCGCGTTTGTGTGCGCTTTTCTTATCGACAAACGTATATCTCTTATTTTCCTTGTCACCATTCTGGTGCTTTCGCTCGCCGTCGTTATAATAATGAAAGCTACGATGCCGAAATACGTCAAAGCGCAGAAACTTTTAGACGACGTGGCTTTATCCGCGAGAGAAAATCTCACGGGCGTGAGAGTTATAAGGGCGTTCGGCGCGGAAAACGACGAAATTTCGGCGTATTCGAAAAAGAATGCGGCTTACGAGAAATTTCAGAATTTCGCGGGGGCGATCTCCTCGCTTTTGAATCCGCTCACTTTTACGATAATAAATCTCGCCATAGTCGCGCTTTTGTGGGGCGGGGCGATAAGGGTTAATTCGGGCGCGCTGTCTCAGGGAATGACCGTCGCGTTATACGACTATATGTCGCAGATACTTATCGAGCTTGTGAAGTTCGCGAACCTCGTCGTTTCAATTTCCCGCGCGCTCGCTTCGGCAAAACGCGTGCAGAAGGCTCTCGATATGCCGTCCGAAACCGAGAAGACGGAGAACGAGGAAAGCTCGGACGCATATATCGAATTCAGAAACGTAAACGTTAAGTACGCCGACGGCACGGTGGGCGTAAAAAACGTAAACTTTACCGTAAACAAAGGCGAAACGATAGGCATAATCGGCGGAACGGGCAGCGGAAAATCTACCGTCGTAAACCTTCTGCCCCGCCTTTACGACGCAAGCTCGGGTACCGTTTTCCTCGAAGGGAAAGACGTTAAGAGCTATTCTTTGAAAGAACTCAGAAAGAAAATCGGTTCGGTTTTGCAAAAGCCGGCTATTTTTAAAGGAACTATCCGTTCCAACGTTCTGCCCCTTTCCGATAAGGACGACGAAACGCTTAAAAACGCCATAGACTCGGCTCAGGCGGCGGACGTCGTCGCGGCGAAAGAAAACGGATACGAGTCCGCTTTAGAACAAAACGGCAGAAACCTTTCGGGCGGACAAAAACAGAGAATTTCCATCGCGAGGGCGATCGCGAAGCACCCCGACGTGCTTATTTTGGACGACAGTTCGTCCGCGCTCGATTATCTCACCGATTTGAAACTCAGAAGAGCCATAAAATCGCTCGGTTATCCCGTAACCGCGATAATCGTTTCGCAAAGAGCTTCTTCCGTCGCTGGGGCGGATAAGATAATCGTTATGGACGAGGGCGAAATCGCGGGCATAGGCACGGCGGACGAACTCAGAAAAAGTTGCCCCGTATTCCGCGAAATCGAAGCTTCTCAAAGCTCGGGCGGAAATAACGGCGGCAATTCTTCCGGCGAAGTCGGCAACGCGAATGTCGGCAACGCGAACCTTGGACTCGCGGGCGGGGAGGCGACGAAATGAAAAAAGCACGGAACAAAACCAATTCGGGAGTTATAAAAAGGCTTTGGAAATACGCGTCGAAATATCGCGCGGCGTTTCTTATTTCGCTTGTCGCTTCGGCAATTTACGTTGCGTTTTCGCTCGTTCTGCCCATAATTTTCGGTAAAGCGACCGACCTTATCGTCGGCAAAGACAACGTGGGTTTTAACGACCTTTACAAATTGTTTATTTACGCCGCGTGCGCGGCTGTCGGAGCGGGGCTTAGCCAATACGTCACGGAAGTTATCTGCAACAAAATTTCCAACGGCATAACGGCCAAAATCCGCGACGACGTGTTCAAAAAACTGCAAAACGTACCCCTTAAATATCTTGACGGGCGTTCTACGGGCGATATTTTAAGCGTGGAGATAGGCGACGCGGACAAACTCGCGGACGGACTTCTTCTCGGATTTTCGAGATTTTTTACGGGGATTATAACGATAACAGGCACGCTCGTGTTTATGTTCGTCATAAATCCGCTCATCGCGGCGGTCGTCGCGGTGTTGACTCCGCTGTCTCTTCTCACGGCGAAATTCATAACGGGCAGAACTTACGGGCTTTTCAAAGCTCAGTCCAAACTTATCGGCGAGCAGTCCTCGCTCGTGGAGGAAACCCTTTCCAACCTTCCCACGGTTAAAGCTTATATGGCGGAGGAGGTGAACGGAAAGAAGTTCGACGAGATTAACGACGAACTTAAAAAGACCTCTTTCAAAGCGGTGTTTTATTCTTCGCTCACGAACCCGTCCACGAGAATAATCAACGCGATAGTTTACGCCGCCGTGGCTCTCACGGGCGCGCTCCTTGCGGTTAAAGCTACCCCGGGGACGATTTTCGCGGTGACGGCGGGCGAAATTCTTTCGCTGCTCAGCTATGCGAACAGATACACCAAACCCTTTAACGAAATCACTTCCGTTTTAACCGAGCTTACGAGCGCGAAAGCCTCCGCGGCGAGACTTTTCGAAATTTTGGACGAAGAGGATGAAGTTCGTTTCCCGAACGAGAGAAAAGCGGAAAAATTAGAGGGAAACGTGGATATAGACGACGTGAGCTTTTCTTACGTTCCCGATAAAAAACTTATCGAGCATTTCGATCTTTCGGTTAAAAAAGGCACGAGGGTGGCAATAGTCGGTCCCACGGGCTGCGGAAAAACAACGCTAATCAATCTCATAATGAGGTTTTACGACGTGAATTCGGGCGAAATCCGCTTCGACGGCGTTCCCGTGACGGAATACGAAAGGCGTTCGCTCCGCGCGAATATCGGTATGGTTTTGCAGGAAACCTGGATAAGAAAGGCGAGCGTTTACGATAACGTTAAAATAGGCAAAAAGGACGCGACGAAAGAGGAAGTGGAAAAGGCTTGCAAACTCGCCCGCGCCCACGGATTTATAACAAGACTCGATGGAGGCTACGACGCGATCATCGGCGAGGACGGACTTTCCGCGGGGCAGAAACAGCTTATCTGCATCGCAAGGGTTATGCTTGTCCTTCCGCCCGTGCTTATTTTAGACGAAGCCACTTCCTCGATAGACACCCGCACGGAAATGAAGATTTCCGAAGCGTTCGAAATTTTAATGAGCGGAAAAACGAGCTTTATCGTCGCTCACAGGCTTTCCACGATAAAAAGCGCGGACGTTATCCTCGTTATGAAAAACGGAAACGTAATCGAGCAGGGCAGTCACGAAGAACTTATCGAAAAACACGGGTTCTATTACGAACTATATAATGCCAGACAAGAATAATACAAACCTTGCCAAAACGTCGCTATTTCCGCGCTTTATACCGACACCCCGAAGGGGAACCCCTCGGTAGATTATTCGCATAGCG
>CAKQJE010000008.1 GCA_934247225.1 uncultured Clostridia bacterium
TTGTTTGTACTTTCTTTGCCATTTTTCGTTCCTCAAAATGTTTTAGTTTTTTTGTCCAACATTTTGGGGGCACTTCATTCGAAAATTTCGGTTGAATGGGGAAGCCTTTTTTTGTCCTCTTCCGTCAGATCTTCGCGGAAAGCCGCTCGATTTGCCACCTTCTCCAAAGGGAGAAGGCGCGAGATGGTTTTGTTTACGCCGACGGGGCGCGGCGAGCCGTGAACGAGCGAAACCATATTTTCGTAAATTCAAAAAGCTCCTCCAAAGTGACGGAAGTATAATTTCGGCACATTTTAACGTATTCGCAAGTAATTCCGTCCACAAAAATACTTATATCGAGAAAAAGCAGGTTTCTGTCCGCAATTCGTTTGTCCGCAAGACAAAGTTCGTAAAACTTGTTGCAGGCGATCGTCGTCAGCTTTTTCGCGGCGAAAATAAAATCGTTCGAACGGCACAGCATTTTATAACTGTCGTGATTTTGTTTCATATATTCGAAAAACATATCGATAAATTCTTCCATATTCGTCGGTTGAAGAATTCTTGTATTGTCGAAAAAGTTTTCGATAAGTTCGTTTTCGTAATCTTCCGCAACGCCGTAAATATCGTCGTAATGCGCGTAAAAAGTTCCGCGGCTGATCTCCGCGCGGGCGCAAAGCTCGCTCACGCTCACTTTTCCGAGTTCTTTTTTTTCCGATAACATTTCCGCAAAAACGCGTTTAATTGTTTTTCTTGTTTTTTTAGACGAATTATTAAGGTTCTGAGCCTTCATTTATCCTTTTTTATACAATTTCGTTGACAATGTCAATATTTTGACAATGGCAACATTTCTGTATTTTCCTTTTTGTTTTTTTTCTATTATAATCCGACATTGTAAAGATGTCAACAGTGTTCAAAAAAAACATTGACAAAAATCAGGTGATAATTTCGGGCGAAGAACGGTCGCCGCAAAACGGCAACCGAAAATACGAAAAACACGAAAGCCCGAAAGGAGGTATAAATGCGAGTTATCGAAGTTGAAAATCTCACCAAGGATTACGGCTCGGGCAGAGGCGTTTTCGACGTCAATCTTCATGTCGATAAAGGCGAAGTGTTCGGCTTTTTAGGTCCGAACGGCGCGGGAAAGTCCACGACGATACGACACCTTATGGGTTTTTCAAAACCCGACAAGGGCGAAACGAAAATTTTCGGAAAGAACACTTTCGAAAAATACTACGAAGTTTTGAAAAAAGTAGGGTATATCCCGGGCGAAATCGCTTTGCCTGCGGGGCTTACGGGTTATGAATTTCTTAATATGATGCGCGATCTGCAAGGGATACATAACAACGAACGACTTGAAAGAATGCTCGATATGTTCGAACTTTCGTCCGTTCAACTTGGCGGCGACACAAAGAGAATGAGCTTGGGCGTGAAAAGAAAACTTGCGGTCGTGTCGGCGTTTATGTCCGACCCCGAGGTGCTTGTTTTAGACGAACCGACGAGCGGACTCGACCCCGTTATGCAGGAGCGTTTCGTGGAATTTATTCACGAGGAAAAGGAGTGCGGCAAAACGATACTTTTGTCGAGCCATATTTTCTCGGAAATAGACAACACGTGCGATCGGATCGCGATAATAAAAGACGGACGGATAGTTTCGGAGTTTGTCGCGAACGACTTGAAGCACGCTTCGCGTAAATTCTATTCTTTGGTCTTCGCAAACGAACACGGCGCGGAGAAATTCGAAAAACAAGCCGCCGCGCTTAAAAGTTGTAAGCTTATAAATTCGGATAAAACGAAAATCAATCTTTCCGTAGAGGACGAGGATTTAAACGGTCTTATCGCCATTTTGTCGGACAGCGACGCAACGTTTTTCGGCAACAGAAAAGAGTCTCTCGAAGATTACTTCATGAAGTTCTATAAAGAGGACAGAGATTACGGAGGGGCTATAAAATGAGCGAGAAAACTAGCGTAAAATTAAGCGAAAAGAAAAACGAAACGGTTATCAGCCTTAAAAATCTGACGAAAGATTACGGCGAGGGCAGAGGAATATTCGATCTTAATCTCGATATCGGAAAAGGCGAAATGCTCGGCTACGCAGGCACGAACGGAAGCGGCAAAACCACCACGATACGAAACATTTTAGGGTTCGTAAAGCCCACGGGCGGCTCGGTTACCGTGAACGGACTATCTTCCTGGGAACATTCGAGTGAAATTGCGAAATATATCGGATACGTTCCCGGCGAAATAGCTTTCCCCGACCTGAAAACGGGTATAGATTTCCTTAAATGTCAAGCCGACTTTTTAGGGCTTGAAAATATGGATTACGCAAACGAGCTTATCGAACGACTTCAACTCGACCCGAGGGCGAATTTAAAGCGGATGAGCAAGGGCATGAAGCAAAAAACCGCGCTTGTCGCCGCGCTTATGAACGACTCGCCGATTATAATTCTGGACGAGCCGACGACGGGTCTCGACCCGCTTATGCGAGTAACTTTCCTCGATATTATAAAGGAAGAGCATAAAAAGGGCAAGACGATACTTATGAGCAGTCACGGTTTCGACGAACTCGAAAGTACTTGCGATAAGGTTGCGCTGATAGACGGCGGAAAAATCGTCGACGTGTGCGATATGAACTCTATAACAAACAGAGCCGTAAGAGAATTCAAGATAGAATTCAAAAGCGAAGAAGATTACAAGCGTTTCCAAAAGGAAGATTACGGCGTGACGAGACTTCAAGACATTTATTCGCAGGTCACCGTGAAAATTCCGTCGGGCGACGCGATAAAGCTTTTGAAAACACTTAAAAATTACGACGTGAAGTTTATTTCGGAAATACCTTACACGTTGGAAAAACATTTCAAATCAATATTATTAAAGGAGCATAAAAATGTTCAGTAAAGCGTTATTCAAACAGTCCTGCAAAGCGAACGGGACTATGTGGGCGATAATAACTTTCGCCGTATGCTTTATGCTCGCCTGCGTTATGCTTATTTCGGGCAACGGCGACATAAGTTCGGTCAAAGATTCCATTCAGGACACGATCATTCAGAAAGAAGTCGATTCGCAGATGGAAAAACGAGCGGTAAACTATTATTACAGACAAGTGAACGGAATGAAGCGTTTCGACGAGCTTTTCGCCGCCGAATTCCCCGCGGAATATATGAAGAAAAAAGGCGAGCTTGCGGGCGCGAGCGATCTCGAAGTCGTTAAAGCGGCGGCGGTTGCCGTAACCGAACGCGTCGGGGCGCAGCTTAAAGCCGAAACGATAGCGGGCGCAAAGGAAGATCTTAAAAAAGCCAACGACGGCAAAGAATTCGCAGACGATTCGGACGAAGTTCTGGAAATCGTCGCGGCGACCCTTTATCCTATCGCGGCGGGAAGTTCCGAGTTTGCCGATTTTCCCGAAAAATACAAAAACAATTACGTCGATTTAACATATCTTTACGGTATAATAGGAAATATAGCGGACGAAAGCGCGTTCATAAACGGCGAAGAGCATCTTGCGGATATAGACGAGCGCGCGGAAACTTATTCTTCGGTGTTCCTTGCTTACAATATGACGACGGACGCCGCTTTGGATAAACTCCGCGTCGCGCTTTCCGAATACAGCGTCAGCAAGGAGAAATTCGATTCGTTCGGTTACACTTACGACAAAGTGTTCGATATCGGTCGCGAAATAATCGTCACGTTCCGCGGCAGATACGATCTCGAAATCGAAAAACTCGACGCTTCGCTTTCGGGCGGAAAGATAACCGAAGCGGAATACAACGAGAAAAAAGCCGCGCTTACGGACGAGAAAGGCGAGTTTATAAACAGCATTGCGAGAAGTCTTTTATCAGAACTTCCCGAGGGCGTTTCGTCCGCGCTCAAAGAAGTGGGCGAAGCCGATCTTTACACGCTTATCGTCGGTTCGATTTTCTATAAGCTTGCGGGTTTGCTTCTTCCGATAATCTATATGATTATGGCTTCCAACAACCTTATTTCGGGGCAGGTGGACAGCGGCTCGATGGCTTACGTTTTGTCCACTTCCACCAAGAGAAAGGACGTTGTGTTCACGCAGGGCGTATTCCTTGTAGGCTCGCTTCTCGCGATGTTCTCGCTTACCACGGCAACGGGTTGCGTTTGCCTTGCGATAGTTAAAAACACCGTCACTCTTACTTACGGAAAGCTCGTTTTGCTGAACGTCGGCGCGTTCCTCGTTCTGCTCGCGCTTTCGGGATTGTGCTTCTTCACCTCATGCTTCTTCGACAGGAGCAAACGTTCTATGGCTATCGGCGGCGGACTCAGTATTTTCGCGCTCGTCGCGGCTATGCTCGGACTTTTCGGAAGCCCCGTTATCCCGTCCGTAGTAAGGCTCACCGCGCTCAATAACTTCAACTACACGACGATTATTTCGTTGTTCGACGTAATTTCGATTATGGAAGGAACGACGGCGTTTATCCGGAAATTCGCGATACTTTTCGGTATCGGACTTATCGGATATATAGCGGGATCGATCAAATTCGTAAAAAAGGATCTGCCGCTTTAATTTAAGGCTTTTTGCAGGCGGCTGCGGCTATTTGCGGTCAAACGGTCGTCTGCGGCAAAAATAGAAAATAAAAACAAAAGGAGAGAGAAAAATGTTTGAATTCACCAAATTATGCAAAGAGTACGAAGACATGACCGTTGCGGAAAGAGGAGTTATCCTCACCGTCAAATCGGCGAAAATCCTTGCAAAACTCGCCCTCGGCGAACACGACGTAGACCCCGTTTCTACGCTCGCGAGCTTTATTATCGGCTCGGTCGTTGCGGACGGAAAGATAAACGAGCAGGAATATCTGCTTATTTATCCCGCGCTTGTTAAAGTGTTCGGCGACGATTTCGATTTCGCTTCGATAAAGCAGGAATTCGAAAGAGACAAAGAGGGCAAAAAGGCTATTAAAAAGTACACGCAGGAGCTGTTGTCCCTTCTTGCGGCGGCGGACGACGAGCTTAAAGCGGACGTGGTAACGCTTTGTTTGTGCGTGGTAACCGTAGACGGAAAAGTTTCCGTCAGAGAAAAACGCTATATCCGCAAGCTTTGCGAAGCGTAAAAAATTAAGATATTACGGCAAAAAGTCCGCCCGCGGAAGATTTACGTCTTCCGCGGGCGGACTTGCTTTTTGACAGCCTATAAAGATTTCTTGTATTCCGACGGAGTTACCCCAGCGACTTTTTTAAATACTTTTGAAAAATAATTTTTATTGCAGAACGACAATTCGTCCGCGATTTCGTTTATCGGCTTTCCGAGCGTTATGAGTTTTTTCGCCTCTTCGATTTTAAGTTCCGAAAAAGCTTCCATAACGGTGCGCCCCGTCTGTTTTTTGAATGCCTTTTTTATATACGATTCGGAAAAGAACAGTTCGTCGGCAACGTCTTCGAGCCTTATGTTTTCTCTGATGTGGTTTGTAAGATACGCATAAATATGCGCCGTGATTTTCTGGGCTTCCGTGGCGGCGTCGTTATCGCTTACATCCTCGATAATCGACTTATAGGCGGGTTTTATGCAATCGATGACGAAAAGTTCGAGTAAGGAACGGAGCGTTTGTTCCGAAAATACGTCGGTGTCTTTTTTCGGTTTAGGAAGCCTCGTTATCGAGCTTCCTTTTAAATCGTCGAAGTATTCCGCCGCGGTTTTGGAGGCGTGGCTTAAAAGAGTTTTCGCAAAAGCCGAAACGTTGAACGGCTTATTGCAGAAAAGCGAAATAGAGTTTTCCTTGACGGCAAACACCGCGTAAAATATCCGCGTGTTGGTTTTCGCGGCGGAAAAAGAAAATTCCGAGTCGGGAACCGTAAAAATCCCGTTCCCGTCGCCGATAGCGAACTTTTTCCCCGCGGACGTGATTTCGATTTCGCCTTTGCCGCAGACGAGCAGGCAGAAAGCGGGGTATCTTACGCGGAAAGAAGCCCCCGTTTCCACGCCGAAATATCCCGTTCCGTAAACCGAGCGCACGGAAACCGAACGCCTTAAAGTTTTGTCGTTGTCAAAAATTTCGTCCGTCATAAGCACATTATATCACTAATTCGGAAATTAAGCAATCGTTGTCGGCGCAATAATAACTCCGAATGTCGTTTTTGGTTGACATTGCGGCGGAAAACATATATAATGTTAACGTTATGAAAACAGAACTTAAAAATACTTACACAGGCGAGCAAACTCCGTTTAAAACGGTGTTGGAATACGGCAGATACGAGGGCGGAACATATTTTAATTTCGATTGCGAAAATTCCGCTCTTTTTTCGGCTTACAATAAGGACAACGAGCCTATTTACAGGGGCGACGTCGTCGAAGTTTTCATCTGCACTTCGGGCGACAGGCGCAAATATTACGAAATAGAAGTCGCGCCGAACGGAACGACGTTCTTTGCGAAAATTCTCAACGAGAACGGACTTCACGCCGAAATGCTCGAAAGAAGTTTCGACTCGAAAGTCATAAAAACCGACGGCGGTTACAGGGTCGAAATCAGAGTTCCCGACAAAGCCGTTTGCTTAAATCCGCACGGCGAAACGTTTTTCAACGCTTACCGCATAGAGACCGAGGGAGGAACTCCCGATAAAAACCTTCTCGCGCTCAATCCCACGCTTTGCGGATCTTTCCATATGCCGCAGTTTTTCGTTCCTCTCGATACAAAGTAAACGAAAAAAGCACGACAAAATATTGTACGAGCCGCAAAAACACGCTTACCGCAAAAAAATACGTTTACCGCAAAAATAAGCGGGCTGAATAAAGCGTAAAACGAATAAAAAGCGTAAAAAGCGGCTTAAAAATCAAAGATAAAGGAGAAATTCAATGGATTACCAAGGAACAATTTCGAGAGGCGTAAGAGCGCCGATCATAAGACAAGGCGACGACCTCGTTAAAATTACCGCGGATTGCGTTACCGAAGCTTCGAAGCAGGGCGGATTCGCCATTCAGGACGGAGACGTTATCGCCGTGACGGAAGCGGTGCTTGCGAGATCGCAGGGCAACTACGCGACGGTCGATCAGATCGCAAAGGACGTTTCCGACAAATTCGGCGATCACACCGTAGGTCTCGTTCTTCCGATTTTTTCGAGAAACCGTTTCTCGATGATTTTAAAGGGTATTTCCAAAGGCGTTAAAAAGCTTATCGTTCAGCTTTCCTATCCTTCGGACGAAGTCGGGAACAGCTTCGTAACGCCCGAGCAGATTTACGAAAAAGGCGTTAATCCGTATTCCGACGTTTTCACCGCCGAAGAATTCAGAAAAACTTTCGGCGACGTAAAACATATTTTCACGGGCGTCGATTATATCGATTATTACGAAAAAACGGGTAATTGCGAAGTTATTCTCGCAAACGACCCGTGCGAAATTTTAAAGCGTACCAAATACGTGATAAACGCCGATATTCACACGAGAAAACGCACCAAGGCGAGACTTTTGAAAGCGGGAGCCGAAAAGGTCGTCAGTCTCGACGAAATTCTTACTTCTTCCGTCGACGGAAGCGGTTATAACGAAAATTACGGCGTTTTGGGAAGCAACCTCGCAACCGAAAACAGCGTAAAACTTTTCCCGAGAGCGGCGAAAGAATTCGTCGAAGCTCTCTCCGCGGAAATGAAAAAACGCACGGGTAAGAGGGTCGAATGTATGGTTTACGGCGACGGAGCTTTCAAAGATCCCGTCGGCGGAATATGGGAGCTTGCCGATCCCGTCTGCTCGCCCGCATATACGAGCGGTCTCGAAGGTAAGCCGAACGAAATAAAGCTGAAATATCTTGCCGATAACGACCTCGCTTCTTTAAGCGGCGAACAGGCTATCGAAGCTATGAAAGATATGATTAAGCATAAGGAAAGCGACCTTACGAACAATATGAAGAGTCAGGGAACGACGCCGAGAAGAATAACCGACCTTCTCGCAAGCCTTTCCGACCTTACGAGCGGCAGCGGAGACAAGGGTACGCCGTTCATTCTTATCCAGAACTATTTCAAGAATTACTCAATGTAATAAATCGTTTCGGCTCGGTTTATCTTCGGCGAAAAACCGAGCCGAGCCAACGGATCGCGGATTTCGGAATTGCAGGTAACGCGTTTGTTTTTTTAACGGCTTGTTTCCCCGCGGGAACGAATTTCGGATCGGGAATAAACACAGAAAAATGAAAAAACTTATCGTCGCATCGAATAACAAAGGCAAACTTAAAGAAATAAAAGAAATATTAAGCGGAATTTACGAAGTCGTTCCGATGGGCGAAGCGGGCTTTAACGAAGATATCGTCGAGGACGGCAACAGTTTTTACGAGAACGCTCTGATAAAAGCGAAGACCGTTTCTTCGGCTCTTAATGCCGACGCCTTAGCTGACGACAGCGGACTTTGCGTGGAAGCTTTAAACGGCGAACCGGGTATTTACTCGGCGAGATATTCGGGGAGCCACGGAGACGACGCCGCGAACAGAGCCAAGCTTTTAAAAGAACTCGAAGGCAAAGAGAACAGAAAGGCGAAATTCGTTTCCGCCGTGGTGCTGTATAAAACCGACGGCGAAATTATTAAAGGCGTCGGCGAAACTTACGGAACTATCGCTTTCAAAGAAGAGGGAACGAACGGTTTCGGTTACGATCCGCTTTTTATTTCGGACGATCTGCATAAGTCTTTCGGGGTTGCTTCGAGCGAGGAAAAAAATTCTGTTAGTCACAGAAAACGCGCGTTAATCGACTTATTGAGGGGTTTATGAAGACTATTGTCGTTGTGTCCGACACGCACAGAAACAAATCCGCGCTCAAAAAAATCGCAAACGTGATTATGGAAAACGACTATGTTTTTCACCTCGGCGATTATTACGACGATTTCGTCGATTACGCTTACGCGCTTAAAGACAAGGTTTTTCAGGTTCACGGGAATTGCGATTACGGTACGAGCGAAGCCGAAACGGAAATTCTCACCGAGATCGAGGGCGTGAAAATCTTTGCCACGCACGGGCATAATTACGGCGTGAAGCAGGGCAGAGAAAAACTTTTAAGGCGGGCGAAACAGCTCGGGGCGACCCTTGTTTTTTACGGGCATACGCATATCGCCGAAATTTACGAAAAGGACGGCATAACGCTTGTAAATCCGGGCTGTCTTTACGAGTATTCTCCCCAAAAAAGTTTTGCTTTCGTGGTTATCGACAAAGGAAAAGTAAACGCTTTCATAAACGACAAAGCGTTTCAGAACTGAAAAACGCGTTAGTAAATCGCGGCGATTATAATTTTGTAACATTTGCGCCCCGCAAACAGACGACGGGCGCTTAAATTCATATGAAAAAGGTTAAGTTATCAGACGTTTTAACATATATATATCCCGTGCTTTTAGGCACGCTCCTCGCGTTCGATTACGCGCTTTTTATCGTTCCCAACAACTTTGCTCCGTCGGGAGTGAACGGTATCGCGGTAATGGTTCAGCACGTGATGCAAAAAACGGAATACGTTTCTTACGTATCCCTTCTTATAAATATTCCGCTTTGCGTTTTCGCGTATTTTAAAATCGATAAAATTTTCGCGGTAAAAACGCTGGAATTTTCGCTGTCTTATTCGCTTGTTTTCCTTCTTCTGACAAAGGTCGAAGCGATAAGCGACGCATTAAAACCGTTTGTTTACGAGTCCAAAGGCGTGGATACCATTTATCCCGCGCTTATCGCAGGGCTTATCATGGGTTTTTGCATAGGCTTTTCGGTCAAAAACAATTCGTCTACGGGCGGAACGGACATTTTAGCGAAATACGTAAGCAAAATCAGACCCGAATGGAATTTCTTTTACGTCACGTTCGTTATGAATGCGATCGTTGCTTTCGCAAGCTATTTCGTGTTCGGCGAAGAGGTGGACGGCGTTATGGTTTACGATTACAAACCCGTTTGTCTGTGCGTATTATACGCGTTCGTTTCGAGTTTTGTCGGTAACAGAATTATTTCGGGTCTTAAACACGCCTGCAAATTCACGATAGTGACCGATCAATGCGACGAGCTCGAATATGAGATCACTCACACGCTCAAACACTCCGCAACGCGGCTTCACGGCGTGGGCATTTACAAGCACCACGATAAGGAGGTGCTGATCTGTATAGTAAACTCGCATCAGGTTGCCGATTTCGAACGGATAATCAAGAAATTCCCGAACACGTTCGTTTATATCGAATCGGTCGATCAGACGATAGGTAATTTCATAAAAGTCAAATAAAGCCAGCCTGAATTACGAATAAATTCAGCCCGAATAACGAATAAAATCAGCCTGATTAACGAAAAACGCGGCTATGCGGCGGCGTTTCGGCAAGGTTATTTATCCTGCTTAAAGCAGGCTTAAAACCGCATTAAAAATGCGGAAAACGCAAGTATGGCGGAATTGGCAGACGCGATGGATTTAGGATCCATTGGTATTCCCGTGCAGGTTCGATCCCTGTTACTTGCACCATCTGAAAACACTATCGACTTCTGAACCCTGATGGTTCGATTATCGATAGTGTTTTTCTATTTTTTTAGCAGTTATGCGGGTTTTTATCTTTTGTTTTCATTTTCTTTATCGGACTAGAAATGGAAAAAATTAAAAAATTGAAGTCAAAAATTTTAATTTTTTATTTCCGAACCCCGCTTGTCCGATTTATTTATTCAAAATCTTCGGGTTTTTCTCTATATTCGCGTTCTTTTTGATTCGGAGTCTTGTATTGCAGTTTTGCGTGAGGACGTTGCTCGTTATAAAACTCAATATAATCGTCAACGGCTTTATAAAATTCTTTTTCCAAACGATATTTTTTTCTGTATAGTTCTTCGCGTTTTAACGATGCGAAGAAAGATTCCATAACGGAATTATCGTAAGGAACGTATGCGCGGGAAAATGAATGTGTGATTTGCAATGATTTTAGATAATCGTTCAAGCCTTTTGAAATGTAATTTGAACCGCGATCGGTATGAAAAATAAGCGATTTGGACGGTTTCCGTTCTTCATAGGCTATCTTAAAAGTCGTTTTCACGAGTTGAGTACTGTTAATTTTCCCTATTTTGTAAGAAATAATTTTTCTTGCATACAAATCGATAACGGCGCAGATATAGTATTGTTTATTGTTGCACTTAAAATATGTAACGTCGCTTACCCATACTTGGTCGGGCGCAGTTGTATTAAATTCTTGGTTGAGATAATTTTTGTGTCGTCGAGCATTGTCGTTATAATATTTTTTTGCGTCTTGTCGAATGCTTACAAGTCCCATACCGCTCATTAATTTTCGAACCATATTTACTGATGTTTTTATATCACGACGACGTAGAACCGCAGTAATTTTTGCCGCTCCGAATATTTGATTGCTTTCATCGTATATTTCTTGTATTTGCTCGCGTAATGTTTCTCTGCGTTTTGCGTACCAAGTATTATCCCTTTTGTTGCGGAGAATATGGTTATAATAAGTTCCTCTCGGAATATCCAACGCATCGCAGAGCATATGGACGCTGTAATTTCCGGACAGGCTTTCTGCTGTGTGCAACTTGTCTTTCAACGACGAATTCGGCAGAATGTTTGCTTTTTTAATAATTTCGATAATACCCTCAAGTCGATCTATTTTCGCTTCAAGCAACTTGAAGTTGCGTAAAGTTAAATTTTTACGGTCGGATTGCTTTTGTTCATTCTGATATTCGGATAGCCATTTATAAAAAGTGCTTTTGGAAATCTCGATATCTTTGATGATTCTGAGTGGCGATTCTCTGTCTTTAACATATCTTTTAATTGCGTTTTCTTTTTCTTTCAACGAATGTCTTTTGCTCATAATGTTACTCCTTTACCGTTTTATCCGGTAAAAGTATTATACCGCGATTTTAAAAGCAATGTGAAGGATAAATGCCAAAACTATATATTGCTATTTAAATTTGTTTAAAAGTGTCTTCATACGAGATATGGAAGGTGGTTTGATTATCATTGTTACAAAAAGAGGAATGCAAATATAAGAAATATTTGGAAGGGAAGTCTTAAATGTTTGTTTCGGACTTTATTTTATGCGTTGGAATATAATATTTGAGGGATTTGTCCCAAAGGACTATAGTGCAATGTGCCGTTCCAATACTTTTACTTTTCTTTGTTTGTAAATTTCATTTCATGAAACATTTCTCTTATTGGGGATTATGTCAATAATTTCCAATAAACTTGGTTTTTGTTGACAAAAAAGAAATTCAATGATAGAATCAAAAATAGTAGTTTGCACAATGATGGAGGTTGCATATGTTATATTGGAATTTGTTACTTAAGCCCGAACGCGTGCGTCAAAATTCTACAGTAGAAAAAACAAGAAATGATAATCGTTCCCCATTTAAAAAAGATTTTGATACTGTTTGTAATAGCACTATTTTACGAAGACTGCAGGATAAAGCACAGGTATTTCCCTTGGAGCAAGAAGATTATGCAAGAACAAGATTGACTCATTCTATTGAAGTGCTTTCTATTGCAGAAAGTTTGGGAATGCAGGCAATCAATGTAATAAAGAGGCATGATAAAAAATATATAAGTAAAGATGGGGAAGATTGCTGTTATATTGATGAAATTCCTAATATACTCAAGACTGTGGCGTTATTGCATGATATGGGCAATCCTCCGTTTGGACATTTAGGAGAACGGATAATAGGCGACTGGTTTAACAATAATTTGAATAAGCTTGCGATTAATTCTGATCATAGGTTAGTGTTTAAAGATGGCAGTGATGCAAAGGATACCCTTGCTTATAAATTAAAAGGTGCTTATTCAGAAGATTTGGTAAATTTTGAAGGAAATGCACAGCTATTGCGCTTAGTATCAAAATTAAATTTGGTGGTAGATGAGAATGGCATGAATTTATCATATCCCGTTTTAGCATCTTTCATAAAATATCCGACAAACTCAGAATCTATTGATAAAATGATTTTGAGGAAGAAGAAGGTAGGTTATTTTACTGCTGAGAAAGAACTGTTTGATGATATACTAACAATATTGTAATCGTGTTGCCTACTGTTGCTCTATTGATAGAAGTTACGGAAGAAATTAACGACTTCAATGAGAAACACAACTTGGGTTACAGTATATTTAATTCGATTTATAAAGACTTGGAGTTATCTGAACGGAATATCTTTATTTTAACTCCCGAAAGAGTTCTGCGACTATTGGCTATTAAACCCGATATAAAGATTGACTTTTTCTTTTTTGACGAAATATATAAAATCGATGAAGATGTTGTAATATCAAGCGAAGATGACGTGAATGATAAAATTGAACTCGGAAACGATAATCCTCAGCGAGACGAGCAAGATCATCGAGCTGTAGCATTTAGATTGGCATTATATTTTTTACTTAAAAAGTGTAATTCTTGCTATTTGGCGGGTCCGTTTATCAAATTGAACAGTTTGAAAAGTGGGTTTAATACGATGCTTGAAAAACATCGCATTGCAACGAAAGAAATTACTTTTATACCTACACTTAAAAATGAAATTGATTTCCATGGGAAAACTTATAAGTATTCATCGCCATTTAGTAATACCCAAGTAAAGACAGATGCCGATACTTCTATTAAAAGGTTAGTATATGTAGCAAATAAACTGAAAATTTCAAATGAAAATCAAGCTATTGTTTATTGCTTACGCCCAGCCGATACGGAAAAGCGAGCAAGAGAATTTTCCGACAATTATGCCAAACAAAATTTCGATAATGCAAAACTTCAAATGTTTATCGACCATTTGAAAACCAATTATAATTTTTATTTTGGAGGAAAGAAAAAATCCTTTGATAATTGGGATTTAGTTTATGCGCTTCGTAACAATGTTGGAATACACAACGGGAAGTTTCCCAAATACTTTCAGAGAGAAATTATGAATCTTTTTAATGATGGGGCAATGAGTACACTTTTTTGCACATCCACCATTGTGGAAGGTGTTAATACTAACGCTAAGACCGTAGTAGTTTATAGTAGTCCATCAGGAAAATCCGACGAAGGAAAGAAATTTTTATTACTAAACATAAATGGTAGAGCTGGAAGATATCAACATCATTTTGTTGGTAATATAGTTTATCTTAGTGATAAGAGTCTTAAAATTATAAATTGTGACGGTATTTCTCTTGATTTCAAACCTTATAATTCTAAGTTGCTTTTAAAAGAATTGGACTTAGAAAATATTGACAATGAAGATCTGTCGCAAAATAATTTAACTCGTAAAAATGCATTAAACTTAAATAAGCAACTTTTACCCGATGATGTTTTTGAACAAAACCGTTTAATTGAGCGTAAAAAACAAGAAATAATCCTATCTAAAATTCTTGATAATGTTGAATCGTTTATTGGCATTGAAACAGCGTCTGCTTATGATTTTGTAACTGGGGTCTACTTTGAAACAATTTTACAAATATGGTCGGAAGTTGGTGAAATTAAACCAATTCAAATAAATGCTATCAAATGGTTTTCTATCAATTATGCCGAAAAGAGTTATCAGGGAGTATTAGATTATAGATTTAAAAAATATTTAACACAAGAAGACGAGCATAAATTTGTAAATGAAACTTATAGAAGGGTGTTCCGTGATATTAAAGATACTATTGAATATCAACTACCGCGAATTATAAGTTTGTTTGAATCATTGGTAATACGCGCTTTTGACATTAAAAAAATTCAACTATCTAAACCGATAGATTTAAGCAACATTATTAGATTTTTCGAAATTGGGGCTACATCTCCTCTTGGTATTGATATGGTGGAAAAAGCTATACCTATTGTTACCGTTAGAAAAATAGATAATTTAAGATTTAACTCGTCTGAATTGGAGGGACAACGAAGAGAATTTGCGACAATATTTAAGGCCATAGCTGGTCGCTTTGATGATTATGAAAAATACTATTTAAAAGAATACATAAAAAAGTATTGCTTATTGAAATAATCTTATGGCGACTAAAAATAATCAAATATCAATACGTAGGTCTGCGCCGGAATATCTTACTTATGTCACGTCGGTTGGCGGTGGAACAAAGGATGTAGAAGCCCATTACGAAGATGAAAACATTTTTTTGCTTGTGCATTGATATAAAAATATCCCATAGTTGTATGTTGTAAAAAAATTGGGATTTGATAAAATAGTAGTCAAAAGGTATGAAGCGTTTAAAATTAAAAAATTATGATTGGAATAGTAGTGTAGCTATTTCGTACTGTATAGCCATATTAGTCGCAGGCGATTGCGTTCGAACCCGGTCTTGCGTTGTGTTTTTGGCTAATACATCGTTGCGTTCGCGTGTTATACGCAGAGTATTAACGCGCTCACGCGCCTTGTCTTAGTCTAAAAACGCAAGGCAAGACTTGTCGGCAACCAAAACGTCGTTATTTTCGATGAATTTTGGCGAAGGCGAACGCAGATGTACTTACTGTACTTCAAGCGAGAATTTGACAAAAGGCGCGGAAATAACGGCGTTTTGGCGGGTTCTAACACAATCGCCTGCGGCTAAGAGTTTTTGAGTGTATTTTTACTAAAAATGCCACTCAAAAGCTCTTTTTTTATGCAAAAGTTCAACTCAAATAACAAAAAGTTGGGAGTAAGTTGGGGGTAAATCGTCACAAAACATAAGAAAACTTCTTGATTTCTCGGAGCTGATTTTCCTCGTAATGTTCCAAATGCGTGTAAACCGTAGAGATATAGCAGACAAAAATATAAAAGTCAATATTTTTGTACGGTTTAAGGCTGACAAAAATATAAAAAATAAAAATTTGTAAGGATAAAACAAAAAAAGAAAACAGCACAACCCATTAACAAAAAGTCGGAAATAAAACGAGAGTAGATAAAATGTTTGACACAAATATCTTGACTTTGGTAAATGTTTTGATAAAATGTAAATAGAAATTAAAATGTTAGTGTTTTTTATTGATAGAAGAATTTCGAAAAACATACGAAAAAGTATAAGAAGGTGATATAATGGGAGCAGGCGGAGTGCCAAATCGAATTATAAAAGTGATTGAAGGTAAAAGAGGAGATTTGCCGACAAAAGTTGCGGATTATAATTCAAGATACGATCTTTATGTGGATGGTAAAAAAGTTCAAAGCAGATGGTTTGATTTTGAAGGAAATGTTGTTTGGAATAGAGATTACGATCATCAGGATTCTCACAATAATCACAAATTTCCACATGATCATAAATGGGTTTGGAAGAATGGCCATCCAGATAGGAAAAAAGATATAAGTCCTGATTATAGAAAATTTAAATAAAAAGGAGAAAGTGAATGACTAAAAAGGTGAGTGAGTATGAAACGGATAAACAGGAAAGAAAGCAGGAGCTTGTTCGAAACGAGTTTTTGTATTATGATAAATGCGACGGCAAATATGAATTTCCGTTGATAAAAAAACAAGATATTGATATTGATAAAATATCTTTTTTAAGTTATGTAAATGCAAAAAAGAACGATAACGAAAACAAAGAAAAAACCATACATTTTTTCACATATGATTGGAAATTTGAAAAAGTTTATAAAGATGCAAATGAGGAGTTTGAAAAACTTAGTCAATATTATTGTTTGTTAAGCCCCGATTTCAGCGTGTTTACGAATATGCCACTTGCACTTCAAATAGAAAGCGTTTTCAAAAATCGCTGGTGCGGAGCTTATTGGCAAAGTAAGGGGCTAAAAGTTATTCCAACGGTGTCATGGGGAGAAGAAAAATCGTTTGACTTTTGTTTCGATGGGATAGAAGAGGGAGCGATTGTTGCTGTTTGTACCTATTATAGGGAAAATTGTGAAGAAGAGTTTATGCTCGGTTATAACGAAATGCTGAGGAAAATCAAACCAAGTGTAGTCATTTGCTACGATGAGCCGTTTCAAAGAATGAAAGGAAATATAAAGTCTTTTTTGCCGACAACATATGAATGGACGAAAAATTTGGATTGGAAAGACCTTGTTCAATTCAAATGGGAGAAACAGAACAGGAATGTGTCGGGGTTAAATCCGAGTGATTTCAAATTTTTCGATTATAAGGATCTATATGCAAAAAATCGGATGGTCAAATGCTCGATATGCGGGAAAGTTGCGCTCGAAGACGAGTTCGGGAACGGCGAATGTAAAAATTGCGGGTGGAAATTCAGTCGCGACGAAGAAAAATTAGAACGGCAGATTGGCATAAGTTATCCTATGCTTGTTTCTCCGACGACAGCTCGCGAGGAGTATAAAAAGGGCTTGCCGTTCAAGGCGACTTTCAAGGAGTTTATGAACGGACTGTTCTTTTACAGCGAAATGCTTTTCACTTACGAAGGCGTTTCTTACGAGGTGTTTTTCAAGGACGAGGACGTTATCGTTTTATGTTCGGAAACCATGCAGCAGGAGTATCCGACGAGAGAAGAGTTTGAAAACCGTGCAAATATCGACGGGAAACTGCTGAAAGATATCTGGGACGACGTGACTTTCGCGGGGTTTATGTTTTGCGGCTAAGTCCGCGGTTCGAAAGTCGCTATTCGAGACCGTCGGTGTTGTTCGATAACAGCGCTTTGCGGCGGTTTCTGCGGACTCTGTTGATATGCCGCGCGAACGCGCCGCCGCTTAAAATTTCGGCAACTATAAGCTGTTCAAACGACGGAACGGGGCAGGAGTAGCCCTCGAATTCTTTATAAAATTTTTCCGCGAGCGAGTCGGGCAGAATCATATACGCCGTTCGTAGCGAAGGAAAAATCGTTTTCGAAAAAGAATTAACGTAAATCACGTTTTCGTCGCTCGCGTTTTTAAACAATGTTTCGGTGAGATTTGCCGAAAGAGAAAATTCGGACTCGTAATCGTCTTCAACGACGAGCGAGCCGTTTTTTTTCGCCCACAAAAGGTATTCCGCACGTTTCGAGGCGGAAGCCGTAACGCCCGTAGGAAAGCTCCGATACGGCGTGACGTGCAGTACGTCGGCTTTGGAATTGTTTAATTCTTCCGATAAAATGCCGTCTTTTCCGAGCCTTAATTTCTCGACTTTCGCGCCGCTTTGCCTATAAATTTTTTCGATAATTCCGTAAGACGGGGTTTCAACGGCGAACGTTTTTTCTTTTCCGATAAGCTCGGCGATAATACCGTAAAGATATTCCGCGCCCGAGCCGATGATCACGTTTTTTTCTTTCGCCGTAACGTTTCGGCTCGTTTTTAAGTAATCGACTATCGCTTTTTTTAGCCGCGGAAGCCCGCCCGCACCCGATTTTTTGTAAATCCGCTCGCCGAAATCGTTTAAAACCGAACGCGCGGCAGAAGCAAAAACTGTAAAGGGGAAATATTCGCGGTTTGTTTTCGGCTTTAAAAGGTCGTAAGAAAAATCGCAGGCGAAATCGGGTTTTTCGGCTTCTTTTATAACGCTCGATTCGAGATAAGAAACATAGTATCCGCTCCTTGCTTTCGGCTCGATATAGCCTTCGCTTTCAAGCAGTTCGTAAGCGTGTTCCACGGTTATAACGCTTGCCGAAAACATCTCCGCGCACACTCTTTTGGAGGGGATTTTCTGCCCGTAGCGAAGCGTTTTGTCCGTTATGTCGTCGCGCAGTTTTTCGTATATCTCTTCGTATTTTTTTTTCATAATCTGACCTTATAAAATAATCTTATTTTGGATATTTTTATATGTTCAAATTTATGATATACTGTTTAAAGAAAAAAGTCAAAGGATTTTTATATCGAAGGTTTTTTATGAAAATAACTACAAGAAAATTGTGCGTTACGGCAATGTTTACGGCGCTTAACATAGTGCTGAGTTCGTTCGGCGTGCCTGTGCCGGGCGGAAAAATTTACTTAAACGACGTGGCGATATGCTTCGCTTCGCTTTTGTTAGATCCTTTTTCGGCGTTTATCGTCGGCGGGGTCGGGGCGTTTATCGGCGACGCGATTTTTTATCCCACGCCTATGTTCGTCTCTCTCGTCACTCACGGATTGCAAGCCGTCGCAATATCTCTGATAGCGGGCGGGTGGAGAAACGGGGAACTTCCCAAGCTTTGGCGGGCGATAGTCGGGGTTGTCGTCGGCGCGGTTATAATGGTCGGTGGGTACACGCTCGGCAAGATTTTCGTTTACAGTACTTTGGAATACGCAATAATAAAACTTCCTTTCGAAATATTGCAAGCCGGCGTAGGCGCGGTCGGCGGAACGGTTTTGTTGTACGCAACGCCGCTTAAAAAAGTAAGAGTTCAATAAAAGATTTGGTGGTAAAATAATTTGCGGGCGCGCGGCTTTGCCGCGCGCCCGCATTTCGTATAAAAACAAAAAAGTGGCTCTATAAGTCGATTAACGCGCATTTTTATGGGTAATCGGTTGAATTTTTTCGTCCGGATTGAGTCTTTGAGACTAAAAAAATACTCAAAGTCTCTCAAATCGCTTGTTTTTACAGTAATATAATGTTATAATATAATTAACGCCTGTATAATTACAGCGATTTTATCAGGCTTTTTTATGTCGCGGCAAGAACGGATAACAAGAACGGATAATCAAGAACGGATAACAAGAATGGATAATTGTTTAAGGTGATTGTTTAAAATATCTTACGGCGGGATGAAATTTACGGAGAAAAACATGAAATTTAAGCCTTTTGAAAAAAAAGTGTGGCTTGCAACGCCGACCATGCACGGCGAAGAATTGGAATATATGACCGAGGCATACAGAACGAATTGGATGTCTACGGTAGGAGAAAATATTAACGAAGTGGAGCGCATTGCCGCAAAAAAAGCGGGAATGAAATATGCCGTTGCCCTCTCGTCATGCACCGCGGCGCTTCATCTTTGCGTGAAATCCGCAGGCGAAAGGTTGTACGGTAAACCGGCAATCGGTCACGGCGCGTTGGAGGGCAGGCGAGTGTTCTGCTCGGATATGACTTTCGACGCAACGCTCAATCCCGTGGTGTACGAGGGCGGAATTCCCGTTTTTATCGATACCGAAGCCGAGTCCTGGAACATGGATCCCGCGGCGTTGGAAAAAGCATTCGAATTATATCCCGACGTAAAATTGGTCGTTTGCGCCGAGTTGTACGGTTTCCCCGGGCGTATCGATTTAATTAAGCGAATTTGCGAAAAACACGGCGCGCTTCTGATCGAGGACGCCGCCGAAGCAATGGGCGCAACGCTTGCCGGCAAGCAATGCGGCTCGTTCGGAGATTATTCCGCGATAAGTTATAACGGAAATAAAATCATAACGGGTTCTGCCGGGGGGTGTCTGCTTACAGACGATATCGAAGTCGCGAATAAAGCGCGCAAATGGTCGACTCAGGCGCGCGAAAACGCCCCGTGGTATCAACATGAAGAAGTCGGTTACAATTATCGGATGAGCAACGTCGTTGCAGGCGTTATCCGCGGACAGTATCCGCATCTGGAAGAGCATATCGCGCAGAAAAAGGCAGTTTACGAACGCTATCGCGACGGACTGAAAGATTTGCCTGTGCATATGAATCCGATCGTTGACGGCGCCGAGCCGAACTATTGGTTGTCCGCTTTGATTATCGACAAAGAATATATGTGCAAACAGGTCAGAAACGATTCCACGGCGCTTTACGTAAAAGAAAAAGGCAAAACCTGTCCGACGGAGATTTTGGAAACGCTTGCGAGTCTTAATGCCGAAGGCAGACCGATCTGGAAACCGATGCATATGCAACCGATGTACCGTATGCACGAGGCGATCGGCAGAGACGGTACGCTTCGTTGCCGCACAAACGCATATATCGCGGGCGGAGTGAACGACGTAGGCGCGGATATTTTCGAACGCGGTTGTTGTTTACCGAGCGATAACAAAATGACTGCAAAAGATCAGGCAAAGGTAATTGAAATAATCAGGAGTTGCTTCGATTAAACATATCGGAGCGTTATGCATATGTACGCAAAATTCTGGAAAAGATTTTTTGATTTCACGTTATCGCTTCTGGCGCTGATCATACTTTCGCCTGTTATGCTTGTTCTGATCATTGTCGGCGCGATTGCGATGAAAGGTAATCCGTTTTTTGTGCAACCTCGCCCGGGAAAGAAGGGCAAAGACGGACGGGAAAAGATTTTTTATCTGATTAAGCTCAGAACTATGAGCAATAAGCGCGGAGATGACGGCGAACTTCTTCCCGACGATCAGCGTCTCGGGCGCTACGGGGCGTTTTTACGCAGTACTTCCCTTGACGAATTGCCGTCTTTGTTCAATATTTTATCGGGGCGGTTAGCCATTGTCGGACCGCGCCCGTTTTTGGTTCGCGACTGTGTTTTTTTGACAGACGAACAACGCCGTCGCCACGATGTCCGCCCCGGTCTTACGGGACTCGCGCAGGTAAACGGTCGTAACAACATAACTTGGGAACAAAAATTCGAATACGACTTGCAATATATCGACCGCGGCATTACTTTTGCTGGCGATCTGAAAATTATTTTCCAAACGGTAGGCAAGGTTTTAAAAAGAAAAGATACCGTTCGGGAGGGAACCGTTTCCGATGTGGATTACGGCGATTGGCTTATGATGGAAGGCAAAATCGATCGCGCGACATACGAAGAAAAACAAGAGGAAGCAAAAGAATTATTGAACGCTCAGAAAGGAAGGAAAAATCGATGAAGAAAACGTTATGGCAAAAGATAAAATTGTTCTTCCGCAAATGGATGAGCGCAAAAATTATTCCGCATGCTTTGAGAAACGAGGTGTTAGCAGGATGAAAGGCTGGAAGTATTACAATCATGCTGCCATACCGACAACAGCTCCTCATCAGAATCCGGACTTGATTCAAATAGAGAACGGAAATATTTGGAATATTGATGGAAAGACTCCTTTATTGGTAAGGTGGACAACGGATTTTGACTGCGGATATGAAACAAATTGGTGGTATGTGATTAAAGATACTCCGTTTGATATAAGTAAACTTAAAGCAAAGCGGCGATATGAGATCAATAAAGGGATCAAGAATTTTGAAATTAAGGAAATTGAGCCGACAAATTATGCTAATGAACTATGTGATGTCCAGATTGCGGCATATTCTGCATATCCGAAGAAATACCGTCAATCTGTCGATAGGGTAAAATTTATTGAGTCGGTGCAAAAATGGGATTGTTTTATTTGTATCGGCGCCTTTGCTCGTGAGTCTGAAAAACTTTGCGGATATGTTTTACTGTCAAAAGAAAGCGAATCTTATGTAGATTTCAAAGTAATGCGCACAAATCCGGAATGTGAAAGGGAAGGAGTAAATGCTGCCTTAGTGGAAGGGATATTAAAATATTTCAATTCATTTCTGGCAAATGGCGGATATATCTGTGACGGAGCAAGAAGTATCAATCATGAAACGGCTTTTCAAGATTATCTTGAAAAATACTTTGGTTTTAGAAAAGCTTACTGTAAGTTGCATATTGCGTATAAACCCAGGCTGAAACGTGTGGTTCATTTATTGTATCCTATCCGAAAATTTCTTTTGAAAATGGATGGAATAGGTGCATTACATTCTATAAATGCTGTCTTAAAAATGGAAGAAATTTGCCGTAACGAGGAACATGTAAAATTTTAAAAAGGATCAATTGGAGTAATCGCAAGAAATATTAGTAAAGGATGTAATTATGAGTGAAACTGTTTCGATAGTAATGCCGTCGTATAACACGACAAATTTTATATCGGAAACGATAGAATCTGTATTGGCTCAAACTTACACGGATTGGGAATTGATTATCGTGGACGACTGCTCGACAGACAATACGGACGAAGTTGTTAAACCGTATCTGAGCGATTCCCGAATTATCTACATAAAAAACGAAAAAAACAGCGGGGCGGCGATATCGAGAAATCGCGCCTTGCGGGAAGCAAAGGGAAAATGGATTGCCTTTCTTGACTCCGACGATCTTTGGATGCCCGAAAAATTGCAAAAACAGATTGCGTTTATGGAAGATAACGGGTATGACTTTTCTTACACGAACTATATCGAAATCGACGAAAACTCGGAGCCGAACGGACGGAGCGTGACGGGACCAAAGAAAATCACTCGGCACGGAATGTATAACTATTGCTGGATGGGGTGCCTTACGGTAATGTATAATGCGGAAGTCGTCGGAACGTTGCAGATAGAAGATATAAAAAAGAACAACGATTACGCCATGTGGCTTAAAGTATGTAAGAAAGCCGATTGTTATCTCTTAAACGAAACGCTTGCAGAATATCGGAAAAGAAGCGGGTCGATCAGTAATCACGGATACGCAAAATTGATCAAATGGCATTATATATTATTTCGCGAAGCGGAAAAGAAAGGGGTTTTAAGCTCTTTGTTTCTGACATTCCGAAATCTGTTCTGGGGTGTCTGGAAGAAAATTCGATATGTTAAAAAATAAGCGCGCGTTGGCAAAAGTAAGCGTTATAGGTCATTTCGGAGAGGGGTTAAACCTTCTCAACGGTCAGACCGTGAAAACGAAAATAATAACAGAAGAGTTATCGGAAGAACTTGGCAAAAACGAAGTCGTAAAGTTCGATACGCATGGAAAATTCGCTATAATAAAAGCACCGTTTATCGCGTTTTCCGCATTGAAAAAAGCAAAAAACGTTTTGATTTTCCCTGCGCATAACGGCGTGAGAGTGTACGCTCCTTTGCTTGTGTTTTTCAGACGATTTTTTTCGAAAAGAAAACTGCATTATTCGATAGTCGGCGGATGGCTTCCGAAAATGCTTGAAAAAAAGAAAGGACTTTTGAAAACGTTGAAGCGTTTCGACGGACTTTACGCCGAAACAGAAACTTTGAAAAAAAAGTTAAACGATCTCGGACTTTGTAACGTGTCTGTCGTTCCGAACTGCAAAAATCTCGAAATCCTTACAAAAGAACAGCTTGTTTATCAGAGCGGCGAGCCGTACAAGCTTTGTACATTTTCGAGAGTTATGAAAGAAAAGGGTATAGAGGACGCCGTGACCGCCGTTAAAGCGGTAAACGAACAGACGGGAAGAATTGTTTATACTCTCGATATCTACGGGCAAGTCGATTCGGGCGAAACGGAATGGTTCGAAAATCTGAAAAGCGATTTCCCGGAATATGTGAAATATAAAGGCGAAGTCGGGTATGACAAGAGTACGGAAGTTTTGAAAAATTATTTCACGTTACTTTTCCCGACACGTTTTTATACGGAAGGAGTCCCCGGAACGATAATCGACGCCTACGCGGCGGGAATTCCCGTCGTTTCGGCGAGGTGGGAAAGTTTCTCGGATATCGTAGACGACGGCGTTACGGGTTTCGGATATGAATTCGAAAATGTTTCGGATTTGACCCGTCGGCTTGTCGCTATGGCGGAAAATCCAGAAACAGTCAATAAAATGAAAGCCGATTGTCTTAAAAAAAGAAATAAATATTTACCGAGCAATGCGATAAAGCCGTTGACGGACAATTTGGAATAAAATGAAAAGATTACTATGTATTTTAAGCGGTATGAATGCCGGCGGAGCGGAAACTTTTCTTATGAAAGTTTACCGCGCGATAGATCGGACAAAATACCAATTCGATTTCTGCATAAACGCCAAAGAGGAGTGCTTTTACGAAAAAGAAATAACTTCTCTCGGCGGAAAGTTTTATCGCATACCACAAAAATCTGCATCGCTGAGAAAATTTAAAAAAGAACTCTATAAAGTTGTGAAAGAGAACGGCTATGAGTACGTTTTAAGGATAACTTCTTCGGCTATGGGGTTTATGGATTTAAAAATAGCAAAAAAAGCGGGCGCAAAAGTTTGCGTGGCGAGATCGTCCAATTCGGGCGACGGGGGAACGCTGAAATCGCTTGTAATGCATTCGCTCGGCAAAATCCTTTATATAAAATACGTCGACGTGAAAATTGCGCCGTCCGACTTGGCGGCGGAATATACGTTCGGAGAAAAAGCTTATAAAAAAGGCGAAGTCGCCGTTTTACATAACGCCGTGGACGTGAACGTTTATAAATTCGATTCTTTATCAAGAAAAAAAATCCGCGAAGAGTTCGAAATTTCGGACAACGTTAAGTTGATAGGGCATATAGGGCGATTCAGTCGTCAGAAAAACCATTTATTTTTGCTTAAAATTTATGCCGAGATATTAAAGAAAGAACCGAACAGCATTCTTATGCTCGTAGGTAAAGGCGAACTCGAAAATGAGATAAAAGCCGAAATCGAAAAGCTCGGGATAGAAAATAACGTTATTTTCACGGGAGTGAGATCGGATGTACCCGCGCTTCTTTCGGCAATGGATGTTTTCGTATTTCCGTCGTTTTACGAGGGAATGCCGAACACGGTTATAGAAGCTCAGGCGGCGGGGCTTCCGTGCGTTATATCCGACTCGATAACCCGCGAGGCGAATGTTACGGGTATAGTAGATTACTTATCGCTCAAAGATGAACCGTCGGTATGGGCGGAAAAAGCAATCGAAAAAGCTACGGAAGAGACGGGTAGAAGTTTATTCGGAGAAAAACTTGTCAGTTGTCGTTACGACGTTCAATCCACGGTTGACGATTTTGTAAAACTAATTTTTAAAGACTAACCGAAAATTGCCGAAGATAAGCGATTCGGCGAAAAATTTGTAAACAGGAATCCAAAAATGACATATATCATTTTATTTATTCTTTTAATAACGGTCGAATGGCTCATATTCCTGCTTGTTGGGCAAAAGGAAAACGGCAAGGTGTATTTATGCGGAGCGAACGCTCCGGGAAAAAGGAAAAAACAAAAAAGTTTGTTTTGTTCTTTGATATGCCTTGAATTTGTTTTGTTTGCAGGGTTTCGTGCGCTTAATATCGGCGCGGATATAAATACATATCTTGCCGCACTTGATCATTTCAAGAAAATGTCAATGGGAGAAATCCTGTCTGCGGCGAGAGTTTACCCTTACCGTTACGAATGGGGGTATTTTCTCCTTATTAAGCTTTGTGCGTTTTTAGGATTAAGTTCAACGGCTTTTCTGTTTGTGATAGCCGCGATAATTTACATTCCGTTGTTTGTTTTTATAAATAGGTATTCGACAGATCCGTTTTTGTCTGTTCTTACATATTTTGCGTTCGGGTTGTTTGCATACAGTCTCGGAATTTTCAGGCAAATGATAGCGATGTCGATTTGCCTTGGCGGAATTCGATATATAGAAGAACGAAAAATAGTAAAGTATCTTATTGTTTGCGCCTTAGCTACGCTTTTTCATATAACTGCAATTGTTATGGTACTGCTTTATTTTGTAAACCTTTTAAAAATAAAGGATAGAAGGTGGTTGTTTCTTGCCGTTGTGATTGCTGCGGAACTTATTCTTTTCTTTTTTTCCAGGAAAGTAATCGAGTTGATTATCAAAATATTCCCGAAATATTCAGGGTATATCGGAAGTGAATATGATCTCCAAGGGGGATCGTACCTCGGTCTTATTTATGTTAACGTCCTTCTATTTTTCGGATTGTATTTTGTTGTTCCGCGTGTCGGGGAAAAATATTTGTTCAGTATTAAAGCAATTGCTATTGCGGCGATGTTACAGAGCTGCGCATATTCGATGGCTATGTTCGGAAGAATAGTTTGTTATTATTCGGTTTTTGCGCTTGTCTTGCTTCCGCTTATTGCAGAAAGCTTTGCAAAAGAAACTTTTATAACAAAAATGCTTCTTACCATAGTGCTTTTAGGCTTAATATACGTGACTGTATCAGGGGATGGTTACATTATACCGTATAAATTTATATGGGACTGATTTGTTGACGAGTTATACAAAATCATAATTTTACACAATGGTAAAAAGAAATGAGACTTAAAAAATATGTAACAAAATTTGTAAAATATCAGACAGATAAGAACTATCGTTTTTTGATTAACGCAAGCCGAGGTAAATATGACAAGATGCCCGACAAAGAGTATCTTGAAAGAAAATTTCAGGCTAAAATGGGATATCCGCTTAACCTTAACGCCCCGAAGACTTTCAACGAAAAGTTGCAATGGTTAAAGTTATATAACCGCAAAGCGGAATACACCGTGATGGTCGACAAATACCTCGCGCGGGAATATGTGGCGGGGGTAATCGGCAAGGAATATCTGATACCTTTAATCGGGCAGTGGGACAGAGCGGAAGATATCGATTTCGATAAATTGCCCGATAAATTCGTCTTTAAATGCAATCATAATTCGGGGCTCGGAATGTATATCTGCAAAGATAAAAGCAAACTTACGGGAAAAGAGATCGGAATTATTCGAAAAAACCTTACGAAAGGGTTAAAACAGGATTATTATCTGACAGGCAGAGAATGGCCGTATAAGAACGTTCCGAGAAAAATTATATGCGAAAAATATATGACAGACTCGCCGGAAAGTTTGGATTTCACCGATTATAAGTTTTTTTGTTTTGATGGTTACGTCGATTGCGTTATGGTCTGTTTGGATCGATCGAGCGGGGAAACCAAGTTTTATTTCTTTGACAGAGAATGGCGGTTAAAAAGGATAAATATCCGAGGGAAAAACGCGCCGGAAGATTTCACCGTGCCGAAACCAAAGTGTATAGATAAAATGTTTGACATAGCGTCAAATCTTTCAAAAGGGTTACCGTTTGCACGAGTCGATTTATATCAAAGTGACGGACATCCGTATTTCGGAGAGATAACTCTATTCCCGGACAGTGGATTCGACGCTAATTTATTGACCGAAACAGACGCATATTTCGGGAAACTTATTGATTTGGAGAAGATAAAATGAAGACGGTAGGCTTTCTTATCAGCCATAAAGAGAATGAAAAACGTCGAGCCATGGTTCCGGCTGACGTAATTCGCATTGCTCATCCCGAGGCTTTGTTTTTTGAAACAGGATACGGTGATGTTCTTGGGTTTAACGATAGCGATTACGTGAACGTCGGCGCAAACGTTGTTTCGCGAAAAGAGGCGTTGACGAAGGATATTATATGCGATCCGAAAGTTGGCGACGCCGAATATTTGAGCGTCTTGCATTGTCAATCGATTTTCGGCTGGGTTCATGCGATACAAAATCGTGAAATAACGGATAAAATAATAGGCGGATGCCTTTCGGCTTATGCGTGGGAAGATATGTTTGAAAAAGGTCGGCATATTTTTTGGAGAAATAACGAGCTGGCGGGAGAGGCGGCAATAATGCACGCTTTTCAGTGTTACGGGAAAATGCCGTATGAAACATCGGTGGCGGTGATAGGACGCGGAAACACCGCGCGTGGCGCAGTGAGAGTACTGAATATGTTGGGCGCGGACGTTATACAGTATGATAGAAAAACGCAGGAATTGCTGCGCGATGAGATAGGAAAATACGACGTCATAGTGAATTGCGTTCTTTGGGATACCGCAAGAACGGATCATATCGTTTACAGGGAAGATTTAAAGCGAATGAAGCGTGATTCAATGATAGTTGACGTTAGCTGCGATAGGCACGGAGGGATCGAGACAAGTGTACCGACAACGATAGAAAATCCGACCTATTTTATCGACGGGGTTTTGCACTATGCGGTAGACCACACTCCGTCATTGTTTTATAAAACGTTTACTGTGGAGAATTCGAGGACTATCGCTCCTTTTATCGACGCACTTGTAAACGAAACGCATAACGAGGTGTTGTCGGACGCGCTCATAATAAAGGACGGTAATATTTTGGATGACAGAATAATCAAGTTTCAGAAGCGAGATTAGTCGGTTGTCGCTGTACAAAAACTAAGCCGAAAAAACAGACAAAATAAAGAACTTGCAGAATAGGATGACAAGGAATAGAAAGTTACAACTAAATATGATAAGCTCGCTTTTAAATCAGCTGATAACCTTGATCTGCGGCTTTGTTTTGCCTCGATATATAATGAAGTATTACGGATCGACGGTAAACGGACTCGTATCTTCCGTTCAGCAGCTTTTAGGGCTGATTAGTTTTTGCGAGCTGGGCGTCGGCGCGGTTATTCAGTCGTCGTTATATACGCCACTCGCGGAAAACGATAACGTTTTAATAAGCAAAATACTCATTTCCGCAAAGAGATTTTTCGATAAAATAGGTGTTATTTTAACGATATACGTTGTTCTTTTGGCAACATTGTTCCCGCTGACTCAAAGAAACGATTTCAATTATTTATCGACGCTTTTTTTGGTGCTTGCTATGTCGATAAGTTACTTTGCGCAGTACTTTTTCGGTATAAGAAATCAGTTGCTTGTAAACGCCGATCAGCGGTCGTACGTGCAGTTGTTTTATCAATCCGTTACGGTGATTTTAAATACCGTTTTAAGCGTTGTCATAATCAGATTCGGAGCAAGCATACAAACGGTGAAAATCGTTACTTCGCTTGTTTATCTTATCAGACCGATAGGGTTGTTCGTTTATGTTAAGCGCAACTATAAAATCGATTACGGCATAAAGCTTACCGAAGAGCCGATAAAACAAAAATGGAACGGACTTGCACAGCATTTTGCTTCTGTTGTGCTTCAAAACACAGATACTGTTGTGCTAACTTTTTTTTCGACGCTTGTCAACGTTTCGATATATAATGTTTACAATCTTGTCGTTACGGGAGTTAAACAAATTATCATATCTTTAACGACGGGGATACAATCGCTATTCGGTAATATGCTGGCAAAAGACGAGACGGCACTGCTTCAAAAAACTTTCGGCTGTGTGGAATGGGTTTTTCATTTCGGAACGACGCTTCTTTTCACTATGACGGGATTGCTTATTATACCGTTTGTCGAAATTTACACGAAGGGTATAACGGACGCGAACTATATCGTTCCCGCGTTTGCGGTTATTCTGACGGTCGCGACGGCTTCGTATTGTCTGCGTGTGCCGTATAGTATGATAGTTCTTGCGGCAGGGCATTATAAACAAACGCAAACGAGCGCGATAATCGAAATGGCGCTTAATATAGTTATATCCATAGCTTTGGTCTTTTGGGCGGGGCTTGTCGGCGTAGCCGTCGGAACGGTCGTTTCGATGACGTACCGCACCGTTTATTATGCCGTGTATTTAAGAAAAAATATTATAAAACGTCCGTTGCGGTATTTTATAAAGCATATTTTGGTCGACGCTTTATCGGTCGCTTGTATGATTACCGCAACGCTTTGGATAAAACTCGGCGCGGTAAACTATTTATCCTGGATAGTAATGGCGTTGGAATGCGGCGTAATCTGCCTTGCAATATCGTTGATTATAAATCTCGTGTTTTACAGGCAAGAATTTAAAAACACGTTCGCGTTGTTATTTCATAAATCTAAAAAAGAAACGGAGAAATAATGTTAAACAATAAGTCGATTTTAGTCACGGGGGCTGCCGGGTTTATCGGCGCAAATCTCGTGAAAGAACTTTTAAAAACCGTAAACGCCGCGACAATTGTCGGTGTTGATAATTTAAATGATTATTATGATGTTTCTATCAAAGAATACCGCTTAAATGAAATTGAAACAATTGCAAAAAACAGCGGATCGAAATGGTTGTTTATAAAGGGAAATATTGCCGATAAACAACTTATAGACGGACTTTTTAAAGATTATCGGTTCGATATCGTAATAAATCTCGCGGCTCAGGCGGGCGTGAGATACTCGATAACCAACCCCGACGTTTATATCGAAAGTAACGTTATAGGTTTCTATAATATTCTGGAAGCTTGCAGACATTCTTACGATAACGGGGAAAAGGGCGTTGAACATCTCGTTTATGCTTCGTCCTCGTCCGTTTACGGGAGCAACAAGAAAATCCCGTATTCCACCGAGGATAAAACCGATACGCCCGTTTCGCTTTACGCCGCCACGAAAAAAACCGACGAGCTTATGGCTCACGCTTACAGCAAACTTTATAACATTCCGTCCACGGGACTCAGGTTTTTCACAGTTTACGGACCTGCGGGTAGACCCGATATGGCATATTTCGGGTTTACGGACAAGCTTATCAAAGGCAAAACGATTGAGATTTTCAATTACGGAAACTGTAAGCGCGATTTCACTTACATAGACGATATTGTGGAGGGCATAAAACGAGTTGCCGCACGCGCGCCCGAAAGAAAAACGGGCGAAGACGGGTTGCCCGTGCCGCCTTACAAGGTGTATAATATCGGTAACAATCATCCCGAAAATCTTCTCGAATTCGTTAAGATTTTGCAGGAAGAACTCGTAAAAGCGGGAGTTTTACCCGAAGATTACGATTTCGAATCGCATAAAAAACTCGTTCCCATGCAGGCGGGCGACGTCCCCGTAACTTACGCGGACACGAGCGAACTCGAAAAGGATTTCGGCTTTAAACCGAGTACGGATTTAAGAGAGGGGCTTCGCAGATTTGCGGTCTGGTACAAAGGCTTTTACGGTTAATTTTTGCATTGATTTCAACGCGAAAAATCAATCGCGATATAAAACAAATAAAAACCAAGGAGATTAAAATATATGAAAATAGCTGTCGCAGGAACGGGATACGTGGGATTGTCTCTGGCAACCCTTCTCGCGCGCCATAACGAAGTAACAGCGGTGGATATCGTTCCCGAGAAAGTTAAGATGATAAACGAGAAGAAGTCGCCTATCGTCGATAAGGAAATTCAGGAATTTCTTTCGGAAAAACCTCTCGATCTCGTCGCCACGCTCGATGGAGATGAAGCGTATAAAAACGCTGATTACGTTATAATCGCCGCGCCCACGAATTACGACCCCGAAAAGAATTATTTCGACACGTCCGCCGTGGAAAGCGTTATCGAACAGGTTTTAAGGGTCAATAAAAACGCGATTATGGTTATAAAATCGACCATTCCCGTAGGATACACGGAAAGCGTACGCAAAAAATATAACACCGAAAATATAATTTTCAGTCCCGAATTTTTGCGCGAAGGTCACGCGCTTTACGATAACCTTTATCCGAGCAGAATTGTGGTAGGCGTTCCGAAAGACGACGAAGAAATGAAGAAAGCCGCCGAAAAATTCGCCGATCTTTTGGTGGAAGGCGCGATAAAACGCCCGATAGACGTTTTGTTCACGCACCTTACGGAAGCCGAAGCTATAAAGCTTTTCGCAAATACTTATCTTGCGCTCAGGGTCGCTTATTTCAACGAACTCGACACTTACGCCGAACTTAAAGGTCTTGACACGAAGTCGATAATAGAGGGCGTTTCGCTCGATCCGAGAATAGGCGATTACTACAACAATCCGTCGTTCGGTTACGGCGGGTATTGTTTGCCTAAGGACACCAAGCAGCTTCGCGCCAATTATGCCGACGTTCCGCAGAACCTCATTTCGGCGATTGTAGAAGCCAACACCACGAGAAAGGATTTCATTGCGGAGCAGATCATAAAGAAAAACCCGAAAGTGGTCGGGGTTTACCGCCTTACGATGAAAGCCAACAGCGATAATTTCCGTCAGTCTTCCATTCAGGGCGTTATGAAACGAATAAAAGCCAAGGGGATTGAGGTCGTAGTTTACGAACCGACGATGAAAGAAGACAGCTTTTTCAACAGTCGCGTTATAAAAGACCTCGACGAATTCAAGAGAATTTCGGACGTTATAATCGCAAACCGTTATACGGACGATCTTAAAGACGTTTTGGATAAGATTTATACCAGAGACTTGTTTTTCAGAGAATAAATATAAAGAATAAATATCATTATAATATATTGCGTGCGCGGCGGGAAATCCGATTTTCGGATTTCCCGCCGCGTAATTTTTTTCTTTACGAAAAATTACCGACTTTACGAAAACTTTACGTTTACTTTACCTTTTTTTGCCTGTTAATCTTTTTCTTTTGGGTTATAATACGGTTGTAAAAAGAAAAAAGGAGAAAGAAAAAAATGAAAAGAAAATTGATGGCAATCATTGCGGGCATAGTTGCTTGCGTAACTTGTCTGGCTTTTACCGCTTGCGGTAATTCGTCTGCGACCGAAAAGAACATACTCGTCGTAATGAGAGAAGCGGCAAGCGGCACGAGAGAAGCGTTCGATAAATATGTAAATCTCGACGCGAAAGACGCGGTAGACACCGCAGAAGAACTTAAAGACACGGGTATTGTAAGAACCAAAGTTTCTCAGAACGAAACGGCAATCGGTTACATTTCGCTCGCTTCCGTGGACGACAGTGTTAAGGCTTTGAAAGTCGAAGGCGTCGAACCGACCGTAGCGAACGTAAAAGACGGAAAATACAAAATTCAGAGACCGTTCCTTCTTTTGACCAACAAAAACGTTGCTTTAAGCGCGGCGGCTCAGGATTTCTACAACTATCTTTTGAGTAAAAACGCGGAAGAGGGTATCCTTGCTTCGGGCGGAATTACGGTAAGCGATTTCGATACGAGAGCGGATTACACCGTTCCCACCGCGGCTCTCAGCGGAAATATTTCCCTTATCGGTTCGACTTCTATGGAAAAAATGATCCAGAAGCTCGTTGCAAACTACCTCGCTCTCGGCGGAGATATGGTAAAAGACGTCAAGTTCGATTACAACTTCAACGGTTCGAGCGGCGGCAGAACGGCGGCTAAGAACGATATCGACGGAACGGTTATAGGTCTTGCAAGCTCGGCAAAAGCGGACGACGCTTACACGGAAACGACGCTTTGCCTCGACGCGGTTGCGATTATCGTAAACAAAAACAACGATAAGATAAGCGACGTAAACGCGACGATACTTCACGACATATTCACCGGTAAAATCACGAAATACAGCGAGATAAAATGATTATAGACAAAACAAAAACAAAAGAAAGCGCTTTCAAAGCGCTTTTTGCCGCTATGGCGGGGCTGTGTATTATCAGCGTTGTGGCGATATTCGTCTTTCTGATAATCGAAAGCCTCCCGGCATTACGCAAAATAGGTTTTTTCAAATTCGTGTTCGGATCGGAGTGGACTCCGAGTTCGGACGATAAGTACTCCCTTCCTTTGGCGGGAAGCTACGGCGTACTTAAAATGATCGTCGGCTCGATCTTCGCAACGGTTGGCGCGGTTCTGTTCGGCGGGGCTACGGGCGTGTTCACGGCGGTGTTTATTTCGAGGTTCTGCCCCAAACGCATTAAAAAGATTTTTAGCGCGATAATCGACTTATTGGCGGGTATTCCGTCGGTAATCTACGGATTTTTCGGCATGAACGTACTGCTTCCGAGGCTCGGAGTTTTCTCCGCGAACGGCAGCGGAAGCGGACTTCTCGCCGTGTCGCTCGTTCTTGGACTTATGATTCTCCCGACCGTCGTGTCGCTTTCGAGAACGAGCATCGACGCGGTCCCCGACAGTTATTACGAAGGCGCGTTGTCGCTCGGTTCGTCTCACGAAAAAGCCGTTTTCAGAGTGGTCGTTCCAGCGGCGAAATCGGGCATAGTCGCTTCGCTTATCCTCGGCGTTGGAAGAGCGGTCGGCGAAACGATGGCGGTTATCATGGTTGCGGGCAACAAGGTTAATTACCCGAACGGACTTTTCAAAAGCTTCCGCGTTTTAACGGCTAACATCGTTATGGAAATGAGCTACGCGGGCGAAGTTCAGCTCGGAGCGTTGATCGCGACGGGCGTCGTGCTTCTGATTTTCATTCTGATAATAAACCTCCTTTTAGGGCTTATAACCGAAAACAAAAGCAAAAAAACAGGCGGAAAAAAACGCGAAATAGGCTTTTTAAGCTCGTTCAATCACCTTATAAGGATCGAGAAAATAGGCAAATATTTTTCCTATGTATGTTCGGCGGTCGCAAGTCTCGCACTTGTGCTTATAATAGGCTTTATAGTCATCAAAGGCGCGCCGCAGGTTAAGTGGGATCTTTTGTTCGGCGAATTCGTTTTAGCCGAAAAAATCAGCATATTCCCGTCGATCGTGACAACGCTCATAACCGTTGCGATAAGCTTAGTCATCGCCCTTCCGATAGGTATCGCAACGGCGGTTTTTTTGAACGAATACACCAAGAAAAACAGTATTTTCGTAAAAATCATAAGAGGAGCGATAAACGTTCTGAGCGGTATTCCGTCCATTGTTTACGCCCTTTTCGGAATGGTAACTTTCGTGGTGTGGTTTGGCAATAAAATCTCCATTTTGGCGGGCAGTTTCACGATAGCGATAATGCTTTTGCCTACGATTGTAAGGTCTACGGAAGAAAGCTTAAAAGCCGTCGGCGAGGGGCTCAGAGAAGGCAGCCTTGCGCTCGGCGCGGGAAAGGTAAGAACGATTTTCAAAATAGTTCTTCCGAGCGCGCTCCCGGGGATAACTTCGGCGATAATCCTTTCGATAGGAAGAGTCGTTTCGGAGTCCGCTCCGTTTATGTATACTATGGGAAGCACGCTTTCTCCGATGCCCACGGGCGTTATGGACAGCGGAACGACGCTCGCCGTCGCATTATATAAATTGTCGGGCGAAGGATATTACGTAAACGAAGCGTACGCGACGGCGTTCGTGCTTCTTATAATAGTACTTATCCTCAATACGCTCGCGGGCGTGGTTTCGGGTAAGCTCGAAAAAAAATTAAAGGGAAACAAAAATGAGAAAAGATAAAAATTCCGAAAAAGTCGTTTTCGGGAAAAACGTTTCGGTTAAAAACGCAAATCTCTGGTACGGAGACTTTCAGGCGCTTAAAAACATCAGCGTAGAAATTCCCGAGAAAAAGGTCACGGCGTTCATAGGTCCTTCGGGCTGCGGAAAATCCACATTTTTAAAATGCTTAAACAGAATGAACGATCTTGTAGAGGGATGCAGGATAGAGGGCGAGTTCCGCCTCGGCGAAACGGATATTTACGGCAAAATCGACGTGAACGAACTTCGCAGAAACGTCGGAATGGTCTTCCAGAAACCGAATCCGTTCCCGATGAGCATTTACGATAACGTTGCGTACGGTCCGAGAACGCTCGGCATTCACAAAAAATCCGAACTTGACGATATAGTCGAAAAATCGCTCCGCGGCGCGAGTATGTGGGACGATTTGAAGGACAGGCTTTTCAAGTCGGCTTTGGGGCTTTCGGGCGGACAACAGCAAAGGCTTTGCATCGCCCGCGCGCTTGCCGCCGATCCGAAAGTGCTTTTAATGGACGAACCGACTTCCGCTCTCGACCCCATCTCCACGGGTAAAATCGAAGAACTTATGGAAGAACTCGAAAAGGACATAACGATAATAATCGTTACCCACAATATGCAGCAGGCAACGAGAATTGCCGACAAAACGGCGTTTTTCCTGCTCGGCGAGCTTGTGGAATTCGGCGATACCGAGAAGATTTTCTCTTCGCCGGACGACGCGCGCACCGAAAAATACATCACCGGCAGATTCGGTTGATTTTTTCGGTTGACTTTTTTGACTGAAATACTTGAAAAAAGGAGACGATAAAGGTATAATGAGCGTAAGGAGCAAATACGAAGACGAGCTTGACAAGGTTTTCACCAAACTCGTCAAAATGTGTCACGTAACGGAAATCGCGATCGAGAAATCTATCAAAGCGTTGAAAACGAGAGACGATATTCTCGCGAAAGAAGTTATGGCGGAAGATAAAAACGTGGACGATATGGAACGCGAAATCGAAAGGGATTGTCTGAAAATCCTGCTTATGGAACATCCCGTCGCAAGCGATTTCAGAGAGGTTTCGTCCGCGCTGAAAATGATAACCGACCTCGAAAGAATAGCCGATCAGGCGGCGGATATTTCGGAGCTGAGCTTACAGTTCAAGGGCGAAAAATTCATCAAAAAGCCCGAGCATATCGAGCTTATGGCGAAAATCGTAACCGGAATGGTAAAAGACGGCGTGACGAGCTATATCAATCACGACCTCGAAACCGCCCGCGGACTCGATAAGCGGGACGATAAAGTGGACGAACTTTTCGAAACGGTTAAAAAAGATCTCGTGGAACTTATCGAAATCGATTCGGCAAACGCCGATCAGGCTATTTTGTTTATGATGATAGCAAAATATCTCGAAAGAATAGGCGATCACGCCGTTAATATAGGAGAATGGGTCGGCTACGCCGCAACGGGGTCGAGATAATCCGATTGCCGTAAGGCTCGGGCAAAAACGCCGAAGCGGTGCGACTTAAAGGACGAAATGGAAGAGAAAAAACTTATTTACGCGGTAGACGACGAACAGTCGATAAGAGAAGTTTACAACTACGCCTTGTCGGGCGCGGGTTTTAACGTCGAATGTTTTTCGTGCGGTGCGGAGCTGTTCGAAGCGCTCGCAAAAACTTTGCCGAGCCTTATCATCCTCGACATTATGCTCGAAGGTTCGGACGGCTACGCGATTTTAGAAAAAATCAGAGCGAACGCCAAAACGGAGAATATTCCCGTTATTATGGTTTCGGCGAAAACCGAAGAGATAGACAAAGTTAAAGGTCTCAATCTCGGCGCGGACGATTATCTTTCCAAACCGTTCGGGGTTTTAGAACTTATCGCGAGGATAAACGCCAAGCTCAGAAAAACGGTCAAACCCGCCGCAAACGCGATATTAAAATATAAAGATATCGAAGTCGACGACGAAAAACGCGTTATAACGGTCAACGGAGAAAGTTCGAAGCTCACGCTCAAACAGTACGAGCTTTTGAAACTTTTCGTTATGAACGCCGAAAAAGTTATGCAAAGAGACAAGCTTTTGGACGCGGTCTGGGGCGAGGATTACGGCGAAACGAGAACGCTCGATATTCATATCGGAGATCTTCGCAAAGTTCTTTCTTCTTCCGATGCGGAAATAGAAACGGTGAGAGGAGTTGGGTATATACTTAAATGAAAAATAAATTATTGATTTTTAACCTTATTATAGTAACGGTTGCGCTGCTTACGGTATTCTTTTCGGGGATATCGGTCAATAAAAGCTCGCATCGCTTAACCGCGGCGGCGGAAACTCAGGCGCTTGCCGAGGCATATAAGTCTGTTTTAGACGCGGGAGATATCGATGACGCCGTCAAAAACGTTCCCGAAAACGTCAGAGTTACTTTCATAGATTATAACGGCAAAGTTTTAGCCGACAGCGAGGGCGACATAAGCGGAAACCACATTGACAGAGAGGAAATCGTCGCCGCGCTCAAAGGCGAGCCGAAAGCCGTGTTCAGATACAGCTCGTCGGTGAAAAAGGAAATGGTTTATTACGCCGAAAAAATCGACTTGTCGGGTACTTATATATTTTTGAGAGTGTCTATCCCGGTTGCAAGCGCGGACGATTACGTCAAAAGCACGATCCCGACGATGATTTACGTGTTAATTGCGGCGATTTTCGTTTGCTATATCGCAAGCATACTTATGACGAACAGTCTTTTGAAGCCGATAAAGGACGTTAAGGACAAGATAACCGCCGTTAAAAACGGAGATTATTCGCCCGCTATCCCGAGGGGTAACGACGAGGAAATCAACGCCATGCTTTCCGAAATCAACGACGTGAGCGAGCTTTTAAAGGCGAGCGTCGATGAGGCGAGAAACGACAAGGAACGGCTCGATTATATCCTCGATAACATTTCGGACGGTATCGTTGTTTTAGGTGCGGACGGAAGTGTTGAAAGGGTAAACGCCAATGCCGCCGCGATTTTCTCGGTTAAAAATGCGGAAGGCAAGAATTACGGTGTTTTAACGGAAAACGAAAAGTTTAACGGCGGCGTGGAAAATTGCCTTAAAACGGGCGAAAACACTTCTTTCGAGGTTAAAACGAGCGGGAAAATTTATATGACTTCCGTAAAAATGCTCGAAAGGGGTTATGCGGTCATAGTTTTAACCGATATCACCGCCGTTAAAAACAGCGAGAAAACGAGAAGCGAATTTTTTGCTAACGCCTCGCACGAGCTGAAAACCCCGCTCACCGCGATAAAGGGCTTCAACGATATAATTTCCCTTTCCACGACGGACGAAAAAACAAAGGAATTATCCGAGAAAATCGCCAAAGAAACGGACAGGATAGTTCTTCTTATAAACGATATGTTAAATCTTTCCAAGCTCGAAGCGGAAAGAAGCCCGATAAAGGAAAAGGTCGATCTTGTCAAAGTCTGCGAGGAGGTCAAAGAAAGTCTTTCGGGGCTTGCCGAACAGAAAAAAGTGACAATCGAAGTCGGCGGTTCGGGCGAAATCGAAGCCGAAAAAGAACACGCCGTGGAGCTTGTAAAAAATCTTACCGAAAACGCCGTGAGATATAACGACGCGGGCGGCCACGTCTGGGTTAAGGTCGGAAAGGCGGACGGAAAAACAATTCTCACCGTTAAGGACGACGGAATAGGCATAGAGGATAAAGACAAGGAAAGAATTTTCGAAAGGTTTTATCGGGTGGATAAATCCCGTTCGCGCGAAATGGGCGGAACGGGTTTAGGGCTTGCGATAGTCAAGCATATCTGCGCCGTTTATAACGCCGATTTGAAGCTCGAATCGAAAATAGGCGAAGGTACGACGGTAACCGTTTCCTTTTCCTGACGGTAATTTTCTGACAGTAAATATATTAAGTAAAGATAAAACCTCCGCGGGGTGCTTTGCGGCACCCCGCGGAGGTTTTCGATTAAGCGTTTTTGTGGTTGTTAAATTGTTTTCAGATCTTCGTCCAACACGCCGACGTCTATTTCGGTTGTTTTCCAGACGCCGTCGGAATCCCGGTAAATTTTGCCGTCAAAGACAACCAACCAATATCCATTGCGATTTTCGCCTAAAATAATTCCCTTATCGCCTTTTTTGATTCCTGCGTTTATGTATTCCGAGCGTTCTTTAATAAGCTCGACTTTGTCGTATTCTTTCATTTTAGTTACCTAATATATAGTCTCCATATAATATGATAGTTCTGCCTGTCTTTGAAATTCTTTTTGTAAGTAATCCGAATCTATTATACTATATCTCCAAAGTTCAAACAAGTCTTTTCAGTAGTTTTACTAAAAACACACTAATTAAAATTATCAATTTAAAAATAAATAAAATTAAAAAATAAATTAAAAATGTTTATCAAAACGCTTGACAGACTGAAAATTTAAGATTATAATACAGCCATAATCAAACTTAAAGGACCTTAAAGTTGTTATGAAGAAAAAATTATTGGGCACCTGCCCCGTTTGCAGTGAAAAACTTATAGTAAGCGAGCTTTCGTGCAAGTCTTGCGGAACTAAAATTCAGGGCGAATTTAAGCTTAGCAAATTCGATTATTTAAGCGAAGAATTGCAGAATTTCGCACTTATTTTCATCAAAAACGCGGGAAATATCAAAGCTGTGGAAAGCGAAATGAATATTTCTTACCCGACGGTGAAGAAGTATCTCGAAACGCTTATATCGAGCCTCGATTTCGATAAAAAAGTCGTGAGCGCGGTGAAACCGACGAGGGAAGAAATTCTTAAAATGCTTAAAAGCGGCGAGATAAATTTCGACGAAGCGGAAGAAATGCTTAAACAAATCTGAAAAGTCGGAAATATTTAATAAAAATTTAAAATCAGCGGAGGAACGAAAAAATGTTCGAGGATTTTTTAAAGGAAATAGAGGAAGAAGCAAATAAAAAGGGCGTAAACGCCGATAAAATTACTGAAAAATACAAAAGAAGATACGCGCTTGCCTTAGAAGCGGGGTTTACCGAGGAGGAAGCTCTCGAAAAATTCGGCAGCGCGGAGGATATCGTAAACGCGGAGTGCGGCAACGAAAATAAGGTTGAAAAGCCGAAATCCGACAGCGAAGCAAACGATAATGAGATTTCGGGCAACGATTTTATTATAGAAATCGCGCACGGGTTCGATTTAACGATTATTTCGGGGAATATGCGCGGCATAAGTTGCGAGACGGACGGCGCATTCGACGAATATTACGATATAACCGCAACCGAAAAGAGTTTAAAAGTAAAACCTAAGTCAAATTCCGGAAATATGAAGACCGGCAAGCGTGGCGAACTGACCGTTTACGTCGATAAAAACCTTACGTTTAACAACGTTTTGCTGTCCTCGGCGGCGGGCGATACGGACGCCTCGGAGTTTTCCGTCAAAACCCGTAATTTCGAAATAAGTTCGGCGGGTTCGGGCGATGTCGATTTCGGAGAAATCGAAGCGAGCGGAAAAGCCGTTGTAAAAACCGTTTCGGGGGATTTGAATATCGGATATTTAAGCTCGCCCTCGGTTAAGCTTTCCACCGTTTCGGGCGATGCGGATATCGAAGAAGCGGTTGCCGAGTCTCTTAAAATTTCTTCCGTTTCGGGAGATGTGGATATCGAAAAAGCCAAGGCGAAATCGGTTGAAGTAAGCACTGTTTCGGGCGACGTGGAGATTTCGGGCGACGTGGGGCAGTATAAAGCGTCCTGCGTTTCGGGCAGCGTAACTATCAACGGCTCGGAAGTTTCGGAAACTGTTTCGGATAAAGTTACCAAATCTCTTTCCAAAGTTTTCGATAAGCTTTACGACGTTGAGAAAATGTCCGAAAAATACGGCAAAGAGTATAGCGAAAAATACGCCGAATACGACGAATTTGACGGCGACCCCGACGACGATACCGACGACGAAGAATAATCAATCCGAAAAAAGCCCGGAGATTTTACATAAAGATTAAATAAGCCGCCGCGAGGTTGCGGAGAAATCCGAAACCTCGCGGCGGTGAGTGCTGGTATGAATTTTATAATATTTCATAACCGTAAAATTTGTTCGCCATATGCGTTTAACGGGTTTTTCAGCTAAAATAGCCGTGTCACGAATTGCCGTTCGGGTACGCCGAAGACGGGACGAAAGTAAACGACGGGGCTTTGTCTATGACGGAAACGTTCAGCGTTACGCTGATTTTATTTTCGGAAACGTATTTTTCGTTCGGTCTGTTTTCATCGGGTATGAGCTCGTCGGATATTTCCATCGCTATTTCCGCCGTGATGCCGGTTATCTTGTTGTTTTTGACGATAAGAGAAAATTTTGCGGTTTTGAGCGCGTCGAGAAGTTCTTTTTTCTCTTTTTCAAGCTCGTTTAAAGCTTTGTCATACGAAAAATTCGGAATTTCGCTCGTGTTTCCGCCCGAAGATCCGCCGGTAATCGCGGAAACTTTGATATCTTTGATTTTAACGTTTGCGTAGCCGTTTTTCACGTTGGTTTCGAGAACGACTTTCTCGATATATTCTTCGAGAGTGTAGTTGCCGGGCGCGGCGAAGGTAATATCGTACCCCTCGTCGATTTTAAGCGTTATTTTTCCGTCGTCATCTATAATAATATTTTCACGCATATTGTCGGAAGCGTTTGAAAGAACGTCGACAACGTCTTTCGCGGCGATATTTTTAAGTATCGGCGAGGCGAGCGCTTTAAATTCTTTCGCTTTGAACAATTCTCCTATTGTGAGCGAATCCGAAGATTTTGCAAGAAATGTCAAGAGATTTGCCGTTTTGTCGAACAAATCGGTATAAGTTTTAACCGCGTCGAAAGTGTAAGTCACGCCCGACTTGTCTTGCTTTTTGGTAATCGACATATGCTCGCTCATTCCCTTCACGTATCCGCGGACGATTCTGTCCGAAGCTTCGCTCGAAGGAGACGAGAGCAACGAGGAGAGAAGAGCGTCGATATAGTCACCGTAACAGGACGAATACGCGTTCACGTCGGGTAAATTTCCGCCGAGTGAATTTATGCCGATTTCGCCCGAGCTGCCGGGAAGAAATTTGTCTTTAATATCGTATAAGTAAACGAGGTCTGTTTTTTCCTTGTCGGCTTGGCATTCCTTTTTAAAATCGGCAAGACTTTTATCGTAACCGAGATAAAATTGTCTGAATAACAAGCCGTTTCTTACATAATAAGCCTGAGCGAATTTTTCGTTCGTTTCCTTAGCGGTAATGAAAACGTCGGCGTCGAGCATATCGAAATTCTGCGTAGTTTCGTTGTATTCGATAGCGCCCGAAATCTCGCCGTCAGCGTTGCTCGTGTTTTTCGTCGTCATTCCCGAATATGTGGTCGTTCCGTCAAATTTTAAGGTGAAATTGCCGTTTATGTATAAAGCCTGCTCGTCGTATAAATCGGTTACAACAGCCGCGAGAGCGTCGATATCCTCGCTTGAAAGAGGCTCGCCGTCTTTTTCGCAACCGCCGAAAATCGTTGTCAGTGAGAGAATAAATATCAAAGAACAAACGATAAGTAATGTTTTAAGTTTCACGGTTTTCATATTTTTCCTCCTTATCGATAATGTATCGAATACACTTATCGATTTCATTATATGCGAGCGGTTTCTTTTTGTCAAGAGGTAAAATCGTTTTTTTATCGGGCGTGGCGATTTTTTAAATTTTTTTGGACGAGGCGGTCGTTTTTGTGGGATACGGGCGGACGGCGGTTTTGGAGCGGGAAGTCCCGGCTAAAACGGGAACTAATAGCAAGTATAAACAAATCGATAACGTAAAATCGTATAAAAAGTTCATTATCTTTTGTAAAAAAAGCAAATTTATGCTATTATATAGGAGAATAAAAACGTCGTGTTTTTGCGGCGGAAATCCTCGGATAAATTTTCTTTGCAGGGTTGACCGAGGAAAGGAGAATATATGGAAATAAAATTCAGAAACGATCTTTACGCCGACGTAAGAATCGAGCGAAGATTTACCACGGAAGTGTCTTTTCTGAACGGCGACGTCAAACAGATGACCGAACTCGACGCGGAAAAAGCTTTCCTGCGCGTTTTCGACGGGGATATGTGGTATTATTCTTCGACTACCGACGTCGGCGAATTACAGAAAGAACTTGACGAACTTTATTCGTTCGCAAAGCCGAATCCGAACATTTTTTCTCACCCTGTAGTGAAGAAATTTCAAGTCAATAAAGATAAAAAAATGCGTTTTGCGGGGACTTCCGTCGCGAACGTTCCTCTGAGTGAGAAAACAAAGCTCATAACCGATGTTTTGCCTATGCTTACAAGTCCGCACGCTTCCGTCGTTTCTGCGGCGTATATAGACAGGTATTCGCATTTCAGATTTTATTCGGCTTTGGGCGCGGATATAGAATACGATTATCAGACATGCGGTTACAGTCTTTCCGTAAAGCTTGCCGACGGCGATAATAATTTCTCGAATTCTTTTTCGGATTGCAAAACTTCGTTCAAAGATCTTGCCGTGGATAAGGCTAAACTTAAAGAATTTCTCGACGAAAACGAGAATTTCCTTCTTCACGCCAAAAAGCTCGAAGCGCCCGGGGTTTATCCGGTCATTTTATCGCCGCTTGCGACGGGTATTTTCGCTCACGAGTCTTTCGGACACAAGAGCGAAGCCGATTTTATGCTCGGCGACGAGACTATGAAAAAGGAATGGGCGATAGGAAAGAAAGTCGGAAGCGATATTTTGTCGATTGTGGACGGCGGTTCGCACGACGGGTCGGGTTACGTTCCTTACGACGACGAAGGCACGAAATGCACCGAAACCTATCTTATAAAGGACGGCGTTTTAACGGGCAGACTTCACAGCGCGACGACCGCCGCGGAGCTTAACGAAGAACTTACGGGCAACGCGAGAGCGGTGAATTGCGACTTCGAACCCATCGTAAGAATGACTACGACTTTCGTAAAAGAGGGAAAAGAGACTTTCGATGAGCTTGTAAAAGGCATAAAACACGGTTTTTTCATTAAAGACGTAAGTCACGGCTCGGGTATGAGTACGTTCACGATCGCACCGACGATATGTTACGAGATAAAGGACGGAAAGATAGGAGATCCCGTGAAAATCGCGGTTATAACGGGCGACGTTTTCAAAACGCTTTCGCTTGTGGACGGACTTAGCGATAAATGCGAACTTATGTCGTTCGTTACGGGCGGCTGCGGAAAAATGGAACAATACCCTCTCCCCGTAGGCTTTGGCGGACCTTATATGAGAATAAAGGAAATGGGAGTGCAGTAATATGAGAACGGAATTACTTAAAAAGAAAACCAGGAGCGCGTGCGCGAACGTTACGGGCGGCGCGGTCGATTCGTTAAGGCTCAAAACCGAAACTTCCACGACGGTAAGGGTCTACGATAACGGGTTTATAGGTATCGCGGGTAAGATAGGCGACGCGGACGAAGAGGCTTTGAAAAAAGAGGCGGTAAAGAATATCGAGAGGAAAATTCCTTACCCCGATTTACCAGATAAACCCCTCTATAAGTCGATTAACGTTAAAAAAGATATAGTAAGCGACGAGAAATTTCTGCCGTATGTAAAGGATTTGTTCAAACGCGTGGCAGATGAAAATCCCGCGTTTATAATTAACGGAAAAGCATATCTTAACGAGATGGAATCAGCCTATTCGAGCGGTACGGGGCGTGACCTTTCTTATAAGGGAAACAGCATTGAACTTGACGTTATTTTCAAAGATAAATCTTCCGCGAATATTATGGACGGAAGCTTTTCTGCCGAGGACGATAAACTTATCGGAGACGATTTCGCCGAGGACGTCAAAACCAAGCTCGACGCTTATTTAAAGCAAGTTCCGCACGTCGACGGGGATAAAATGCCGGTTATTATGAGCGGCGCGTACTTCACTTTCATTATTCAGCATTTCATCGCCGACGTTTATTGCAACGGGGTTTCGCTTCTGAACGGCAAGCTGAAAACCAAGGTGTTCCACGATAAGTTCAGCGCGCTTATAAACCTCGATCCCGAGAAGAGAATAGGCATAGAATTCTTCGATACGGAAGGCGTCGCGTTCGACGATTATAAATCGTATATCGTCAAAAACGGCGTTATGGAAAAACTTTTTACGACCAAATTTACCGCTCAAAAATACGGTGTGGAAAACCTCGGCAGCGCGTATGCCGATTATGCGGACGCGCCCGGTCTGTCGGGTCGCGGCTTTGCGATCGAGAGAACGGCGGAAAACCTCGAAGATATTTTAAAGGGTAGAGAAGCTATTTTTCTCGACGTTTCGTCCGGCGGAGATATGACCCCGGACGGGAATATGAGCCTTCCGAGCCAGCTCTCGTTTTTATATCGCGACGGAAAACTTGTCGGCAGGCTTCCCGAATTTGCGCTTTGCGGCAACGTTTTCGACGTTTACGGCAAAAATTATCTCGGCGCGTGTTCTTTGGGTTCGCTTTTCAAAACGGCGGAAAGAGAAACGGTCGTGGTTGCGGAAATGAACGTGGTAAACAAAAAATAAAGAAATAAAAAGCTCCGACAGGTCGCCGCTTGTACCCGTCGGAGCTTTTTATGTGTTTTGAAAAATTTCCCCGTCGTTTCGTCGGGGAAAAGAAGTTCAATAAAAACTATTCGTTTTCTTCTGTGGTTTTCTCGTTATTTTCTTTAATTTCCTTTTTCTCGGCGGTTTTTTTGGATATCGCCTGCATAATGTAGGTAACTATTATAACTATTCCCACAACTGCAACGATCGCGAGCATGCCTTTCCATAAAATTTCAAGCGACTTGTTTAAATCGTCCGTGTTTATCGCGAGCAATAAATTCAATAAATCAAACATTCGGTGTGCCTCCCGTTATTAAAGGACGAGTCCTATTATAAGTCCGCCGACGACAGCCGAGGCGATCTGCCCCGAAACGTTTGCGCCGACGGCGTGCATAAGCAGGTAGTTGGTCGGGTCTTCTTTAAGTCCCATTTTATGAATAACTCTCGCGGACATCGGGAACGCAGAAATTCCCGCCGCGCCTATCATAGGGTTTATCTTTTCTTTGCAGAAAATATTCATGACTTTCGCGCAAAGAACTCCGCCGACGGTGTCGAAAACGAAAGCGAAAAGGCCGAGACCCATTATCATAAGCGTTTCCGTGCTTAAAAACTTGTCGGCTTGCATCTGGAAAGCGATCGTAATGCCGAGCAGAAGAGTGATAAGATTGCAAAGCGTGTTTTTCGCGGTATCCGCAAGGTTTCCTAAAACGCCGCATTCGTTTAAGAGATTTCCGAACATTAAAAATCCGATAAGCGCGAGGCTTTTGGGAGCGATAAGTCCCGAAACGAGCGTTACGACGATCGGGAACAGAATTTTAACGGTTTTGCTCACCTTTTTGCCTTTGTATTCCATTCTGATGCGGCGTTCTTTTTTCGTCGTTATAAGTTTGATAACGGCGGGTTGGATTATCGGAACGAGCGCCATATAGGAATACGCTACGACCATAATAGGTCCGACGTAATTACTTGAAAGCTTTATCGCCACAAGTATCGAAGTAGGTCCGTCCGCCGCGCCGATGATACCTATCGAAGCCGCGTCTTTAAGCGGGAAGCCGAGAAGAGTCGCGACGATTATCGTAAGGAAAATCCCGAGCTGGGCAAACGCGCCTAAAATCATCAGTTTCGGGTTTACGATAAGCGGCTCGAAGTCTATCATCGCGCCGATACCGATAAACAAAAGTATCGGCAGAGCCTCCGAGGCTTCTATTCCGACGTTAAAAAGCCATTCGATTATTCCCGTCGAGTTTCCGTCCGCGCCGATTACGTTGGACAGCGGAATGTTGACGAGAATGGCGCCGAAGCCTATCGGCAGCAAAAGCGCGGGTTCCATATCCTTTTTTATCGCGAGATAAATAAGAATTCCGCCGATTATCCACATAACGACGTGTTTCCAGGTGACCGCGGCTATCGCTTCATACAAAAATTCCATACATATCTCCTTTATTTTTTCCTTTGTATTGAAGAAGTAGTCGTTTTCGCCGTAAAAAAATCAAACCGACGATAAAAAAAGACCATACCGAGAAAATCGGTATGGTCTTGTCATTTAAAATTAAACCGGGGCGGGAATTTTAATTTCGCCCGTGTTAGCGATGTAATTGCGGATTTTCCGCCGACTACTCCCCATAGAAGCTTCTTTATTTTAACATATGACATTTTTTATTGTCAAGCAAAATTCGTTTCGTTGGAAAATTTTCACTTGACAAATTTGCCTTTCGGGATATAATAAAAGTATAATAAAATTATGAATTTCGGGTGCGCCCGAACAGGAGGTAAATAAAATGGATAAAAAGACTTTGTATTACGTTATAGAGCAGACAAACGCGCTTATAGCTTCGCCCACTTGTTGCAAGGAAGCCCGCGAATCCGCCGAAAAATGGCTTAAAGCCGTAGGCACGGCAAACGAAAAGGAAGAAACCGTAAAATACGTTAAAGAACTCGAAGAAGATATCGAGGGTATCGACGAACTTATAGAATTCGCTTCGTCGCCCCTTGCGGTAAAACTTTTCGGAGAAGAGAAAGCGAAAGGCTTTTTATCTCACGCCGAAGAGCTTAAAAGAAGCGGCGCGAAATATTGCGATTGCCCCGCTTGTCTTGCCTGCGCGAATATCTTAGAGCATAAAAACGAGCTTCTCGGCTAAGCCGTTAATGTAAACAAAAATAAGCCGATAATCGACTTATAGGCGTACTTTTATATTTTAATAAGCAAAAAACGCGCGGTAAGTACGCGCGTTTTTTCGTATGTGTTGTTTTAACCGTTTTTGTTTCGGAGTTCCAGAACGGACATAAGCGAACGAAGCCTTATCGTAACCGCGCCTATGTTCGAAATTTCGTCGATTTTAATCTGCGCGTAAAGTCTGTCGGAGCTTTGAACTATCTGCCGTACCTCATCGGTCGTAACGGCGTCCACGCCGCAGCCGAACGAAACGAGCTGAACGAGGTGAATATTGAGATTTTCGGGCGCGCTTGCCACGAATTTCGCCGCGTTGTACATTCTCGCGTGGTAAGTCCACTGATTTCTTACGTTCGTATCGAGCTTTGCTTTTTCGGGGCGGATCGAGTCTTCGCTTAAAACCATCGCGCCGAGCCTTCCGATAAGCTCGTTTATGCCGTGATTTATCTCCGGGTCGACGTGATAAGGTCTGCCCGCAAGAACTATTACGGGTTTGCCCGTCTGCTTTGCTTTCTCGATAAGTTCGTCGCCTTTTTTGCGGATGTTTTCGAGATAATCGGCATATTCCGCATAAGCGGCTTCCGTCGCGGCTTTTATGGCTTTGAACGGAATTCTCTTATACGGGAAGTATTTTTTCAGTATCGCGCGTATTCTTCTTAAAAATTCGCCTTTGTCCGCTAAGCTTATGAAATCGCATATGAACGTCGTTTTGTTTACGTCCGAAATATTGAGTTTCACGACCTGCGGATAGTACGCCACGACGGGGCAGTTGAAGTGATCGTCGCCGAGCTTTTCGTCGATGTTATAGGTCATATCGGGATAGAAGATAACGTTGGCTCCTTCCCTGATAAGCGCCTCTATATGTCCGTGAACGAGCTTTGCGGGGTAGCAAACGGTATCCGACGGAATGGTGTATTGTCCGCTTTCGTAAAGCTTTCTGTCCGAGAAAGGAGAAGTTACCACGTTGAACCCGAGTTCGGTGAAAAAGGCATGCCAGAATGGCAGAAGTTCGTAGTTGTTGAGCGCGAGCGGCAAGCCTATGTTTATCTTTTCGTCGTCGATTTCGGGGTCGATATATTTCGAAAGAAGATTTTGCTTGTAAAGATACAAATCTTCTTTGTTTTCCGTCTTTTCGCCGGTAACGGGTTTGCTGCACCTGTTGCCCGCGACGTATCTCGCGCCGTCGGAGAACGTGTTCACGGTAAGATTGCAGTGGTTTCCGCAGCCGTTGCAGGTGACGTTAGCCGCCTTATGCGTGAAAGACGCGAGTTTTTCCTTTTCGATAAGCGTGCTTTTGTCTTTCGCGAGTCTCTGCGCGTATAAAGCCGCGCCGTAAGCGCCCATAAGCGCTGAAAAAGCGGGGCGGATTACTTCTATTCCGAGTTCCTGCTCGAAAGCTCTGAGAACGCAGTCGTTTAAAAACGTTCCGCCCTGAACGACTACGTTCCTGCCGAGATCTTCGGCTTTCGCTATTCTTATAACCTTGTAAAGCGCGTTTTTGACTACGCTTATCGAAAGTCCCGCCGAAATGTTTTCCACGCTCGCGCCGTCTTTCTGCGCCTGCTTTACCGAGCTGTTCATAAACACGGTACACCTCGATCCGAGGTTCACGGGCGCGTCGGCGAACAGCCCGAGACGGGCGAATTCTTCCACGCCGTAACCGAGCGATTCGGCGAAGGTTTGGAGGAACGAACCGCACCCCGAAGAACAGGCTTCGTTCAAGAAAAGTTGGTCTATAAGTCCGTTATCGACCTTAAAGCACTTCATATCCTGCCCGCCGATATCGAGAATGAAGTCGACGTCGGGTCGAAATTTTTTGGCTGCGGTGTAGTGCGCGACGGTCTCGACGAGTCCGTTGTCGACGCCGAACGCGTTTTTTATCATATCTTCGCCGTAACCCGTTACGGCAGACCCCGCGATTTCTATATCCGGGTATTCGTCGTAAAGCTTTTTAAGGTAATCGAGAACTATCTCCACGGGTTTTCCCACGCTCGGAACGTAAATCGGGCGGAAAATGTTTCCGAACTCGTCCGTCAGAAGAATTTTAACCGTCGTGGAACCGGCGTCTATTCCGAGATACATTTTCCCTCTCGGGGCGTCGAGTTCGGCTATGCCTTCCGAATTTTTTCTGTGCCTTTCCTTAAACTCTTCGTATTCTTCTTCCGAACGGAAGAGAGGAGGGCAGCTTTCGTATTTTTTAAGCGATCCCGAACCTTTGAAAAGTTCGCCGATTTCGCTTATCGTAAGCGTTTTGCCGGTTTTGGAGAGCGCCGCGCCGAGCGCGACGTAATAAAGCGAATTTTCGGGGAGTATACCCTCGATTTTCAAGGTGGAATCGAAAGTTTTTCTCAGTTCCGACAAAAAGGTGAGCGGTCCGCCGAGATAAAGCACGTTGCCCTCGATTTTTCTGCCTTGCGCAAGCCCCGCGATCGTCTGATTGACAACGGCGGCGAGTATTCCCGCGGCGACGTCCTCGTTTTTCGCTCCCTGATTTAACAGCGGCTGAATATCCGATTTCGCGAAAACCCCGCAACGCGAGGCTATCGTGTAAACTTTCGTGTGCGATTTGGCAAGTTCGTTAAGCTCGTCGGGCGTGACCTTCATAAGCGTTGCCATCTGGTCGATAAACGCGCCCGTTCCGCCCGCGCAGGTTCCGTTCATCCGCATTTCGAAACCGTTCGTCATGAAAATGATTTTGGCGTCCTCTCCGCCGAGTTCGATAACTGCGTCGGTAGCGGGGTAAAATTTCGAAACAGCCGTTTTTTCGGCGTAAACTTCCTGAATAAAGGGTAGATCGAGCGATTCCGAAACGCCCATTCCCGCAGAACCCGAAAGGCAAACCGAAACCTTTTCGTTTCCTGTCGCTTTTTCGGCGTCGGTCAGAACGCTCGCCGCCGTCTCGGGGATTTTCGAGAGATGTCTTTTGTATTCGGAAAATATGATTTTTCCGTTTTCGTCGACGATAACGGCTTTTAAAGTCGTCGAGCCGATGTCTATTCCCATTCTTTTCATACGTCGACCTCGCTTTTATCCGTTTTATCAGTTATTTCTTTTTCGGGCTGGTTGCCGCGCTCCGCTTCCGTCGCGGCGGCTTCTCTTAGCTCGCTTAACGCGTTTTCTTCGTCGTCGCCGCTGTTTTTCGCCGATTTGTCTCTCGCTATCGAAAGCATAAGTTTTATTCTGTTTTCCTGGTTGACGGCGGAAGCGCCCGCGTCGTAATCCACGGGGAAAATATTCGCGTCGGGATAAAGCTCGCGAAGCCTTCTTATCGTGCCTTTGCCTACGATATGGTTGGGGAGACAGCCGAACGGCTGGGCGCAAACGACGTTCGAATAGCCTTTTTCGATAAGCTCGGCGACTTCGCCCGGAAGCAGCCACCCCTCGCCCATTTTAACGCCGCGGTCGATAACCTTGTCCGCAAGGTCTTTCACCCTGTCGAACGAAACGGGCGCGACGAATTCGGGGTAAGGCTCCAAAGCCTTAATCATTAAATTTTCGTAGTTTTCAAGCGTTCTTTCGGCGATTTTCCCGATCAGGAGTTTGATTAAATTTCCGCCGTAATAACGGTGATCGACGGAAACGTTCGCCGCGCAGTACTGCAAAAATCCCGTAACCCCGGGAATCATATATTCGCAGCCTTGTTTAAGCAGTATTTTTTCAAGTCCCCTGTTGGCGAAAGAGGAGTATTTAACGTAAATTTCGCCTACGATACCCACTTTTACAAGGTCTCGTTTTTCGCGCGGGATATTATGAAAATCCTCCGCCATTCCGGCTAAATTTTTCTTTATCGCCTTTTTCGAACCGCCTTTTTTGTTGCGGAATTGTTCGGATAATTCATTCGTCCATTTTTTCACCGTTTTCGCGGTGTCGCCCGCGTTTATTTCGTAGGGTTCCGTCTGGTTTTTCAAAAGCAGAAGCATATCGCCGTAAATAAGCGAAGAGAACCCGTCGAAAAGCATTTTCGGGGTGATTTTAAAACCGCTGTATTTTTCCAGCCCGGCAAAGCTCACGGAGATGACGGGAACGAACCACAGTCCCATTTCTTTAAGGGCTTTTCTCAAAAGGAATATGTAATTGGAAGCTCTGCAACCGCCGCCTGTCTGGAAAAAGAGAAGCGCGGTTTTTTCGGGGTCGTAATCTCCCGATTCCAAAGCGTATAAAAGTTGCCCGCACGAGCATATCGCGGGGTAACACATATCGTTGTGCAGATATTTCAGTCCCGTGTCGATAACGTCCTTTCCCTCGTAACGCACCACCTCGAACTTATATCCGTTCATACGGAAAATACTCTCGAAAAGCTCCATATGCGTGGGGAAAATATCGGGGCAGAGAATGGTATATTCCGTTTTCATTTGCTTTGTAAAGTCAATCATTTAACACACTCTTAAAGGGAGTTTTGCCCGCCGTTTCAACGCGCTTTTATAGCCGATATCAACTTGGATTTGCGCCGATTTCAACGTAAATTTAAAGCCGATATCAACTCGGATTCATATCGATTTCAACGCTGTTTTTAAAGTTGCTTTGAAAGCGGGAAACACTTTCCCATTATATCCGTATGATAGCACAGAAATGCCCCGAAAGCAAGGAAAAACCCCTTTATAATGTAATATTTTCTCTTAATTTCACATAAAATCGACCGCGTATGCCGTAGGTGCGCGCCGTGAACCGCTTTGCAGTTCACGGCGCGCACAATAAAACGCACCGAAAACAACGCGGTAAATCGCGCCGAAATTCGCGCGGGGGAATATCGGGGAATATGGTTATTTATATATAAAACAGTTGACAAAAACGGGAAAACATTTTATAATGTGAGAGAAAATAGGATTATGGGGGCAAAGCGACCATTTCGCAAGCCTCGAAAATATCCGAAATCGATTGAAACGGACAAGAAAATTAAAGAAATTTAATCGGAGGTAAAAAGATGAAAACGGGAACGAACAAAAAGACCTTGTCGTTGATCCTGGCGTCGCTTTTATGCGTAGCGCTCACGGTTTTCGGCTTAGGTAATCTTTCGGTTTTCAAAAACAGGCAGGCAAAAGCCGCGGGTAACGCGGTAGCGAAAGTCGGCGCAACCGAATACGCGGACTTGGAGCAAGCTTTTGCCGCACTCGGCGCGAAGAATTATTCGCTCGAACTTCTCGATGAAGGAGCGTGGGACGAAGCCACGCCCGTGTATTGGAAGGCGAGCAATAACAACGCGAAAGTCGCCGACGGCTATGCCGCAACATTCGACGCGGCGCTCAAAGCAGCTTTCAAGGCGAACGGGCAAACGATAACGATCGTTTGTCGCCCCGAAGCGGACGTAGGTTCCGTAACGCACGGTCACGTCGAGGACGACCTTATCGTTTACGGCAATAACGCGTATATTTCGGACGGCGAGTGCGATATAGAAGTCGATACATACCGTTTCAGCCGCGAAACGGGAAGTCAGGTTACTTCCGGCGACTATCTCACGAAAAATATAACGATAACCGCCTATGAACTCGATAATCTCGGCGTTTGGGGCGAGAGACATTCGAGCGTTACGATAAACGTCAACCTTTACGATTGCGACGGAAAGGCTATCGACGGCAAGACCAACGTTCAGCGCGTTTACATAAACGGCGGCACGGGCGTCAACAATTACAATATTTCGGGATGCGACTTTTTGACCGCCGCTACCTCGCTTTACAGCAACGCGGACGGTAAAATCGTCATAAAAGGTTGCTCGTTCACGGGTTCGCAGGTTCCCGTAAACTTCAACCATAAAACGAACGGCGATATGTCGCTCACGGTTGAAAACTGTACGTTCGACTCCTGCGGAGACGAAGGCGATTGGAAAGCTTTTGCCGCTCCCGTGCGTTTCGTAAACAGCGCGGACGGAACTATGGGCGCAACCGTCGACAATTGTACTTTCGAAAATACCGTAGGAAGTAACGGCGACGTTCTCGTCGGCGACGGCAGAGAGGGAAAAGCTTCGGGCGATGTTGCGGTTTCGGTTAAGAACACCGCGGCTAAAGTCAGCGTTCAGCAGCCCGGATATTATACTGCCGCCGGAACGACCAACAAAGACAAGGCTGAAAGCAAGGAAGTTTCTTCCGACACTCCTTACATTTCGGGCGAAAACTACACGACGATAAAACTTACTTACGGAAACGACGTTGCGGCGGAAGATATCGCCGCGGCTAAAAAGCTTTACGAAGGCGTTGCTTATTCCACGAACAAAGCCGCCAACGAAGCTTATATGGCTTTATACGGCGTGACCTGGGATAAAGGATATCTCGACGTTACGGATTACGCCGCTCCGCTTTACAAGTATGCGGGCGTAAGCGGTTCCGTAACGGAAGTTAAGTATTACGTTCACGGCGAAATGGCGGGCTTCACTTCGTTGCAGTCGAACGGAAACAATATCGACAGCACGGTCGGCGGTAACCACCAGATCGCGAGAACGAGCTATTCGATAATCGGCGTAAACGACGAAAACGGCAATAAGGCTAAGATTACCGACGGAAACGTTCAGGCTTACGTTGCGGGCGGTTACGACAGTATGTTCACTGTCGGCGGAAAGCTGATAATAGATAATATCGAATTCACAAACACTAAATCCACAACCGTAGGAGCTTCTGCGGCCGCTGCAACCAAAGACTCTGAGAAAACAGCCGATTTTGCACAGATGCTTATCACGAATTGCATTTTCCGCGGAAGACTTTACGTTTACGATAATTTCGATAATGCGGGCAAAATGACGTATATGATCAGCGACTGCGTATTCGACGGTACGAATTATTCGGGCGATGAAAACGCGTATACCATTTTCGCTCAGTGCAAAGGCGGCGATAAGCTTTGCATAGACGGCAATAAAATAAGCGGTTTCAAGCGCGGAATCAACATAGATAATCCGAACATCAACGCGGAGATAAAGAATAACGAAATCTCCGTAACGGATCCGAATCGTTCGTGCATTCAGCTTTCCGGTCTTGCTACGGCAGAGATCGCGAACAATAACCTTATTCTTAACGGCGGCAACGCGATAACGCTTCATAAAAAGCTCCTTGATCAGTCCGTCGTTCCCGAAATAACGTTTGAAAATAACGACGTAACGGGTACGGGTTACCTCGTATACGACGACGCGGCTGCAAACAACAAGGAATTTACAAGCGAAAATCTTGTTTTCAACTGCAACTCCAACACCGTTTCCGCAAAGGTGGATACCGAAAACGGCATTAAGGACGGCAAAGTGTCCGCCGTATCCGCCGACGTCAACGGAGAAGTCCATTTCTATAAGGATGCAGATGGCGTATGGCACATAAATAACGGCGAAGGTCTTGCGAAATTTGCAAGAAGCGTAACGGAAACAAACAGATACAAGGGTGAAACCGTAAAACTCGATTGCGATATCGATATGACGGGCGTTGAATATGCTTCCGCGGGGTATGGATATCTTAACGGATTTAACGGAACGTTCGACGGTTGCAATAAGACGATAAAAAACCTTTCGATTACCGAAACGGGTAATTACAGCGGTCTCTTCTATGTTCTTACGGGTACCGTTAAGAATCTCACAATCACAAACGCAGATGTTACGGGCGTAAGAGCCGCAGTTCTTGCGGGCGCTTCTTATTCCTGCACGATCGATAACGTCAAGATTCTTGATTCCGTGGTCACGGGCGAACAGAAATGCGGGGGCTTGCTCGGTTTCCAGATGAATGGCTCCAATCTTACGATCAACAATTGTCTCGTAAGCAACGTTTCGGTTAACGCGGCGGAAACCAAATATTCCGACGTACAAGGAGCTTCTTTCGGCGGACTTGTAGGTTTTATTCATATGGACGTGAACGCGACCATAACCAATAACACCGTAAGTCAGATTTCGTTCAGCGGATTGCTCAAAGAAGATTTCTATGCCAAACATCCCATATTATATTATCAATATTTATCTCACCCGTTTATCGGCGCGTTGATAGGAACTACCACGAACTCGACCAAAACTTACACGGCAACATTAAGCGGAAACACCGTTGCTTCCGTGGAAGGGCTTTTAACGGGTCCCACGTCGAACAAATATGTAGGTTTCTATTATCGTAGCGATTTCTCGGCAAAAGACGTAACGACAATCATTGTCGACGGCGAAACCGTCGTAAACAAAGTTGCGGCGCATATCGGCGACGACTATTACGCTTCTTTCGAAGAGGCTTTGGCGGCGGCGAAAGACGGCGATACGATAACTCTTCTCGAAGATATTACTGTTACAGGCAAACAGGTTGTTATCGATAAAAATGTAACTATCGACCTCAACGGTAAAACTCTTAAAGTAAGCAAATATACGACCAATAAAGAACGAATCAACGTAACGGGCGAACTTACCGTTAAGGATAGTGCCGAAGGCGGCGTTATCTGCTCCGATTATACGGGTACTTCCGGTCTTGTCGTAAAAATTGCCGACGGCGGTAAATTCATTCTTGAAAGCGGAACTATTACCACCGAAGGAATGGCAAACCCAGGCAACGCCGTGAAGATTGAGACGGGCGGCGAGTTCGTTATGAACGGCGGTACTGTAAAAGCCGACGGAAAGAGAGCAAACAGGGCGATTAACGTTACCGGAGGTAAGACGGGCAGAGCAACGTTCACTATGAACGGCGGTTCTGTTATTGCGGATAAATCTACCGACGAAACGGAAACTGCGATTTATGGAATAGTCGGCAGTTATTATTCGGACATCGCTTTAAACGGCGGTTCGGTAAAAGCTCCTCAGGCTATATCCGCAGGCAGCTCGACGATTTCCGTCAAGGACGGCGACTATAAAGGAACGGTTGCGGTTAAGAACGGCTCGATTTCGGGCGGTACGTTCGACTCCGCACTCGATTACAAATATCTTGCGGACGGTTACGTTCTCGAAGACAAAGGAGACGGAACTTACGGTCTTAAAGAGGGTAAATATATTGCCGGAATAGACACTGTCGGCTACGAATCTTTGCAGGAAGCTATAAACGCGGCTGCGGAAAACGCAATCGTTAAACTCGTTGCCGATACAACCGAAAACGTAACAATCGAAGCGGGCAAGAAAATAACGCTCGATCTCAACGGATTTACGTTAAGCGGCGGAACGGGCAACAATAAAGCCGCGATCCTTAACTACGGTACGGTAGTAATTAAAGATTCGAGCAAGGCAACGGGTACCGTTAAGCGTGACGATAACGGAACGGTAGGCGAAACTTCTTACTACGTAATCCAAAACTTCGGCACGATGACGATTGAGTCCGGAAATATCACAAACAATTCCGGTTATAAAAAGACTAATCCGAATGGGGATATGGTCGGTTCGTCGCTTATCTGCAACGGCGACGACGATCCCGGCGGAACGCTCACCGTTAATGGCGGTAAGCTCACACAGCTTAATTTCATTGCGATAAAGAACGGCGCACTCGGAAATCTTATCGTAACGGGCGGTGAAATAACTTCAAAGCATTCCGCAATTCAGAACTGGTTCAACGCAACCGTAACAGGCGGTACGATCAAAGGTCAGCTCTGGACGGACGCGTGGAAAGAGGGCGAAAGCGTTGGTAACACCGTTATCGGCGAGGGCGCAAACTTCACGGGCGAAATCGTAATGGATATTACGGGCAGCGTAGTTCCGAAGCTTTCGGTTAAGGGCGGTACGCTTAACGTAACGAATTGGAGAATAACGAACGCTTGCGCGAAAGCAGGCGGTAAACCCGAAGTTTCGGGCGGTACGTTTACTTCCGCGGTAGACGAAAGCTATTGCGCGGAAGGTTATATCCCGACCCTTAAAGACGGCGTTTATGTCGTTAAAGCGGGTAAATTCGTTGTAAGAGTAAACGAACAAGGTTACGAAACTCTTGATGAAGCGTTGGCGGCGTTAAAAGACGGAGACACACTGACGATTCTTGAAGATATCGAAGTTTCCGATCAGATCGTTATCGAAAAAGCCATAACGATAGATCTTGGCGGCAAAACGCTTTTGAACAGTTATGGCGGTAACGGATACAGCTTAGTAACGAAAGCCGATGTTACGTTAAAAAACGGTACTTATAAATCGACTGTTTCGTCTGCACGCGGAATCGGAGCATACGCAAACTTTAACGCAGAAGGTCTTACGGTAGAAGCCGCAGGACTTGTCGGTATCGCAATGTCGGTTGGCAATACGACATGCAACGTAACGGATTCCGTTATTAAAGCGGGTTATGCGATCGCGAACTTTGCGGACGACAACAAACTTGTTATAAACAAATCCACGGTTCTCGGAACGGGTTGCGGTATTTACCACAACGGTTCAAATAAGAGATGTACTCTCACCGTAGCCGACTCCAAGATCGTTGCGGGAACGGAAGAAGTAGACGGCGCAGGTAATTCCGCAACGACGGGTATTTATGTTTCGGGCAGCGTTACCGACGCAGCTGATTACAGCAACATAGCCCTTACAAATTGTACGGTTATGGGCGGAACGGCAATCGAAGGTAAATTCGTAAATCTTACGCTTACCGATTGTACCGTTAAAGCAACGGTTTCCGAAACTTCTTACGTTATGAACAACAACGGCGCGACCTCGCTCGGTTTTGCCGTGGCTATAACGGATAACACCACCTTGGCGACCAGTAAAACGCCCGAACCCAAGGGAACGATAACCATTACCGGCGACAAAGGTAACTATACAGGCGTTGTCGGTCTCGGAAACCTCGCTTCCGTTAAGGAAACTTACAGCGATTTCGTCGACGCGTCCTATGCGATAAGCGGCGGAACGTTCTCTGCGGCTCTTGGCGAGGAATATTGCGCGGACGGATTTATTCCGACCGAAAACGAGGACGGAACGTTCGGCGTTAAAGTCGGCAAATATGTGGCGCAATACACGAATAGAAGCGGCGAACTTCTTAAATATGAAGATATCCAGGAAGCTATCAACGCGGCAAGCTCCTTTAACGGCGGGCAGTTCGTCGTAGAAGTTCTTTGCGATATCGAAATAAACGAAACGATAAACTATGCAAAGGAATACGGCGGATCCGTTCTTCTCGATCTTGGAGGATTTACTCTTACTGCAAGGGGATGCACGGCAATTCAGGTACATAAAGGTAACCTTTACGTTAAAAACGGAACGATTACCGCGACCGGGCTTGACGAAAACAGCGCGGTAATTCGCGTGGGCAGCGACGACGCGGCGGGATCTATTCCGCTTCTTAATATCGGCAAAGGAACGGTCGTTTCCGCTCCCGAATCTTACGGTATACTCGTTTACGGCTCGGCAACCAAGGGCGGCAAACTTACCGTCGGAAGCACGGGTATTGTAGAAGCTACGGGATCTAAGCCCGCAATTGCAGGAAAGAGCGACGAAGCTTACAACACGGGAGCAACGACTATAACCGTAACCGGTACTGCGAAAGTAATCGCTTCGAACAATTACGCGATTTACCACCCGCAAGCGGGAACGGTGTCAATCGGCGGCGGTACTGTAGAAGGTCTCGGCGGCATTCAGATGTCGGCAGGTTCGTTATCCGTTTACGGAAGCCCCGTTATCACCGCAACAGGTAATGCGGGAACTAAGACGGAAGTCGACGGAGTAATTCTCGACGCGGCGGCAATCTCCGCTGTAAACAGAGGATTTGTCGGCGGCGCGCCCGTAGTAAACGTTAAAGAAACCCCCGTTATCACGGCAAACGGCGAAGTAATCACTGCGTATGCGTGGGTAAACGGAGCCGAAACAGAGTGGAGCGACGCTTCGATAACCGTCTCGGGAGGTACTTACAACAAGGTGTTCGATAAAAAATACCTTGCGGTAAGAGCTTATTTCGAAAAGAAGAACGAGTTATATTGCGTTGAACTTGAAAAAGTTGCGGAAGTAAACGATGTCCGTTACGATTCGCTTCAAGCGGCAATTAACGCCGCTGTGGCAGGCGCAGGAGATACTGTAAAGATCCTTCAAGACTTCGAAGTGTCAAGCCAGATAACCATAAATGGGGCAATAACGCTTGATCTTAACGGAAAGACGATAACCAACACCTATGGCGCGGAGAATAGATCCGGAATGTCTATAAACGCTACCGTTACGATAAAGAACGGTACATATATAGTTTCTTCGGAAGTTCTTTACAGTGGAATTTACGTTAACAGAAACAGGCATATTATTATAGATAATGCGACGATTGATGCTGCATGTAAAGTCGGTATAGAGTTAAAATATGCTAACGCCAAATGCACGATTACAGGCGGATCGGTTGTAAAAGCCGACTATGCTGTCGCAAGCGATGCCGACGACACGTCGCTTAAAATAGAAAATTCGCAGCTTGTCGGAAGAACTTGCGGCGTATATCATAACGGGTCGAAAAAACGCTTCAAGCTTGAAGCTAACGGAGCAACGATTGTCGCAGGTACCGAAGAAGTAAGCGAAGCAAATAACGCTACTACGGGTATTTACGTTTCGGGTAGTGCGACGAGCGAAAGCGATTACAGCAACATAACTCTTACGAATTGTACTGTTAAAGGCGGAACGGCAATCGAAGGCAAGTTTGTAAATCTTACGCTTAACAATTGTGACGTTACCGCAACGGCTTCCGAAACCGGATACGGCTATAATTCCGACGGCACGGCGACCAAAGGATTTGCGGTAGCATTAACAGATAACACATTATCGGGTACTCCCGCTCCCGCAGGAACGATCGAAATTTCGGGAGAAAGCGGCGTTTATAACGGTATCGTTGGTCTCGGCAATCTTGCGGGATTTAAAGATACTTACCCCGGCTTTAAAGACGCAGGTTATAAGATCAGCGGCGGTACGTTCTCGTCCGCAATCGGCGAGGACTATTGCGCGGACGGATTTATCGTTTCCAAGAACGAGCAGGGAACTTACAGCGTTAAAGAAGGCGAATATCTCGTCGCGATCGGCGAAGATAAATTCGGATCTGTCGAAGACGCGGTAGCGGTTTCTAAGAGCGGTGATACGATCAAGCTTTTAAGCAACGTGTCCGAAAACGTAACGATCGAGGCAGGAAAGAACATAACGCTCGATCTCAACGGATTTACGTTAAGCGGCGGAACGGGCAACAATAAAGCCGCGATTCTTAACTACGGCACGGTAGTAATTAAAGATTCGACAAATTCGACGGGTACTATTAAACGTGAGGATAACGGAACGGTAGGAGAAACTTCTTACTATGTAATCAGAAACCTCGGCACGATGACGATCGAATCCGGAAATATCACAAACAATTCCGGTTATAGACAGACTAATCCGAATGGGGATATGGTTGGCTCGTCGCTTATCTGCAACGGCGACGACGATCTCGGCGGAACGCTCACCGTTAATGGCGGTAAGCTCACACAGCTTAATTTCATTGCGATCAAGAACGGCGTACTCGGAAATCTTATCGTAACGGGCGGCGAAATCACTTCAAAGCATTCCGCAATTCAGAATTGGTTCAACGCAAGTATTACGGGCGGAACGATCAAAGGTCAGCTCTGGACGGACGCGTGGAAAGAGGGCGAAAGCGTTGGTAACACCGTTATCGGCGAGGGCGCAAACTTCACGGGCGAAATCGTAATGGATATATATGGCAACGTAGCTCCCGAACTTAAGATCACGGGCGGTACGCTCGACGTAACCAACTGGAGAATAACGAACGCTTGCGAAACAGCGGGCGGTAAGCCTCAGGTTTCGGGCGGTACGTTCACTTCCGCGGTAGACGATAAATACTGCGCCGCAGGATTTATCCCTACCGAGAACGAAGACGGAACGTTCGGCGTTCAGACCGTGATTTTCGCAGGTAACGGATATGGCAGTCAGGAAAAGGTAGAATTCACCTCGATCGAAGAAGCGTTTGCTTCCGAATACAATTGGATTGTAGTCCGCGGAAGTTACGTTCTTAAAAACGATCTTGTTATCCCCACCGGTAAATTCTTAGACGTTACGGGAACGCTCACAATCAACGACGGAGTAACGGTCACTGTTTCCAAAGACTGCAAGCGTTTAGGTATTTTACCTGGCGGAACAGCTATCAACAACGGTAAGATTCTTCTTCTCGGCGAAAAAGACGGCTATGTTATGATTAGCGGAACTTTGGAAGGCAATTGGCTTACTGCTCCCGAAGGATATGCTATTGTCAGAAACAATAATTCCTACCGTATCATAGATGTTTCTAATGCAGCTGTAAAAATTGAATACGAAGATGGCTCTGTTCGGTATTTTAACGACGCGTTATTAACCGACAACGCTAAAAAGATAACTCTTTTGAAAGATTTCGACGGCATGATCAGTATCAGTGGAGACTCAACTGTTACCTATAATGTCGAAATCGATCTCGGCGGACACACTCTTTCCAAGAGCCTTACGGTAAACGGCGGAGTAATTTTTGTCAGCTATGCAAACGTTGTTATTAAAAACGGTAAGGTATTAAGTACGTCGACAGACGGAACTAACAAGCCTGCGCTCAAAGTCAACAGCCATGGTAACGTAACGGTCGACAGCTCCGTAACGCTTGACGGCGGAACGGTTCAGCCCGCGATTTATCTCGAAGGCGGAATCGTAGACCTTTACGGAACCGCAACGAGTGCAGGCTATTACGCGATAACCACTCAGGGCTTGAACAACGTCAACTCCGTAATCACTATTAAAGACGGCGCAACCGTAACCGCAGAAAACGGTGCGGCGATTTACAACCCGCATGGCGACCTCGTCATCGAGGGCGGTACTATCTCTGGTAAGCTCGGCGTTCAGATATGCGCAGGCTCGCTTTCGATAAGCGGCAACGCTCAGATTACCGCAACGGGAGCTGTAGAGGCTCACGAGGGCGACGGTCCCGTATTCGACGGCTCGGCTGTTTCGATAATCGACCGTGAAGGATACGCGGGCTTAACGTCCGTCGAAATCACGGGCGGAACGTTTACTTCCGCACACGGCACGGCAATCAGGGCGTTTGCTTACGACGACACGACGGAAACCGAATTCGACAACAGCTCGAAAGTGGTTAAGGTAAGCGGCGGAACGTTCTCGAGCAAGGTTGACGCAAGCCTTATTAAGGACGGCTGCAAACTTATAAGCGTAAACGGAGCTTACGAGGTGTTCGAGAAACAGATTCTCGGCGCAAGCGTAACGCTCGGCGAAGATATTTCGTTCAACTATTACGTAAAGACCAAGACCGAAAACACGGTTGTCGTCGTTAAGTATATGAAGAACGGAACTATGACGGAAGAAACGCTTACAGAATTCGTCGCTATGACGAACAGCAAATACGCGGGCAAATACGTGTTCAGAGGAATTACTCCTCAGATGATCGCAAGAGGCATCACCGTAGTTTACACGGACGGTTCGGCTTACGATATCATCGAAAACTACAGCGTTGCCGATTATCTCGAAAAGGCATATAGTAACGAAGCCAACACCGAGGTAACCAAACAACTTGCCGCGGACGTTATGTATTACGGTCTTGCCGCAATGAAATATCGTAAAGCGGACGAAGCCGACATCGCGGCTGTTCAGGCTCGTATAACCGAACTCGGAATGGTTCAAAACACTGCCGAAATGACAGACACTTCCGTAAGAGAAGGCGAAAATATCGTTAAGGTCAGCGTCAGATTCGACAATGCGAACAGCCTCGTGTTTGCCGTTAAGGATACCGTATTCAATACAAGTCCGAATTACAAATACTATATCGATAACACCGAGATAACGGAATGGAACACCACGCTTATCGACGGTTATCACGTTTACGTGACCGACGCCTTAAAAGCAATAAATTACGTCGGCAAGACGTTCACCGTAACGGTATATCATGCGGACGAAGTCCTTCAAACCATTACCACGGACGTGGGCAGTTACTGCGCTCGTATCGCGGCGGGAGAAACTTATTCGGCAGAACTTAAAGAACTCGCAAAAGCAACGTATGCTTACGGCAAATCCGCCGTGGCATACGCAAACCAAAGCAATGGCTGAGACGGAGGTAAAATAAAATGAAAAAACAGTACGAAGAACCTCAGATCGAGATTATCGTTCTCGATGACGTCGATATCGTAACGACTTCCACGGACGATCCGTTCGTAACGCCGTTCGATTAAGCGATAAGCAATAGGCAATAAGCAATTTGAAAAATAATTTTCCGCGGCTCGGCTTATATAATCGGTTTATATAATCTACTTATAAAAATCATAAAGCCGAGCCGCGGCGAAAACGTTCTGCGGCAAATATCAGATATTTTCGGAGGCACAAAATGGACAACGAAAAGAACAAAAAAGAGTGGGAACACGCGGAAGCAGAAATAATCGCGATTTCCGAAGACGTTATCGTAACGTCCGATATCGAAATGCCGATAGAGGATTTATGATACGATAAAAACTTTTAAAATAAAGGTTTCAATAAATAAAATGCGCATAAATAAGGGTTTTGACAGCCCTTATTTTCAAGTATGCTGAAAATTAAAACACTTATTTTTATTTTCAGGTACGAAAAAAATAAAAGGTAAAAAATGGCATTCGAGTATATAGAAAATTTTAAGAAAATGGGTTTCGGAATGTTCAATCATTTCGGACTTTACAGCATCCTCGGAAAGGGCGAATGGGTTTTGGCTCAGAACACGATCGATCACGCGAAATATAACGAACTTACGAAGAAATTCAAGGTGAGAAACGATTGGGCGAAACAGCTTGTCAAAACCGCGAAAGCGGCGGGTTGCAAGTATATAACCCTTACCACCCGTCATCACGACGGTTTTTCGCTTTACGATACGAAAGGGCTTAACGATTTCGACGCTCCGCACAGCGCGGCGGGTAGAGATCTGATCAAGGAATTCGTGGACGAGTGCAACAAAGAGGGTATCGTTCCGTTTTTCTATCACACTCTTCTCGATTGGTATAATCCTGATTATAAAAACAATTTCCCGAAATACATAGATTATCTTGTTAAAAGCATAGAAATTCTTTGCACGTCTTACGGCAAGATCGGCGGTTTCTGGTTCGACGGAATGTGGGATAAACCGAACGACGATTGGCAGGAAGACAGGCTTTACGGCACGATAAGAAAATATCAGCCCGAAGCTATGATAATCAACAACACGGGTCTTTCGGCGTGCGGCGAAACGGGACATAAGGAAATCGACAGCGTAACTTTCGAGCGCGGCAAAGCGTTTTTCGTCGACACTTCCAAAAAGCCTATCGCGGGCGAGGTCTGCGAGGCTCTGACCGACCATTGGGGGTATGCAAAAGACGATATTTGCGTTAAATCGCCCAAGGAACTTGTGGAAATGATTATCGATTGCCGTAAATTCAACTGCAATCTCCTTCTTAACACGGGTCTTATGGGTAACGGTCTTATCCCCGTGGTTGAAAAGGAAAATCTCCTTATGCTCGGAAAATGGATAAAAATAAACAAAAACTTTATCTATAACGCCGTTTCGGCGGGAATAGAAGCTGAAAACGCGGATATTTTGACCGACGGCAAGTATTATTACGCGGTTATAAAGAAAGTTCCGATGAGCGCGGATCCCAACGTCGCGAGAGGCGGGGAGGTAAAACACGTCAAAATTTCGACGGATAAGAAAATCGTTTCCGCAAAATGGCTCGATAACGGCAAAAGCGTTAAGGGCGTTAAGAAAAACGAGTTCCCGGTCGAACCGTTCGCTTACGGCGTTTCTTTGAGCGCGAGAGTCGCAAGATTTGAACTGAAATAACTTTAAAAATCGATAGCATTAAAATTCCGCCCGTCGGCTTTGCCGACGGGCGGAAATATTTTATTGCAATTTATTTATTTTCAACAAAATCAATGATCGGCGAAACGTCGTCCAAAGAGTGGGGATGATGTTCGCACTCGGGTTTTAAAATAAATTTTATACCGAGACCTTTCGCTTTGTAAAAATCGACCATTTTCAGACAGTTGTCCTTATACGGCACTACGGAATCGCTTCCGCCCGCAACGATAAGAACGGGAATATTGTTTTTTGAAAATTCTTCGAGATTATCTATCGGGCTGAATTTGAAATTTTCGAACGACTCTTCCGTCATTCCGTATTCTCCGAGCATCTGCGTATGTTCGGAGCTTCCTTCCGGCGGCCACGATTTAAGATTTAAAACGGGCGCGTCGAGATAAATTTTGCCGACGTATTCGGGATAGTAAAGCGCGTAATTGAACGCGTAAAGTCCGCCTCTCGAAAATCCGAAAAGAAAAGGTTTTTCTTTAAATCCGAGGTTTTCGATCAGATAAAGGTGGAAAGCGTGCATAAGCCTTACCGCGCGGTCGCTTCCGTACATATCGCTTATTCCGTAATAAACGCGCGCGTAGCCTTTACTTAAAAGCGTTTGCTCGGCTTTGTCGAACGCATAGAAAAATTCCGTTTTCCACACCCATTTTCCGTTGAAATTATCGGGAATAATAACGGTCGCGTTATGTCCGTTGAACTCGAATTCCTTAATCATTTGTCTTTCTCCGTTTTCTGTCTTCCGTTTTTTGTTTTTTCGAAATTACCGTTCGTCGTCCCGAAATTATTGTTCGTCTTCTAAAACGTCGGCTTCTTTAAGCGTTGCGACGAACTTTCCGATATCCGCCATAATCGCTTCGTGATCGCCCTCGAAAGATTGTTCGATTCTTTCCGCAACCTGTTCGGCGGTCGTTTCCTCTTGGAGAAGCGTGAACATAAACGCGCCCATTTCGTTGAGCTTGATCATTCCTTTGAAATGCTTCAAAGCTTCGCCCGTTGCCACGGCGTACTGAGCGTCGCCCACCTTTCTGACTACGAATCCCTTTCTTATTTTCATAATTTCACCTCGTTTGATTTTTGCGCAACTTCGCCCGCGTAGGAAAAACGTTCGGTTTTCTCGCCGTCGGGGAGCGTTATTATCTCACTCCACATGGAGAGCGGTCGAACCCAAATTTTTCCGTCGCCGTACAAAGCCTTGTAAACCACCATATTTTCAAGCGTTTCGCTATGTATGGCAATATACAAAAGTTCATATAGTTTGCCTTTATAATGTTTGTATACGCCTTTTTTCGGATAGTTTTCCATATAATTTATCCTTGCGGCTGACCGCTTATCGGCTATATTACCAATCCTGACGGTCGCTTATTTTAATATCGTCATAGTAATCGAAATATTTGCGTTTAAAATCGTCGTTAGAGCCTTTTTGCGGCTTTTTCTTTGCCTTTTCGGGCGTTTTTTTCTGTTCTGCCGCCGTTTCGGGCGTATTTTTATCTTCTTTGTTTTCCATTTTTCTTATAAATCCGCTTGAAGCGGCTTTTAAATTGCCGACTGCGTTATCTGCGGCTTACGAGAAATACCATCAAAACAGCGATGTCCGCAGGGCTTACGCCCGATATTCTCGAAGCCTGCCCGAGATTTTCGGGCTTTATCGCGTTGAGTTTTTCCTGAGCTTCGAGCCGAAGCCCTTTTATAGCCGTGTAATCGATATCGTCGGGCAGAGCCTTTTCTTCGAGCTTTTGCGCCTTTTCTATCTGTTCTTTGCCTTTTTTGAGATAACCCTCGTATTTCGCGTCCGTTTCCACTCTTTCGATTATATCGTAAGGATAATCTCCGAAAAGATCGAAATATTTGCAGATATCCGTGAGCGGAATGTTCCTTTTAATCATATCGATAGGGGAAAGGGGAGAAGAAACGCTCCCGAAACCGTAATTTTTAACGAACGGCTCGCACGTTTTCGCCGCGATCTTGACCGAAGCTTTTTCTTTAAGCTCGGCGATTTTCCCTTGTCTCCAAAGATATTTTTCGTATCTGTCGTCCTTGACGAGTCCGACCGCTCTTCCTTTTTCGGTAAGCCTCGAATCGGCGTTGTCCTGCCTTAAAAAAATTCGGTATTCGGCTCTCGAAGTCATCATACGGTAAGGCTCGTTCGTGCCTTTGGTAACGAGATCGTCGATTAAAACGCCGATGTAAGCTTCGTCTCTTTTTAAAACGAGCGGTTTTTCGCCGCGAAGGTATAGCGAAGCGTTGATTCCTGCGATAAGCCCCTGCGCCGCAGCTTCTTCGTAGCCGCTCGTACCGTTGATCTGCCCGGCGGTGAAAATCGACGGGATTTTTTTGTAAGCAAGGCTCGGCTTTAAGTCGAGCGAGTCGATACAGTCGTATTCTATCGCGTAAGCGTAACGCATTATTCGGCAGTTTTCCAAGCCGATAATCGACTTATACATAGACTTCTGCACGTCGTGGGGGAGAGAAGTGGACATTCCCTGAACGTAAATTTCGTTGGTGTCGTAGCCTTCGGGTTCGAGGAAAAGCTGGTGCCGTTCCTTGTCCGCAAAACGCATAACTTTGGTCTCGATGGACGGGCAGTATCTCGGTCCCGTGCTTAAAATGCTTCCGTTGTAGAGGGGCGAACGATCGAGGTTTTCCCTGATTATTTTATGCGTGGTTTCGTTCGTGTATGCGATGTAGCAAGGCTCCTGCTTTTCGGGAATCTTGTCCGTCATAAACGAAAACGAGTAAATTTCCGTCTCGCCGTTTTGAATTTCGAGCTTTGAAAAGTCTATCGAACGGCGATCTATTCTCGCGGGCGTACCCGTTTTGAAGCGGCGAATTTTAAAGCCGAGTTTTATAAGCGAGTCGGTAAGATGAGTCGCGGGGGCAAATCCCGAGGGACCCATATTTTGTTCCCATTCTCCCGCGACTATTCTGCTGTTTAAGTAAACGCCCGTCGCAACGACTACCGCGCGGCATCTGAGTATGCTCCCGAACGAGGTTTTAACCCCGCAAACCTCGCCGTTTTCGACGAGGATATCGGTCGCTTCGCATTGAAGTATGTAAAGCCCGTCGGTGTTTTCGAGCGTTTGTTTCATTAAGGAATGATAAAGGCGCTTGTCTTCCTGCGAGCGGAGCGACTGAACCGCCGAGCCTTTCCCGCGGTTGAGCATTTTTATCTGCATCATCGCCTTGTCCGCGTTTATGCCCATTTCGCCGCCGAGCGCGTCCAGCTCGCGGACGAGATGTCCTTTCGCCGTGCCGCCGATAGAGGGATTGCACGGCATAAACGCGATATTGTCGAGGTTAATCGTGGTGAGAGCGGTTTTCATTCCCGTTCTCGCAAGGGCGAGAGCCGCTTCGCAGCCCGCATGCCCTGCGCCGATAACCACGGCGTCAAATTCGTCTTCTATAAATTCGGTATCCATTATTTTTTCAAAATCATATTTTTAAGGTCTTTTATCTCGGTGTCGACCCTCGTGTTTTCCTTGATAAGTTCGGCGATTTTATCTCTTGCGTGAATAACCGTCGTGTGGTCTCTTCCGCCGAGCGCCTGACCTATCGTAACGAGCGGGATAGACAAAAGTTCGGTCATAAGGTACGCGCAAATCTGGCGCGGCTCGACGACCTCTTTGTTCTTTTTCTTTCCGATAAGGTCGGAGCGTTGAATTTTATAGAAATTGCAAACCGCGTCGATTATCGAATCGGACGTTAAAACTTCCTTTTCGCCGCCGCTCGGAGCGCATTCGTTCAACGCTTCTTTGGTAAGTTCGAGCGTTATCGGCTCTTCGTGGAGCATAGACGCGAAAATCACCTTGTTAAGCATTCCTTCGAGCGATCTCACGTCGTTATCCGAGTTTTCGGCAAGGTACAGCGCGACGTCCAGAGAAAGAATATATTTGCGCATTTCCGCCTTTTTTTGGAGTATCGCGATTTTTGTTTCGATATCCGGGGGGAGAACCTGCGCCATAAGTCCGCCTTCGAAGCGGGTTTTAAGCCTTTCGGAGAGCAGTTCGATTTCCTTCGGGTGGCAGTCCGCGGACAAAACTATCTGTTTGTTTTGCGAATAAAGCTCGTTGAAAGTATGGAAAAACTCTTCCTGCGTGGACTGCTTTTTCGCCAGAAACTGAACGTCGTCGATAATGAGAACGTCGACGTTGCGATATTTGTTTCTGAAATCCATTCCTTCCTGAGAGTAGGCTTTGCCCTGACGGATAGTCGTTATAAGGTCGCTCGTGAACTTTTCACAGGTCGCGTAAAGTACGTTTTTGAGCGGATTGTTCTGCTTTATGTAGTTCGCGATAGCGTGCATTATGTGCGTTTTTCCTAAGCCCGCTCCGCCGTAAATGAACAGCGGGTTATAGCTGTCCGACGGGTTTTCGGCAACGGCTTTCGCCGCAGCGTAAAGGTAGCGGTTGGACGAGCCGACCACGAACGTATCGAAAGTGTATTTGGGATTTATGGGAGTGGAGTCGATTTCCGATTCCACGGGCGCGACGCCCTTTCTCGCGAGATAATCTTCGTCGCTTCCCTCGACGTAAAGCTTGATATCCGTAACGCCCGAACCCGTAGCCGCCAGGGCTTCTCTTATCTTATCGACGAGCCTTTTAGCAACTTCGGAAGCAAAAAGTTCCGATTTCGTCGATAAAATGAGCTTAGAACCGATAAGATCGATCGGTTTTAACTGTTCTATGTATGTCGAATAGGCGATCGTGCTTACGGTAACTTTAAGATGCCTTAACGCCCTTTCCCAAATCAATTCGTAATTTTCCATCTGTATAATTTCCTTTTCAGCTGCGGGCGACTGCTTCATAACCCGCAAAAACGCAGCTGCCGATAACGGCAATTCAACCCATAATTCTGCATTATAACGTTATGTAATCTGTACTATATATAATAAAACAAACCCGAAAAAAAATCAACTTATATTTAAGCCCGCAAAATAAAAATCAAGATTTTGTGCTTTTGGGTTTAACGCGGCACTATTTATTGACAAAAATAATAAAAAAGGTTATACTTTACGTGTAAAATCCGAGGGCTTGCGGCAATGATTATCGATTCTCTAAAACTTAAAAATTTCAGAAATTATTCCGACGAGGAATTTAAGTTTTCGGACGGGATAAACATAATCAGCGGAGCCAACGCTCAGGGCAAAACCAATTGCGCCGAAGCGATTTTTTACCTTTGCACGGGTTATTCGCCGCGCGCCGCGAGAGATAAGCAGCTTATCTTAGCGGGCGAAGATAAGGCCGTTATTATCGGCGAGGCGATTTCTGCTTTCGGCAAAGTCGGCGTGGAAATAGATTTTTTCGGAGATAAAAACAAGGAAATTAAAATAAACGGCGTGCCTATCGCCAAAATCGGCGAGCTTATCGGCAACGTGAACTCGGTTTTTTTCAATCCCGCCGAGCTTAAACTTATTCAGGAAGCCCCCGAGGACAGACGTCGTTTTCTGGATATTTCCCTGTCGCAGATGTCGAGTAAGTATTTTTACGCTTTGCAAAAGTATAAAAAAGTGCTTTCGCAAAGGAATAATTTACTGAAAGAACAGGACAGAGATATGGTTTTCGACACGCTCCCCGTATGGGACGTGAGCTTGGCAGCCGCGGGCGCGAGGGTTGTTTTCGAGCGGAACGCGTATATAGCGAAGCTTGCGCCGCTCGCAAAAGAGGCACACGCAACGATAACGGACGGAGCGGAAGAAATGTCGGTTTCGGGCGACTATAAATACGAGGGCGAAGAGGGCGAAATTTACGATCAGCTTATGGCTGCGCTTAAAGAACGCGTTGAAAAGGACTACGAACTCGGTTACACGACGGTAGGTCCGCACAGGGACGATCTGAAAATCAAGGTCAACGGCACGGACGTGAGAACTTACGGTTCGCAAGGTCAGCAGCGCACCTGCGCGCTTTCTTTAAAGCTTGCCGAAACGGAAATTTTCAAGGAGCGGTTCGGGGAGTATCCCGTGCTTATTTTAGACGACGCTTTCAGCGAACTCGATAAATCCCGGCGGAATAATCTGCTTCTTGCGGCGAAGAAAATGCAGACGATAATCACCTGCACCGAACCCGACTCGGTTCCGGGTTTCGAGAGCTACAATAACATAAAAATTAAAAACGGAAAGATAATAAGATAGCCTATAAGTCGATTAACGCGTGTTTTTGGATGTTATAGACAACAAAATAAAACGGTCTGTAAGTCTTTTAACGCGTGTTGACGGCATTACAGACGATAAATAAGGAGATAAAATATGGGTTGCGATCACGATTGCGGATCTTGCGGCGAGGCTTGCGAGAAAAAAGATTTTATGGCAAAACCGCTTCCGAGTACGAAAATCGGAAAAATGATTGCCGTTATGAGCGGCAAGGGCGGAGTAGGTAAGTCTATGGTTACCGATCTGCTTGCGGTAAACACATTAAGAAGCGGCAGAAAAGTTGCCGTTCTGGACGCGGATATAACGGGTCCGTCCGTTCCCAAAGCCTTCGGCATAACCGAAAAAGCCACGGCAACGGATGACGAAAAAATCAACCCCGTTCTTACGAAACAGGGAATAAAAGTAATGTCTATGAACCTTCTTCTTCCCGAGGATAACGATCCCGTGGTGTGGAGAGGTCCCGTGATAAGCGGGGCGGTGAAGCAGTTTTTCACCGACGTTTATTGGCAGGACGTAGACTATATGTACGTCGATATGCCTCCGGGAACGGGCGACGTTCCGCTCACGGTTTTTCAGTCGCTCCCCGTGGACGGAATAGTTATCGTCACCACTCCGCAGGATCTCGTTTCGATGATCGTCGGCAAAGCCGTTAAAATGGCGGAGATGATGAATATAAAAATCCTCGGAATTATCGAGAATATGAGCTACGTCGAGTGTCCCGATTGCAAAACGAAGATTTATCCGTTCGGTAAAAGCAAGTTAGAAGAAGTGGCGGCGGAGTACTCCCTCCCGATTTTGGGCAGACTTCCGATTTCTCCCGAACTCTCCTATCTTACGGATAAAGGCGAAATCGAAAACGTCGGAGAATATCTTTCGGACGCAATGAACGTTATTTTAAAATAAAACGATCGTGTTTTCAAAATAAATTCAATATCGGCAAACTTTTTCGGCGGGAACTATTGAAATCCCGCCGATTTTTTGTTATTATTTAATAAAGGGAAAAAGGAGGAAAAAAGATGAGTTTGAAAAAAACGTTGAAAAAAAGCAAGCTGTTTAGTTTCACGGCGGTTTTGATTTGTATCGGGTTTGCTTTAACTTTTCTTACGAGTTGTCACAAAGATCCGATGGACACCGTGTGGGACGGGAATTACATTTATAGCGGCATATACAGGTGCAAAACAAACGGCGAAGACGAGGAGGTGCTTGTTAAGGAATTGTCTGTGGAAGACAAAACTTATAAGTATGTCGATTATGGCGTAAGCGATTACGCTTATATCGGAGAAACATTGCTTTTCGGCGCGTCTTTTATGGACGACGAAGAAAATAAGCGATTTTTCCTTATAAAATATTCGATAAAAGATAAAACGCATAAGGTAATATTTTGCGATACCGAGTTCGAAGGCGAAACTTACGAGTTGTCTCAACTTAATTCGTTTTCCGTGAAAGAAGGCGAATTGTATTTTTCCGCTTTTTTCAAAAAGGAAGAAAGCAGGTTTTCGGCGTTTATGGGGTATAACCCGCAAACCGATGAGCTTCACACTTATTTTGTAACGGCTGCCGACACTTCGCGGTCTTACACGGGATTATCCTGCGTGTATCAGTATGAGAATTATTTAGTCCTGAGAGATTATCACGAAGAGAAATATTATTCCTGCAACAAAGTTACGGGCAGAACTTTTGTGCTTGACGACACAGACGACTACATGATTTTTTCGAGCGGATATCGCATAATGACGGTCGGCGACGATGTATTTATAAAATCCGTTGTCCTCGGCTTCGAAAAAAAGATTTTCACCGTTCCTTCGGGAGAATGGCTATCTTTTGAGAACAGCGAGGAAGAAAACGGCAAGATCTACTTTATTACGAAAGAACCGTCAAAAGACGAGAATGATGATAATTTTATAATCAGATCGTCGATATATGTTTACGATACAAAAACCGAAAAATTGTATAATCTTACCCCTCGGGATCCGTCCGACACGAAGGTATATTCTTTTTTAGGCGAAAATTTATTTGTGGAGGAAGACGTATACAGGAGAGCGAGACTTTATAGAGAAAGCTTCTGGAAATTTAAAATAGAGAAGGTTTTAACAAGGAAGAATGCGAAAATTTACAAATTCGACGAAAACGGAAACGCAGAATATCTTACAAACCTTCTTCCGAATAAGAAAATAGATTATATCAGGTTAGATGATGACGGAAATATTCGTTATTTAGGGCGCGGCGGCATAGGAAACTCGGACAAAAAATTTAATCCCGAAACAAAAAAAATCAAGAAAGTCAGAACTTCGAGAACGAGGGCGGAAAAGTTTCAGGAAGACGGCGTCAGGTGCGGAGATTTCTATTATACCGTAAGCGGAGGCGGTTGGTTCAGCATAAACGCTGTCCGCAGATTCGATAAAAAAACTAAAAAAATCGTCAGGGTTCAGTCGTACAGTATAACTCCTCACACCCATGTGTTGGGGTCGGCAAAAATAGATCTTATATTACCCTATTAAAAACTCGGCTAAAAACGTCGGGGAGAATTTTCTCCCCGACGTTTTTGTGTGTAATGGTAACAGTAACGGCAACAAAGTTGTAAAAACAGAGCTGAATTATAAATCTGTTTTTTAAAGTTTGCCTCTGCCGATAAGGCGAAAAACTTCTTTCAGCAATCCGCCTACTTCGGAAGGTTCGGCGTAGCTTAACTTTTCTTCGATTTCGTTCAATTTTCTTTCTTTATCCATAACGAAAATATGAGCAATCGAAAGTTAAATATGCGCCTATAAGTCGATTAAACGACTGTTTTTAAGTCAATCGGTCTTTTTTGTCAGTTTAAATTTGTTCTTTTACGCCTTTTTTACCGAAACGCCGTCTTTCGATATCATAACGGTGTAACCCTTCGCGAGAATTTCGGCGCGAAGCTCGTCCGAAAGGGCGTAATTCTTTTCGGCTCTCGCACTCTGCATTTTTTCGGCTAAGGCTTTAACGTCTTCGGGAACGGGTTCTTCGTGAGTTTTGTCGTAATTCTTAACAAACTCGTCGGCGTTTTTGGTGAAGAGACCGAGCAGAGAATAAGTCTTTTTAATCTGCGCGAGCATCTTTCCCGCCGTCGGATCTTTCTTTGCGATAAGCGAACGGATCTGCTTGAAATAAGCGTAAAGCTCGGAAAGCGCGAGTGCGGTGTTGAAATCGTCGCTCATGGCTTCGTCGAATTTTTTATCGATTTCGGGATATTCGCCGCTTATCTCTATTCCCGCTTTTTCGGCTTCGACGTACACCTTATAAAAGTCGGCGAGATGTCTTTCGGCTTCGGGGAAAAGGTCGGGCGTGATGTTTATGTCGTTACGATAGTTGGTGGAAAGAAGCGCGAATTTGATCGCTTCGTTTGAGTAGTCTTTTAAAAGGTCGGACAAAAGAAGGCTGTTGCCGAGCGATTTGCTCATTTTCTGCCCGTTTACCTTGATAAGTCCGTTATGAACCCAATATTTCACGAACTGTTTGCCCGTAAGAGCTTCCGTCTGAGCGATTTCGTTTTCGTGGTGGGGGAAAATAAGGTCTCTTCCGCCGCCGTGAATATCGATTTGTTCGCCGAACGCCTTTCTGTTCATTGCCGAGCATTCTATATGCCAGCCCGGTCTGCCTTTGCCCCAAGGGGAATCCCAGCAGATTTCACCCTCTTTCGCGCTCTTCCAAAGAGCGAAATCGAGCGGGTTTTTCTTTTCGTCGTCGTTTTCGATACGAACGCCGTTAAGCGCGTCTTCCAAGTTTCTGTGAGAAAGTCTGCCGTACGGTGCGAAGGACTCCACGGAGAAATAGACGTCGCCCTTTGCGGTCGGGTAGGCATGTCCTTTTTTGATAAGCTCGGACACGAAATCGATGATATTACCGATATTATCGGTGGCTTTAAGCCATATATCGGGGTCGTCGACTTCCATTTCGCGCATAACCTTGTCGATTTTCTTGATCATCATTTTCGCGTAGGCGTCGGCGGGAATTCCCGCTTCTTTGGCGCGGGCGATGATTTTATCGTCGACGTCCGTGTAATTTCTCGCGTAAGTTACGTCATAGCCTTGTTTTACGAGAAATTTTCTGATTATATCGTAAATAAGCGCCTGATAAGCGTGACCGATATGCGCTTCGCCCGAAACGGTTATGCCGCAGGCGTACATATTGACCTTGTTGCCGTGTAAAGGCACGAATTCTTCTTTCGTTCCCGAAAGGGTGTTGTAAATTCTCATTGTCTTCTCCTTTTCCGTAAAAGTATGTATAATGTGTTAATCGTCAAGTTTTTTTATGCGTTAATCGCCGAGTTTTTTTTCGAGTTCGTCTATTCTTGCGCGTAAGCTGCAAATTTCTTCCAGGATAGGATCGCATTTATCGGGCGTGTTGTCGGGGACTTTTTCGCCTTTTATCCTGACTATTCTCCCGGGAACGCCTACGACGGTGGAGTGGGGCGGAACGTCTTTTAACACAACGCTTCCCGCGCCGATTTTCGAAAACTCGCCGATAGTTATTCCGCCGAGAACTTTCGCCCCGCAAGAGATAACGCAGCCCTCTTTAACGACGGGGTGCCTGCGTTTTCCCAAGTCCTTTCCCGTGCCGCCGAGCGTTACGCATTGATAAATAAGCACGCCCTTTTCGATAACCGCCGTTTCGCCGATAACGACGCCCGCGCCGTGATCGATAAACACGCCCGGGGCGATTTTAGCCGCGGGGTGAATTTCTATCCCCGTTAAAAATCTCGCGAACTTGCTTATCATGCTGGCGATAAGCTTCATATGGTGGCGGTAAAAAAAGTTTGCCACTCTGTGCCTTGAAAGGGCTTTTATGCCGGGGTATGTAAGCCATATTTCGAATTTTGAACGCGCGGCGGGGTCGTTTTGCTTGGCAAAAGCGATATCTTCGCGCATAGCTTTAAAAAACATAAATCTGTCTCCGCTAAAATCTGTCTCCGCTAAAAAAACTCTGCTAAAAAACGAAAAGTCTTCCGAGCGACTTGAAAAAGTCGTTATGTCAAAAAAAACGCCTTTCCGTAAATAACGAAAAGACGTTTTAAACGTGGTTCCACTTTTCTTCGGAAAACGGTTGCCCGCTTTCCCTTAAACTCCTTTAACGGCGGAGAACCGAAGGTGATTAGCCCCTCTTAACTGCGAAACGCACTTCGCGTTTTCTTCGGCAAAGACTCGCACCGACCGTCTTTTCTCTGTGCCCGAATGAATAACGTTACTCTTTTTCGCAACGATTTGATATTTTATGTTTGATTTGCCGTAAGTCTTAATCCTTACAAGACGATTATAACCGAAAAGGGGTAGTAAAGTCAAGTAATGTCGATCGAAAAAACCTTTTTTCAGGAAAAACAACTTTTTCGATTAAAAACACATCTACGCACTTTAAAATCGGCTTAGAAATCGTCGCCCTCGTCCTCGTCTTCTTCCTCTTCCTCGTCTTCTTCGTAATCCTCGAAATCGGATTCGTCGGCGTCGGGGTAATCGAAATCGTCCTCTTCCTCGTCGTCGGGTTCGTTGTCGTAGTAATCGGTGTCTTCTTCCTCTTCGTCGTCGAAAAGCTCCTTGGCTTCTTCTTCGCCGAGCTTGTCGAGAGAAAGCATTTCTTCGCCGTCTTCAACCTTGTTGCTGATAGCTTCTTTCTCGTCTTCGTCGAGGTAGTTTCTCCATTCTTCATCGCTGTCCGGATCTACTTCCTGTTCGGGCTCGATCGCCGCCTTATCGTTTTTCTCCTCTCTGCATTCGGCGCACATTTCGTCGCCCGGATCCATATAATTGCGTTTGCAGACGGGGCAGAGGATCTGATCGTTATCGTCGTCGTCACCGAACGAGACGAACTTGATCGTCGGACCGAGTTTGAGTTCGGCTTTACACACGTCGCAATATTTTTCGGTATCGGGCATATAATTGAGGTCGCACCTCGGGCATTTTACATACTTCATATAACGTCTCCGCTTACATTACCGCAAATGCGGTTTCATATATTTAAAATCGGCTCAAACGAGCGTTGCGGTGTAATTATATCATATTATATGAATTTGTAAACTGTTTTTGAGTAAAAAACGAAATTTTTTAAATTTTCATTTTTCGGACTCGGAAAAGTTGCGTGATTTTACCGCAAAAAAGTTAAAATTATGCGCCTTCCAAAAGCATTTTGTCGGCTATAAGCGCGATAAATTCTCCGTTGGTCGGTTTTTCGCCCGAAAGATAGGTCTGCACGCCGAACAAATCGTTTATGTTGCCTATTCTTCCGCGCGCCCAGGCGACCTCTATCGCGTGGCGGATCGCCCTTTCCACCTTGCTCGGTGTGGTCGCGTATTTCTCGCCGATCATAGGGTAAAGTTTCTTTGTTATGTTGTTTATCACGTCCGGATCGCACACCGCGATTTTAATTCCCTCTCTTAAATATCCGTAACCTTTTATGTGCGGCGGAATGCCTACCGAGATAAAAATTTTGCTTATCCGCTCGTCTAAGGAAGTCGTTTTCGCAGCCCGCATATTGTTCGGTAAATTTTCGTGATTACCGTTCAGAAACAGGTCTATAACACGATTAACGAGCGTTTCCACGGGGCAAGGCTTAGCGACGTAAAAGCTTGCGCCCTTAGAGATACAGGTCTCCACGACCTCTTCGCTGGATAGCGAGGAGTAAACCACGGTTTTGGTTTTTGCGCCGTAAGCTTTAAGTCTGTCCAGAACTCCGAGTCCGTCGAGACCCGACAAAATCAGGTCTATAACGCAAAATTCGGCGTCGTTTTTCAGAATCATATTCGCGCCTTCTTCACCGTCCGACGTTTTTCCGATTATAGTAAATCTGCCGCTGTTTTCAAAAGCTTTTGCAATTTCTTCTGCTTTCAACGGGTTATCCGCAAGTATCGCAATTCCGTGTTTATCCATTGTCGTTTCTCCTTTCAGTTTTTTTTAGCCGCGGCGACGTCGTGTATCGCTCGGGCAGCTATCTGTTTCATTTTAACACAAAAAAAAGTAAAATTAAATCGAATCGGGCGGATTATTTGTTATTTAAACAACATAAAACGTCGAAAAAGAGCGAAAGCGTTATTTCGCCCCGCGTTTTTCGGGGCGTAGCGGTTTTGGTCGGCTTAGCGTTGATTTTGTCGGCTTAAAAAATATAATGAAGAAAAAAGTAAAACGCCGCGAAACCGTTGACAAACGACATAAAATTTCTTATAATAAAATTACAGGTGTAACGCTACGCTTGTAATTTTAAAAATCGGAGGTTGATTATGCCGAGAGATTTTATGTTTACAAAAGAAGAAATTATAAACGCCGCGCTCTCTCTTACGAGGGAAAGGGGTTTTCCCGCCGTTTCCGCGCGCACGCTCGGGGAAAAACTTGGCACGTCGTCGAGACCGGTATTCGGGCGTTTCGAAAATATGGAAGAAGTCAAAAGCGCGATTATTTCGGCGGCGAACGAACTTTATCAGTCTTACAGAAAAAGGGAACTCGAAAGCGGGAAATACGTTCCGTTCAAGGCGAGCGGAATGGCGTATATCCGTTTCGCGCGCGAGGAAAAGGAGCTTTTCAAGTTGCTTTTTATGCGCGACCGCTCGAAAGAGACGATAAATTACGCCGACGAGATGGACGAGCTTGTAAATCTCGTAAGCGAACAAGTCGATCTTGATAAGGATAAAGCGACTATGTTTTACCTCGAAATGTGGATTTACGTTCACGGTATAGCCTCTATGATCGCGACGAATTATCTCGAATGGGACGAGGAACTTTCGAGTCGCGCGGTGACCGACGTTTACGAGGGTTTGAAACTTCGCTATGGTGAAAAAGAGGGGGAGAAAAATGATTGAAGTAAAAAAAATTAAAAAGACTTACGGCGCGGGCGAGAGCAGAACGGAAGTTCTGAAAGGAATAGATTTGCAGATAAAAAGCGGAGATTTCGTCGTGATTTTAGGCGCGTCGGGGTCGGGAAAATCCACGCTTTTAAACTGTCTTTCGGGGCTTGAACGGGTAGACGGCGGGAGCGTGGAGTATGACGGCTTGAATATCGCCGAGCTTTCCGATAAGGAGCTTACGGCGTTTCGCAAAGATAACGTCGGATTTATTTTTCAGCAGTATTATCTTCTGCCCGATATGACCGTGGAGAAAAACGTGCGGATGGGCGCGGATCTTGCGGATAATAAGGATTGTAAGGAAATTATCGCGGCGGTAGGACTTTCCGATAAGCTGAAAAAATATCCGTTCGAACTTTCGGGCGGAGAACAGCAAAGAGTGTCTGTTGCCCGCGCGCTTGCGAAAAAGCCGAAAGTGTTGTTTTTAGACGAACCGACGGGCGCGCTCGACGAAAAAACGGGGCGACAAGTACTCGATTATATCTGCAAATTGCATAAAGACTCGGGTTTTACAGTCGTTATGGTTACGCATAACGCGAATATCGCGGAGACGGCGAACACGGTTATAAAAATGAACAGCGGAAAGATTTCGGAAATTTATACCAACGCCCGTCAGAAAACCGCGTACGAAATCGGGTGGTGACGAAATGGTTATCGGTTTAAAGGACGTAACGAAGCTTTTCGGAATAACGATCGTCGCGTGTTGCGCGGCGTTCGTATGCACGTTGTTTTTGAGTTATAATATCGATCTCGCTTTAATAAAAGACGAAATAACGACGGAAGCGGCTTTGGCAATGTACGACGCGCAGGTTATGATGGGCAAGGTTATATCGGGCGTTTCGGGCGGATGCCTTATCGCAACGTCGGTCGTTATGCTATTGTTTTACGTTAAAAATTACGTCGACGCGCGCGGAAAAGATTTGGGAATTTTAAAGGCGCTCGGATATTCCGATATGAAAATCGCAAAGCATTTCCGTATTTTCGGGCTGTCCGTTTTCGTCGGGTGCGTTCTGGGTTTTTCGGCGGGATATCTGTATCTGCCGACGTTTTATCAAAAGCAGGCTTCTGATATGTTTCCGTCTCTTGCGGTGAAATTTCATCCCGTTCTTGCACTTTTTCTTATCTTCTTGCCGACAGCGGCTTTTGCGGGCATTTCGGTGTTGTTTGCTTATTTAAAACTGAAAATGCCGCCCCTCGATTTGCTTAACGGTCGAAGGAATGAAAAAACGAAAACAAGGAAACGCGGCGATGAAAATCAACCCTTCCTCAAAGGTTTGAAGCGCGCGACGCTCGGCAGCAGAAAATCGCTCGTCTTTCTGATCGCATTTTCTGCGTTCTGCTTTTCGGCGATGGTGCAGATGTCTTTTTCGATGAACAAGATTGCGAGTGAAACGTTCGCGTGGATGATTTTGTCGATAGGTTTGATTCTTGCGTTCGTGACTTTGTTTTTGTCGCTTTCGAGCGTTGTGAAAGGAAACGCGAAAACGATTGCTATGATGCGGATTTTCGGGTATGACGGCGGAATTTGCGGTCGGTATATTCTCGGAGCATATCGCCCGATTGCATGTATCGGTTTCGTTATCGGCACCTTTTATCAGTACGGGTTGCTGAAAATAATGATTAACGTTGTTTTCGCCGAAATCGATAACGTGCCGACGTATAACTTCGATTTCAAAACACTTGCCGTTACGGCGATTTTGTTTGTTATAATTTACGAACTCGCGATGTATTTTTACTTTATTCGCATAAGAAAAATATCGTTAAAAACCGTTATGTCGGAGTAAAACTTGAAGAAATATTTCAGAGCAGTAAAGCCCGAAGCGGGGCGGACTTTTCAAGTCCGCCCCGCTTCGGGCAGTTTATTCTTTAAAATTCGTTTTTCAGCCGTCGGCTGACGGTCGATAATTTGTTTCGTGATAGTTTATTTCGCGGCGTTTCCGGGGGTGAAAACGTAAACGTCCTTTGCCATTTCGCCCATATTGCCGTCTATCGCGTAAATTGCGCCCGACATAAGATCTATTACCCTTTGCGCCGTGCGTACGCTCACTTCGGATACGTCCACGATAACGGGTTCGCCGTATAAAAGTCTGTCGATAATCGCCGCCACGTCGTCAAACGATTTCGGAGAAAACCGTTCGATAGAGCCGCTGTTGGAGTAGTCGATTTTTCTTTCGCGCGGGCGTTCGTATGCGTTTTGTTCGCCCGATTTTGCTTTGCGTTTGTTTTTCGTCGTAAAATTAAATAATCCCATTTTCTGCCTCCTTGTAAATTTCCCTTATAAATTTTATCGCCTGCGGATAGCCGATTGTATTAAGTTCTTTCACCGAATATGGCTCTGCCGAGCCTTATCATATTGCTTCCGTTTTTTATCGCGATTTTATAGTCTCCGCTCATCCCGAGCGACAGCGTTTTAACGGTCGGCGTTGTCTCTCGGATTTCGTCGTAAAACTCTCTCACGGCTTTGCATAAATCGGCTTTTTCATTGTCCGTTATCCCCTCGGGGAGCATAGCCATAACGCCTGTGAGTTTTAAGCATTTCAGCCCGATAATCGACTTATAGAGCGGTTTTGCCGCTTTAATGCTTGCGCCCGTTTTGCTGAATTCGTCGCCCGCGTTGATCTCTAACATAACGCTTTGGCAAACGTTTAACGAATAAGCTTTTTCGTTTATCGCCGTCGCGAGATCTTCCGTCGAAACGGAGTCGATACAGTCGGCTTTTCCGACGACGTATTTAAGCTTGTTTTTTTGAAGCGTGCCTATAAAATGCTTTTCGCAAGGGAGATAAAACGGAAACTTATCCCTTAGTTCCTGCGCGTGGTTTTCGCCTATCGCCTCTAAGCCCGCCGAAATCGCTTCGTTCACCCTTTCTGCGGGTACGAATTTCGTCGCGCCGAGAAGAGTGATTTTTTCGCCGCGGTCGTTGCCGGAGGCTATCTCCGAAAAAATATCGTTAAGTTTTTTTTCGATTTCAGTCATAAAAAATCCTTTCGGGCGGATGGCGATAAACGCAAATCCGACGATAAAAAAAGACGATAAAAAATTAAAGCCGCTTTAAAGCCGAACGACAGATTTTAATCAATCGTTTGCGACCGAAAAGCGGCTTTATCTTCTTTTTTACTGCGCAATTCCCTTTGACAAGCCGAACCGAAGCGTAAATGCGGCAGGTCGCTCCGTCAAAGCAACCTCATGGCACACGCAATCGACCGTTTAGCGCTGCTATATCCCTATCCTGACGCGGTTCGCGGCTTTGCGTTGCATAAGACCTTGACATCATCACGCCTTACCTCACGCAGCCAACCATACGACAAGCCGGGGGGAACGATCAGCCTTGCTGTAGCGGATTGCAAGTACAGGGCACCGCTATCTCCCCACTCAGCGCAGTGCATACATTTTAACCCAAATCGAAAAAAATTGCAAGCGAAAATATATGAAAGTTTGAAAAATAATTGTCGAAAAGAATGTTTAAAATCGGACGAGCGAAGAAAAACAGCCGAAGAGCGGCTTTGCTCGACGATAGAATAATGAAAAAAAGGCGAGAATTATTCCCGCAGCCGCTTAAAACGGTTCAAAATCCTTTACAATACAGATATTTTTTGTTATTATTATATATACTTAAAATTAAACAAAAGTATCGGCTCGGGCAGGCGCAGACGAAAAATCGCCCTGCCATAGCCGAATATTTACGTCTTATGCAATAAGACGCGCGGAGGAATGAGAAATTATGTATAAAAAAGTTGACGCTTCGCTTAATTTCCTTAAAAGAGAACAGGAAATCATCGATTTCTGGAACGCGAACGACGTTTTCGAAAAGAGCATAAAAAACAACGAAGGACACGAAGAATTTACTTTTTACGACGGACCGCCGACGGCTAACGGAAAGCCGCATATAGGACACGTTCTTACCCGCGTCATGAAAGATATAATTCCGAGATATCAGACGATGAAGGGCAAGCACGTTTTAAGAAAAGCGGGCTGGGATACTCACGGACTGCCCGTAGAGCTCGAAATCGAGAAAAAACTCGGTCTTGACGGCAAGCAGGATATCGAAAAATACGGAATAGAGCCTTTCATTCAGGAATGCAAAAAATCGGTTTGGAAATATACCGACGAATGGAAGAAAATGAGCGACAGACTCGGCTATTGGGTCGATATGGAGCATCCTTACGTCACTTATCACGACGATTATATCGAATCGGTGTGGTGGGCGCTTAAAACCATTTCCGAAAAAGGACTTTTATACAAAGGCTATAAAATAGTGCCGTACTGCCCGCGCTGCGGAACGGCTCTTTCCTCGCACGAGGTCGCGCAGGGCTATCAGGACGTAAAGGAAAAGTCCGTTTACGTCAAGTTTAAGGTCAAAGGCACCGAAAACACCTATTTCCTCGTCTGGACGACGACTCCCTGGACTCTTCCCTCGAACGTCGCTTTGTGTATGAACGCGGAATACGACTATGTGGAGATAAAAGTCGGAGACGAGCATTATATTCTGGCGGAGGCGCTTTTGCCGTCTCTTTTCGAGGACTACGAAATAGTTTCGAAAAAGAAAGGAAAAGACTACGAGTACGTCGAGTACGAACCTATGTTCCCTTACGCTCTCGGCTCGTTCAAAGAAAAGGCGTTTTACGTCACAAACGACGATTACGTCACGCTTACCGACGGTACGGGCATAGTTCATATCGCGCCCGCTTTCGGCGAGGACGACGCTTCCGTCGGCAGAAAATATAAACTTCCGTTCGTTCAGATGGTAAACGACCGCGGCAGATTCGTCGACGAAGTCGAGCCGTATAAGGGTATGTTCGTCAAAGACGCGGACAAACTCATAATCAAAGATCTTAAAATCTCGGGTAAACTTTTCAAGGACGTATTGTTCGAACACAGCTATCCGTTCTGTTGGAGATGCAACACTCCGCTTTTGTATTACGCGAGATCGAGTTGGTTCATCAAGACGACGGCTATAAAAGAACAGCTAATCGCTTCTAATAAAACGGTGAATTGGATGCCCGAAACTATCGGAACGGGCAGAATGGGCAACTTCCTCGAAAACGTTATAGATTGGGGTCTTTCGAGAGAAAGATATTGGGGAACTCCGCTTCCGATCTGGGTTTGCGAGGACTGCGGCGAAATAAGAGTGATGGGTTCCAAAAAGGAACTCAAAGAAGCTTGCGGAATAGAGGGCGACATCGAGCTTCACCGCCCGTATATCGACGCGCCGACCTGCAAATGCGGCAAGTGCGGCGGCAAGATGAAGAGGGTTAAAGAGGTTATCGACTGCTGGTTCGATTCGGGTTCTATGCCCTTCGCTCAGCACCATTATCCTTTCGAAAATCAGGATCTTTTCGAGAAACATTTCCCCGCCGACTTCATTTCGGAAGCGGTGGATCAGACGAGGGGTTGGTTCTACACACTTCTCACCATTTCCACGTTGCTTTTCGGAAAAGCACCGTTTAAAAACTGTATAGTTTTAGGACACGTAAACGATAAAAACGGCATAAAGATGTCCAAGCATATAGGAAACGTCGTAGACCCGTGGTCTGTTCTCGACGCTCAGGGCGCGGACGCCGTAAGATGGTATTTCTACACGGGCAGCGCGCCGTGGCTTCCTTCGAGGTTCTCCGCCGAAGCCGTTTCGGAGGCTCAGCGTAAATTTATGGGAACGCTCTGGAATACTTACGCGTTCTTCGTGCTTTACGCCGATATCGACAATTACGACCCGTCGAAATACGATATCAAAAAATGCAAACTCTCGCTTATGGATAAGTGGGCGCTTTCCAAGCTCAACACGCTCGTCAAAACGGTCGACGAAGGGCTTGCGAAGTACAAAACTTTCGAAACCGCGAGATATATTCAGGATTACGTCGACGAACTTTCCAATTGGTACGTTCGTCGCGGCAGAGAAAGATATTGGGGCAAGGAAATGACGGATGACAAGGCGGCGGCATACACCACGCTTTACACCGTACTCGTAACCCTTTCCAAGGTTATCGCGCCTTATGTTCCGTTTATGGCGGAAAGTATGTATCTTAACCTTGTTCCCGAGTTTTATAAGGACGCGCCGATGTCCGTTCACCTTTGTTCTTTCCCGGAATACGACGAAAGCTTCGTGGACGCCGAACTCGAAAAGGGAATGGAAGACGTACTCGAAATAGTTGCGCTCGGCAGAGCCGCGCGTAACGGCAGCAATATCAAAAATCGTCAGCCGCTTCAAAAAGTTTATATCGCCACGGACAGAAAGGTAAATCTTTCCGAAGGACTTTTAAACATCGCGAAAGACGAGCTTAACATAAAGGAATTCGAACTTCTGCACGACGCTTCGAAATTCGTTTCTTACAAACTCAAACCGCAGCTCAAAACGCTCGGACCGAAATACGGCAAGCTTTTGGGCGCGATAAGAAACTTCCTCGACACCTGCGACACGGCTGAGGTTGTTGCGACGGTCAAGGCGGGCAAGACTTACGAAACCGAACTTGACGGCTCGAAAGTCGAATTCACGCTCGACGATCTGCTTATTTCTTCCGAACCCGCGGAAGGTTTCGTTTCCGAAAGTTCGGACGGACTCACCGTCGTTTTAGACGTTCACATAACCGAAGAGCTTATGTTGGAAGGCGCGGTGAGAGAACTCGTTTCCCGTATTCAGAACATGAGAAAGGAAGCCGGTTTCGAGGTAACGGACAGAATTATTCTCGGTTACAAAGCCGACGGAATTTCGGGAAGAGTACTTAAAGAAAAAGCCGACGAGATAAAGTCGGACGTCTTAGCGGAAGAAATCACGACCGCGCCCGACGGCTACGTAAAGGACTTTGATATCAACGGAGAGAGCGTTACGCTCGGCGTTAAGAAAATATGAGAATTGCCGATAAGTGGAAAGATTATTCCATAATCGCCACCGGCGACGGAATGAAATTGGAGCGTTGGGGAGACGTTTATCTCCTTCGCCCCGACCCGCAGGTTATCTGGCCGGAAAGAACGGATATGTCCGCCTATAAGTCGCTTAACGCGATATATAACAGAAGCGAGAGCGGCGGCGGAGGGTGGAAAATTCTCAAAAAAATGCCGCAGGAATGGGTCGTTTCTTACGGGGATTTAAAGTTCCTCGTGAAGCCTATGGGTTTCAAGCATACGGGGCTTTTTCCCGAGCAAGCCGTCAATTGGGACAGAATGAGCAAGCTTATCCGCTCGGCGAATCGCCCGATAAACGTGCTTAATCTTTTCGCTTACACGGGCGGAGCGACGGTAGCCTGTCTTGCGGCGGGCGCGAGCGTGTGCCACGTGGACGCGAGTAAAGGAATGGTCGAAAGAGCGGGCGAAAACGTTCGGCTTTCGGGGCTTAAAGACAAACCCGTGCGGTTTATCATAGACGATTGCAAGAAATTCGTCCAGAGGGAAATCCGCCGCGGCAGAAAGTACGACGCGATCATAATGGATCCGCCGAGCTACGGAAGAGGCCCTAACGGCGAAATGTGGAAAATAGAAAGCGAGCTTTATCCGCTCGTCGAACTTTGCACCGAAGTTTTGTCGGATAATCCGCTGTTTTTCCTTATAAACAGCTACACGACGGGGCTTCAACCTATGGTTTTGAAAAATATTTTAACGCTGACCGTCGGGGCGAAGTTCAAAGGCACGGTCGAAGCTTATGAGGTAGGCATAAAAACCGAAGAGGGGATCGATTTGCCTTGCGGCGCGGGCGGACTTTTCGTCGGCGAGTAAGGTAAAATCGGTCGGAGAAAAAAACGCTCGGCGGAATTTTCGTCGGCGAGTGATTTTAATAATTAAGAAAAACAATAAAAGCCGTTTGAAGCGGCGGAGATACAGTTGATTCAGGAGTTAAATATGGTCGAACAAATGCAGAAAGACGACCTTGTTGTTTTATACGAAGACAATCACGTAATAGTCGTTTTAAAACCGCAAAACGTACCCTCTTGCGAGGACGAAACCAAAGATAAAGATATGCTTACCGTCATAAAGGAGCATATTAAGGAAAGAGAAAACAAGGCGGGCAACGTTTACGCGGGTCTTATTCACAGGCTCGATCGCCCCACGGGCGGCGTAATGGTGTACGCGAAAAGTTCGAAAGCGGCGGCTCGTTTGTCCGAACAGATGAAAACGGGCGATTTCGATAAGAGATACGCGGCGGTGCTTGTCGGCACGCCGAGAGAAAAAAAAGCCACGCTTACGAATTATCTCAAAAAAAATCCCATAAATAATATGGTATACGTTTGCCCGCAGGTGACGGAGGGCGCGAAGTTCGCCGAACTCGAATACGAGACGCTCGAAGAGAAGAACGGGCTTACGCTCGTCGCGGTCAAACTTCACACGGGCAGAAGTCATCAGATAAGAGTTCAGATGGCGAATATCGGCACGCCCGTTTACGGGGATATGCGTTACGGCGGAGAAAAGGCGAAAAAAGGCAAGCTCGCGCTCTGGGCGGTTTCCCTTTCGTTCACTCACCCCGTATCGAAGGAAAGAATGTGCTTTAAAATTCAGCCGCCGACGGATATTCTTCCCTGGAAGTATTTCGACACGGAAAAAACCATTTCGCTCGGATTGTAAGTTTTTTCGGGCAGATTAAACAAACACGATAAACAATTAAACAAACATAATAAACAAGTAACCGGGAAAATCCCCGGGAACAGATCACGGAGGGACATTTGCTTAAAGTCTTTTTTGAAAAACTTAAAGAATCGGTAATATCCGTTCTCCCCGTAACCCTTCTCGTCGTGATTTTGAATTTCACGCCGATTATCTCGCTGACGACGAGGGAAATAATAGTATTTCTCGGCTCGTCGGTTATGCTTATAATCGGTATGGCGTTTTTCAATCTCGGCGCGGATATCGCTATGACGCCTATGGGCGACCATATCGGAGCGGGACTTACAAAATCCAAAAAAATACCGTTTTTGATAGCGGTATGCTTTGTTATGGGCTTATTTATCACGATTGCCGAACCCGATTTAACGGTACTCGCAACGCAGGTAAAGGATAAAATCGATCCCACGCTTTTAACCGTTACGGTCGGTATAGGCGTAGGGTTGTTCCTCGTCATATCCGTTGTGAGAATGTTCAAGGGTACGCCCCTTTCTCATATATTGATATTCTTTTATATGTGCCTTTTCGCGTTCGGATCGATGCTCGTTATCGGCAACGAGGAATTTCTTCCGCTCGCATTCGATTCTGGCGGGGTTACCACGGGACCTATAACCGTACCTTTCATAATGGCGCTCGGCGCAGGTATCGCGGGTACGCTCGGCGGTAAAAAATCGGGTGAAAACAGTTTCGGTCACGTCGCGCTTTGCTCGATAGGACCTATGCTCGCGGTTATGATCCTCGGAATTTTCTCCAAAGGAGATATGACGTACAATCTCCCCGATTATTCGATTGCGGAAAATTTCTGGGGCGCGCTTCTGTCCGCAATCGGCACGGTTGCCAAAGAAGTAGGAATTGCGTTGGGGCTTATCGTAGGATTTTTTATAGTTCTCGATTTAATTTTTCTTAAACTTCCCGCAAAAAAACTGAGGATTATCGGTTCGGGTGTTATTTACACGTTCATCGGTCTTCTTGTCTTTTTAACGGCGGCGCAAATCGGATTTATGCCGATAGGTTATAAAATCGGTTGCGAGCTTGCCGCCGAAGAAAATTATATTCTGATAATCGCGGGATTCGTTCTCGGCGCGCTCGTAGTTTTAGCAGAGCCTGCCGTTCACGTTCTCACAAAACAGGTAGACGAAATCACCGCGGGCGGAATTACAAAGCGTTCTATGCTTATCGCGCTTTGCCTCGGCGTAGGCATATCGATAGGTCTTTCGATGCTAAGAATAGTTTTAGGCTTCAACGTGCTTTATTATCTCGTTCCCGGTTATCTCATTTCGATAGGACTTTCGTTCTTCGTTCCGGGCATTTACACGGCTATCGCGTTCGATTCGGGCGGAGTCGCGAGCGGACCTTTGACTTCGAGCTTTATTCTTCCGTTTGCGATAGGCGCGTGTTACACTTTGTCGGGTGCGTCCAAGGTTTTAACCGACGCATTCGGTATCGTAGCGATGGTTGCGATGACGCCGCTTATAACCATTCAGCTTCTCGGTTTCAAAGCGGTAATTCAGAAAAAACTGCGCAAGAGCATAGCGATGAAGAGAATTTTAAGCTATGACGACGAGTACATTATAAATTTCGACGTGTGATATGAAAGAAAAGATTAAAAATAAAATCGCCGAAGCGGTGACGGAACATAACTTAAAAATCGAAAGCAGAATTCCCAAAGCTCCCGCAAATCTCGTCATAATCGTAACGATAGTGAACAGGGGCAAAGCGGATTTCTACATGGATTTTCTGCAATCGTTCGAGGTAAACATGCAAATGGCTATGGGCGCGCACGGAACGGAAAATCTGTCTGCAACGAAAGGGTTTTCGGGTTCTGCGTACACCGAAAAAGCAGTGCTTTTCAGCGTTGCGAGAGAGGACAAAAAGAAAGAAATTCTCGGCGCGCTTCAAGATAAGTTCGACACTGTGCGCGGCGGGGGAGGCATTGCTTACGTCATTCCGCTCACGAGCGTTATAGGCGTTGCGATTTACAGTTTTTTAAGTAATCAGGTGAGGTAAAGAAAAATGACCGAATTTAACCACGAAGTAATTTTATGTATCATAAACAACGGCTTTTCGGACGCCGTTATGGACGCGGCGAGAGAATTCGGCGCAAGCGGCGGCACGGTGATAAACGCCAGAGGTACGGCTTCGTTAGAAGCGGAAAAACTTTTCAACATTACCGTTCAACCCGAAAAGGAAATCGTTATGATTGTCGTCAAAAAGGAGATTCGCGACGACGTTCTGCACGCGCTTTATAAAAAAGTCGGGCTTGAAACGCCGGGGCAGGGCATTGCGTTTTCGCTCCCCGTAACCGACGTAACGGGCATAAGAGACTGAGTTCGATTTACGTCGACATTATACTCACTCGGCCAAGAGCAGCATATCCTTGCCATTTCAAATCAAAGAAGATTCATTGAAAGGCTTCTCCTGATCGATTATCTTTTTTTAAGGCAATAACGCTTTCTTGGAGAGAAGCTGGCGGCGAACGCCGACGGAAGAGGACAAGAAGCCTTCTCCTTTTGGAGAAGGGGGACCGCTTGCGGTGGAAGAGGACAACATTAAATAATAAAATGGCGGGCGACCATCGGTCGCCCGCCTACAATTTATATTTTACAATATATATAATAGAAACAACAGGATATATAAAAGAAACAAAAAGGGGCGATCATTGATCGCCCGCCCCGTGTATTTTACCTTGAATATTTTGCCTCTTGTAATTTATTGTTTATGAAATATTTTCAATTATTCCGCTTTCACCTTGACGGTGATTTTCGTCGAAACGTCGGGCAGGAATTTTACTTCCACAACATAATTTCCGGGCGTTTTGATAGGCTCTTTTAAAATAATTTTCTTTTTGTCGATATCATATCCGCTTTCTGCGAGTTTTTCGGCGATTTCCTTTGACGTAACGCTTCCGAAAATCTTTCCGTTTTCGCCGCATTTAACGGAGCATTTAACTTCCGCGTTCTTCATTTTCGCGGCGAGTTCTTTCCATTTTTTTATCTCTTCGGCTTTATGAAATTCCTGCGCTTTGAGTTTGTTCTGAACGGCGTTGATTTCCGTACTCGTAGCTTCGATGGCTAATTTTTTCTTTAACAGGCAATTTCTGGCGTAACCGTCGCTGACTTCTATAACGTCGTTCTTTTTGCCTGTTCCTTTCACGTCTGCAAGTAATATAACTTTCATCGTTCAAGCCTCCTTGTGTCCTTTTTTATACATTGTATCACGAATTTTCATAAAAATCAACTCAACAACTCAACAACGTTAATATTTTTCGTCTGCATTTTTCCCGTCGGAAATATTTTGCATTTTATGCTGTTTTATATTACGATTGTGCTTTTTTGTATAATTTGTCATAAATTTAATTGACAAAATTATAATTCTATGATAAAATTGTGAACGGGAAAATGATAGAGGAAGTTTTAAAGGGTTTATTATAATTTTTTAACGCAATTCGGCGTACTCTTTTTCCAAACGCTCATTTTTCCGTAAAACAGTATTTTAAATAATTCGAAAAATCGAAGAGGTACCTCTTCTTTGCTTATTACATAAGCAAAGTAACAACTTAAAGGCAATCGATTTAAAAATTAAAACGCGATCGGTCTTAAATTGTTTTAAGTTTACGCAAAGCGAGAATAAAACGCCGCAAAACCGCAAACCGCGGTCTATAATCAAAACCACGGTCTATTTCGCGGCATATTATTCTTACGCGGGCATACATACGGCACCCCTTATCAAAGTTTTGAATTATTTGAATAAATAAAAAAATTTTCATAAGGAGAAAAAATGAAAAAGAAAACATTGATTTCGGCATTGGCGCTTGTTCTGGCGTTGTTTGTCGGTCTTTTCTGTTCGTCCTGCTTCGGCGATTTGCCGGATGACAGTTCGAGCGGAAGCGGCGAGCATAAGCATTCGCTCACAAAGGTAGATGCCGTCGCCGCAACTTGCGAAGCCGCAGGTAATTCCGAATATTACTCTTGTTCCTGCGGAAAAATTTATTCCGACGCAGCCGGCAAAACCGAAACTTCTGCCGAAGCTGTTGCAATTGCGGCTCTCGGTCATGATTATCAGGCTCAGACCAAAATTCCCGCAACTTATTACACGGAAGGGACAAAGGCTCACTACAAATGTTCACGTTGTAATGTTCTTGCCGAAAAGAACGACCAGGACGAGTACGTAAAAACCACGCTCGAAGCTTTGAAAATCAAAAAGCTTTCGTTAATCGACGGCGCAACACAGGCTACCGACGAACCCGCAGGACTTCTTCATATCGAATCCGGAAAGGTTAAAAATATGACCTACGGCGGTTTATATACCGTCGAGGAAAAGACGGCTTATTATTTCCATTCGGAAACCGACGTTAAAAAAGCGGAAACGAGATTTATAACAGAGGGAACGTTTACCGGTGACCCCAAAGCGGATCGTATTTATAATTACAATTCCAATGTAATCAGTTTTTCTTTCAGATATAAATTGATAAATACGGCTTCCGAGAGGCTTGCGGAAACAATCGTCGGCGGAACTGCAAACCAGGCAGATGTGATAATGCAGATTCTCGAACCCAACTATACGCATAACTATGTGTTCGATGCGGATAACGACGGAGAATGGCACACATTCAATTACACTTTGACCGAATCCGACCAAGCCGTATTTGCAGGATTTATCATTAAATTCGGTAAATTCAACGGCGAGTTGCTTATTGCCGACATAAAAGTCAATACAAAAACTCACACTCACTCTTACGGCGATTGGACTGTTACAACTCCTGCAACTTGTACAGCGGCAGGAAGCAAAGAACAGGTATGTTCGTGCGGTGACAAGATAGTTGAAACAATCGTCGCTCTCGGACATGATTATCAAGACCATGAAGCAAAAGCGGCAACTTGTACCGTAGCCGGTTGGAATGCATACAGAACTTGTACTCGTTGCGACTTTACCGATCAGACACCGATTCCCGCTCTCGGACATGATTACAAATTTGTAGAAGAAGATTCTGCAACTTATTACGAAGAGGGCGTAAAAGCTCACTATGAATGTTCGCGTTGTAAAGGTCTTGCCGTAAAGAACGGCGAAACTTACACCGAAACCACTCTTGATGCATTAAAGCTCAATAAGCTTTCGTTAATCGACGGAGCCACAACCGCAACCGAACCTGACGGCATTCTTAAAATAGAGGACGGAAAAACAAAAGGAATGACTTTTGCCGGTTTGTACA
>CAKQJE010000009.1 GCA_934247225.1 uncultured Clostridia bacterium
CATAATTAAATACGTAATACCGCCGACAAGAGCCAAAATACCGAAAACCGCGAACACAACCTTAATATTTTTCGCCGAAGTTTTATTACCCGATTCGGTATCTGCCGTTTCGGGTTTCTTCAAACCGAGAAGCCCCGTATCATACGTAGTTCCCGTATTTACGGCGCAAGTAACGTTATCGTTTACCGTTCTGAACGTCCAAATTCTGCCTACGTCATAAATTTTACTGTTATCTACGCGAATATCTTTGATATTATAATATCTTTGCTTTGCGTCGCTGACGGTAAAATCCTGAACCTTATACTTAAACAAAGTACTTTGCGCGTTGACAAACAGTAACGAATAAGCGCAAAGCTCATCGCTCTGATCTAAAGTAAAATAACACATAAGAGTTTTTGCTCGAATCTCTTCCGTATTTACACCGGGGCAATAAACGTACAAAAACAGCTCTTTAAATACGCTTTCCGAAAGTGAAATCAACTGCAACGTACTTTTTGAATTATCCGCGGGGTATTTCGCAACGCTGAACGTAGAATCGCGGCGTAAATCGTCCAGAACGTCCGAATAGTCGAATTCGTCGGCTTTAGCGATATACGAATTATTTGTTCCTATAAACGAGCTTACGGCAATCGCCAAAACACCGATTGCCACAACAATTTTCTTCGAAATCTTTTTTAAAAAAGTTCTCATTTTTTCTTTTTTCCTTTCTTTTTATTTTTAGGTTTTTTGCCGCTTTTTACCTTTTTAAAATTCGCTTTAAACCCGTCTACTGACTTCGTAACAAGTTTTATGACACCCGAAATTATAAAGGGCGATAACGGCAAAACGACAATCATAAACAAGGCTATAATCGCAATCAGAGCGAGAATTTTTGAAGCGCCCGAAAACAAGCTTTGTCCTGTGGACGTTAATTCGATATACACCGATTCTTCGGGGTTTATAGGCACAGGCAACCCCGAAGAATCTCTTTCACCGGTTTGCTTGTTATCTACTACGCCGAGATTATAATTTACTCCGTCTGTAACAAATTTTAACCTTAAAATTGTTACTTCGCCAACAAGATAAAAATTATAAGTGTAATCTGGGCGCGCGTATATTTGAGAATAAGAAGTCTCAGCAAAACGCAAAACCCACTTCATTTTTTTTAATTCGCTTTTAGCAGTTTCAGAAAGAACTGTAGCTACTTTAACATTTAAAATTGCCCCTGAATAGACATCTATAATACTTTCATTTTTCAGAAAATCGTCTACAGTTTGAATCCTATCCCATTTATACGTCCTTGATAAAATAAATCCGCTTTTGTGCTCAACTTTTTCCGTGTAATTTAAAGTAACAGAATTTTCTTTTTCAGGATAAAACGAAGGAGAATCGCCGAGAACACTACTACTATAAACAGAACAATATTGAGATGTATAATACACCTCCGCTTCTAAAAGTTTATCTATAGGTTTATTCGTATCAAATGCAACAAAATGACTATCACACGCAGAATGAGAAAGACTGAACCCGTTTTTATACCTTACAAAACCGACGAATTTATTTGTAACGACAATCGTCTGAATATCTACTACCGCGCTGTAAGGTTTTCCGTTGATAACAGAAAAAGACCACTGCCGCCCAACCTCGAATGCCACTTCATCAACCGTGTTTCCGCCCGAAGCCTGCTTGTCTCCGAGCGTACTGTCAAATTTACGATATATTGACGGAATAGCATAATACCTTACGGGGTCGCTTCCTACGCGTAAACCGCTTACTTTATACTTATAAAGGGTTTCATACGAGTTTAAGAACTTCAAAGTGTAATTCTTCGGCGAAATCTCGATTTCCGAAGAGGTCGAAATATTTATCGACGTCGCTCTTAAGTCTTTACTCTTCCCGCTCGGCTGATAGACATATACAAATATATCCTTACTTGAACTTTCGGCAACCTGTATCACGCTTAACGAATAGTCCGTCTTATTCTCAGGATAGTATGTAAGCTTAAAAGACGAATCTTTGCTAAGATCGTCAAGAACGTTTGAATATTCTATCGCTACTTCGGGATCAGCCGCATAAGCCTTATTCCCTGCCGAAAATACTCCGAATACGCCTATCAAAGCGCATAAAGCAAACGCGGCTATTTTGTTAAGCTTGATACTCATTTTCTCACACCTCGCTTATCTTCTGCGCCCTACGAACGCCATAACGAAAGACAGAACAAAGAATGACAGAATAAGAACGCCGATTATTGCAACGGCTTTCTTCAGCGTTCCGTCGCCGAACAAGGCGCTTATAAATTCTTTTGTGTTTTCGACGTCGCTTTTGATTTGATCACTTCGGTTTATGCCGTCGACAAGATCCTTTAATCTTGTATAATAATGGTCGGAAATCGTTTTCGTTGTATCGTTCAGATCGAAATTCGCCAAACCTTTTACGGAATAATCCGTCGAAACGTTTGTGTAATCTGCAAGGCAGATAACAGACTTCGTATCGCCCGCAATATATAAAACCCAAATACAACGATATTCTACGGCGTAATTCTCTTCCGAAATATAAAAGAACGCGTTGTAAGTCCTTACGTTGTCTTTATCCGTCGATTCGGTTTTATAAGGCTTAATGCCATACTTTGCGTTTTCGAGCGTAATATTTCGATTTTTACTTACAAGATATGCTTCGACTTTGATAATGTCATAGCTTTCGCTTAACGCTACCGTCGCGCCGTATGTTATACCCACCGTTCTGGCGTTATCGTCGTCCAAAGTCGTATAATCTATGCTTGCGCCCGAAAGCGCTTTGAAACTATATGTACTTGCGTTCCCGAGTTCGTAAATTTCCGATACGCCGCTATCTTCCGCCGCGTACGCTTTCTTGCTTTCCGACATAAATACGCCCGAAAACAACGTCAGAACAAACGCCGCTATAAGCGATAACGCAAGTATTTTAATTTTTCCTTTACTTTTTGTCATTTTAGTTTCCTCCGCCGAATATCAGCGTATCTTGATTAAGTGAAATGCCCTCAACATTTATTGTTTCTTCGCTCTCCGATTCGCTTGCGCTGTCCGATTCCTCGCTTTTCGTCTCCGAACTTGTTTCGGTGGTTTCTGTCGTTTCCGTTGCTCCCGATTCTTCCGATTGCGTTTCGTTCAAGCTTTCGTGCGAAGAATTACCCGGCGCGCAATTTGTATATAAAAACGATAACAACAGCGTTGCGACAACGAATATTACAAACAAATTGACTTTTTCCTTTCTTCTTCGCACTGCTTTATTCCTCGCTTTTTATTACATTGTTATGTTGTCGTTATCTATCGAAACGCTTTCAACAGTCGTCACCTGCGGAACATTCTTTAAATCGAGATCGATATAAATACAACAAAGATAATTATCGTTGTTATCATAAACTTTTGCTGTCACAGCGCCGACTATAATTTTTGAACTATTTGCCAAACTGTACAAAGCCTTATAGTATTCGTTTTTGCTTTCTTCTGTACTAAACTTATCTTCTATAAGAGAAGAATTAAAGAAATAATCCGAGAAATTAAACCGTGTACGAATTTTATCGTCACTCTCAGCAATAACATAAGGCTTAATATTTTCACTCCAGGTTGCATTGATAGCACTTAAAGCGTTATTCAGCTCGTTGCTATATTCATAAACAACTTTAGAGCCCAATACACAATCGCTTTTAGTCATTTCTATAGTATACACAGTAGAACCAACCGCATAAATATAAAAGCTATTTACGGGAGAATTAGTAACCTTAACTAAAAAATTAAGATGTTTACTTTCAGGCGGAGTTGCGTTGTAAAAGCCACTCTGTGCTTTATATCCTGAAAACTTCTGCTTGTAATCTACCGTGCATTCCGCCACGGCTTCAGGGTTGTCTCTCGATACAACGGTTATTTTTATTTGCTCGCCGAAAGCTTCCTTGCATTCGACTTCCGCAATCAAAGAGCCGTCTTCCGTCGGCGTTATAGTAACGTAATCGGTTACGGTTTTACCGCTTGCCCAGCTCGAAGAAGCGTTCACGAACGACACGCTCCAGTCCACCGCCTTATTTGTTGCGTTTTCGGGGGTAATCGTCGCGCGGAGCGTAACTTTCATTGCTGTATCCGCTTCCGCTTCGTTCGACAACGCCCGCGGATTAAATAACAGCTGAATAGGTAAATCGTGAATAACTCCGTCATTCAGATTTTTGCCCGTTTCGTCGGTTATCTCGCCGACCGATTCCTTAATTTCCGCGTTTCCGGTAAATGTACAACCGGTGGTTATAACTACGCCCGACGTTATCGCCGCGCACATTAAAAACAATAAAATCTTTTTAAACATTTCAGCAAAATCTCCTTATAAAAATTTACACCGTACCGCATTTTATACGATACGGTGTAGCCGTTTTAATTATTTCTTTACCGTGACGGTAAGCTGTTTGACGTAATCGTTTCTGTTAAGAAGCGTTACTTTGTCTTTCGACTCGGGAACTTTGATTACTACTCTGTAATAGCTTACTTTCTGCGTTACGGAATCAACCACTTTCGTCGCGGGAATTTCCGTGAGATCCGCATTCAGCGAATCGGTCGCATAGATAAATTCCTTATCTGCCGTGTAATAAAACACCTGATACGTAATGTCAGCTTTTTCGTCGATTACGATTTTATCGAATTTCTTCGCTTCGAGAAAACCCGTTCTTAATGCGTAATCACTCGTTGCTTCCTTACCGTTTGTGTCAAGAGACCCCGCCGCGTAAGACGTTAACCCAAGTTCCTTGGTTTTTTCAATTTTGCCTACCTTAACGCCGATTGCGATAACCGCAATGATAAGTCCGATTATTGCAAGCGACGTAAACATTTTCTTAGTTTTTGCGCTCATTTTTTTTACTCCTATTAAGCTTTTTGAATTATTTTTTCTTTATCAAATATGCGACATTTCGATTACTGTTTTTCAAGATATCGATTACGCCGCTTTTAACCTTTTTAGGTAACCGAGACGTATCGTCAACAAATTTATGATTTCCGCCTTTAAGGTTCGTAGAACTAACAAAAGCACTGCTGCCTTTGTCCACACGACCATATATTTCGATATCTCTTCTCAATACAGGTTGTCCTTTCTTGTTCTTCGTCCACACCTTGTCGGACGTAACCACTTCTAAGTTGACTAAATCTTTATTTTTATCTCTAAAAGGTCTTGACATTTGTTTCTTTCCTCGCTATAATTAAATCACGCTTTCAAAGGTCGTGAACACGACAGTTTCGCAATAGTGGAAACCATAGCATTTACCCATGAAAGTTTGATTTATAGGGATAGACTTGCTTTAACCGTCCGATTATTTCGGGCGGTTTTATTTTTACTTACGAATTGTAAAGCTTCATTCTCTGTTCCGCTGTACAAGTTTTCTCGTATTCGGCACGAGCTTTCATTCCGTTTATACACGGACGTAAAACATTATTGTTATAGTCCGCGGCTCTTTTATCGCCTTTTCTTGCGTTCAACTCATTTTGAGTTGCCAACAAATTATCTCTCCAACGATTATCTTTGAACCCCGAAAGCCAATGCCGAGAACGTGTCTTTTGATTTTCGGTTGCCTTATCCGAATTTACTCTCTTCGAGTGAAATGCAAGCTTTTCGTTTACGCTATAACGCTTGAACTTATTCTTGCGAGACGATTTTCCGAATTTCGCCATATTCACCTACCTTAATACCAAACAAAGCGTTTATTGCCGGTCTTTTTGTTTTTCTGTACTTCGGGTTGTCCGAATTTAACCGTCACAAGACGTCTATTCTCAGCTGTATTAGGTATTTTTTTCGTAACACAACCTTTCTTATACTTCTTATCGAATACCGTGACAAAAAGATCTTTTTTGCCCTCTTCGGTAAAAGAACCGGAAGATTTCGAAATTATATCTTTATATAAACTCATATAAAAACCCTCATTATTTATTTCTGTAATTCTTCGGGATGTTCAGCTTCGTGTCTCGCCTTATCGATAAAGAATGCAAGCATTTTCGCATCCGAATCTTCTCTCGGCTTCATTGCTACACTGTACTTTATCCCGTAATCACCTACGCCGCTTACAGAATACGACGTATATTTTACTCTCTTGCCGCCCTGATCGCGCGTTCCGTTCGTAATTTCCAAAAGAACTTTTTCGTTGTCCTCGAAAATATCGTTAAGATCTTCCCATGCGCCGTTGTCTCTCGGCTGTAAATCGGCTTTCTTCGGTCTTCCATTTCTGACACCTTCAACACGGTAGTTCCAGTACTTTCTGCCGTCAGCGCCGATTGCTCTGCTTCTCACAACGTATAACGGCAAAACTACAAGAGATTCCTCTACGGCTTCGCCTTTTTCGTTCTCGGTCAATACTTCGGGTTCGGTTACGTTTACGTTTTCGGTTACGATTTCGTTCAATTCTTTTTCAGTGTTCTTCATTTTCTTTTACTCCTTTAATTTTTAAGAACTTGTTTTTTAAATGTCTGAAACCCGAAATCGGGTTTCGGTAAGAGCGCTTTTTCAGCCGCTCCGAGCGTTGTTAAGTCAATCACTTCGCTTTCGATTTTTCTAAGTTTTAATTGACTTTGTACAAACGCTATCTGTTTTCTGTTTTCGCAACCCACATAGTGAGTGACTGCCGTTCGGTACTTTACCATTGCTTTCGCCATAACTAAGTGAAACCGTCCTTTTCTCTTCGTTTCATACGCCCTCGTTTTTTGTTAAAAGTTTTATAATATTCTCAACGACGCTGTCCGCGCCGACTGATTTTCCGCCTGCGAAAAAGCTGTAATCTTTTTCGCGAAACAAACCTTTCAAGGCTTTTTTCATTGACTTTTTGTCGCTTATTGCATTCAAATGCAATTCGTCTTTTTCTCCGGGGATAAGCTCTCCGTTTTCGTCAACCTTATCCTCTCTTGAGTATTTCTCTTCTACGGCTTCGATATTTTTCAGCACTTCCGCAGCTCGTCCCGCTTTCTCCGCTTCTATCAGATCGGCTATATGTATTAAATTTTCTTCTAAAGATAGGAGAAAATTATACGCGCCTTTTCTGATTCCTTTTACAAGGATCTTCATATCTTCGACCCTTATATTCGGAGTAAATAATTCACGGTAATTCGGAGACATTTTCAACGTCTGAAGCATAACTACAAGTTGCGTATATCCATAGCCTTTATATTTCGGCAAAACATTGCCTTGTTTGTCCGCAAAATTTTTGGCAACGGCGATATAATTTGCAACCGTACGTTTTTTCAAAAATAGTTCGGCTTCGGCAAACTCGGCCATAGATTTATACACGCAAGAAAAATGCTTTTCGTCTTTCGGCTTTATAAGCGCGTAGAACTTGTTTTTTTGGAACGCATAGAGTTCATAACCGAACTTTATATGTTTTTCGTTAAAGTCATTGAAAAAATTTTCCAACCGATAGAAAGCTTCTTTCGCTTCCTCGAACTTCTTGTTATCTACCGTGTTATATGCACATTGTATTTCTCGCATAAGCCTTTCCCTAAGCAATACGCTACTCTATTTCCGCCAAACATTGAATAACAACGTCCTCTTCCTGCTTCTTCAACGTCTGCAATTTTGCTATCCGTCTTTTGCTTGCCGAACGTTTCTTGCGTTCGCAAATCATTTTGCGCCTTATAAAAATTTTTCCCACAGCATAAATCTCCTTGAATTTTTATTTTCAGCCGATTATTTGAATTTCCTCAACATAACCGGATGTTATCTTTGTCATATGGTGTATTTCCCCTTGAACGAGAGAAAAACGAAACAATACTTTCGGATTGTTAGCAAGCGTTTTCTCGAATCGCATTAAATCGTAGTAATTGTTAAGATCTAACTCTTCCACTTTCGTTTCGAAAGGTTCTTTTTCCTTTTCTCCGAATTCGTTCGTTTTAAATTTCCGCCTTAAAACTTTCATTTTGTGTCTCCTTTCTTAATTTTACTTTTCTCCCTGTCAGGAGTGCGGCGGGAAAATGAATGATAGCATATCCGCACTCCATTCAGGAGAAGTACGCTTTTCAGCGTTTGCTGTTGCCCCTTTGCACGTTCTCCGTGCTTTGACCTCTCTCTTGCCGATGACCTAAGGGGCATATCGTTTAATTACCTTATGAGAGAATTTATATATACTATCAACGCAACAATCGCGAAGCACCCTACCGAGAACGCTATTTTCTTCACACTCTCTTTCCTCTCGTATCGCTTTATTGCTCTTTCCTCTGCCGTCAGATTTTCCCGTTTCATTGCCTTTCTCCTCAATATTGCGATACGCAATATTTATTTGTATTATAATTGCGTTTTGAAACATTGTCAAGCGATTTTCATAAAAAATCTTTCAATTCGCAATTTTTTTTTGAAATTTGATTATAAGGTGTTATAATACAACTCAAGGAGAAATACACTATGAAGCTAAAAGAACTTCGTTTAAAAGCGAAATACACCCAAAAAAACATTGCCGAAAAGCTTGATATTCCGTTAAATACATACACACAATATGAGCTTGGCAATAGAGAACCGACAGTTTCGACACTCATAAAAATAGCAAACATATACAACGTTTCTCTCGACTATCTTCTTGAAAATTCAAAAGCACCACAAAAGAAAAGTGAGTTTACCTTGCAGGAAGAAGAACTTATCGATATGTTCCGAGAGCTGTCCGACGAAAACAAAGAAGTTATTATCCGGAACTTCTACATTCTTTTAAACCCCGACAAACGAGAAAATTACGAAATATTAAAATACATTAAATAGGAGATTTACAATTATGGGAAAATGCGAATACTGTGGGAAATCCACACCGTTCAAAATGCCGTTATGCAAAGAGCATTACGATATGCAGCAAGCGGGAACACTCAAAAAAGATTCATATGGAAACTGGATCTTGACTAAGCCAAAGAAAGAAGCCAAAGAAGAAGTAAAAACAACAGAAATTACATACGAAAAATGTATTGTTTGCGGAGCAGAATCAAACGGACGTCCGCAATGCGCCGATTGTTACAATGAAACGCTTGACTTTATGGATGGTTTAGATAAAAATACAAGAGCCTACGAATTAAGAGACTATTATTATAACCTAAAAGACAGAATTTACAGAATTAAAAATTACGAATATGTAAAATCAAACTGTAACAAACTTATTGCAATAGCAATTCAAAATAAAAAAACAAATTCCGATCAATATTTAACAGATATCGTCTACAAAGACATTGCAAAAATATTTGAATCGAAAAAACAAAAAGAAGGCACAGAAAAAACAGAAACAAAAAGTGACGAAGATAACAGTAACGACGAAAATAAAGAACGTCTCATTCTTACATATGACGGACATATGGTAAAAAGTAATATGGAAATGGATATAGACGATATCCTTTGGAGCGCAAATATAATTCACGCATATGGAAAATCAATAATTGAATTTACAGAAAGAAAAAAATGCGATTGGTTTATTCCGATTATCGGCAGCGGACCTTATCAAGGAATATACGTTGAGTATTGGGGAATGAAAACAGCCAAATACTTAAAAGACAGACAAGAAAAAGAAGAATTATATAAAAAATACAAAGTACCTTACGTCGGAATAGAAAAAGACGCTCCAAACAATAAAAATAATTTCAGAGATATTCTTATCCGTGAAATTCGAGAAAAAGCAAAAGAAAATTTCAAATTTATGCCGATATGGTGCAACCCCGAAAAATAAAATTAACTAAATTTTTAGGCTTAAAAATTTAGTTAGTTTATCAAGCTTTGTTTATAGTATAATATCCTTTACGAAAGGGAGAAATACTATGGATTCGCTATTAGAAAAAATTTATCAAAACAACGTAGACATTCAGTCTAAGGCATTACAAACAATAGCATTGATCAATCAGATCAGGAGCAATCAGGACAATATAGTCGCTGTTAAATTCGATAAATTTTCTCAACAAACCGAATCAGACCTAAACGAAGTGCAATTAAATGCACTTCTCGAACTGCAACAAATTTCCCAAAAGGTGCAATTAAATGCACCTCAGAATACAGAAAACTTAAATGAAACAATAGAGAATTTAGCATTGAATTTCACAAATAAGGAGATAAATTCAATGCCAAAGGAAATAAAAAAACAATTTAAACTCGGTCGTATAAGAACTGGAATAAGAAGAAAAGAAAACGGATCATATGAAATACGTTGCCGCATAAACGGAATTGATTTCTCTGCTACAAGTAAATTCCTTGACGAAGCAAAATTTAAATTTATTGAAAAATTAAAAGATTATTGTAAAAACCAACAAACTGCCGATTCTGTTTCGGCAATCAGGCTCAATAAAGCTTTAGAACCTCGTTCGGAAATAATTTTTAAAGACTACACTTTAAAATGGCTTGAAATAGCAAAAAAACCGTACATAAAGGAAACAACGTATAAAAGCTATTTAGAATCGTTCAATTTTCATATTTTCCCGAAATTCGGAAACAGAGATTTAAGAACAATAAAACAACTTGAAATTCAAGCATTCATAAACGAATTTGAAGATCGTAAACGCACTGCAAAAAAACTATATCAACTCTTATCGGCTATATTCGATTATGCCGTTGTAGACGAAATAATTTCTCGTTCACCAATGGCAAAAGTAAGAATTCCGGTATACGAGCAAATTCACGGCACACCGTTGACACGCGCCGAAGAAAAAATTTTCGTTGATAATCTCAAAAGTAATAACGAAGATTTATATTTGCAAGCGTTTGTTTTTATTCTCTACACCGGGCTTCGCCGTTCCGAACTCTCGTCAGTTAAAATTGACGATATATGGGTAACCGTCACAACCGGCAAACAAAGGAAAGGTAAAAGCGAAAAAAGAAGACGAATTCCGATTAGTCCTATGCTTAAAAAGGTTTTACCTTTAATCGACGTAAACGGCATAACCGCTTTAAAAACAGAGCCACTTACAAGACATTTTAAACTTATGTCTCCGAATCACCATTTGCACGATTTAAGGCATACCTTTATTACGCGTTGTCAGGAATGCGGTATTCAAAGAGAGATCGTTTCTTTGTGGGCAGGACACGCCGCCGATTCGTCTATTACGTCCGTTGTTTACACACACTTAGAACGTTTTGAGGACAATCAACTCAAAGAAATTCAGAAATATTCTTATATTTTATAAATTTCTTTCCCAATGGTTTCCCGACGAAAAACAAAAAAATAGCAATATTGCGTTACACAAAGAATAAAAACGCTTTACGCAATACTTCACGTTTACTAAATTAAGCACTTAATGCTTATTATACGCTGAAAAGGGTCATCTCAAAATCCCGTGGTAGCGATACCGTGTCGGTTCGACCCCGACCAGCGGCACCAAATAAAAAGAGAACAAGGTTCACCTTGTTCTCTTTTTATTTGTGTCGTTACGGAGGGGGCGAACTCGTTCGTCAATTTGCCGAAAGGCAAATTTTTGCCGTAGGCTCCCGCTTGCGGGAAACGGCAATCCCTGAAAGGCACCGACCAGCGGCATATTTTTGTTTTCCCAAATTTTCCCAACTTGTTACTCTGTTAAAATTATAAAAAGAATTCCCGCAAGTAACTGTAAATCCTGCGGGAAAAAGAAATTATTTTCTTTCGTTGATTTTATTATATCCGTTTGCCGACGACAAGTCAACCAAACCATCGCGAAAATCTCAAATTATACAATATATTTGTCAAGTTCGCTTTTGATTTTCTTATTGATTTTATTCTTCGGGGTATCGATGATTTTACCTCTGACGATAACAGTTTTTATATTTTCGAGCGTTTGCAGATTTTCCAAAGGATTTTCCGCCGTGAATATCATATCGGCAGACTTTCCCTCTTCTATCGTTCCCGTTATGCTGCCTATGCCCGCCATTTCGGCGCTCAAAGCCGTTGCCGAATATAAGGCAAATTTGTTCGAAACGCCTACGTATTTATGAAAATAGCACAGCTCTCGCCAAAAATCGTACTGCGTAACCCACGGGCAACCGACATCGTTTCCGAGAACTACGGGGATGTCGTTTTCGATAGCCGCTTTCGCGCAATCTACAATTCCCTCGAACACGACGTTGCCGTTATATTGTTCGATTTCGGAAGCATTTGAAAGCGACCTGTCGAATAAAGCGTAAGGAATTGCCGGCGAAATCGTCGTACAAAGAAAAGCTCCTTTTTCTTTAAACAATCCGATTATTTCTTCGGACGGTTTTGCACCGTGTTCGATAGAATCGACGCCGTTTTCGAGCGCGAGCTTTACACCCGCGAGCGATTCGACGTGCGCGGCGACTTTATACCCGAGCTTATGCGCCTTATCGCAAACCTCTTTCACCATCTCGGCGGACATTTTAACCTCGCCCGGAACGCCTTTTTCTTTCGCGTCAAGAACGCCGCCCGTTATCATAAGCTTGATTAAATCGACGTTTTGTTCTTTACATTTATCGATATGCCTTAACGCCTCTTCCGTGCTTTTAGCCGCAACGGCAACGGAACCCGCCATATGTCCGCCGGGAACCGACAAACCTTGATTCGAAGCTAAAATTCTCGGTCCGACTTTACGTCCCGACGAGATATCGTCTCTCAGTTTTCCGTCGAAATCGGCAAGACCGCCGACCGTACGAATAGTGGTTACGCCGCTTAAAAGTTCCTTTTTCGCAAAACCGCAAACAAGCTTATAAGCAATCGCACGAGTTAAACCGTTGCTCATTATTTTTTTAACGAGCTTTTCGTTATCTCTTTGTTTTTTCTGCGGTTTTCCGTTACCGGCGAGATGAACGTGCATATTTATAAGCCCGGGCATAACGAATTTTCCGCCCGCGTCCACGATTTTATAATTATTCAAATCGACTTCATTCTGTTTCGGCAAAGCCGTAATTTTTCCGTCATCGACAAGTATACAATGCCCCTCGATAACTTCCATATCTTTTTTTCCGTTTAAAATTTTACAGTTTGTAACGGCGTATTTCATAAAAACCTCCGTATCTTCGGTTTATTTATTACAAAAAACGGGTTCGACAATATAATCGAACCCGTTTCGGTTTAGCGTTTATCTGAAAGCTTAAATCGTTTTTTCAGGCGAAATTAAACCTTAGGTCCTGCCGTAACAAGAGCCTTTCCTGCCGCATTACCTTCATATTTTGCAAAGTTCTTGATAAATCTGCCTGCAAGGTCAACAGCCTTATCGTTCCAGACCTTAGCGTCCGCATAAGTATCTCTCGGATCCAGAATAGCGGGATCTACGCCGGGAAGAGACGTGGGTACTTCGAAATCGAAATACGGAATCTTCTTCGTGGGAGCTTTATCGATTGCTCCGCTCAAAATGGCGTCGATAATTCCGCGGGTATCTTTAATGGAAATACGTTTACCCGTTCCGTTCCAACCTGTGTTTACAAGGTAAGCCTTAGCTCCGCTCTTCTTCATCTTCTTAACGAGTTCTTCCGCGTATTTGGTGGGATGAAGTTCGAGGAATGCCTGACCGAAGCATGCCGAGAACGTGGGGGTGGGTTCGGTTATTCCGCGTTCCGTACCTGCGAGCTTAGCGGTAAATCCGGAAAGGAAATAATACTGAGTCTGCTCGGGCGTAAGAATGGAAACGGGCGGAAGAACGCCGAACGCGTCTGCCGAAAGGAAGATAACGCTCTTAGCGTCGGGAGCGGCGGAAACAGGACGAACGATGTTCTTAATATGGTCGATAGGATAAGAAACACGGGTGTTTTCGGTTACGCTCTTATCGGCGAAATCGATTTTTCCGTCCTTATCGAGCGTGACGTTTTCCAAAAGCGCGTCTCTTCTTATTGCGTTGTAAATGTCGGGTTCGGAATCTTTATCGAGATTGATAACCTTAGCGTAGCAACCGCCTTCGAAGTTGAATACGCCGTTATCGTCCCAACCGTGTTCGTCGTCGCCGATAAGAAGTCTCTTCGGGTCGGTCGAAAGAGTCGTTTTACCCGTTCCGGAAAGACCGAAGAAAATAGCGGTGTTCTTTCCGTCAAGATCGGTGTTAGCGGAACAGTGCATCGAAGCGATGCCTTTCAAAGGAAGGTAATAGTTCATCATCGAGAACATACCTTTCTTCATTTCGCCGCCGTACCAGGTGTTTACGATAATCTGTTCTCTGTTCGTTATGTTGAACATAACGGCGGTTTCGGAGTTAAGACCGAGTTCTTTATAGTTTTCTACTTTTGCTTTGGAAGCGTTGTATACGACAAAGTCGGGTTCGAAGTTTTCAAGCTCTTCTTTGGTAGGCTTAATGAACATATTCTCAACGAAATGAGCCTGCCAAGCAACTTCGACTATGAAACGGATTGCCATACGAGTGTCTTTATTCGCGCCGCAGAAAGCGTCTACGACATAAAGTTTCTTGTTGGAAAGTTCTTTAACGGCAATTTCCTTAACGGCTTTCCAGGCTTCGATCGTAGCGGGATGGTTATCGTTCTTGTATTCGTCCGAAGTCCACCAGACGGTGTCTTTGGAGTTATCGTCGACAACGATAAATTTGTCTTTGGGCGAACGACCGGTGTAAATACCCGTCATAACGTTTACCGCGCCGAGTTCGCTTACCTGACCTTTTTCATATCCTGTGAGCGAAGGATCGGTTTCGGCTTTGAAAAGATCTTCGTAAGAAGGATTGTAAATTACTTCTTTAACGCCTGTAATGCCATACTTAGTTAAATCGATTTTTTTCATTTATTCAACCTCGCTTTTACTTTTTCTTTTTTGTTAATTTATTGAGTGAAGAAGTCGAGAAAGAAATTTCTGCCGAAATACTCCGAATTTCTTTCCAACCTCCCCCATTATCTTTATTATACACCGAATTTTTAAAAAAGGAAACCGTTTTAAGCCTCTTTGCAATATATTACAAATATTTCATACGATTAACAAATTTACAAAAAGCCGCGCTCGGACAAGTAATCGGTCCGAACACGGCTTAAAGTTGTTTTTATTTGTTATTTTTGTCGTTTTCTTTGTCGGTTTCTTTCTTTTCGCCTTTTTTTATGCGCATTTTATACGGACACGACGAACAGTTTCTCCCGCAACCGCCGCACCCTCCGCAGCCTTTGCCGCTTCGGGCGTTTTTGATTGTGAAGAAAATCGCGACCACTATAACCGCCGCGATAACGACGATGAGAATATAATCAAGAGGTTTCATACAAACAAACAACCTATCTGATATACGATAAAGCTCATCACATACGCCACGGCGCACTGTTGAAATACGACGAGGAGCGTTGACCAGAATGATCCGAATTCTTTTCGGATTGTGGAAATCGTCGCAACGCACGGCGTGTAAAGAAGCGTAAAGACAAGAAAACTTATTGCCGAAAGAGGCGTAAACATCGTCGGTAAAACCGAAGAAAGCGTTTCCGCGCTCGTCCCGCAAAGAACAGCTAATGTCGACACAACTGCTTCTTTTGCGGTGAATCCAGAAACAAGAGCCGTCGCAACGCGCCAGTCGCCGAATCCGAGAGGACGGAAGATAACCGCAATCGCTCTGCCGATATAGGCAAGCAGACTGACCGAACTGTCCGTTACAAAATTCAGTTTATAATCGAAACTTTGCAAAAACCATATAATAACCGTCGCAAGCAAAATTACCGTAAATGCGCGGGATAAAAAGTCTTTCGCTTTTTCCCAAAGCAACAAAGCAACGCTCTTTGCAGACGGAAAACGGTAATTGGGAAGCTCCATAACAAACGGTACGGGCTGACCTTTAAAAGCCGTTGATTTTAATATGAACGCAACCAAAACGGCAAGCAAAACGCCGAAAAGATACAATCCCATCATAACGAACGCTCCGTATTTCGGGAAAAAGGCTTGCGTAAATACGGCATAAATAGCGATTTTTGCCGAACAGCTCATATACGGCGTAAGCAAAATCGTCATTTTTCTGTCTCTGTCTGAGGAAACCGTTCTTGTTGCCATAACGGCGGGCACCGAACATCCGAAACCCATAAGCATCGGGACAAAACTTCTGCCCGATAAGCCGAGCTTTCTCAGAGGTTTATCCATTACGAACGCAACTCTAGCCATATAACCCGTATCTTCGAGAATAGACAAAAAGAAAAACAAGGTTACGACTATCGGAAGGAACGATAAAACGCTGCCCACGCCCGTGAAAATACCGTCGATGATAAGGCTGTGTATAACGGGGTTAAGCCCGTAAGCCGTAAGAGCTTTGTCCACAACGTCCGAAAGCGACGTAATACCGAGTTCGAGCAAATCCGCAAGAAATTTCCCGATAACGTTGAATGTCAGGAAAAACGTTAGAAAAAGTATGCCGAGGAAAACAGGCACCGCTGTATATTTTCCCGTTAAAACCTTATCGATTTTAATCGACCTTGTATGTCCTTTACTCTCGTGACATTTAACCACCGAACCGTCGACAACGCTTTCGATAAACGAATAACGCATATCCGCAAGAGCCGCGTTTCTGTCCAATCCGGATTCGTCTTCCATCTGAACGATACAGTGTTCAATAAGTTCGCGTTCGTTGGTATCAAGACCTAATTTATCCGCTATTTTATCATCGCCTTCGATAAGTTTTGCCGTACAAAATCTCGGAGGAACGCTTATTCTTTCGGCGTGGTCTTCGATAAGGTGAGCTATTGCGTGAATACAACGATGCACCGGAGATTCTTCGGCGCAAAAATCATATTTACCGGGGAGAGTACGCGTTTTTGCCGTTTCGATAGCTTTATCGATAAGTTCGGAAACGCCTTCTCCTTTCGCCGCGCTTATCGGAACAACAGGAACCCCCAAAGCGTCGCTCATCTTTTTTATATCGATACTTCCGCCGTTATCTCTTACCTCATCCATCATATTCAATGCAATAACGGTAGGAACTCTCAATTCGAGAAGCTGAAGCGTAAGGTATAAGTTTCTTTCGATATTTGTCGCGTCGACAATGTTTATTATCCCGTCGGGTTTTTCGTTAATGATGAAATCTCTCGTTACGATTTCTTCCTGTGTGTAAGGACGAAGCGAATAAATACCCGGCAAATCCACAACCGAAACAGACTTCTGCCCTTTGATTTCGCCGATTTTTCTGTCAACGGTTACACCCGGGAAATTTCCGACGTGCTGGTTGGATCCGGTTAAAGCGTTGAACAGAGTCGTTTTTCCGCAGTTCTGATTTCCCGCAAGCGCAAAAATCATTTTTCCACCTCCGCGGAAACCTCTATTTTCTGGGCTTCTTCTTTTCTTATGGTAAGCTCGTAGCCGCGCACATGAATTTCTATCGGATCTCCCATAGGAGCGACTTTTTGCAATGTAACTCTTGTTTTCGGAATAAGTCCCATATCGAGAAGCCTGCAACGGAGCGCGCCGTCGCCGTTTACGGCGGTGATTTTCGCCGACTGCCCGACAGCCAAATTATCCAAAGTCATAAAATAATTTCCTTTAAAAAATTATTTCTATTATATTCTTTTCAAAACGATTAGTCAATTATTTTCTATATCAAAAAGCCGGGAGCAAAAGAAATACGCACCCGGCTTTCGTTTTTTATATTATTTCGGATTATTCTTCGCCGTCACCCGAAGTTTCGGTTTCAGCGCCTTCTGCGGAAACTTCTCCGTCTGCGTTTTCATCGCCCTCTTCTCCTTCGGGAAGTTCTTCTTCGTCCTCGTGAGGAGTTATGGCGATAGTGGAAATCTGCGCTCCGTCAAGCCTCATAACTTTAACGCCCTGAGTGTCTCTGCCGATAAGCGAAATTTCGTTTACGCTTGTTCTTATAGCTATGCCCGTGTCGGAAATCATCATAATGTCTTCGCCTTCGCGGACAGGTTTTATGCCTACGAGATAACCCGTTTTTTCGTTGAATTGTCCCGCTTTGATACCTTTACCTGCTCTGAACTGAAGCCTGAATTCGTCCACGCTGCAACGCTTGCCGTAACCGTTCGAAGAAACGGTGATAACGGTATCGTCGGGTTTGACTACTGACATATCGATAACGTAATCGCAGTCTGCAAGTACGATGGATTTAACGCCTTGCGTTCCTCTGCCCATCTTTCTTACGTCTTTTTCGCTGAATCTTATACACTTACCTTCGTGCGTACCGATAAGAACTTCGTCGTCGCCCGTCGTAAGCTGAACGGAAATAAGTTCGTCGCCTTCGACAAGACTTATCGCTATCTTACCGCTCTTTCTTATCGAGTTGAACTCGGACATTGCCGTCTTTTTGATAAGACCGAACTTGGTCGCCATCATAATATAGCCGCCGTCGTCCGTTGCAGCCTCGATTTCGGCGTTATCCGCGGTATTTTCGACCTCGTTTTCGGTTATCGCCTGTTCTACGGCCTCGTTGTCGGTAACTACTTCGTTGCCGTTTTCGTCGATTTCGGTTTCGAGTTCTTCGCCGACGATTTCCTTTCTCGGAATAACCGCCGTAATCCTCTCGCCGTTTCCGACCTGAATAAGGTTGACGATCGCTCTGCCCCTCGTCGCGCCTTTGGATGCTTCGGGAACTTCATACGCCTTTATGCGGTATACTTTACCGAGCGAACTGAAAAACAGCAAATCGTCGTGCGTGGAGCAAACGAACATATTTTCGACGAAATCGTCGTCCTTTGTCTTATGTGCCGTAACGCCCTTTCCGCCGCGGCGCTGAGCTTTGCACTCTTTCATCGCTATTCTCTTTACATAACCCGTGTGAGTCATAGAAATAACGACGTCCTCTCTTTCGATAAGGTCGGCTTCGCCGATATCCGCATAATCGGTGGAAATTTCGGTTTTTCTCGGCGTGGGATATCTGTTTTTGATATCTTCGAGATCGTTTCTTACTATCGCTCTCACTCTTTCGGGCTTTTGGAGAATGTCTTCGAGATCGGCTATCGTGGCTTCGAGCTGACGAAGTTCCTCGTTGAGCTTGTCGACTTCCATGGAAGTAAGTCTTTGAAGTCTCATTTCGAGGATAGCAGTACACTGTTTGTCGTCGAGAAGGAAGGCGTCTTTGAGTTGGTTAGTCGCTTCTTCCTTATCTTTACTTCTCTTGATTATCGCGATAACTTCGTCGATATTAGCAAGCGCGATAACGAGACCTTTAACGATATGCTCTCTTTCTCTCGTTCTCGCTAAGTCGTATCTCGTACGTCTTTCGATAACGTCGATCTGATGGTCTACGAAATAAGTAAGAATTTCCTTGATATTAAGTATCTTCGGATCGGTTCCGACGAGCGCGAGTAAAATTATACCGTCCGAAACCTGCAAGTTGGTCTGCTTATATAAAGAATTGAGAACAACCTGAGCGTTCGCGTCTTTCTTGATTTCGATAACGATTCTCATTCCGTGTCTGTCGGATTCGTCGTTGATATTCGAAATACCTTCGAGACGTTTATTCTTAACGTAGTCCGCAATGGTTTCTATGAGCTTTTGTTTATTGACCTGATAAGGAAGCTCGGTAACGATAATTCTCTGTCTCGTACCGTTGTTGAAATCTTCTATTTCGCATTTCGCGCGGAGAATAATGCTTCCTCTGCCCGTTCTGTAAGCGTTTCTGATACCGCTTCTGCCCATAATGATTCCGCCTGTCGGGAAATCGGGCGCGGGAATATATTTTAAAAGATCGTCGACCGTGATTTCGGGGTTATCGATAACCGCGATCGCGCCGTCGATAGCTTCGCCGAGATTATGCGGAGGAATGTTCGTAGCCATACCTACCGCGATGCCGTCCGCGCCGTTTACGAGAAGGTTCGGGTATCTCGCGGGCAAAACTACGGGCTGCATTCTCGTATCGTCGAAGTTCGGATAGAAGTCTACCGTCTCTTTATCTATTTCACGAAGCATTTCGAGAGCCATTTTGCTCATTCTCGCTTCCGTGTACCTGTACGCCGCGGCGGGGTCGCCGTCGACGGAACCGAAGTTTCCGTGGCCGTCTACAAGCGGAACGTTAATCGAAAAGTCCTGCGCGAGACGAACCAAAGCGTCGTAAACCGAACTGTCGCCGTGGGGGTGATATTTACCGAGAACGTCACCGACGATGGTCGCGCACTTTTTATACGGCTTATCGGGCGTTAAACCGAGTTCGTTCATAGAATATAAAATTCTTCTGTGAACGGGCTTCAAACCGTCTCTTACGTCGGGAATAGCTCTCGAACGGTTTACGCACATCGCGTAGTCGATAAAGCTTTGTTTCAACTCTTTATCGACTTCGATATCGATAATTTTGGTCATATCCAGCGTACGTTTAAATTCATCCGTAAGCGCCTGGTCGAATTCTTTTTTAGCCATTTTTTCTTGTCCTCCTCATCAGGTATCGAGTTCGCGGTTAGCGAATTTTGCGTTTTCTTCGATGAATTTTCTGCGAAGCTCGGGTTCTTCTCCCATCAGAAGGTTGAAGTTCGCGTCCGCCTCTACGGCGTCGGCAATAGTTACCTTACGAAGAGTTCTCGTCGCGGGGTTCATTGTGGTATCCCAAAGCTGCTGCTTGTCCATTTCGCCGAGACCTTTGTAACGCTGTATATCGCAACGCGGATTTTCAAGACAGAATTTTTCTTTGTCCGCGTCGTTATAGAAATAATAATCGACTTTGTTTTTGGTCGCTTTGTAAAGCGGGGGCTGAGCTATATAAACGTGACCCTGTTCCACAAGCGGACGCATATATCTGAAAAAGAAAGTAAGAAGAAGAATTCTTATGTGCGATCCGTCGACATCGGCATCGGTCATACAGATAACTCTGTCGTAACGAATCTTCGAAACGTCGAAATCGTCGAGCATTCCTCCGCCGAAAGCGGTTATCATAGCCTTGATTTCCTCGTTTTCGAGTACTCTGTTCACTCTCGTTTTTTCAACGTTTAAAATTTTACCTCTGAGCGGCAATATCGCCTGGAAACGTCTGTCTCTGCCCTGTTTTGCCGTTCCGCCTGCGGAATCTCCCTCAACAAGGTAAATTTCGCAAAGCTCGGGGTTTTTCTCCGAACAGTCGGCAAGTTTACCGGGAAGAGCCGTGGACTCGAACGCCGTTTTTCTCGTGGCTTCTCTCGCCTTTCTCGCGGCTTCTCTCGCGCGCTTTGCTGTAAGACACTTGTTAAGAACTTCTTTCGTGAAAGCGGGATTTTCTTCGAGATAGGAGCCTAAGCCTTCGAGCATGGCTTTCTGAACGTAACCTCTCATCTCGCTGTTGCCGAGCTTGGTTTTGGTTTGCCCCTCGAACTGCGGTTCGGGAAGTTTTACGGAAATTACCGCCGTGAGACCTTCTCTTACGTCTTCACCCGAAAGTTTATCGTCGTCTTTAACGAGATTAAGCTTTTTGCCCGCGTCGTTTATAAGCTTGGAAAGGGCGAATTTAAAGCCGTCTATATGAGTGCCGCCCTCTTTGGTGTTTACGTTGTTCGCAAACGCGATTACGTTTTCGTTGTAACCGTCGTTATACTGCATCGCGACTTCAACCGTAACGGCGTCGAATTTTTCTTCGAAATACAATACGTCGCTTATTACCTCTTTGTTCTTGTTGAGATACTCGACGTATTCCACGATACCGCCGTTATATTGAAGCTCGTCGCGAGCTTCTCTGCCCTCTCTTTTATCTTCGAGAACGATTTTCAAACCCTTGTTGAGGAATGCGAAATCGCGGAGAGTGCTTCTTATCGTATCATAATTGAATTCCGTCGTTTCGAAAATCTCCGCGTCGGGCTTGAAGGTGATTCTCGTACCCGTGAGCGAAGAATCTTCAAGAGTCTGCAAACGGGTTCTGGGAACGCCTCTGTCGTACTCCTGGCGGAAATGTTTACCCTTTTGATAAACGTCGACCGAAGCAAACTCGGAAAGCGCGTTTACGGCTTTCAAACCTACGCCGTGAAGACCCGACGAGACCATATAGCCGCCTCCGCCGAACTTTCCGCCCGCGTTGGGTTTAGTCATTACGACCTCGACCGTGGAAACGCCTTCTTTTTCGTGAATACCCGTAGGGATCCCTCTTCCGTTATCCATAACGGAGCAAGATCCGTCTTCGTTTATGGTGACGGTTATCGTATCGCAATATCCCGCAAGCGCTTCGTCGACCGAGTTGTCGACGATTTCCTTAACGAGGTGATGAAGACCTCTCGCGTCGGTAGAAGCGATGTACATACCCGGTCTTTTTCTTATGTGTTCAAGCCCTTCGAGAACCTGAATCTGATCGGCGCCGTAATCCTTTTCGACTCTGTTTTCGTTATCCATTGCTTTCTCCTGAATAATTTATCCCGGCGACAAAATCGCCTATACACTTATTATAATATATTATTATAAATAAGTAAAGCGATTTTTGTAAATTGTTCGTTTTTTTACCGTTTTTCAGCGGAAAATCATAAAAAAACGGAGCATAAGCTCCGTTTTGCGATTAAAATATGAAATTAAAGCCTGGAAAGCATTTCCGCGTTGAATTTTCCGTCGCCTTTAAGATATGCTTTGGCGCATATTTTTTTAGCCGATTTAAGCGTTGCTTTGACGTATTTGTCGTCGCCTTTATAGTTAGCGTAATAAACGAGCGTTCTCATGCCCGAAGCTCCCGGCAACGTGTCGCACTTATCGAGAAGATACTCGTACTCCGAAATTTTGCTTTCGTCGCCGATAAGGATATAAGCAAACAGAATTTCAATCGCCGCTTCATCGTCGAGACAGTCTTCTTCCGCCTGCAATTCTTCGAGGTTTTCCACGATTTTTTTAGGCTCGAAAATCTCCTCCGCTCTTCTCAGTCTCAACAAGGCAAACCTGGATTTTAACGCGGGAGAAATTTTTAAATCGCTCATAAAGAGCGCCTCGTCGATTTCGGCGTACGACTTGCCTTCGTACAACTCTTCGGTTATCGTTAAAAGTCTTATCGTAGCCGTTTTTTCGTCGTTATCCGTCAGCATTTTTTCAAATTCCGAGCCGTCGTTCCCGTCGACAAGCCCGGGTACGGCGTTAATAACGAGGATTACGAGAGACAACGGCATTCCGCAGAAAAACACCGCGGCAAGCGGAGCGACGAAAACTATCGAAAGCATAAATCCCGCCGTAAGCAATGCCGACGCGATCACGCTGCCGATTATCCCTCCCGCAACCGTTTTTGCATAATGTTTGCCGATGTTTTCTTTTGAAACGGGAACGACGTCCGTCGCCCCGAGAAAATCGTTTTTAAAGGATAACGAAAACTTTTTTATCGCCTGTTTATCGTATCTGAAAATCAGAAAAGAAAACGCCGCAACCTCGAACCCGTTATGTTTCGCGGCAATAGCGTGACCGAGTTCGTGAAAAAAAGCCGAAACCGACCAACCGATCAAAAGCCCGAAAACGACGAGAAGGAGTCTTACCCACATGCCTATGGTAAAAGCGAAAGAAATAAAAATCGCTATCAGAAAAGCGCATACATATAAGACGGCAATCAAAATATTTTTCGCCACTCTGTTTTTGTTGTTCTGTTCCATAACGCTCCTTTATTTCCGCCCGCAATCAAATTCGGAATTATTCGGTAAGTCCTTTCATTCTCAGATATCCGAGCATATTGTCGTTTTCGCTCACCGTGATTTTTTCTATGCCGAATTCCGACATTATTCTTTTGAGCAAATAAACTCCGCCGACGATAATTTCGGCTCTTTTTTCGTTTATTTTCAGTTCGTTTATTCTTTGGGCTACCGTACGGCTTTTTATTTCGCGATAGACCTCTTCTACCTGTCCGTATGTCAAAACCGTTCCGTTAACCTTGTCGGGATCATATGTTTCGAGCCTTAAAAAGCAGGCGCAAAGCGAAGTCGCCGTTCCGCCGACCGCATAATAATCGGCTGCGGGAACGTCCCCGTACTCGCCTATTCTGCCGCTTATAAGCTCGTTTAACTTTCCTTCGTCCTCTCCGCAAAGATCTCTGAGCCGAACCGCCCCGAGCGGAAGAGAGTGACAGTAAATTCTTTTGCCGCCTTTTTTAACGGCTATTTCCGCGCTTGCGCCGCCTATGTCGATAATTCCGCCGTCTCCGCTTCCGACCGCGCCCGAAAGCCCTGTTTCGCCTTCGGTTTCGCCGTCCATAACGTCGACCGTGATTCCTGTTTCCGCCTTGACTTTTTCTACGAATTCGCTTCCGTTTTTCGCGCTTCTTACGGCTTCCGTCGCAAAGGCGAAAATATCGTCGGGCGAGTGAGCCGCAACGCTTATCAGAAGTTTTTTTATTCCGTTTATCGTTCTTTCAAAGGCTTCGGGCGTTATCTCTCCGTTGTCGCTTTCTTTTTCTCCGAGACGAGTCGTCACAAGTCCTTTAAAAAGCGTTTTACCGCCCGAATAAACGAGCGCGCGGACGGAGTTCGATCCTATATCGAAAACGCCGTAAGTCTCAGGTTTTTCGTTAGTCGTCATTTTTGTAAATATAACCTATCTGCCTTGCTCTTTCTTCGATTTTCCACTTAGTGAGCCATTTGTCTTTTTCGTTTTCGCCGTTCTCTATTTCCTTCTGCAATTCCGCTATTTCCGCTTGCAGTCTTTCTACTTCTTTTTTTTTGTTTCCCATGGCGACTATCTGATACGCCATCACGATTATCAGTATAAATAACATAATTATACCCGTTGCCGTTCCCGCGGCGACGAGCCTTTTTAATTTGCTTTCGGACACCGTGCTTCCTCCGTAGTTTCAAAACAAACTTTTCCCCGAATTTATTATACCATTTCAAGGCAAAAAACGCAAGCGTTTTATTAAAACTCTCGTTTTCGAGCAAAAAACCGCATATAACGCCGAAAATCATATAAAGCCTGAAATCGGGAAATGAAAATTCAAGCGCAAAATAAGCGTATATAAAACAAAACGGCACGGCGAAAACAACGTCGGAGAAAATGCCGACGAATTTATTTCTCGTAAGCTTTTTTATCGCGTAAAACGGGATATAAACCGCGCCGCAAACGATCCCCGCAAGAACGCACTCGAAAAAGTAATAAATCTGCCCGTCGCTGACGAACATTACTTGAAAAACCTCTTTAAAAAGGACTGAGCGGCAGCCGAAAATTTAACGCCCGAGACCACGCCTACAAGCCGAAATTCGCCCGTTCTCTTTTCGAAACAGACGATTTTCATCGCTTCGCCCGTTATTATCGCTTTTCCGCCTTCGGTTAAATTCAGCCTTATTTCCCTGTCGTTAAAGGACGTTACGTCCGCTATTCCGCTTGCGGCAAGCGATTTTTTGTACTCTATCGTGAAATTCGGAACTGTTTTTTCCATAAAAAAATCCTCCCGTAAAAGCTTATGAGAGGATTTATGATTTAATTCTTTTAATCGAGTTTCTGGTCGCCGAATTTTATAAGTCCGACTTTTCTGAACAGCTCCGAAAACCCGAACGACAACGCCGCGGGAAGAATAAACATCAGAAGAGCTATTCCGAAAGCGAGCAGAACGGGGTTCATACCCGCGCTTGCCTCTATCGTTCCGAACACGCCGACAAGACCGCTCGTTCCCATTCCTCCGCCCGACGCGTTGCATTTAAGCCCGAAAACGCACGTAGATATCGGACCTAAAATCGCGCTCGAAATAATTTCGGGAAGCATAATCGCCGGTTTTTTCATTATGTTGGGTATTTGAAGCATACTCGTGCCTATTCCTTGCGAAATAAGCCCCGAAACGCCGTTTTCTCTGAAAGAAGCCACGGCAAAGCCTATCATATGGCAACTGCACCCTACCACAGCCGCGCCGCCCGCGATGAGCATTGCGTCGTCCGTAATTCCGCTCGCGACCGAAATCCATATCGCCGCGGAAGACGTTGGCATCGTGAGAAGAATACCCATAACGACGGAAATGATAATTCCCATAAAAAACGGCGTAATTTTCGTAGCTTCGGAAATAAGCACGCCGAGTTTTCCGATAAGGAAAATAAACGGATACGCAATAAAGCAACCCGCATAGCTCAAAAACAGCGTTCCGAGCGGAACGATAAGAATGTCGAGCTTGGTTTTTCCCGCATAGAGCGAAACGATTTCAACCGTGAAAAGAGCCACGACGTAAGCGCCTATCGGATTGCCGCACATTCCGAGTTTCAAGGTAGCGTCCAGGGCAATTATTTTATCCGAAAACGCGCCGACAAAGCCCGCGACGGCTGCCGAAAACATAACGAGTTTGCCCCGTTTCAAAGCGTTGGCTATACCAACGCCTATACCCGCGCCCATAAGAGTTTTCGCAAAGCTCGCTATCGTTTCGAGGCTGTTTCCTACGGCGTTATCGCCTATCCATTTCGCGATAAGCGATAAAATCGTGCCTGCGATAAGCGTGCAGAAAAGCCCTTGCGCCATACCCGAAAAAGCGTCGATAAACCAGCGCGATGCAAGTTTTTTCACTACGGACGAAAAAGATTTTTCCTCTTTTTCTTCGATGTTGTTCTCCATTTACTTTTCTTCCTTTATAAGAGTCAGTTTATTGTCTGTCTGATCGCACGAAGTCAGGTAATAATCTATGCCGTTTTTGTGTATTTTCAAATCGGTTCTGCAATCCTTGCCGTGCAGATGTCCGTAAACGACTTTACTTGCCCCGTTTTTCTCAAAAATATCGGTAAAAAGCGAATCTTCTCTTCTTACGTTGAACGGCGGATAATGAATAAGGCAAATAAGCTCGTCGCCTTCTTCTCTTATTTTCTGCGCCGCCGAAAAAGCGAGTTTGAGCCTTTCCGCCTCGCGATAATATATTTTTCTGTCCTGTTCTTTAAAATCGGGCGAACCCTCCACGCACCAGCCGCGCGTTCCGCAGATTATCGTCTTTCCGAACTTCACGCAGTCGTTTTGAAGAGCGTAAACCCCCTCGGGAAGAGCGTTTCTTATTTTCGATATGCTTTTCCACCAATAATCGTGATTGCCGCGTATAAATACTTTTTTGCCTTTTAAAGGATATAAAACAGAAATATCTTCGAGCGCCTCGGGCAGATCCATCGCCCAGCTTATATCTCCGCCGATTAAAACCACGTCTTCGTCCGAAACCTTATCGTTCCAATCCGCAAAAATCTTTTCGAGATAATTTTCCCACTTCGCGCCGAAAATATCCATAGGCTTCGAGCCTTTGCTGCACATATGAAGATCGCTTATGGCAAAAATTTTCACGACGAACTCTCCTTTTTCGCTAACAGTTTAACATATTTTTCCGCATTTATCAAGCAATATAGAGTACCTGAAACGATAAAAAGCCCGAAGGCGAACCCTCGGGCTAAATTTGCGCTTTGATATTTTATCAGGTGTTTCCGGGGTAAATCGGAAGATCGAAAAATCCCGAACAAACTTCCTGAGTGTATTCCTGACACTGCGGAATCGTCGCGTAGCCGTAAGACGGAACGAGAAGTTCCACGGTCATAACGACTTTCATGATGATAGTCACGCAGCACGAAACGGTGAACGTAGCCGTATCCGTGTAAATACCCTCGGGCGCGACTATCGAAACCACCGAATTTATCCTGTAAGGGATAATCGACGGCTCGGGTATGTACATAACGATATCCATATCGAACGAAACCGTGGAAGAAGCCGTACCGCGAACGCCGTTGGCGTCGGTATATATAACTTCCATAGGTACGGTAACCGTAGCCTGAACTCTGCCGAAACGTTCTCTGTCGGGAAGACGATCGACGGTTACGTTGGTTAAAGTTCCTTCGTTTCCGACGCTTCTCGCGCTTAAAAACGTAAGCGGATATACGGGATTTGCGGGGTTAAAGTCTGTAAGAGCAAGCGTTACGCCTTCTTCCTGCGTCTGACGGATGCAGGCGTCGAACACTTTTTCCGCTTCTATACATACTTTTTCGCACAGCCCGTTCGCAGGATTACCGTTAATTCTGCCGGGGCATCTGTCCGATGCGTTATTAGTAAAGAACGACATATTAAACCTCCTTAAAACGCTCTCAGTTTAATATATGCCGAAAGGTTTTAAAAATGTTAAATATGTCGTTATCTATATTTTATCTTTGATAAGTTCGGAAAGCTTGACGAAATCTTCCGTCGTTAACGTTTCGCCTCTTAAAAGAGGGGCGTCGGAAACCTCGGACACGATTTTGTCGGCTTCCGCTCTCGTCATTTTAAACGATTGCATCAGGTTATTCGAAAGGGTTTTTCTTCTCGAAGCAAACGCGCATCTCACCGCCGCTCTGTACGCTTTCGCGTTTACGCCGGGATATTTGTTCCTGTCCATCGTGATTTTTACCACTGCGGAATCCACGTTCGGCGCGGGATAAAACATCTTTCTGTCTATATACAGGATTTTTTCGGCGTTCCCCACAAGGTCTATCCCCGCCGTTATCGCGCCGTAATCCTCCGAACCCGCTTTTGCGACAAGCCTGTCCGCCACTTCTTCCTGAACCGTAACCGTTATGCTTTTTACTTTTTCCGACTCTTCGACGAATTTCATAAGTATAGGCGTGGTTATGTAATAAGGAAGATTTGCCACAAGGCAGAATTCGCCGCCGCAAAGTTCCTCTATCTCCGCCGTCTTCATTTTCATAACGTCCTTGAAAATTATCTCGACGTTTTTGTACGGAGCCAAGCTTTCTTCAAGCACGGGGCGAAGGTTGTTGTCTATTTCGAAACCTATAACCCTTTTTGCTTTTCTTGCTATCGCGGCGGTAAGCGTTCCGCCCCCGCAACCTATTTCGACGACCGTATCTTCCGCCGTAATTCCCGATTTTAAGACAATATCGTCTAAAAGCGCGTCGTCGGTAAGGAAGTTCTGTCCGAAACGTTTATTAAAGCGAAAGCCGTTTTTTACAAGTATTTCTCTTATCTGCATCAGCTTTCCTTGATATACTCCCTTACTCTGAGCGGTATTCCCGCTTCGTCGGCGATTTTCCTGCACTTTTCAACGTCTTCCTCGCCTATCACGTCAACGACCGAAAAAGTGACGTAAAGCCCTCTTTCCTTGCACTTCTTTGCGAAATCGATAAGCTCGCCGAAAGCGTCCTCGCCGAAAACAGGACGACAAATATCGAAATATTTTTCCGCCGTGCATTCGTTAAGGCTTACGTTCACCTTGTCCACGGCTTTGGCTAAATCTTCCGTTATGTCTCTGCCGTTTATAAGGTTGCCCTGCCCGTTCGTGTCGAGACGGACGAGATATCCGCGCTTTTTAAGCTCCGTTCCGACTTCGACGATTTCTTTAAGCCTGAAAGTCGGCTCTCCGAAACCGCAGAAAACGACTTCGTCGTAATCCATTTGCGGAATTGCGGCGATTACCTCTTCGCTCGTCGGCTCTTTCGAAAGCCACAGTTTGTTGCCGAAATAGGACTCCTTCCCGTTCCGCACGCAAAAAGCGCAATCGTTCGAGCATCTGTTCGTAAGGTTGATATAAAGTTTTCCGTCAAGTTCGTAAGCTATCGTATCCATTATTTATTATATCCTGAAAAACCTCTTGAAATTGGTTTCGATAATCGATTGAGTTTCGGTTAAACCGACGCCTTTTATATCGGCGATTTTTTTCGCTATGACAGGTATTCTCGAAGGCTCGTTCACGCTTCCCCTGTAAGGTTCGGGCGAAAGATAAGGGCAATCGGTTTCGGTAAGAATTCTGTCGAACGGAATTTCTTTTATTACCTCTTCTTTTTTAGCGTTTTTAAATGTAATCACTCCGCCGAAAGAAAAACATGCCCCGAGTTTAACGTATTCCCGCGCGATTTCCGCGCTTTCGCCAAAACAATGCATTAAAAATCCGTTTTTCAAAAGCGATTTTTTATCCCTTAGAAAATCAAGCGTTTTCTTTGCCGCGTCTCTCGAATGAATGACGACGGGAAGACCTTGCGCTTCGGCTGTTTCGAGCTGTTTTAAAAAGGCGTTTTCCTGCTCTTCTTCGGTCGATTTGTTCCAATGGAAATCGAATCCGATTTCGCCTATGCCGACGCATTTTTTCTTCTTTGCTATCTCCGCGATTTTCTCGGGAATTTCGCCTTTAAATCCGCTCGCTTCGTCGGGATGAACGCCCGCGGTGAAATACATATCCTCGTATTTTTCGGCAAGGGCGGCGGCTTGCGCCGACGAATCGAGATCGTACCCCGCGTTCACGACGGCGCCAACTCCCGCTTCGCGGTATCTTTTTATAACTTCGCTTAACTCTCCGCCGTATTTTTCGTCGGTTAAATGAGCGTGTGCGTCGATAAACATTATCTCACCGTCGCTCCGTCCGGAATTTCGCCTTTTTCGGGCGAAACTATCGAAAGTTTTCCGTCCTTTTCGGCGCAGAGAATCATTCCCTGACTTTCGACCCCGCAAAGTTTGGCGGGCTTTAAATTGTACACGAGAACGACTTTTTTCCCGACAAGTTCTTCGGGGGCGTACCATTCCGCTATTCCGCTCGCGACCGTTCTCGTTTCCTCCCCGACTTTAAGCGAAAGTTTGAGAAGTTTTTTGGACTTTTCGACCTTTTCGCAAGCCGTTACGAGAGCCGTTTTAAACTGTATTTTAGCAAAATCGTCAATGGTTATTTCCGATTTTTCCTGCTGTTTTTCTTCTTTTTCCGCTTTTTCCGCCGCGGCGACGTATTTATTCTTTATTTCTTCGGCTTTTTTCATTACTTCCGCGCCGTCGAGTCTCGCAAAGATAACTTCGGCGTTCTCGGAAACCTTATTTCCGTCGGGGTAAAGACCGAATTCGCCGAGTGCCGCGTATTCTCTTTCTTTGCAATTTATCTGCGAAAGAACCTTAGCGGAAGTTTCGGGCATAAACGGCGAAAGAAGGGAAGCCGCGATTGCTATCGTTTCGGTAAGGTTATACAAAACCTCTTTGAGTCTCGGGTGAGTCGCCTCGTCTTTCGCGAGAACCCACGGAGCCGTTTCGTCGACGTATTTGTTGGCTCTTCTTAAAAGCGTGAACACAACGTCTATCGCGTCGGCAATGCGGAATTCGTCCATTAAAGCGCAAACCTTTCCGTAAGCGGAAGAAGCCAGAGATTTAAGTTCGTCGTCGACCGCTTCGGTCACACCGCTTCTTTCGACTATTCCGCCGAAATATTTCTCGCTCATCGCGATCGTCCTTTTAACGAGATTGCCGTAAACGTTTGCGAGATCGCCGTTTATTTTATCCGTCATAAGCTGCCAGCCGATAAGACCGTCGTTATCGAAAGGCATATCGTCAAGCACGTAATATCTTACGGCGTCTACGCCGAAAACGGAAACGAGATCGTCCGCATACATAACGTTCCCTTTGGATTTGGACATTTTTCCGCCGTCCTGCAAAAGCCACGGATGCCCGTAAACTTTTTTGGGAAGAGGAAGCCCGAGCGCCATAAGGAAAATCGGCCAATAAATCGTATGAAATCTTATAATGTCCTTTCCGATAATATGCACGTCGCACGGCCAACATTCGTTAAATAAAGGAGAACTGTTGCCGTCTATGTCGTAACCGATACCCGTGATATAATTCGTAAGCGCGTCGAGCCACACATATATAACGTGCGCGGGATCGAAATCGACGGGAATCCCCCACTTAAAGGACGTTCTCGAAACGCAAAGGTCTTGAAGCCCCGGCAAAAGGAAATTGTTCATCATCTCGTTCTTTCTCGAAACGGGATAAATAAAATCGGGGTGAGAATTTATATAATCTATAAGTTTGGGAGCGTACTTGCTCATTTTAAAGAAATAAGCTTCCTCTTTGGCTTTCTTTACTTCTCCGCCACAATCGGGGCATTTGCCCCCGACAAGCTGACTGTCCGTCCAGAAAGACTCGCAAGGGGTGCAATACCAACCCTCGTATGCGCCTTTATAAATATCGCCCTGCTCGTAAAACTTTTTGAAGATTTTGCGAACCTGTTCTTCGTGATAAGAATCGGTCGTTCTGATAAATTTATCATAATCGACGTTGACGCATTTCCACACCGATTTGATTTCGTCCGAAACCATATCGACGTATTCTTTGGGCGATTTCCCGAACGATTTGGCTTTTTCTTCTATCTTCTGTCCGTGTTCGTCCGTTCCCGTCTGAAAAAAGACGTCGTAGCCCTGTTTCTTCTTAAATCTCGCGATGCTGTCCGCCAAAATCGCTTCATAAGTGTTGCCGATATGCGGCTTGGATGAAGTGTATGCGATTGCCGTCGTAATATAATATCTGTCTTTCATTCACGCGACCTGCCTTCGTAAATTTCTTTATACGCTATTATTATATTATAATTTTACGAAAAAGTAAAACATAAAAACGCACATTTTATCATAACTTGTAGTATGAATTTAATTTTCACTTTGATATTCCTGCTTTCGCTCGTCATATTTTCCTTTTTCTCGCCCGACAAAGCCCTTTCGGCTATGACCGACGGCGGACAGAAAGCCGTCGCTCTTTCGATGAGCCTTATCGTGATTTATTCGATATGGTCGGGCGTACTGCAAATCGCGGAAGACTCGGGAATTGTTAAAAAAATTTCGAAAAGGTTAAAGCCGCTTATTAAAAAACTTTTTTCGGATCCGACCGACGACGAAGCGGAAGATCTTGCCGTGAACATTTCGGCAAATCTTCTCGGAATGGGCGGAATCGCAACGCCCGCGGGCATTTCCGCAACGACAAAAATGTGCGAGAGAAAAAACTTCGACGGCGCGACTACTTTGTTCATTCTCGCGTCCACAAGCATACAGCTGCTCCCGACGACGGTTATTTCTTTAAGACAGGCTTTTTCGTCGGCTGAGCCGTCCGTCGTGTTTTTGCCGTCCCTTTTATCGTCGGTAGTCTGCACGGCGACGGGGCTTGGTTTATGCTTTTTATTTAAAAAACTTAGTAGTCGCAGATGATGAAATATATTTCTCTCGTTATTCCGGTCGCTTTAATCGCGCTTGTTATTTATTCTGTGGTAAAAAAAGTAAAAATATACGACAGTTTCGCCGTCGGCGCGGGCAAAGCTCTGCCTTTGGTTTTTTCGATTTTCCCTTATCTCGTTACCGTCTTCATAATGACGGAAATGTTTAAAGTGAGCGGAATTTCGGATAAACTCATCTCCTTTCTCTCCCCGATTTTTTCTTTTCTCGGAATTCCGCCCGAAATAACCCCGCTCGTGATTTTAAAACCGTTTTCGGGCGGCGGAAGCCTCGCGCTTTTAAGCGAGATCTTCGAAAAATACGGCGTTGACTCCTACATATCCCTTTGCGCTTCCGCCGTTTACGGTTCGAGCGAAACGACGTTTTACATTTCCGCCGTGTATTTTTCCAAAGCAAAAGAAAAAAGGCTGAAAAAACCGATACTTATATCGCTTTTTTCAACCTTTGTTTCAACTGTGTTCGCTTGTTTTATTTGCAGATTTTTTTAATCGTCCACGTCGAGATTTTCGATAAGCTTTGCCTTTTTCTGCGGCTTGCTGTCACCGTGTTTAACGAAAAACATTGTAACGAACGCAAGAGCTACGGCTATCGTGGAATAATAGAACAACGGTTTCATGCTTCCCGCAAGTTCCATAATTCCGCCCGACAAAATCGGGGTTACGATCTGCGCCGCCATGGACGCCGTGTAATAAAATCCCGTATACTTTCCGACGTCTCCGCCTTTTGCGAGTTCTACGACCATCGGGAACGAATTGACGTTTATCGTCGCCCAGCCTATACCCGCCAGGGCAAAAAGAAGATTAAGGATGATTATGCTCGAATTTTCGTTAAGGAAGGTCGCTCCGAAGAACGCAGCCGTAAGCATAACCACACCCGCTAAGATACTCTTTTTCCTTCCTATTCTCTGCGCGACCATTCCCACGGGGATATAAGCGATTATCGCCGCGCCCTGCGCAACGAGAAGAGTCGTGTTATAATCCATATGAAGAACGTTCATCGCGTAAAGCGAATATTTGGAAGTTACGGCGTTATAACCGATATACCAGAGAGCGACCGAACATAAGATAAGAATTAAACTCCTCAGCTCGGGCTTTGAAAGCTTCTTTGTGGAAACCTGATCGACTTTCGCTTCTTCTTCCGTTTCCAAACCGTCGACCACGGAAGCTTTTTCCATTTCGTCGACCCATTTCGGTTCTCTTACCTTCCAGATAAACATCAGAAGTCCGACAACCATAACGAGACATACGGTGCCGATAAACGGCGTGTAACTCATAAGCTGATTATACGTTTTTCCCGTTCCGAAAACCATTCCGAGAACGAGGACAATCATTCCGCCCGCCGTTCCCATAAGGTTTATAACGGCGTTCGCCTGCGAGCGAAGAGGTTTCTCCGTTACGTCCGGCATAAGCGCGACCGCGGGAGAACGGAAGACAGCCATTGCGAAAAGAGTTATTAACAAAAGCCCCGCGAAAAGCACGAGCGTGAGCGGATTTTCGACCGTTTTCTGCCATGCGTAATCGCTTATCGAAGGCGTTATAAGGTTTTTATACGCGTTCGATTTGTTTACGTGAGACGGAATTTCGCTTCCGTCGGGCATTTTATAAACCGTTTTGCCGTTTACTTTTTCCGCCGAAAGCGCGTAATATGTTTTCGTGTCGGAATCGTAGCCGTAAACCGTTTCGGGTTTGTCGTGATCGGCGTTATATTCGGCGTTTATTCCGGAATACCACGCGCGGACTTCCGCTTTTTCCTCTTCCGTAAGCTCGTCGTAAAGTTTATTTTTTACGATTTTAGCCGCGTAGTCCCTTATTAAATAAGTTTTCGGCTGCTCCTTATCGGTTATCGCGCTGTATTCGGCGTTCTGAATTTCGTAATTTTCGTCGAAAAGCATTTCGTAGCCGCCGTTTTCCGTAACGGCTCCGAGCTTCGCGAGCTGTGCGTTATCCGAAAAAGTAAGCCCGAAAAAGGACAAAGCGGCGATTATTGTTCCGATAACTATGTAAGGCGTTCTTCTTCCGAAACGAGTTTTCGTTTTATCGGATAAACTTCCGAAAAGAGGAAGAAGAAAAATCGCGATGACGTTATCGAGCGACATGATTACGCCGGACAACGTCTGACTGAGTCCGAATTTATTTACGAGCATCATCGGTACGATACTGTCGTACGCCTGCCAGAACGCGCATATTAGAAAAAACGCGAATCCGACGAAAATCGTTTTCTTGTAATTAAGTTTCATCATTCTCCGTCCGTCAAATTATTTTTCTTCTCTTATTTTTCTTCTTTATAATACACAAGTCTGTGACAGGAGTCGCACTCGACCAGGCTTCCTTTTTTCAGACTGTCGAAGCACGCCATAGGGAACTCCGTTCCGCATCTCGAACAGTGCGGTTTTTTCCCGAATACCTGAACGGAATACAAAACGGGGAAAATCTTGTCCTTCCGCTTCGCTTTGTAAAGCTCCATATCCTCCTTCGGAATTTCCTTTTCTATTTTTGCAAGCTCCGCTTTTATACTCTTCATTTCCTCTTCTTTGGAAGCTTTCAGCGCATTATATTTCGGAACGAACTCGCTGTACTGAGTTTTCGCTTCCTTTGTCTTTGCTTTAAGCTGAGAAAACTCTTTAAGCACACTTGCTATTTCCTTGGAAATAAGCTCGATGCCGTTCGCGAGATTTTCGATTTCCTCGCAAAGCGCCTGAGCTTTTTTCTTTACGTAACCGAGCTGCTCGGCGTCGTCCGTTTCCTCTAAATCGTCGTACTCCTTAACTTCCTCGGAAAGCTTTTTATAAAGAGATACCGATTCGTTGTATTTGCCCGAAAGCTCTTCCGCTTTCTTTTCTAAAAGCGCGAGATTGTCGTTGACGTTTTTCAAGAAATTCTGAGCCGAAACGGCTTTCTTTCTCTCTTCGCTCTGGGATATTCCCGTTTCGATTTCGCGAAGCTTTGTGTCTACGCTTTGATATTCGAGTAACTTATCTATCATTTTTTCACTCCTTTCCCCTCCGACGTATTCGCCTGAAAATTAAACGAATCTTTCGTCGTCGAAGAAATAAATTTTCATATTTTTAAATTGCGCGGCGCAGCTTTCGGCAAACTTCTTCATCCCGTAATTTTCCGTTCCGTAATGCGTGCAGGAAAGAACGCAAAGCCCCCTTTCCAACGCGTGAAGAAGAACGTGATGCGGAATGTCCGCCGAGACGACAAGTTCCGCGCCCGCCTTCGCCGCCGCTTCCACCTCTTCGTCTCCGAGACCCGCACCGCAAAAAGACGCCGCTTTCGTTATATGCTTATCGGCGTTTCCGTATGCCCACGCCTTTTCAGTTCCGAATTCTTTTTTATAATTTTCGACGATTTCTCCGAAAGTTTTGTCGAACACTCCGACCCTTCCGTACCCCTCGCCGTTACCGAAATCGTCCAGAATTCCGATTATTTCTCCGCCGAGACCGCGCATAAGGCTATAATCGATACCCTTTTTCGCGCCGTCGAGATTGAGATGATTCGAAATCACTCCGATCCCGGCGTTCGCCGCCGTAAGAAGGGGCGAACCGACAAGAATATTTTTTATCGGACGATATATCGCGGGATGATGAGTGACTATGACGTCGGCGTTTTTCGATATCGCGAATTGTACGCTTCTGCTCGTTAAATCGAGGCAGTATACCGCCGTTTTTACATCGCGCCCGGTTTCGATAATTATTCCGCTGTTGTCGTACGCGCCCTCGCCTACGAATCTGTCCGATATCTCCATAGGAGCAAGGCGCAGCATTTCGTTATAAAATTCAAGAAAATTCATTTCAATATTTCCTTTAATTCGGCAACTTTTTGTTCGAGTTGTTCTTTTTCGGGATAACAGGCGTTGTTTGCCGCTTCCTCGAAAACTTTTATTTTATCTTTTATAAAATCCTGAAAATCCTCGCTTTTTTCTTTAAGATTATCTCTTCCGAAAGCAAGCTCGGATTTTGTGTAAACGTCTTTTTCGTCCGATTTTTCCGCAACGACAACGTGGTAATACTTCCAATCCTTAAAAGTGTAATCCCTTACGATTTTATACCCGTTATTTATCAGAAACAAACGAAGTTTTTCGGCGTTTTTCATCGGTTGAAGAACAAGCCTTTCCGGCTTATCTTTCCGCCGGGAAAGCATTGCCGTCATCACCTCGCCGCCCATACCGGAAATAAGAGCTTCGTCTACGTGCGGAAGATTATCGAACCCGTCCGACACGTATGCCGAAAATTTACCGCTATGGCTTACGGAAAGCCTTTCTTCGGCTTTTTTCAGGCATTTTTCGGAAATATCCGATATTATAACCTTATCGAAAATGCCGTCGTCGATAGCTTTTTCGGCAACGTAGCCGTGATCGCAACCTACGTCCGCGAACACGCCGCCGCCTTTAAGCTCGCCGTATAAAACGCTTAAACGTTTCGTCGGTAAATTATTCAATGAAGTCTTTTAACCTCTTGCTTCTCGACGGGTGACGGAGTTTTCTCAAAGCTTTCGCTTCTATCTGTCTTATTCTTTCTCTCGTTACGTTGAATTCCTTGCCGACTTCTTCCAACGTCCTCGGTTTTCCGTCGTCGATACCGTAACGAAGCCTTAAAACCTTTTCTTCGCGCGGGGTGAGCGTGTCGAGAACGTTTATAAGCTGTTCTTTAAGCATGGAACCCGCGACGACGTCCGTCGGAGCGGCGCTCTGCTCGTCCTCGATAAAGTCGCCGAGGTGGCTGTCCTCTTCCTCGCCGATAGGCGTTTCCAAAGACACGGGATCCTGCGCGATCTTCTGAATTTCTATAACTCTCGACTCCGGGATACCCATTTCCTTTGCGATTTCCTCGGGCGTGGGTTCTCTGCCGTATTCCTGCAACAAAATTCTCGAAACTCTGCCGACTTTGTTTATCGTTTCAACCATATGAACGGGAATTCTTATCGTTCTCGCCTGGTCTGCGATCGCTCTCGTAATGGCTTGTCTTATCCACCAGGTGGCGTAAGTCGAAAATTTAAACCCTTTCTGATAATCGAACTTTTCCACGGCTTTCATCAAACCGAGATTGCCTTCCTGGATAAGATCGAGAAACTGCATACCCCTGCCGACGTATCTTTTGGCAATGGATACAACGAGACGAAGATTGGCTTCGGATAAAGCTCTTTTCGCGTCTTCGTCGCCGTCCATCATCTTTTTTGCAAGGTCAATCTCGTCGTCGGCGGAAAGAAGGGGGACTTTACCGATATCTTTGAGATACATTTTGACGGGGTCGTCCATACTGATCTCTTTGATGATCTGCTCGTAAAGCTCCTTATCTTTTTCGTAGTCGTCGATTATTTTTATCTTGTTTTCTTCGAGCGCCCTGTACACCTCGTCTATCTGAGAAGGGTCGGTATCGTACTTTTCGAGTCTGTCGCAAAGCGCGTCCGAGCCGATCGAGCCTTTCGATTTACATTCTTCCAGAATGCTCGTTATTATCTCTTGAAGTTGTTCGTCGCTGATCGCCATAATTTATCCTCCGTTAGTATTTCGCAAGCTTCGCGGTTATCCCCGCGATAGCCGAAACTATTTCTTTTCTTTTTGCGGTGTCCGTTTCCGTTTTGAACACCTCGTTTAACTGCGCGAGTTCGCTTTCGAGTTTGTTTTTCATTATAAGCGAAACGCAATCGGTAAAATATCTCGCTTCTCCGTCGCTTCCGAACACGTTGTCGCCGCTCGACAAAACCGCGTTGAGTTCGGCAAGCTCGTCTTCCGACAAAGCCGCGGAAACGGATGCAGGAAACAGTCTCGTTCCGTTTTCTCTGCTTTCGGTTACCATATCCGCGATTTTATTCCTTACGGGACTGCCGAATTCGTAGCCGTAAAGATTAAAACTTTTCGCATAAGACTTATCGAAAAGCGCGGCGCAAAGAACAAACCTTTCCGCGTTGGTTATTCCGTCCTTGCTTTCGGGAATTTCCTTAGGCTCGTCTGTTTCGGGGGTTTTACCCGAAATAAGGCTTTCCGCGTCGCGGCGAAGAGATTCGTAAGTCGTATCCGTGTCCTTACCGAGTTTTCTTAAAAGATCTTCTCTTTCGCTTTCGGTCGGTCTTTCGGCGATGACTTTGATAGCCTCCGCGATATATTTACGTTTGCCCGAAGTGTCGTTTAAATTATACTCTTTTTTCAGGTTGCGGATTTTAAAATCGACGAGCGGCAGACTTTCGTCCAGAAGTTTTCCGTATGCCTCCGCACCGAATTTTTTTATAACGTCGTCGGGATCGAGACCTTCGGGAAGAGTTACGACCCTTACTTCGAGACCTTCTTTTTGAAGAATTTCAAGTCCTCTTACCGTGGCTTTCTGTCCCGCTCCGTCGCCGTCGTAACTTATAAGCACGGTGCCCGCGTAGCGTTTCAGAAGCCTCGCTTGTTCGACCGTGAGCGACGTTCCCATCGACGCAACCACGTTTTTAAAGCCTGCGTTGTATACGGAAATCGCGTCCATATACCCCTCGACCATAATTATTTTGGTGAGTCCGTTTTTGGCTTTTTCTTTCTTTAAGTTGTTTATATTGTAAAGCGTTCTGTTCTTGATGAACAGTTCCGTTTCCTGTGTGTTTTTATATTTAGCGAAGTTCGGTTTCTTTTCGAGAAGTCTTCCTCCGAAAGCTATAACCGAACCGAGGTTGTTGATTATCGGAATTATGAGTCTGCCCCATAACGCGTCGAAAACATAGGACGAACCGTCTTCTCTCGTCTTTTTCTGGCACACGCCGCATTTGAGCATTTCGTCTTCCGTATACCCTTTCGATTTAAGGTATCTCGGGAGAGAAAACATATCCACGGACGCGCCTATTCCGAAAGCCGTGACGGTGCGTTTTTCTATGCCCCTGTACGCAAGATATTCGTTATGAGCCTGCGCTTTTTCGCTCGCGAGATTGTGAACGTAATAAAGCGCCGAATCTTTCATAAGCGAAAGGAGTCTGTCTCTCGACTGCTTGTCCGATTCACGTTTTTTGAAATCCCTGTCGTCGTCCGGCATTGCCATACCGGCGTTCTCGGCAAGATATCTCACCGCCCCGACGTAATCGAGATTTTCGATAGTTCTGATAAAGGTTATAACGTCGCCGCCTCTGCCGCATCCGAAGCATTTGAAAAACTGCCCCGCTTCGTTCACCGTGAACGACGGAGTTTTTTCCGAATGTCCGGGAAGAGGACAGCACGCCCAATGACTGCTGCCGCGTTTTTTCAAAACGCAGTATTTTCCCACTATATCGACAATATTGTTTTTAAGTTTTAATTCCTCTATAAACTTTTCGTCGAAAGCCATTTTCTTTATCTTTAAGCCGCGCGGATTTCAATCGTCCCGGGCGGCGCCTTTATCTTAAAATAAAATTTTTAGGAACAAATATTTCCTCGAAAGTAAAAACGGCGTATCTGTCCGTCATGCTCGATAAATAGTCGCACAAAACGGTGTCTTCGTCGTATTTATCCAATAGTTTCAGATAAAACTCGGGCAACTTTTCTTTATGATTTCTGAAATATTCGTACATTGCGGAAATCATTTCTCCCGCTCGCCCCTCTTCGGCTCTCGCCGCGGGAACGGTATACACGTTTTCAAACATAAAGTCGCGGAGTTTTTCGGTCGCTTCCTTTTTTTCTTCTTCCATTAAAACGTCGTTTTTTCCATACGATTCTTTGTAAATGGAAGTTATCATCGAGTTTATTCTTTCCCTCGACGTTTCGCCGAGAATTTTTCTTTCTTTTTGCGGTAAATCGTCCTCGGTGATAATGCCCGCTCTTATCGCGTCGTCTATATCGTGATTAAGATAAGCGATTCTGTCCGAAAGGGATACTATTTTCCCTTCGAGAGTATGGGGATGCCCCGATTTTTTATGCTCGACGATGCCGTCTCTTACCTCGTATGTAAGATTAAGATCTTCGAGTACGTCCACAACCCTTAACGACTGAACGTTATGCTCGAAACCTTTCGGGTTTAATTTGGCAAGCACTCTCTCCCCCGAATGACCGAAAGGAGTATGCCCGAGATCGTGACCGAGCGCAATCGCTTCGGCTAAATCCTCGTTTAAATCGAGACAGCGCGCTATGGAACGAGCGACCTGCGCAACGTCGAGCGTGTGCGTAAGTCTCGTCATATAATGATCGCCCTCGGGCGAAAAGAAAACCTGCGTTTTGTTTTTCAGTCTTCTGAAAGTTTTGGAATAAATTATTCTGTCTCTGTCACGCTGAAAATCCGTGCGCATGGGGCACGGTTCTTCGTATCTTAAACGCCCTTTGGAATTATCCGAAAAAGTCGCATACGGAGAAAAAAACTGTTTCTCTTTTAAAAACGTTTTCTCTTTCATTGTAACCCCCGATATAATCTATATAAATATTATACAATTTTTTTTCGCGATTTCCCTTTTTTTTCGGGTGAATAACCGATAATTATTATCTCGCGACGGGCTGTCAGATAACTTCTCCGCCCGAAACGTTAAGCGTTATACCCGTTACGAAATCTGCTTCGGCAAGATAAACGGCGGCTTTCGCCACGTCCGACGGAGTCCCGAATTTCGAAAGCGGTATATCTTCTTTTATGAGTTTTTTATCGCTTTCGGAAAATGCGGAATTCATTTTCGTTTCGATATACCCGGGAGCAATAGCGTTCACGCGGATATTCGCGCCCGCAAGCTCTTTCGCCAATGCTTTCGTGAACCCGATCGCCGCGGCTTTCGTCGCCGAATACACAGCCTCGCACGAACCTCCGCTTATCCCCCACATAGACGAAATGTTGATTATCGCTCCGCCTTTTTCGAGCATATGCGGCAAAACGGCTTTCGTAACGAGAAAAACCCCTTTCATATTGACGTCGAACGCTTGGTCGTACTCTTTCTCCGAAACGTCGAGAATGGTTTTTATCGGAAGAGCCGTTCCCGCGCAATTTACGAGAACGCTTATTTCGCCGTGACGACTCGCGAAAGTTTCAACCGCTTCCGTTACGGAGGAAGAGTCGGATACGTCGATTTTTATCGCTGTTCCGCCGATTTTTTTCGCGAGGTCTTCCGCGGCTGCTTTGTTGCCGTTATACCCCACGCCGACGAAACAACCTTTTTTCGCGAATTCTTCGCAAATTTTTTCGCCTATTCCGCCCGAACCGCCCGTTACGAAAACGTTTTTCATTGTCGCTTACTCCTTTTTTAATTCCGTATCGAATATCGCTCTTAAAACGCCTGTTTTTAAATACGCAAAAATCGGACGGCATATTTTTGAGCTTTGCTGCCGTCCGAAATTGTGACTTTTTTTATAAAAAATTATTTCTTTACTCTTTCCATGTATTCGCCGGTACGAGTGTCTACTCTGATCACTTCACCCTCGTTTACGAACATGGGAACCTGAATTTCAACGCCCGTTTCGAGCTTTGCTCTCTTGGTGGCGTTGGTTGCGGTATTGCCGGCTACTCCGGGTTCGGACTCGGTTACGAGAAGTTCGACGAAGTTTTCGCAATCAACGGAGAAAGCCTTTCCTTTATAGAACTTAACGGTTACGGGATCGTTTTCCTTGATCCACTTCAAAGCTTCTTCAACCTGATCGTAGGTAAGAGGCTCCATATTGTATTCCTCGTCCATAAAGTAATAGAATTCGCCGTCGTTATACGAATAAGTCATCTTCTTGGTTTCGATGACGGCGTTTTCGAATTTTTCGGTGGGGTTGAAAGTAATCTGCAACGTCTTTCCTTCGACAACGTTTTTAAGCGTCGTTCTTACGAACGCCGCGCCCTTTCCGGGTTTTACGTGAAGAAAGTCGACAACGGTGTAAACCTTTCCCTCGTATTCGATAGTGACGCCTTTTCTTAAATCGCCTGCAAGTACCATAAAATAATCTCCTTAAACTTTTCTTATTTGTAAAGCTTTTCTCTTTTAATCTTATCGCCGCCGAGAATTACGAGCGACTTGTCGTCTTTCATAAACGTTTTGTATTTTCCGTTTTCGAGGTGACAACTGTCCTCTATTCTTATACCGAACTTACCGTTGATATAAACGCCGGGTTCGTTCGAAAATACCATATTGTTTTTAAGCTCCGCTTCGCCTCTCGGAGAGAGATAAGGATATTCGTGAATATTCACGCCTATGCCGTGACCGAGCGAATGAGTGAAATATTTGCCGTAACCGAGCGAATCAAGAACGTCTCTCGCGATTTTATCGGCTTCTTTTCCGAGCATTCCCTCGTGAATTCCTTCCGCGGCTTTCATGTGCGCCGTGAGAACGGCGAGATATGCCTTTTTGAAATCTTCCGAAGGAGTTCCGTAGAACATCGTTCTCGTCATATCGGAGCAATATCCTTTATAAAGACAACCGAAATCCATAAGAACGCATTCGTCCTTTTTAAGCTTCGTATCCCCCGTTTCGTGATGCGGAACGGCGGCGTTTTTTCCGAAAGCTACGATCGTGTCGAACGAAGTTCCCGAAGCGCCTCTTTTCTTGAAGTTATATTCGAGTTCGTTCGCGACTTCTCTTTCGGTTACGCCTTCTTTTATAAAGGGAATCGTGTCGAGCCATGCCTTTTCGGCTATGTCGCACGCTTTTTGTATGTATTTTAATTCTTCTTCCGTTTTGACCGACATAAGATCACGGATTTCTGCCGACGCGTCGACATATTCGAAGCCGAGCTTTTTCAGCGTTTCGAATTCCGCAAGCGTGATCGTCGTGAAATCGATCGCAACCTTTTTATATCCGTTCTCCTCGGCGACTTTCGTAAGGAAAGAATAATCCGAACCGAGAACGACTTCTATTCCCTTGGGCTTCAAAGCCTTTTCCGCCGCTTTTAAGTATCTGTTATCGACGACGAACGACGTTTTGTCCTTCGTTATGACGATATAACCCGCGGTGCTGTGAAAACCTAAAAAGTAAGTTCTTTGTTTTTCGTCCGTTATAAGAGCGATTTCATAGTTATTAAAGTTCATATTATGCCTCACTCACTCATTTATTTATTTTAACACTTTTATCCTTTTCAGTCAATAAAAATAAACGTGTTTCGTATGTTTTTTCGTTATTATCGACCTTTTTTAATCGTTATTTTCCGCTTTAACGCCGTTTTCGGGCTGTTTAGGCGTGTAACGATAGCTCATTTTCTTTAAATTTTCGGCGTTGATTCTGTTTATTTCCGCTTTGTATCTTTCTATTTTGCGAAACTCGGCGGGTTTTATGACGGTGTGCCATAAAACGAAACCTATTAAAAGCGCGCCGTAAAGACACGAATAAACTATAAATTTAACCGTGCTGTACGGATTTTCGCTCCCGTATAAAACGATGAACGAAACTAAAATCACCGCATACGCAAGCGACAGGAATATAAGGGTTATCAAAAAAGAAGTCGATAACGCCTTGCACATATCCGTTATTTTCGGAATCTGCGAAGCATAGTAATTTCTTTCGCCCTGCTCTTTCTTCTTCCGCTCTTCTTTCGCACTGAATTTAACCGTCTGTTTTTTCTTGTTATATTCGTCTCTTATCATTTGTTCTGCCCTCCGAGCATCTTTTTAAGGAACTGCCCCGTGTAACTGTTTTTGTTTTCGGCAACCTGTTCGGGCGACCCTTCCGCGATAACCGTTCCGCCGCCTTCGCCGCCTTCGGGACCTAAATCCACGATATAATCGGCGACTTTTATGATGTCGAGATTATGTTCGATAACTATAACCGTATTGCCGGAATCTCTGAGCCTGTCGAGAATGTTTATAAGCTTATCGACGTCGTAACTGTGAAGACCCGTCGTCGGCTCGTCGAGAACGTAAAGAGTTTTGCCCGTCGAGCGCTTGGAAAGTTCCGTCGCCAGCTTGACTCTTTGCGCTTCGCCGCCCGAAAGGGTGGTTGCGGGTTGTCCGAGTTTTATATATCCGAGACCTACGTCCTGCAAAGTTTTTATCTTATTGTAAATTCTCGGTATGTTTTCGAAGTATTCCACGGCTTCGTCTACCGTCATATCGAGTACGTCGGCAATGTTTTTGCCTTTAAACTTAACCTCGAGCGTTTCGTGATTGTATCTCTTACCCTTGCACTGTTCGCACGGAACGAAAACGTCGGGAAGAAAGTGCATTTCGATTTTTATGATACCGTCGCCCTGGCATTTTTCGCATCTGCCGCCCGCCACGTTGAATGAAAATCTTCCGGCTTTATACCCTCTTTCCTTTGCGTCGTTGGACGCGGCGAAAATTTCGCGGATGTAGGTAAACGCGCCCGTGTAAGTCGCGGCGTTCGATCTCGGCGTTCTGCCTATCGGCGACTGATCTATCGCTATTACCTTGTCGAAATAATTCACGCCTTCGACTTTGTCGCATTTTCCGTAACGGATTTTCGAGCCGTTGAGTTCGTTGGACATTATCGGCAGCAACACTTCGTTCACGAGCGAACTTTTTCCGCTGCCCGAAACGCCCGTTACCGCCGTAAACAACCCAACGGGAAATTTTACGTTTATGTTTTTAAGATTGTTCTGCTTTGCTCCGAAAACTTCGAGCCATCTGCCGTCAGGTTCTTTTCTTAACAGCGGAATTTCTATTTTTCTTCTTCCCGAAAGGTAATCGCCCGTTATCGAGCGCGGCTCTTTGCAAATATTTTCGACGCTCCCAGCCGCGACGACCTCGCCGCCGTGAACGCCCGCTTTCGGACCGATGTCGACTATATAATCCGCCGCCCGCATCGTGTCTTCGTCGTGTTCGACGACGATTACGGTGTTTCCGAGATCTCTTAAATGCAAAAGCGTTTTTATAAGCTTTTCGTTATCTCTCTGATGAAGACCGATGCTCGGCTCGTCGAGAATATACAAAACGCCCGTAAGTCCGCTGCCTATCTGCGTTGCGAGCCTTATTCTCTGCGCTTCGCCGCCCGAAAGCGTTCCCGCGCTTCTCGAAAGCGTAAGGTATCCGAGACCTACGTCCGTGAGAAATTTCAGCCTTGCTTTTATTTCTTTGACTATCGGCGCGGCTATTATTTTCTGCGTGTCGCTTAAAACGAGTCCGTCGATAAATTCGTTGATTTTAACAACCGACATATCGCACAGCTCGGCGATATTAAGACTTCCGACCGTTACCGCGAGCGCCTCTTTTTTAAGCCTTAATCCGTGACACACGGGGCAAGGCGAGCTTACCATATACTTCTCGATTTCGCTCTTGGTATAATCGCTCGTCGTTTCCCTGTATCTTCTTTCGAGATTGTTTATAACCCCCTCGAAAGCCGAGTCGTAACTTCCCGAGAACGTTCTCGTGGAATAACTCATTTTTATCTTTTCTCCGCCCGTGCCGTACAAAAGCATATGCATAACGTCGGCAGGCAGATTTTTAACGGGCGTGTCGAGACTGAACCCGTAATGACGGGAAAGCGAACGGAAATACATTTCGGTCATTCTGCCCGTATCGAGATTCCAGCCCGTTACGGTGAGCGCGCCCTCTCTCAAAGATCTGTTCGGGTCGCCGATAACGAGCTGCTCGTCTATTCTCGTCGTGTAACCGAGTCCTTTACATTCGGGACAAGCTCCGAACGGGTTGTTGAACGAAAATAATCTCGGTTCTATCTCTTCTATCGATATTCCGCAATCCGGACAACTGTAATTCGTCGAATAAAGCGTGGTTTTTCCGTCGCACTCTATCGCGACGAGTCCTTCGGCGAGTTTTAAAGCCGTCTCTAAGCTATCCGTAAGTCTTTTTCTTATTCCGCTTTTTACGATCAGTCTGTCCACGACCACGGAAATATTGTGTTTTATGTTTTTATCGAGTTTGATTTCTTCCGACAAATCGAAAACCGAGCCGTCTATCTCTATTCTCGCATAGCCGCTCTTTCTGTAACTTTCGATTTGCTTCGAATATTCGCCCTTTCTGCCTCTTACGACAGGCGCGTTCACGAGGATTTTCGACCCCTCCGCCATTTCGAGAACCTTTTCCGCAATCGAGTCGACGGTCGTTTTTTCTATAACTCTTCCGCACTTAGGACAATGCGGCACGCCCGTACGAGCGTATAAAAGCCTTAAATAATCGTAAATTTCCGTTACGGTTCCGACGGTTGAACGCGGATTGTTCGACGTTGTTTTCTGGTCTATGGATATGGACGGAGACAAACCCTCTATGCTTTCCACGTCCGGCTTTTCCATCTGTCCCAAAAACATTCTCGCGTAGCTCGAAAGGCTTTCCATATACTTTCTCTGCCCTTCTGCGAAAATGGTGTCGAAAGCAAGCGTGGATTTACCGCTGCCCGACAGACCCGTGAACACCACGAGTTTATCCCTCGGGATATCGAGACTGATATTTTTAAGGTTGTTTTCCTTAGCTCCTTTTATTCTTATATAGTTCTGCATTTTTCGTTCGCTTCTTCTTTTTTCTCGGCTTTTTACGCTTATTTCATACTCGCCCGAAGTCTCTGTTTAAGCTTCGCTATCGTGTCCCTGAGTTCTATACATTTTTCGAAGTCCAGGTTTTTGGACGCGATTTTCATTATTGCCTGCAACTTCTCGATTTCGTCGGGAATATCCTTTGCCGCGATTTCTTTGGTTGCGTCGACCTTTTTGGAGATTTCGAGCGTGTTGGAAATCTTTTTGATTATGGTTTTCGGCGTTATGCCGTGTTTTTCGTTGTACTCCTGCTGAATTTTACGTCTTCTTGCCGTTTCGTCGATCGCGCGGCGCATGGAGTCGGTGATTACGTCCGCGTACATTATAACTCTTCCCTCTGAGTTTCTCGCCGTTCTTCCTATCGTCTGAATAAGTGCGGTTTCGCTCCTTAAAAAGCCCTCTTTATCGGCGTCGAGAATGGCGACGAGTTTTACCTCGGGCAAATCGAGACCCTCTCTTAAAAGGTTGATGCCGACGAGAACGTCTATATCTCCGCGGCGAAGTTCCTGAATTATGTCTATTCTTTCAAGCGTATCGACGTCGCTGTGCATATATCTGACTTTTACCGATTGCTCTTTCAGAAAGTCGGTCAGACTTTCCGCCATACGCTTGGTTAAAGTCGTTACGAGTATTCTGCCGCCGCTTGCGATCACTTTGCCTATTTCGGATTGTAAATCGTCTATCTGCCCTTTCGTCGGGCGGACTTCTACCAAAGGATCCAGAAGCCCCGTCGGGCGGATTATCTGTTCGGCGTTGTTGTCCGAAACCGAAAGCTCGTATGGCGCGGGGGTCGCCGATATAAATATCGTCTGCCCTATTCTCGAATCGAATTCCTTGAACGTAAGCGGGCGGTTGTCGTAAGCCGATTTCAGCCTGAACCCGAAATCGACGAGATTCTGTTTTCTCGATCTGTCGCCGTTATACATCGCGCGGATCTGCGGCACCGTCATATGGCTTTCATCGATAAACGTTATGAAATTTTTTGGGAAATAATCTATAAGCGTGAACGGCGGATCTCCCGGTTTTCGCCCGTCGAAATATCTGCTGTAATTCTCCACGCCGCTGCAATAGCCTATCTCGCGCATCATTTCGAGATCGTAGCTCGTTCTTTGCAAAAGCCTTTGAGCCTCCAAAAGCTTGTCCTGTTTTTTCAAAGCTTCGACTTCCTCTCTCATATCGGCTTCGATTCGTTTTAAAGAAGCTTCCATTTTTTCGTCGCCTACGGCGTAATGGCTCGCGGGGAAAATCGCAACGTGCGACAAACGCGAAATAGGTTTACCCGTGACGAAATCGCACTCGCTTATTTTTTCGACTTCGTCGCCGAAAAACTCCACGCGGATATAAACCGAGTCGTTAGAAGCGGGAAAAATCTCCACTACGTCGCCGCGAACGCGGAACGAAGCTCTCGTAAAATCTATGTCTTTCCTTTCGTACTGACGGGAAACGAGCTTACGCATAAGTTCGTCGCGGTCGAGCGTGTCGCCTTCTCTTATGGAAACAGCCAGGGCAAAATACTCCTCGGGCGCGCCGAGTCCGTAAATACAAGAAACCGACGCGACGACTATTACGTCGTTACGCTCGGCTAAACTGCAAGTCGCGCTGTGGCGAAGCTTATCTATTTCGTCGTTTATCGAAAGGTCTTTTTCAATGTAAGTGTCCGTTGACGGAATGTACGATTCGGGTTGATAATAATCGTAATAGGACACGAAATATTCCACTCTGTTTTCGGGAAAAAACTCGCGGAACTCGTTGCAAAGCTGAGCCGCGAGAGTTTTGTTGTGAGCGATAACGAGGGCGGGGCGCTGAACGTTCTGAATTACGTTCGCCATTGTGAACGTTTTTCCGCTGCCCGTCACGCCGACGAGAACCTGCGACCTCAATCCGTCCTCAATCCCCTCCGTCAGGCTTTTTATCGCCTCGGGCTGATCGCCCGTAGGTTTATATTCGGAATGTAAAATAAATTTTCTTTTTTCCATCGTTAAAACAACCCGTCTTAAAACAATCCGTACAATATCTTAGTGACGATAAACGCGGTTACCGAGCCTAAAACGGCAAGCAGAATTTTAATCGCTATTCCGTTAGCGATCTCCCGCCTTTCGCGTTTGTAACAAAGCAATTTGTGCTTCGGGATAAAGCAAAGCGTATCTTCCTTGTCCTTTACGCACCTTATAAGATCGAAATAACCGTCGAGCGAGAGAGAATTAAGGGTTTTTCTGAGTTTTGGCAGGTCTTTTCCGCCCATTTTGCATAAGGACAGAAACTCCTTTTCGGACACCAGGCAACTCTCCCTTTCCCCGCAAACGCCGATCACGGCTTTCGCGACCGCCCTTTCCGCTCTCGTCAGCATAGCGCGGCAAACACCGCAATCCCCGCAAGCGCGCCCGAAAATCCGCCGAGGAATGCTATGAAAAATTTAAAAAACGCGTTATCTTTTTCGTCTTTTTCTCTGAAATCGTTTTCCGCCTGCGGCTTTTCGTCCGGTTTAGCGGTAAGACTTTTTCCGAGCGGCTTTATAAGCACGACGTCCTTATCCGAGTATTTTCTGTCGATATACCCCGACGTTATAAGCGAATCTATATAAGCGTTCAATTCCTCTTCCGTAACAGTTCCGTCGCCGCATTTTTCGGCGAGTTTTTTACGGGAAAACAAATAATATTTCCCCTTGCACTCGCTTTTTAAATACGACAACAAATCGTAGATTTTCTTTTCCAAATTTCTCCGTTTAAGTTTTTATATCAAATAATGTATTTCAATAACGAAATAAGGCTTCCGGTTTCCTGTTCGTTGTCCTTGATGAACCCAAGCAAATACGCGCCCGTAAGAGACAGAATGAACGCCGTGCAAAGCGCGACGCACGTTATCGAAAGGATCAACGCCCATCTGAGCGGCTCGGATTTATGAGTGCGATATCTTTTTGCGGACATAACGAGCGCAATTACGCCGAAAACTATGCCCGAGCCGTAAAGCACCGAAAACACAAGACCCAAAAGAGCCAGAATGAGCGGCGTGCGGTTGAAACTCTTTTTCGCTTCGTATTCGCGATAAGCGGCTTTGTAAGAAGCGTCTCTCGTTATGTCGGGAGCCACCGAAACCTCGCGTTCGCTAAAATTATTCTGTTCAAAATTGTTCATCTTTAAACCTCTTATACAGTATATCTCAAATCGGCTTTCTTTACAAGTACAGTATATCACAAATCGGCTTTCTTTACAAGCAATAAGAACATTTGTTCTTAAAAAATGTCCGTTTTTTCACAAAGCGCGCCGCGAAAACAAGCGAAAGCGTTACAAAAACAAGCACAATGCGCCGCGCAAAAAATGCGCGGCGCACCGAAATAGCCTGTTTACTGCATTGCATATAAAGCGTAATATCTGCCTTTTTTTTCGAGAAGTTCCTCGTGACTGCCCTCTTCTTCTATAACGCCTTTATTGATAACGATTATTTTATCGGCGTTACGAATCGTGGAAAGTCTGTGCGCGACGATAAGCATCGTGCCTATGTTCATCATTTTTTCGAGCGAATCCTGAATGAGAACTTCCGTTTCCGTATCGATATTCGCGGTCGCTTCGTCCAAAATCATTACCTCGGGGCGATGAATTATCGTTCTCGCAAAGGAGAGAAGCTGACGCTGCCCCGCAGAGAAATTGTTTCCTCTTTCGCGGACTTCTTCGTCAAGCCCGCCGGGGAGCTTATCGATGAACTTGTCTGCGTTCACATATCTGCACGCCTCTTTGACCTGCTCGTCCGTAAACTCTTCGTCTCTTAAAACAATATTGCTCCTGATCGTTCCCGAGAACAGGAAAACGTCTTGAAGCATCTGTCCGAAATGCTTTCTGAGCGACGATTTTTTGATATGTCTGATATTTATTCCGTCGAGAAGAATTTCGCCTTTCTGAATATCGTAATTTCTGCAAATAAGCGACAAGATCGTCGTTTTCCCCGACCCCGTGGCGCCGACGAAAGCAACGGTTTCGCCCGCGGCGACTTTAAAGGAAACGTCCTTTAAAACCCACTCGTTTTCGACATAAGAAAACCAGACGTTTTTAAACTCGATTTCGCCCTTTACGTCTTCAAGCTCGATTGCGTCTTCTTCGTCGCGAACCTCGGGAACGATATCCATTATCGTGAAGATTTTTTCCGCCGACGCAAACGCCGATTGCAGGAAATTGAACTGCTCTGCCAAGTTCTGTATCGGGTTGAAAAACTTCGAAATGTACATATAAAACGCGACGATTACGGGCGCGGTTATCTGTTGACCCAAAAACGACGAGTTTTCGAGGAAGCCTTTGGAGCCGAGATACATAAGGCAAAGCACGGACGAGACGTAAAGCATATAAACCGTGGGACGGAATATACCGAAAACGAATATTTCGGAAAGTCTCGCCTTGGCGAGCGCGGCGTTCTTTTTGTCGAACTCCTCTTTTTTGCGTTCTTCTCTGTTGAATATCTGTATGATTTTCATTCCCGAAAGATTTTCGGAAAGGAACGTGTTAACGCCCGTAGTGCCGTCCTTGATTTTTCTGTAAGACATTCTCGAAAACTTTCTGAATATCACCGTGAAAAGAACTATGAACGGCGCGAAACAAAGCACCATAAGCGTTAATTCGTAGTTTAATAAAAGCATCGCGACGACAACGCCTATTATAACGAAAATGTTTTTCGCCAGGTTTACTATCGTACCCGTGAAAAGCATCGAAATGGCGTTGGTATCGTTGGTAACCCTCGTTACGAGCGTTCCCACGGGAATTGTGTTAAGCTGCGCGTGCGAAAGGTCTTCGATATGAACGAAAATGTCTTCTCTTAAAGACGAAACTATTTTCTGCCCCGTTTTTTGAAGAATTATCGCCTGGAAGTACGCGCTTACAAGCGAAACTATAAGTATGCCCGCGTACGCCCCGACCCTTATGAACAATCCCGAAAGCTCGAATTCGCTTTGAAGAACTTTCTCTATATCCGAAACAAGAAGCGGAGAAACAACGTCGTAGCATATTGAGAAAAGCATTAAAATCATAACGAACAAAAAGCTCTTCCAATATGGCTTAGCATACTTCAAAAGTCTACCTATAAGTTCTTTATCGCTCATTTTTCGATCGAAACCGATAGCTTGCTTTTTATCTTTTATCGACAAGAACGCAACGAGAAAGGCTATCGATAAAACGCCTATGATCGCGCCGACTACAATAAGAGGATAATACTCACGCATTTTCGTTACCCTCCTTTCTCTTTTCGTCTTCGATACGTTGAAGCTCAACCGTTTTTCTGTATTCTTCGCACGTTTCCATAAGTTCCGCGTGCGTGCCTACGGCGGCTATTTTTCCGTCTTCGAGATAAATTATTTTATCCATTCCTCTCACGGTCGAAATTCTGTGAGCGATAAGAATCGTCGTTTTTCCCTTTCTCGTTTCGTAAAGATTATCGAGAATGGCTTTTTCGGTTTCAGTATCGACCGCCGAAACAGAGTCGTCGAGAATAAGCACGGGGGCGTTTTTCATCATTGCCCTCGCAATGGAAATTCTCTGTTTCTGTCCGCCCGAAACGGTTACGCCCCTTTCGCCGAGCATCGTTTTATAACCGTCGCGGAATTCGACGATATTAGAGTCCACGTTGGCGAGTATCGCCGAGTTTTTAACGGCTTCGTCGCTGAATTCGTCCGAAGCGAACGCGATATTGTTCTCGATCGTGTCGCTGAACAGGAAATTGTCCTGCGGGACGTAAGCCGCATTCTTTCTGACAGACTCTATCGTAACGGAATTCACGTCTTTTCCGTCGATAAACACCGTGCCGTCGGGAACGTTATACGTCCTTAAAATAAGATCGGCAACCGTGGTTTTTCCCGAACCCGTTCTGCCCGCAAGCCCGACGTTTTCGCCCGCATTGATTTTGAACGAAACGTTTTCGAGTACGTCGACTTCGGTCTCGGGATATCTGAAAGTAAGATTTTTAAACTCGATTTCACCTTTAACTTCGCCGATATCTTCCGCGCCTTCCCTGTCCTTAACGTCCTGCGAAGCGGAAAGAAGCTCGTCTATTCTCTTTAAAGAAGCCTGACCTCTCGATTTCATTCCGATAAGTTCGGAAATTGCCATTATCGGCCAGACGATCGCGTTGAAATAACCGATAAACTCCATAAGTTCGCCCACTTTAAACTTGCCCGTGTATACGAGATAGCCGCCGTAACCGAGGATTATGCATATAACCGACTCCACGAAAAGGGTTATCGCGATATTTAAAAGCGTGGAAAACTTTACAAAATCGACGTTCACGTTTTCGTTGTATTTATTGAGTTTTTTAAACGCCGCAAGTTCTTTTGCTTCCTTTACGAACGCTTTTATAACCGCAATGCCCGAGAAATTTTCCTGCGCGAAGTCCGAAAGCTTCGAATACGCTTCCTGCCTTATTTCCCATTTCTGCTCCATATATTTTCCCACGATCATCGCCGCGAAAAACATACATACGAGCGGAATTGCCGAAAAAAGTGCGAGAATCGGCTTTAAAACGATCATTTTGTAAAGCGACATTCCGCCGAGAAAAAGCGCGTCGCACAGCATCATAACGCCCCACCCGAAACAGTCCTGAACGGTTTCGAGATCGTTCGTGAAAAGCGACATCAAATTTCCGACTTTATTTTTCTGGTAATAGCTCGCCGAAAGGATTTCGCAACGGGCGAACATTTTAGACCTTAAATCCTCTTCTACCTTAGCCGCCGCGCCGAAGAAACAAATTCGCCATAAAAATCTGCCCGTTACGAGAACGAGAATGACTATTATGAGCGGCAGACAGATTTTATCGAGGACGAAATTCATATCGAACGGTACGTTCACGCCGTCTATGACGTTAAATCCTTCCGCCATACCGTTGATAACGTATTTATATAATTCGGGAATGATAAGCTGAGCGTAGTCGACCGCGACGAGCGCGAAAAGACCGAACAGCAATATGTACCCGTACTTTATATAATACTTGTTAATATTTTTTCCGAATATCATAAAACACCTGCTTTTGTAGTGATAAGTTTAACATAAACAGCCTTTTTGTAAAAGCTTTTTATCTTTGATTTTGTATTGTATTTATTTATACCATCTATAATATATTTAATAGTTATACCTTTTTCGCATGAAAATCAGGAACAACACCGAAGTTATGAACGCTAACAGCTCGGTCGCGAGAGACGCGAACCATATTCCCTCTTTTCCGAGCAGAACGGGAATAAGAAATACGCACGTCGCCTGAAATACGAGAGATCTCAAAAACGACAGAATTGCCGAAACGAGTCCGTTGTTGAGCGCGGTGAAAAAGCTCGAAGAGAAAATGTTTATTCCCGAGAAAAGGAACGCGAACGAGAAAAGCCTGAACGCATACACCGTCAGATCGTAAAGTTCCTTGTTGTGTCTTACGAATATGTACGACAACGGTACGCTCAGTCCTTCCGCAAGCCCCGTTAAGAATATTCCGCAAACGGACATCGTTATTACGCTCTTTTTAAATACGTTTCTCAGTTCGCTTACGTTCTGCGCGCCGTAATTATAAGCGATTATCGGCGCGGTGCCTATCGAATAACCTATTTCTATGGCGAGGAAAACGAGCTGAACATACATTAAAACGCCGTATGCCGAAACGCCCTGTTCGCCGTAAAATTTCATAAGCTGAGCGTTATAGAGCATGCTCACGATAGACGACGAAACGTTGGATAAAAGCTCCGAAGAACCGTTCGCGCAAGCTTTTATTATCGGCGAAAATTCGAGCTTCGTTATTTTAAATCTGAGCTTGCTGTCGTTCGGACGGCAGAAATAAACAAACGGCACAACAGCGCCGACAACCTGTCCGAGACCCGTCGCGATCGCCGCGCCCGCAAGCCTCCATTTGAAACCGACGATAAAAAGCGCGTCCAAAAGCGCGTTCGTTACGCCCGCGATAATCGTGACCACAAGCCCCATACGCGGTTTTTCCGCAGCCGAAAGAAAGCTTTGGAAAATGTTCTGTATCATAAAAAACGTAGTGAAAGAAATGACTATCGTTCCGTAAAGAACGCAATGCTCGGTCATCGCTTCCGTCGCTTTTAAAAGACTGCAAATGGGTCTTATAAGCAGAATTCCCGAAACGGTTAAAATCACGCCGAGGATTATCGCGAACAAAATCATCATCGAAAAAAGTTCGTTCGCTCTTTTTTCGTCGCCCTCGCCGAGAGTTTTGGATACGAGCGCCGTTCCGCCCGTTCCTATCATAAATCCCGTTCCGCCGAGAATCATTATGAAAGGATAAATGAAATTTATCGCCGCAAACTCCGTTTCGCCGACGTAGTTAGATATAAAGTACCCGTCGATAACGCCGTAAATCGACGTTATTATCATCATAAAAATCGCAGGTAAAACAAATCTGAATATTTTTTTGTAAGTAAAATGCTCCGAAAGTTGTATCTTCATGGTTTTATCCGTGTAAGCCGCCGAAACATTTTTATCGCCCTGTCGAACGATAAAAATGTTTCGGCGGCAGATTTTAGTACAATTTTTAAGATATTACGAGCCTCCCCGAAAAAAAGGAAGGCTCGTAAGCGATATTAAAGAGATTCGAGATAAGAGACGATGTCGCCCACCGTTTCGAAGCCGGCAAGCTTTTCGTCCGGAATGGTTATTCCGCTTTCTTCTTCGAGCGTCATTAAAAGTTGAAGAATATCTATCGAATCTGCGCCAAGATCTCCTTTTATCGTTGCCTCCGGGGTTACCAGACTTTCGTCGACGTTAAGCTCGTCGACAAGTATTTTCTTTACTTTTTCAAACATTTTGTCTCCTTTTTTCGCCTGGTCGGCGACTATATATAATTGTTTTTCCGCAAATTGTCCGTCTGTAAAAAATTAACGGACGGCGGTTTTGTAAGCTTGTTCGATACATTTATATACGGCGACTCCGTTACTCGATCCGTGACCTTTGACGACTACTTTTTCAAGCCCCAAAAGCACGCTTCCGCCGTAATTTCTGTAATCCATAAATTTTTTCTCTTTCTTAAACGTTCCGAGCATAAAAAGAGCGCCGATTTTACTCCAAAAAGACGATTTTATATCGTTTTTCAACCTTTTAAGCATTTCAAGACACGCGCCCTCCGTACTTTTAATGAGAACGTTTCCCGAAAATCCGTCGCAAACGACGAGATCGTATTTTCCGGAAAGCAAATCTCTGCTTTCCATATTTCCGACGAAATTCACTTTTTGTTCTTCTATCAGAAGTTTATACGCTTCGCGGCGAAGATCGTCGCCTTTTTCCTCTTCCGTTCCGACGTTTAAAAGCGCGACTTTCGGATTTTCTATTCCGTACGCTTTTTTGAGATAATCGCTGCCCATAACGGCGTACTGACTGAGCTGCTCGGGAGTGGTTTCTATATTCGCCCCGCTGTCGCATACGCCGACGATTTTACCGTTCATTGTCGGTAAAATCGGACAAAACGCAGGTCTTCTTACACCTTCCGAGCGACCTATTCTCAAAATAGCCGATCCGACGAGAACGCCCGTCGCCCCGCACGAAACGAGAGCTTTTATCTCTTCGTTTTCTCTTAAATCCTTTATGGCGCGGATCATCGACGAGTCCTTTTTCAGCCTTACGGCGTTTATGGGTTTGTCGTTTCCGTCAACCGCGTCGGGCGCGTTTACTATCTCTACTCTGTCCTCAGGATAATCTTTACCTCTAAGCTCGGCGTTTATCGAATTTTCGTCTCCGTACAAAACGACGGACAGATCGGAAAATTCTTTAAGAGCGATGAGCGCGCCCTCTACGTTAGCCGACGGACTGTGATCTCCGCCGAGACAATCGACAGCTATTTTTATCACTTTAATTCTCCAAAACTTTTACATACGAACGGCGGCGTTTGTGCTGCTTTGCGTTAAATCTCTTCCACAAATTCTGAATAGCGAAATTATCTTCGAGATTGAGATTCGTTTCCGCATATTTAACCCCGTCCTGTTTTAAAATATCGACAAGTCCCGCGGCTATTATCGCGGTTATTCCGCAATTTATGTAATCCGGGCGGACGGCTATAAGTCCGAGATCGATTATTTCGGGTTTTTTGATCGCTTTAAGCACTCTTATAAGCCCCGCAGGCGTAAGTTTCCCCTGCGACTTTTGCAACGCTTTTGCAAGCGACGGAAAACAAAGACCGAGACAGACAGGCTCGTTTTTGTCGTTAAGAACGACCGTTACGTGCCGTATATCGATAATGAGACGGAAATTATCCATCATAAGTTTTTTCATTCCGTCGGTAAACGGAACCGTTCCGTAAATCTTCTCGTAACCTACGTCGAGAAGCTCGAAAAACGCGTCGGCATACTTATCGAGAAATTCCGCGGTGGACTTACATTTCGGTAAATGAAGATTGTATCTTTTCATTACGAAATCGGACATCTTTTTTATATTTGCGATTTCATCTTCGTCGGGAAGATAGACTTTCGATTCGACCCAATCCACCTCTTTTTTATACCCGCAAGCCTCGATAAGCGCTCCGTAATACTCGGCGTTATACTGCTCTTCGAAGGTGGAAAGCTCGTCGAAGCCTTCTACCAGAAGTCCTTCTCTTTCGAGATCGGAAAACCCGAGCGGACCGCAAACCGTGTCCATTCCCTTTTCCAGAGCATAATCCTCCACGGCTTTGAAAAGCGATTTTGCGGCTTCTTCGTCGTTTTCGCAATCGAATCTCGTGAACCTTACTCTTTTTTCGTTATGCTTTTCGTTGGAAGCTTTCTGCAGAATCGCGGATATCCTGCCGACGGTCACGCCGTTTCTTTTCGCAAGAAAATACGCCGTTTCGCACGTGTCGTTATAAACGAAATCATCGTTGAAAATCGCCTTTTCGTCACGATACAAAGGCGGAACGAAATTAGGATTTTTCTTATACATTCTGAGCGGAAAATTGAGAAATTCTTTTCTGTCCGCTCCTGTTTCGACTTTTTTTATTTCTATCATAAAATATTCATATTAACGGTGTTTTGCGTGAAACGAAACGCCCACTCCGTTGGGCCCGCAATGCGCTCCCGAAGTCGGATTAGTCGTAATTATTTCTATCGCGGTGTCCGCACCGTATTTTTCCTTTAATCTTTCGGCTATCTCGTCAGCTATATCGGGCGCGTCGGTATGACCGATTATTATCGAATGGTCTTTGACGTTGTCTCCGAGTTCGTCGACGTAAGAAAGAAGCCTTTTTATAGCCTTCGCCTTTCCCGTTTCTTTGCCGATACTTACCATTTTGCCTTCGTCGTTCATATAAATTATCGGACGAATTCCGAGCAGCGTTCCCATTGTCGCCGAAAAGCCGCTCACTCTTCCGCTTCTGCGGAAAAATTTAAGGTCGTTTGCAAAGAAGTACTGCGCGAAATGCAAAACTTCTTTATCCGCCCAGGCGATTATTTCTTCGGGCGACGCGCCTTTTACGTACATTTCGCCGATTTCTTTGGCTATATTGTAGCTTACGATGGTTATACCTTTCGTATCTACCGCATAAAACTTCCTTTCGGGAAACTCTTCTTTGAGTTCTTTCAAAGCTTCGTCCATCGCGTCGAACGTTCCGGACATCGCTCTCGAAAAATGAACGTATAAAATATCGTTGCCCTTTTCGAACTCGGGACGGAAATAATTTTTATATTTTTCCGCCGAAACCGCGCTCGTCGTGGGAAGGACTCCGCCGCGAAGTTTATCGTAAAACGATTTCATATCGAACGTTTCGCTGTCCTCGTACGGGAAATAAGTGGTTCCGTCGATCGAAAACGGCATACTGATAAGTTTATATCCGTATTTCTTCGCCTCTGCGGGCGTAAAATCGCAATCGCTGTCTGTAAAAATCGTGTACATCTTTTCTCCTTATCATTCGAGAACGAACATATAGTCGTAAACAGGTTGATCCCCTTCGATGACTATCGTTTCCGTTTCGGGATATTTCTCGTTTATATGATTTTTTATATTCTCGGCTTCCTCTTCGGTCGTATTTTCGCCCGTGAATACAAGCATAAGTCCTCTTTCGGAAGCGTCCGCCGCTTCGAGAAGTTTTTCCGCGGCGCGGTTTTTGTCTTTGTCGTCCGAATAAATCTTGTCGCCGACAAAACCAATATAATCCCCGCTTTTAACCGATACGCCGTTCATCGCCGTGTCCCGGTTGGCTTTCGATACGCAAGCCGTAACCACGCCTTCAACCGAGCCATTTATGCCGTCCACGATGTCTTCCGTCGCTCCGTCCGTTTCCATCATCGATACGGCGGCGTAGCCCTCGCCGATCGTTTTTGTTTTTATAACGATTATTTCCGATTTATCGTAAAGCCCGGCGGCTTGCTCGGCGGTTAAAATAACGTTTTTGTTGTTCGGGAAAACGAAAATTCTTTCCGCGTACACTTTATCGAACGCGGCTATCATATCTCCCGCAGACGGGTTCATGCTCTGCCCGCCGTCAACGACTTCGTCTACCCCGAGCGACAGGAAAGTTTCTTTTAACCCCTTGCCCGCGGCGACCACGACGATACCCGTTTTCTTTTTGTGCGCGCTTTTTTTTGCAAGTTTTGCCTGCGCGTTATCACCCTTCGTAACGGCTTCGCTGTGTTGAAGAGTCATATTTTCGATTTTCAAAGTAAGAAATTCGCCGAAGTTCTGGCAATAACGCAAAACTCCGCCCGGATCCTTCGTGTGAACGTGAACTTTTACGATACTTCCGTCCTTGAAACAGACGACAGAATCGCCCACGTTGTTTAAATAATTTATAAGTTCGTTTTCGTCAAACGACTCAACGTCCGTTTTCGCGCGCTGCAAACGGAGCAAAAACTCCGTACAATAACCGAATTCCAGAACGTTGTTCTCGTCGAAAAGCGAAAAATCTATCGAAGAAGCCGTTTTTATAACCTCGGCTCTCTTTTCCTCGGCGTAGGTCTCTCCTCTTTCGAGAGCTTCTTTCATCCCTTCGAATATGTAATAAAGTCCCGCGCCGCCGCTGTCGACAACCCCGGCTTCCGCAAGAACGGGCAGAAGCTCCGGCGTTCTGTCAAGCGAACGCCCCATTTCGCCGAGAAGCTCTTCGAAATATTCCTCCAAGCCGTTGCAATCTTTTGAGTTCGCGTATTTTACCGCGTCTTTAAAAACGGTAAGAATAGTTCCCTCCACGGGTTTCGAAACAGCTCCGTAAGCGCTTGTAACGCCCGATTCCATTCCGCGTTTTATATCCTCGAAATCGGCTTTTTCAAGCCCTTTGAGTTCCGAAGTTATACCCGCGAAAATTCTCGATAATATAACGCCCGAATTTCCTCTCGCGCCGAGAAGCATTCCTTCCGCCGCGGCTTTGGAAACCGCCCCGAGATCGCTGCCGGCTTTTTTCGCCGCGTCCGCTCCCGAGCCGAACGTCATAAGCATATTGTCTCCCGTGTCTCCGTCCGGTATCGGGAACACGTTAAGATCGTTTATATCCTGCCTGTATGCGGCGAGCTTGAACGCCCCGCCCGAAAGCATACCCGCAAATTCTTTTCCGCCGATTGTCATCGTCTGCATTTATATCTCCGAATCGGATTTCGCTATCCGAAAATCCGACCTGTCGGTTTTTAGATTATCGCACGTCTTTTCCGTAAAAATCCGTAATCAAGCATATCGGTTCGACGTTTTATGCAAAATTTTCCCGTTTTGAAAATTGCCGCCTATACGCCCAAGATAAAACGTACTATCTTAGTATATAATAATCTTCAAACTAAGTCAACGAAATTTCATCGCAAATTCATATAAAGATACTTTTCAAGGCGTTTTTATGCAAAAAACGTTTACACGGAAAAAGCGACCTCTTTCGAGATCGCCTTTTCCGTTTGTATTTTAAGGGGGATTAGGGTAAGCAATTTGTCTGTAAAAAGCACAATCGCTCTTTACGCGTATATGATAACACTTCAATGTGACAACTGTATGATAACGAAATAAAAAAATTTTATTTGTAAATTTGGTCGAATATCTCCGATAAAATCAAGGATTTTTCGGCTCCGACGACAGCCGAGACAAAACCTTCGTCCGAGCATACGCTCACCGTTTCGCAAGTATTTTTAAGATAGCCGATTATTTTCTCGCTTTCTTCACATAAAGAAAACCAAAATACAAAATCATCGGGCGAAACGATATTTTTTGCCGCGTCTAAAAATGTTTCGTAAACAGGAACCTCGGAAGCCCTTTGCTCTAAATTTCTTTTCACAATCCCGAATTTATCCCCGGCAAAGCAAAACTCACCTGTCGTTTCGTACGAATCTTCGCTCAATAAAGTACCCTCCGAGCTTTCGTTGAACGTGTTTTTGACGATAACGTTTATCCCGCTCCCCGCCAGCAGTTCCAACACCTCGGGGTGAAGCACGTTTACCGAAAAATCGCAAAGTGTTTTCATATGGCGAAAAGATATTTTTTTCAAAGGTCGGATTTTGTTTTTATACAAAGCGTATTTTCTCGGCAGAAGCGCGGGCGGAAACGGCAGAACGCCGTCTACGTCGGTGTAATTTACGTAAACGTCGGCTTTCAGGGCGGCGGCAAGAAGAGCGCCCGTTATGTCTCCTCCGCCCCGAGGCATAAGCTTTATGTTTCCCTTTCTGTCCGAACCGTAAAAACCGCCCGTAACGAAACCGCCCGTCTCGATAAATTTTTCCCTTATGAGAAAAGAAGAAAAACCGACGTCGAGTTTATCCGCGTTTCCGAAACGAATTATTTCCGCGCTGTCTGCAAAGGGACGGAGAGAAACGGCGGAAAAAATTTTCGAATACAGGTATTCGCCTCTTGAAATTAAAAAATCAGGCGAAGAGGTTTTTTCTTCCTCGCGCCCGATCTTCATTAGTGCTTCGTGTAAATCGAATTCGATTTTCAAATCTTCGCAAAGCTCTGAAATTCTTTCTTCGATATTTTTTAAAGCCGACTCCTCGCTTTTTCCCGCGCGCAAACGCGGGTATGCGGCGATAAGTTCGTCGGTAATCTTTTTTTCGTTAGTCACCTTTCCGCCCGCGGAAACAGCCACGGCTTTTATCGTCCCGTCGCTTTCCGAAATCTTAACGGCCCGGCGGACGGCGTTTGCGGTAGCCATGGAAGTTCCGCCGAATTTGGCAACTTTTATCAATAGTTCATCACCAGAAAAACGAATACGGCGAGTACGGCGGCAAGCGCAGCCGAAATTATCGCTCTGCAAACTTTGGTGGACGTTTTGTCTTTATGTTCTCCGTTCATAATAACCTCTCTTTATCGTTTTTATCAGTCTTTCTCGTCAAGCAGTTCCTGCCAATAATACTCTTTAAGCATCTGACGAAGCATTTCGGAATCGACATAGCGTTTGATTTTTCCGCCCTGAGCAATCGAAATAATACCCGTTTCTTCCGAAACGATGAGAGCCGTTACGCTTATCGTTTCGGTTATGCCGATACCCGCTCTGTGACGGGTTCCGAGTTCCTTGGGAAGATTTACTTCCTGCGATAAGGGAAGGAAACAACCCGCGGCGTGAACCTTGGAACCGTTTATGACCATTGCGCCGTCGTGAAGGGGGGTTTTGGGGAAGAATATGCTTTCGATAAGCGCGGCGGAAATTTCGGAATCGATGATAACGCCGCTGTCTATAATGGTTTTCGGCATATTCCCGTTTGCGAGAATTATTATCGCGCCCACGTCGTTTTTGGACATATTCTGAACGGCTTTGACGATCTCGTCGATATAATGATTGACGTTCTGCGCAGCCGCGCTGTTTTTGACGACGTGTTTCGTTTCACCCGCTTTTTTTATACCGAAATCCCAGATATCCCTTTTGATTTCCGTTGCGAAAAGAACGAAAACTATCACGATGAAAGGCGATAAGATGCCGAGATAGGTAAAAGGCTGTTTCTCTTTATCGTAAAGAATGAAAAGCACGCCCGTTAAGGCAACGTATATGAACATGACCGCAATCATCCATTTTGCGTTGTTCCTCTGCAAAAGATTTATCAGATAGAAAAACAACGCGAAAAGAAGAATTATCGTAAGCGTGGTCGAAGCGACGTCGGCAGTAAAAATGCCCGCCACTTTTTCAAGTATTTCTTTCATATTCTCTCCTATGTATATTATAAAGCCGTCGGCTTTTATGATTTTTATCCGCGATTTTATCTGCGTTAACCAACAAGTATATTCAAAATCCCGTTCCACATCGCCGATTGAGCTTCGATTTTTCCCTGTTTGAAAAGCGAGTCTTCTTCCGAAAGCTTATCGACGACGGCTTTAAGCCGTTTCGGCGAAAATCTACGAGCCTGTTCGCGGGCTTTTTTCACGGCGTATTCCTTTATGCCGAGGTGAGCGGCAAGCGCGCCGTCGCTCTCGGTAGATAACGCGGCGAACAAAAGTTTTCTGAAATGATAATAAAGCGAAACGAAAAGTTTTTGCCCGTCTCCCGAAGAATCGAGCATTTCTATAAACGTTTCGTAAGCTTTGTCGTACCTTCTCGAAGCGATGAAATCGACTACTTCGTACAGCTTATACTCGGTTTCTTTAACGCAAAGCGCGTCGACGACTTCTTCGGTGATCTCTCCCCCGCCGGAATACGCGATAAGTTTTTCGGTTTCGCCGTTGATTCTCGTCATGTCGCCGTCGCAAAAATCGATAAGTTTTGCCGCGGCAAGAGTCGAAATCGTGCAGCCTTCCGAACGGACTTTGTTGTTTATCCAACCCGAAATAAGAAGGTTGTCGCCCTTGGAACAATCTACGAAAGTAACGTTTTTCTGTTTTGCGAGAGACTCCGACGGATTTGAATTGCAGATAACGAAAACCGTCGTTTCGCAAGGATCTTCGAAATACCCCGAAAGAGCCTTGATGTCTGCGGTGAGAGGATAATATTCCTTAACCGCAACCACTCTTTTTTCACTCATGAACGGATAACTGACAAGCGCGGAAATAAGCTTATCGGGATTACCTTTTACCTCTTGCCCGTCGAAAACGGTAAGGTTTAAATCGGGTTCGGAGAGGCATTTGTCGCATATAAGCTTCAACGCGTAAGACACGAAAAACGCGTCTTCCCCGCTGACGAGATAAATCCTTTCAACGCTCGAAAAAAGGCTTCTTTTCAGTTCCTTGAATTTCATAATCAATATATTACCATTTTTGTTTTCAAAAATCAACAATTTAAATGCCGTTTGCGTAATTTTGAGAGGCGGTTTGTTTTTACGACTTGTTTTCGCGTTTTTTCGGCGCGATTTCAAAGCGACGCGACAGCCGCGACGATAACCGAAACGACGGCAAAACCGGCAGAGAAAAATTTAACCTTTCGTCCGCAGTTTATAAAATCCGAAAAGATCAAAAGCGCAACGAAATACACCGCGCAAAACAACGCGGGAAACACTTCGACGTAAAGCGGAAAGTTTGCAAACACGCCGCAAAGTCCCGACACGAGTTTGATGAGATTACTCGGTATAAATAAGGCTATAAGTCGATTAACGGGCAAAATCGCACCGACAATCAGCCCTATCCAAAGGGAATAAAACGTTATGCTCACGAGAGGAAGAACAACGATATTCGTAACGAAAGACACTATCGGGAAATACCCGAAATACGCAACCGAAAGCGGAGCCGAAACGGAATTCGCCGCAAAAAGAACGCTTAAAGAGTCTTTGACTTTCCGAGGCGCGAACCCGAGTACTTCTTTTATCGGCGCGGCGAGAACCATAATCGCAAAGCTCACCGCAAACGAAAGAACAAGCCCTGCGGAAAACAAGTCGAACGGATTTATCGCAAGGACGATAAAAAGAGCCGCCGCTATCGAATTTATTCTGTCTTTCTTTTCACCGAGCGCGCCCGTCAGCGCCATCACGGAACACATAACCGCCGCTCTCACCGACGAAGCCGACATCCCGCAAAGATACGCATAAAAGAAAAGCGCGACGGAAATTATCAGACTTTTGATTATCTTTTTAATCGGAACGAACCGAAACACAAACGAAAGCGCGGCAAAGACAAGACCGACGTGCATACCCGAAACCGCGAATATGTGAGCTACGCCGCTCATTCTGTAAGCTTCGATTTTATCACCCATTTTATCCGTGTCGCCTCTTATGAGAGATCTCGCCACGGCATATTCTTCTTTGCCCGATCCGTCGGACAAAATTTCATCGGTAAACTTTGCGAAACGCGAGCAAAGGCTTTTGCTTCTACCCGTTACCTCGCAAAACGTCGCGCCAGAAGCTATCATCGTTTCACCGTAAAAGACATTCTCTGATAACCCTTCGCCCGAATATTCGTCGCAAGGCGAAACCGTGCAGATAACGTTTACGAGATCGTATTTTTCGACTTTCTTCGGAAAATATTTTATGTATAATTTGCCGCCTTTCTTTCCGTTATAAACGCAATTTTTCAAAGTTACGAAGCGCGTGTTTCCGTCGTATTCCCTGACAAAATCCACTTCGCCCGAAACGTAATAATCCCCGCTTTCAAACCTTCCTTTTCGGAAAGAATCGAGCGAGGCGTTTGCGGAAATAAGACCGAGCGCGCAAAATATCAGGCAGAAAGCCGAAGTTATGAGAAAAGTTCTGAAACGGCTTTTTACGCAAAACGGCAGCGCAACGATCATCACCGATATAACCGCCGAGATCGCAAGCGCCGAAGCTTTTATTTCGTCCGCGCCGAATTTACCGAAAAAGAATATACCCGCCGCAAAAGACAGAACGCAAAATAAAATCGGTCTGAAATTTACGGGTTTTGTCAAAAATCGTAAGAATTTCCCTCTTTGGCTATCTTCCATCTTTCGTCGCTTCCCGCGCTTTTTAAAATTTCAGCCTCGCTATACAAGGGGTTGATGTGCGAAATAATTGTTCTGACGTTGGCGTTTTTGCCGTACTCGACGCATTTTTCAACGCTTAAATGCGGCGAATTGTCTTTTCTGTCCCGTTCTAAAAGTCCGCCGTCCGCCACAACCAGATCCGAGCCGACGAAAAGCTTTTCCGCCGACGGACATTCGTTGGTATCGCCCGTGTATGCAAAAACGCTCTTGCCGTCCGAAATTTTCACGCCGTAGCAAAGTTCGGGGTGTTTCATCGGATAAAACGAAAATTCAAGTCCGACATCGGAAAACTTCTCTTCCCCGATAAAGCGCACGTCGAAATACTTGAACGCGCAGATAGCTTTGCAAAGCGGACTTTCCGATTTCGGGCAGAAAAGTTTGATTTTTTTATCGAAAAGATTTCTGTTTTCGAGTTGTTGAAGGTAATACGCGAGTATCGGCGCGTCCGACGCGTGATCGAAATGAAAATGCGTGATAACGATAACGTCTACGCTTTCGGGCGCGATTATTTTTTCGAGCTTCGAAAACACCCCCGACCCCATATCAAGAACAATTTTTTTATCTCCCGCTTCGAGAAGATACCCGCTTGTCGCTCCGCCCGTTTTCGGGAAAGGTCCGTATTTTCCGAGTACCGTTAGTTTCATAACATCCTCTTCGCCGCACTCTGTTTATGAGACTGACTGCGGCTTAAAATTTTTTTATTTCATTTTCAAAACGTTTGCATAAACGCATTTTTTTTTGATATAATATAGTAGCTGTAAAATGTTAATAATTCTGCGGCGTTCGAAACGGAAGTTAATTAGATCCACAAATCAAATAAGGGAGTCCGTTTGTCCGACGATAATACGTTAAACCCGCGGTCGCGGTTATTCGGACCTATATTGACGGGAAAACGAATTTATCCGGCAGGACACCCACCTGTTTTTCGGAAACGGGTTGATTTTTCTTCGCGTACGGCGCAGGCAGAAAATCGTAATTACCGCGATTTTGCTTTTATCGGTTTATCGGAAATCATCCGATTTTTCGGTTACATAAGCGAAATCGCTTTTTTCAATTCGTAGTCTGTTCCGCTTTCGTATGTCGGCTCGTAAATTCTGTCGGCGTAAACCGCGAGCGCGCTTTTGCAAACGCCCGCGCCGTGAATGGATAAGCCCGATACTGGCCAATAGATTTTTGCGGTGGTAAGCTTTATCGCGTCGCCGCCGAGCGGATTTACGTAAGTGGTCTGCATAATTCCTTTACCGTAAGATCTGTAAAAGATTTCTTCGGGAGCCGCCTCTTCCACGCTTTTCGTTCCCGCGCTTGCCGAAAGGACTACGCTCACCTTTCCGTTTGTATCGTAATCGAGCATCGCGCCGATTAAAGCCTCCGAAGCGGACGCCGTTCCCGTGTTCGCGAGAACCACTATTTTTTCGAAACCGTAATCGGAATAATCCACGGACGAGGAATAGTATTTACTTTCGGAATTATCCTTATAAACGGCTTTCGACACGAGCTTTTCGGAGCCGTGTTCACAATCTATGAAATGCGCGGCGATATTTTCCAAAATATCCATATATCCCCCGCCGTTGTTTCTGAGATCGAGAATAAGTTTACTCTTTTTGTTATCTTTGAATTTCTGCAAAGCGACCTTCATCTGCCAGGACGACGAGTTGATTTTCGAGTCGCCGCCCCTGCCGTTGAAACCCGTATATTTTATATATGCCGTGTCCGCCGCGAGCGCGGAATTGCCTTCCTTGTACAGTTTCAGAGACATATCCCCGCCGTTGTCGTCCGAAAAACGATAATCTCCGCTGTTGTCGGTATAAAAAACGTAAGCTTCCTGATAATCTCTGAAAGAAAGCTCGCAGATTTTCTCTTCTCCGCCGTTTAAAAGGCGAAGCGAAAATAATTCATCGTCATTTATGCCGTCGAACAAAGTTGCAAGCTGCTCATAGTCTTTTATATCCGAAAAACTCTCTTCGCCCGATTTTTTTAAACCCGTTATAACGTCGCCTTCGGCAATCCCCGCTTTTTCGGCGGGAGAATTACCTTTTACCGAGCTTATCGTAAGCGTGTCTTTGTTGTACGAAATACCTATACCTTTACGTCTGCCCGCCGCGCTTTTTACAACCGCGTCGTACTCCTCTTTGGTCATATATTCCGAATATCTGTCGATTATGCTGTTGCCCATAACCGAAACGAAATCGTCGGATTCTTCGAGATAATATTTTTTATATTTCTCGACGATAAATCTGAGCGACGCCATTTCGGGATTCGATACGTCGCGTAAATAATACCCGGCAAAAAACGAAATCGCCATAACGGCGGCTAAAACTATTGCCGATAAAATTATTCTCGTTGCTTTTGCCTGCGAGGCTGTTTTGTTTTTCTGCATTTTTCTCTCCTTTTCGGGCGGCAATAAAACCGACTTCGATCCGACGCGGCGCCGACCGACGAGCATATATTGTTTATCCGATAAGCTTATAAAGAATCACCATAAGTCTGAACGTCATCGCGTCCTGGAACTTACGGATATCGAGACCCGTTGCCTTTTCTATTTTATCGAGCCTGTACATAAGCGTGTTTCTGTGCATGAAAAGATTTCTCGAAGCTTCCGAAACGTTAAGATTTGCCTTTAAAAATTCCGTTGCCGTTTCGAGCATTTCAGGATCTGCGAAAACGCTTTTCGTGTCAGGCTCGGAAAGCACGTCGAGAAATTCTTCGAGTTTATATTTCGGCAGATCTTCGAGCATTTTTACGAAAACGTACTCCTTATACGTCGCGACTACCGTTTTCATCTCGAAAAGAGCACCCATTCTGACGGCGATCGTGGCTTGCTTATACGAGACCGCGCTGTCCGAAAACGAACGAACCGTTCCTCCGACGCCGATTTTGACTTTTATCCCGAGTTCTTCCTCGATCGATTGTGCCATAAGATACGCGTAATCCGTCAGAGACTGAAACTCGTTTTCCTGCGAAGCTCCGTCGCAAAATCTTACGTAAGCGCAGGAAATTTCGTCCGTTGCGACGACGATGTCGATCGCGCTCGATTTGAAATTCTCCAAAAAGTCGATAAGATCGGGAGAAATTCCCTCCTGAACGCTTAACACGCACACCGAACAAGGCATATCGGGAACGCCGAATTTGCGCATATATTTTTGAGCCTGCAACGAATTGCAGTCGCCTAATATAACGTTTTTAAGCGTATCTTTTTTACTTACGGGAACTTCCTTTCCGCCTATATTTTCTAACATTACGGAAATTATCCCCGCAACGCGTTCGCCCTCGTGCGCATTGTCGTCGACATAGCCGACGTATTCGTCCGATCTATGGCGAAATTTAAAATACGTTTTTCCTTTTTCGGGTTCGTTTTTAACCCCGTCGACCTTTCCTTCGGCACGTTCTATCATTTCGCCCGCAACGGGTGAATAACTGTCGTCGCCATTTTCGAGATAAACCCTGACGACCACGCCCGTCCTCTGTCTGACGGAATCTATAAGCCCTGTTATTTCGTTATCCATTGTAATAATTCCTTTTTTTCGCGTTTTCGCGGCGATTTCTTAAAATCGCTCCGCATTTATAGACCTCTTGTTTAAACCTCTTGATAACCTCTTGTCGAAACGTTATAATCCTTTTTTCAAAGTTTTATAACCCTCTTGCCGAAGCGCAAAAATCGAGACATTCCTTTTTTGTAAAGACAAGATCGTCCAATTTCGTTCTGTAATTATAGAAAAACGCGTAAAGCTCCTCAATTTTTTCCGCGCCGTTAAACGGTATAACGACTTTGAATGCTCCGTCCTTTTTAACGAACGCCCGCGAAATTTTGTCTCCGACGAAACCTTTCGATTTAAGCGTTCCCTCTATCCGTTTTTCGATATCGATAAGGGTGAAAACGATATACGGAGCATAATTTAAAGCCTGAACGTTTTCGGCAAGAAAACGCGTTGTATCGAGTCCGCCGCGAACCGAGTCCGAGTCGCAATCAACATCGAAAAACCGCTCTATAAGTCGATTAACGCCGCTAATCGTCGTATTCCGATAGAAATATCCCATTGCGTGAACATACAACAATCCGCCGTCTCCGCAGATCGTTACCACGCTTTTTTTTCTGTAAATCGCGAGCTTTTTATCACGATAAACAAACAGACAATAATCGTCGCCGAGAGTCGTTTTCACCCCTCTCGCTTGTTTAAAAACATATTCGCAAAGCGGTTCGTATTCGCCCGTGCCGCTTATTTTGCAACCTATCCCCGAAACGACCTGCTTTTTACCATCGAACAACGCGGCTTTCGCGAGCTTGTCCACCTCTTCGTTATAACTGTTATTGCTATGACCTTTGACTTTTTCGAAAACGATTTTAAGCGCGCCCGCGTATCTTTTGAGCCTGTTCATATAATAGACCGAAACCGCGCCTTTTGCTTGCCAGCGACCTTCCGCCCAAGCAGATAAACCTTCGTAGTCGTGATAAATTTTAAGCTTGTCGCAGCCGTTTAAAAAAGCCCATTTCACTGCTTCGAGCGCGCCGAGAATTTCTCCCGCGACGTTTCTCGACGAAAGAAATTCGGGATTATTTCCGCTGTCGCAAAACGAAAAACGACTGCCGTCCGGCAAAAAAGCTATCGCGCCGAACGAATATTTTCCCGTCGACTCCTCATAGCTCCCGTCCGTATACGCAACGGCATAACCGTTTTTCATATCTTCCTTAACGGCGTTTTCGGCGTAGTCCTCGCCCGAAAAATAACATTCGGCTTCCTTTTTCGAGGAAAAACTCTTGTATTTATAACCTTTCTTGCCGGCGAGGAACTCCTTGCAGGAATCCCAGTCGGTGAAAAGGTGTTTTTCATCGTTACCTTTAACGGCGTAATACTTGCTCAATTTAACTTTGTGCCGATTTCGACACTCTCCCGAATATATTTTAACACAAAAAATATTTTTTTACAACTATATATGAAATTTTAACCGTTGCGGAATCGATTTTACCCACTAAAAACGTTAAATTTCTTCAAAAACTACCCTTTCGGCAATTTCCGTTACTTGTTTTCTCCTTTCGGGAGAAATGTCGCCGAGATAATTACGTAACGATTAAAATATTCTTTCGTCGTTATCGTGTTCCGAAATATCTCCGGACAAAAACAGGCTTATCGGTTAAGGTAAAGCTACTTGCAAGCAATAAAAGACTCGCCGTTTACCGGCAAGCCCATTGTGTAATATTCTTGTATAATATCATTGTATAATATCATCGAAAGCAAAACGGCGTTTTAGGGCAAAAATAAAAGACTGCCTCGTCGCAATCGCGCAACAAGGCAGCCTTGAAAATTTTATCCTTTTACATATTCTTTTATCGCCGAAATCACATTTTCGTAGTCGGCTTTCACCTTTTCGAAAAGCTCGTCCGCATTCGTCGTAAAAGCCCCGCCGCGCAAAACTTCCGTTAATTCCGCCGCGGATTTTCCGAGCGCCGTAAAGCCGAGATTTTGCGCAACGCCTTTTAAGGTGTGCGCTCCTCTGAAAGCCTTCTCGGCATCCCGCTCGCGCATACCTTCGTTAAGCACGGAAAAGCTGTCGTCGGCGACAAACTTCACGACAAAACGCGAAACGAGTTCTTCGGATATAAGCCTTTTCACAACGTCGTCATAATCTCCGACGATAGAATTATAAAGCTGTTTAAGAGTCATATTCTACCCCCCCCCCCGAGTTTTTTTGACTAATCTTTGAACACACATCACAAGTTTATCACCGTCTATCGGTTTTGCGATGTGAGCGTTCATTCCTGCCGCACGGGCATTTTCGACATCGTCCGCAAATGCGCTTGCAGTCATCGCGATTATCGGAATGGTTTCCGCATCCGAACGTCCCGAGGCTCTGATTTCCCTCGTTGCGGTAAGTCCGTCCGTAACGGGCATCATAACGTCCATTAAAATAGCGTCGATACTGCCTTCTTCGCTCGCGTTGAAAATATCGACGGCTTCTTTTCCGTCTTTTGCCGAAATTATATTCGCCCCCGCGACTTTGAGAACGAACTCGACTATTTCAAAATTAAGTTCGTTATCTTCGGCGACGAGAATGTTAAGTCCTTTCAGCCTGTCTTTTTCGTCCGCAACGGGAACGATCGCGGGCTTCTCGCGACCTTCCGCGACTTTCAGTTTTATCTCGACGATAAACGTGGTTCCCTCGCCTTTCTTACTCTCGGCAAGTATCGTCCAGCCCGCTCTGTCGACAAGTTTTTTAACTATCGAAAGACCTAAGCCTACGCCTTCGAGAGTTGTTCCGTCGGTCTGATTTTCGCGCTCGAAAGGCTCGTACATTTTCTTTAAAAACTCCTCGTTCATTCCGATGCCCGTGTCGGCGCACTTGCATTCAAAGGAAACCACTCCGTCTTTAAAACCCGTTTCCACGCACGAAACGGTTATTTTTCCGTTCGGCTTGTTATATTTTATAGCGTTGCTGACAAGGTTTGTAAAAATTCGCTTTAACTGAACTTTTCCGCCGTAAACGTAATCGTGAACGATAACGTACGGTATAACGACAATCGAAATGCCCGCTTCTTTGGTCTGTACGCCCGTAAAGGTTTCGACTTCTTCCAGAAGTTCCGACATAACGAAATATTCGTCTTTCCAGACGGGTTCGGTTGTATAAAGTTTGTTCATATCGAGAATATCGTTTACGAGATCGAGAAGATATCCGGAAACGTCCCAGATTTTTTCGCGGCACTCGCGTTGTTTTTCGGGATCATCGTAATAATATTCGCCTATTTTAACCATTCCGCGAATACCGTTTATCGGCGTTCGTAAATCGTGGCTCATTCGTCTTAAAAAGTCGGTTTTAGCCTCGTTCGCGCGGATTGCTTCGGCTGCGAGTTTTTCTTTTTCCAAACGATATGCTTCGTCTCGTTTTTCCTGTTCTTCGCGTTTTTTACGGATAGTTACAGCTCTTACGGTTATGATAACCGAAACGGCGAGAAGATAAAACAGGAGAAGATAAGGAAGAATCATCGATCGCCCGCCGAAAACGTCGGAATTAGGTATATACGTGTAAATGTATAATTCCCGACTCTGAGATCTTATTCCGTAATAAATTCCGTCGTCTTCGATACGGATAAGCTCGTTAAAAGCGTCGCTTTTTCTTAACTTCCGTATAATCGGACAATCCTGAGCAAGCGTGCCGACCACGCCGTCGATATTTGCGGCAAGAACAACATTGCCGTCGGTAACGACAACAGTTCCGTCGGAAGCGAAAACATATCCTTTTAAAAGCGTTGCCACCGAAAATCTGTCGTCTTCGACCTCTTCGATCCGATGACGTCTGTAACACAAAACAACGCCGTTTCCGTCGTTACGGGAGACCATACTGTAATCATAATAGTAGCCGTTCTTTTTCAATCTTTCCGAATAACTTTTGAAAATATCGCCGGCAACAGAACCATATGTTTCGAAAAGGGTTTTCCATGTAGTCGCGTCTTCGTCGCCGTCGGAATAAAACGCAATTACTTCGCACGCCGCCGATCCTTTATCCGAAAAGGTCACAAAAATGCCGTTCATCCTGTTACCTTCCGCAAACGATTGAATTTCGGCATCGAGATTGTCCGATTCGAAATCTATCATGCTCCTTATTACAAAAGCTTTATCGGAAACTTCGAACAAACTCCTGGAAGTATCTTCGCTTGAAAGCTCTTCGTAACGGATACACTGTTGTTTTACATACGTGCTGACCGCAATCATCTGTTCTTTTGCGTCTTTCTTATCGTTCGCCGTCGCTATAAGCGTTGCGAAAACACCTATTATAAGCCCTACCAGTATGAACAAAGCGATATGGACGATTCCTATCCCGGAATCGCTGTTTTTCTTAGTCATAATCCACCACGCAGAAATCGGGGTTAAGCCCGTAAGAATTAAATAAATTTGCGAAATAGCCGTTGTTTTGCAACAATGAAAAAGTTTTATTCGTTTTTTCTATAATGTCCGCATTGGTTCCGCGAAGAAACGCAACGCCGACCTGAACATCCAGAAGCGTCTCGTCGAGAATCCGAAGTTTCATCGTACTCGATTTCATGTATTCCAAAAGAACGGGTTCATGCCCAGCAATCGCATCGACATAACCTTCGTTCAGAGCGGCAAAAGTATAGGATATATTCGAAAAACAGTTCAATTGCTTTATTTTCGGGATATTTATTTTTGCGCCTGCTCTGCCCGAAAAAATCTCGTCCGGTTGAGTTGTTGCCTGAACCGCGATTCTTTTATCTTCGAGATCGTCTATTTTCTTTATCGGGCTATCCGCTCTCACCGCAACGACCTCCCGACTGTTCATATAAGGCAAAGTCCACGAGTATTCGTTTTCTCTGCCCGTTAAAGAAAAGCAGCCCCACACGCAATCGATGTCGCCGCGCGCGAGATAAGAGTTTTTCTCGCTCCACGTGATATGCACGAATCTGGGCTTATAACCGATATGCCTGCACACTTCTTTCGCAAGCTCCACATCCAGCCCTGCAAACTCGCCGTTGTCGTCGCGATAAACGAACGGTTCATAATGGTCGACCCCGATAACAAGCTCGGGAAGATTGTTTTCGTTTTCGGCAGACTCACCGCCGCAACCGCAAAGCAAAATCAACGCCGAAAAAAGTGCCGTTATGAAAGCCGCCGCATTTCGGAAAAAAGATTTATTCATCAGGCAGATTCTCCTTGCTCGCTATTTTCTTAAAATTTTCCGAACACTCCCCGAGACACTCCAAAATAAGCGGATTAAACGCCCCGCATTCCCCGTTCTCAATCATTTCCATCGCTTTTTCGTGCGAATAAGCGGGTTTGTAAGAACGTTTCGAGATAAGCGCGTCGTAAACGTCGCAAACGGAAACAACCTGCGCCGAAACCGGGATTTCGTTTCCTTTAAGTCCGTCGGGATAACCCTTTCCGTCGAACCGTTCGTGGTGGTAACGGCAAATTTCGCGCGCGTACTTTATGAGCGGCTCTTTTTCGAATACTTTTATGTTGAGGAGCATTTTCTCGCCGAGAAGAGTATGAGTTTTCATTATTTCGAACTCTTCGGGGGTGAGTTTACCTTTTTTATCGACTATTTTGCGGTCTATTCTCACTTTTCCTATATCGTGCAAAGCCGCCGCCGTAGAAATAGCGTAAATTTCGTCGTTTTTAACGCCGTAAGCTTCTTTTTTCGTGACGTAACGCTCTAAAATAAGCTTTGTGAACTCCGTCATATGCCCCGCGTGCGTTCCGCCGACGTCCTCTTCCGGATGTTCGATGATCTGACTTAAAATCTCTACGGTCATCATACGATTTTTGTCTTTAACCCGCATTTCGCGTTTTATTTCGGAAAGCAACTGTTTTTGTTTGAAATAAACATTTATCGTGTTTGAAACGCGCCTGTATACTATTTTTGCATCGAAAGGACGGGTTATATAGTCGGAAACGCCTTTTTCGTAAGCGAGACGCATAGAATCGTTCGATTCGTCGCCCGTTATGGTTATAACCGGGATATCCGACATAAGCCCGCGCTCATTCATATAATCGAGAACGCCGAACCCGCTCATACCGGGCATAATGAGATCGAGAAGAACAACGGAAATATCCGCGCCGTAACGTTCGATTTGCGCGGTTGCTTCTTCTCCGCTTTCAGCCTCGATAATTTCGAACTCGTTTTTCAGAATACCCGACAGAATTTCACGGTTAAGCGAGGAATCGTCCACGATAAGCACTCGCTTTTTCCTCGGAATCAAATCGTCCGGCTTGTCGTTTCTTTTTATTTCGGTAATAACGCAGTCTTTTTTTTGTTTGGCGATATACATAAATTCGTCGGCTTTAACGACGGCGTTTTTAATCGTTTCTCCGCGGCATATGATTCCGCCCGCGGAAACGGACGGCTTAATGGCGGGATAATCGTCCACGACGGTTTCCTTGACGCTGTCGCAAATATCGCTTAAACACCTTTTGAAAGCTTCTTCTTTAACGCCGGGAACGACGATCAGAAATTCATCTCCGCCGTAGCGCACAACTTTATCCGTAAAACGCACGCAGCTTTTCACAGCCGCTGCGACGGCTTTAAGCACGGCGTCGCCTACACCGTGACCGAATAAGTCGTTATAAAGCTTGAAATCGTCGAGATCGATCATTGCGATGCCGCCGTTCAATTCTTCCCCCGCCAGAAATTCTTCGTAATAACGGCGATTATAAGTTTCGGTTAAGACGTCTGTATATGTTTTATCGAAATACTTCGCAAGAGGTTCGGCGTATCCGTCCTCATCCGCGTAATCGACGATCATATTTCCGTCGAACCCCCTTATCATTTCCATAACGCAGGGCTTTCCGTCCACTTCGCGGTAATCGGCGATAACCTGAAAAATCCCGTCTTTGGTTTTCTGGATTTTGGAAAACTGCTTCTTTTCGGTAAGCGCGCGATAACTTATGCAGTTACGGCAAGCCGAACGCCTTTTCCAGACGTCGAAGCAATCGCCCGATATGCGCTTGTTTTCGCATTTTTCCGTTCTCGCACCGACCTCGTCTTCCGAAAGCAATCTTACCGAGGAAAACACGTTGCCGAGTATTTCCATTTCGGTTTTAACCTTATTTTCGGTTGTAATCCTGTAATCTTCCGACATATCAAAACCCCTCGTTTTCTAATTTTTTCTTTAGCGTAAAATAACGGCAAGCGCAAGCTCACCGTTATTATATCAACATACAATTTTTTTTGCAAGCCTTTAAAAGCTTTCCTTGTACAAAACCAAAGATTCGGACGGTCGTTTCGGATTTTTCACTTCGTTAAGCGATAAACTGTAACCGCCGAGATCTTCGGCAACGATAACGCTGCCGAGCGAAGCCGAATAATATATTGCGTCGGTTGTACGTACCGATTCGTTGCCGAAAGATCCGAACGTGTCTTTACCGATGTACCCGCCGTCGACCTTTTCGATTTTTCACATATAGTAAACGCCGTTATGGCGGTGATCGGTCACATTTTTTCTGCGACCCCCTCTTCGTAAAACGTAAACGTTTTTCCGTTGCGGCTTACTTTTCTTATAACCGACGGATATAATTCGCAGTCTTCCGCGGTAAGGTCGTCAGCCGTTCCGGGCTTATCCCCTATCGAAGGAGCAAAAATTCCGTAGGTCGCCGTCGGGGACGATTACGTTTGCGTAAGCCGAATAAGTTTTGCCCGTTCCGAAGAGTATCGCGAGAACGGAAACGCAAACGATTACCGCGACAAGAATAACTATGATAAACTTTTTGATAACGTACTTTTTCATCTCCGTTCTCCTTTATCTCGCAAACACCGGTTTGTCGTCGCCGTAGTGAGACAAAACAAAATCGGTATACGCACCCACAAGTTCCTTTTTATCGGAAAATATGAATTTGGATACCGAAACACAAGCGAAAACAACCAGAACTCACAATGCCGCAAAAAGAATTATTACCTTTTTACCTACGCTTTTTCTTATGCGCATCCGATTGTCCTTTTTTTTGATTTTTTAATTTTGGATAATATCGAATTATCGACTGAAATTATCGAAAGGCTGTCGCCCGTGAAATCCACCGTTTCGCTCTGCCCGAGGAAGAAGGTCTGATATCTTTTTTGCTTCCGTTTCTTTTAATCGCCACGATTGCTCTCCGTCGTAGCGATATCTTCGGCTTCGAGCATTCCGTCTTCGATTTCGTCCTGCTCGCCGCAAACCATAACCAGAGCGACGATTACCGCGCCTACGGCTACCATAAACGCTATCCCCTGCCAGGTTTTGAGCCATTCGATGATTATTCCCGCTTTGGGAATTCTCCCCACCGCTTTGCCCACAATCTGGCTCGCGAAAATCGGATCGGGATCCTCGCTTGCGTTGGCGTCGCCTTTCGCGTAATACTTTTCGCCCTCTTTGCGAACAATTCTGTGCGTTACGGAAACGGCATCGCCCGCAGGGAAATAAGTTATTATGTCGCCGACTTCGTAGGTCGGACTTTTATTGATTATTATCGTGTCGCCCGCTTCTATCGCACCCGACATCGATGGAGTTGCGACAATCAGAACCGATCTTCCGAAAAAGGACGGTATGAGCGACTTTTTAACATATTTATCGTAAGCAAGCGTCGCCGCGACGAATACGAGCAAAGCGATTACGGCTCCGAAAAGAATTTTGCCCGCTAAAGACAAAATATCTCCGAATGTTATTTTCTTTTTTTCATTTGTCTGCATAATCGCTCGCTCCTTTGTTTTCGGTTGCTTTGTATTTCCGAAATCTGCGTTTTAGTCCGTTTGCTAAGCTTGCTCGGCGATTACTTCAAGGGTTATCGTGTATTTCTTGCCCGAAATACCGAGCAATGTGTCCTTGTGGTCGTCGCCGCTTTCGAATTTCCATTCCCATTCGATCGTACAGGATCTCGAACTTTTGATATTTATTATCATATTACCCGTTTCAAACCACCCTTCGTTTTCGGTAAGCTCTAAGTTTTGCCCCTCCGAAATCAAGGAATAATTTATAGGCGGAAGTAATGCGGAATCTTCGTAATTGTATTTAAATCTGATTTTACATTTCAGAACCGAGGCGTTAGGGTTGTTTATCATAAACATATACGTGCCTTTATCGCCCGGTTTGATCGTTTTGTTTCCGAATATATTTATATCTCCCGTCGCGCTCCATTCTCCGTCGGTGTCCACAACTGTGAACTCCTTTAAAACGGGTATGTTTTCGCGAATTATCACGACGAGCGATATTACGGAAACCGTTAATAAAAGTAAAAGAAAAAGAAGTATCGGATAAAACGAATCTCTTTTTATTTTACCGGTTATTTCTCCCCTCTGATACAGATATTTCCCCTCCGTCACGAACGCGTCGACCGGGTCGACTTCTTCGGCGCGACCGACGCGTTTGCAAGAGGCGAAACAAACATGATTTAAGTCGTACAGCTTATCGCTACGCAAATAACACAACATTGCGCCGTTTGTATCAACGACTCTTTTTGCCCCGATAAACGGTCTTAACGGTCGTTTTACGGGTTGGTTTGTGAATTTTGCGTTTATTTTCATATGTACAACTCCGAACGGGTTTCGTTATCCGTTCTGCTTTTAATTTTTTGTTTCCGTTTTGCTTGACGGATTTTTCGAACAGCTTTTCGCTTTTGCGTTATCTTTTTTTAAGTATTGTTTATAAAAGGTTTCGCAAATCATTGCGGCGTTCGACATATGGGCTTTTCGCCCGAAATCAGCAAAATGATTTTAATAATTATTTCTGAAGCTGAGTAACAGAAATGGTGATTTCAAAAGAAATATCGGTGCTGGTCTTATCAGTTCCCGTGATTACCGTATAAGTACCGTCGCTCGTAACTTTATTATCGTTTGCATATGCGCCGAAAAGAGTATCAAGCGCATCGTTTCCGCTCTCAAAAGCCCAAGCCCATTCTATTGTATATTCACCTGCAACATCTTTAATTTCAGCTCCTGCTTCAACAGTTTCGGTAAGAGCATTCAATTTATCAGCAAGCTGTGCAAGAGTAAGATTTTTATCTGCTTCAGCCGCAACACCGCCCTTTTTAAGCGTCCATCTTACAGGATTGTAGGATTTTTCTCCTTCTGCATCTTGATATACAAGAACTATATCTTTATATTCTTCTTTAACCGAAACTTGAATCTGCGCTCTTACTTCCGAAGCTTTTTCAGCTTTAATTTCGAAAGTCATATAACCGCTGTGTCCGGGAGCAACAATTTTACGTCCCGTCGAATCGGCTTTTGCACTGAGAGTTGCGCCTGTAGCTGTTGTTTCAGGAATTAAACCGGCAACATATTTTTCACCGAACAATTTATTCGTTTTGGTAGAAACAGTGAAGCCCCATTTAGCTACGCTTGCAGAACTTTTTTCGGTCTTGCTGGAAATGTACTTAGACATTGTGTAGCCGCCGAAGCCGATTACTGCAACAAGCAGAAGCAAAAGTGCGATAACGAAAATAGATTTTCTGTTATCTTTTTTAGTGTTTTGTGTTTGTCTCATTTGTGAGAACCTCCATTAAATTATTTTTCTACAATAAAGCTCGTCACTTTCCCCCGTAAAACGAAAAAAGGTTGCAACCGCCGCTCATTTAAAATCTTTAACGATTATAGTATGAGCAGAAAATTGCAACCGGGCGCACTTTCCCCGCAAGAAAATAAAAAAACCGATTGCAAAACGTACTTTTATAAGTACAAATTGCAACCGGGCGCACTTTCTTTTGTAAAAAGTTCCTTGGCTTTGCGTCACCGCCTCGCGACGGCTTTGCCGTATTCGATTTTCGTTTTACAGATAAGCTTCTCGCCTATTTGTGCTTTCAGTATATTGTACTTTTCCGCAATTGTCAATCGTTTTTATGTGAAAGTTTTGTGAAATATATATTTTCGATTTGTTATGCGTTTTACAACTATCGCTTGATATTCCCTGAATTTTCCTTGAATTTTAAACGCGCCGCGGAAACGGTTCGTTTTCGCGGCGTAAATTATTTGTGTGAATTTTATTGGATTTTGCGGTTTATCTCTGAACCCTTCCGCTTGCGTTTCCGCCCGCGAGAGCTTCGACTTCCGCAACGGAGACCATATTGTAATCGCCCTCTATCGAGTGTTTCAGACAAGAAGCCGCAACCGCGAATTCGATTGTTTTCTGAGCGTTATAGCCGTTTAAAAGCGAATAGATAAGTCCGCCGCCGAAGCTGTCTCCGCCGCCTACTCTGTCGACGATATGCATTGCGTATTTCTTCGAAAATACCGCTTCGCCGTTCGTGAAAAGCATAGCCGACCAATTGTTGTCGTTTGCGGACAAGCTTTCTCTGAGCGTTATAGCAACGCCTTTGAAATTAAATCTTTCGGTAAGCTTTTTGGCAACCGATATGTATCCGTTTCTGTCGAGTTTGCCCGTGTTGATATCGGTGTTGTCCGCTTCTATGCCGAAAACGTCTTTCGCGTCCTCTTCGTTGGCGATACAATAATCGACGTATTTGCAAACTTCGCCCATAACCGCACCCGCTTTTTCTTTGCTCCAAAGTTTTTTGCGGAAATTAAGGTCGCAGGAAATAGTTATTCCCTTTTCTTTCGCCTTTTTGCAGGCTTCGAGAGTTATTTTTGCCGTTTCGTCCGAAAGGGCGGGAGTGATACCCGTGAAATGGAACCAATTTACTCCGTCGAAAATTCTATCCCAATCGAAATCCTCGGCTTTTGCGGTCGCTATTGCAGAACCCGCTCTGTCGTAAATAACCTTGCTCGGACGTTGACTTGCGCCCTTTTCGCAATAATAAATACCTACCCTGTCTCCGCCGCGGACGATCTTTGTCGTATCGACTCCGAATTTCCTTAAACTGTTGACAGCCGACTGTCCTATTTCGTGCGCGGGAAGTTTTGTTACGAAGGCGCAATCCACGCCGTAATTGGCAAGGCTCACCGCGACGTTCGCTTCCGCGCCGCCGAACGTGGCTTCGTATTTTTCGCTCTGAACGAATCTGAGATAATTTTCGGGAGCGAGCCTGAGCATTACCTCGCCGAACGTTACAACTTTCATTTTATTCCACCTCTTTTAAAATTTCGTTGATTTTCTTACAATTTTCCGCTATGTCGCCTTTCATCATAAACGATCCGCCGACGGCAAATATCTTATCGAATTCCAGAAATTCTTTTAAGTTAGTCAGATCAACTCCGCCCGTAGGGATAAATCTTACCTGCGGGAACGGACCCGACAAAGCCTTTAACGCTTTAAGCCCGCCGTAAACGTTTGCGGGGAAAAATTTCAAAGTGGTAAGCCCGAGTTCGAGAGCTTCCATAATTTCCGTCGGCGTTACGCAACCCGGGAAATAATCGATACCGTTTGCCGCGCAAATTTCCGCAACTTCTTTGGAAAGACCGGGAGACACGATAAATTTTGCGCCCGCGTTCAACGCCTCAACGCACTGCTGACCGTTGATAACCGTTCCCGCGCCGATATTCATATCGGGGAAAAGCGAAGTTCCGAGGCTTATCGCTTCCGCGGCACAAGCCGTTCTGAACGTTATTTCGGCGGTGTTTATCCCGCCGTCTCTTAACGCGGACAAAGTTTTTTCCGTGTCCGCCAAATCTTTGATTACCACTACGGGTATTATTTTATCCATTGTTTTATCCTCTTTTTTTATTTTAACTTGCAAATAACACAAGGTATACAAGATACCCTGCCGACGACAATACAACCGCGATAAGCACGATCGCTATTACCAGACACGCCGTTTTGAAAACCGCTTTTGCAAAGCTGCTCCAAAGCAGAATTTCGGATATAATGCCCGAAATCGCTCCCGCGCCGTAAAACATTAAACCGATCGGAATTAAAACCACTCCGACCACCGCGCCCGCCGCGTCGTCTATATGCGTTGCCGAATACAAAAAGTACGTTCCGAAACAAAACGCAGCCAAAGAGACCGCAAAAAGTATTATTCCCGTAATAAATTTACCCATAATCCTTGTTTTGCTTCAAAATTTATTTTCTATGCTTGCGTTCGCTTTAATGATGTATCGCAATACATAATAGTTACCATAATATCTTGGTATAAACAAATCCTGCCGCCATTATCCACAAGCAGACGATTGCCAAGATCAAACTTAACGGTCTGTATTTCGTATTTTCGTCGATTGCGTTTTTCAATAGCACTATCTCGGCAATAAATCCACTCATTTCATAAAGAAAAAAATAACCGAAATAACACAATGTGGAAAATATTACCGAATACACTCCTCCCGGCTCTTCGGTTTTTCTCGAATCAAGAACCCAGACAAACGCACTTGTAAAAAACACAAAGAAAATCACAGTAACGACAAAAAGTATTATTCCGCTGATAAACAGTGTTTTTTTCATCGTTTACCCCTCGGACCGCGAAATGATTTTTCGGCGGTCGCCCGATATTTTTATACTCCCGAGTACGCCGAAAATCCTCCGTCTACGGGAATTACCGTACCGGTTACGAAACCGCTCGCTTCGTCAGAGCAAAGCCAGAGAAGACAACCTATAAGATCGCTTATTTCTCCGAATTTGCGCATAGGCGTTGCCGCGAGAATTTTGCCCGTTCTGGGCGTGGGCGTTCCGTCTTCGTTGAACAAAAGACCTCTGTTCTGATTTGTCACGAAAAATCCGGGAGCGATCGCATTGCAACGGATATTGCACGGCGCGAAATGAACGGCGAGCCACTGCGTGAAGTTCGAAACCCCCGCTTTCGCCGCGGAATATGCGGGAATTTTGGTAAGCGGACGATATGCGTTCATAGACGAAATGTTGATTATGTTTCCGCCCGTTCTAACCATACCTTTCGCAAAAACCTGCGTTACGAGAAACGCCGAGGTTATGTTAAGGTCGAAAACGAATTTAAGTCCGCTTTCGTCGAGAGCGAAAAAGTCCTTCACTCCCTCCGTGTCGGGGAACATATATTCGTTGTCGCAAGTGGCTTTCGGATTGTTTCCGCCTGCGCCGTTTATGAGAATATCGACTTTGCCGAACGATTCTATAACCGTTTCGTAAGCCGAAACGATACTTTCCTTGTCCAGGCAATTACAACGAATAGCAATCGCGTTATCGCCGATTTCGTTTGCTATTTTTTCGGCGGCGTCGTAATTTATGTCGAGAAGAGCGACGTTCGCTCCGCAATTTGCCAGAGCTTTGGCGAATTCTCCGCAGATAATTCCGCCCGCGCCCGTTATCGCAACGGTTTTACTTGTTAAATCTATATCGAATGGTAATTTCATTTTGCACCTCATTTTTTATTCTTTTTTTATTGTACTCCCTAAAAAACGATTAGTCGACCGTAAGGCAAGGCGCGCGCCGCTTTTTAAAGGGGAGTGACCTTCGTGGTCACAGGAATTTTAAAAAGCAAGCGGAACGCAGCATCACGGGATGAATAATCATTTTTTTGTTACTGCTTCGAATACCCCCTGTAAGTACGCAGCGCCTAACGCTCTGTCGTATAAACCGTAACCGGGTTTGGCGTCCTCGCCCCAGATATTTCTTCCGTGGTCGGGGCGAAGGTAGCCTTCGAATCCGTTTTCGACGAGAGCTTTTACGATAGAATAAATATCTACGTTACCCTCGCTCGTCTGATGTCCGTTTTCGTAGAAATCGGTTTCCGAAGTATACTTCAACTGTCTTAAATGAGCGAAGTAAATTCTCTTCGCGTACTTTGCAGCCATTTTCGGCAAATCATTGAATCTGCCCGCGCCGAGACTGCCCGTGCAGAACGTTATTCCGTTATGCGGATCGGGAACGGCGGCGAAAAGTCTGTCGTAATCCTCTTCTCTGCCGACTATTCTCGGAAGTCCGAAAATATCCCACGGCGGATCGTCCGGGTGAATAGCCATATTTATCCCCGCCTCCTCGCAGGCAGGCATTATCGCTTTAAGAAAATAAACGAGATTTTCGAAAAGTTTCTCGTGAGTCATTCCCTCGTAACTTTTTAAAAGTCCGTTAAGCTGTTCGGGCGTGTAGCTTTCGTCCCACCCCGGGAGCCTTAAATTATGCTTGTCGAGCTTTTTGAAATCGGCTTCGCTGTAAGAAAGCGAGGTCGAACCGTCGGTATGCTTAAAGTAAAGGTTCGTTCTAAACCAATCGAACACGGGCATAAAGTTGTAGCAAACGCATTTTACGCCGACTTTGCCGCAATTTATGATATTCTGCTTATAAGCCTCGATATACTTGTCTCTTGACGGAAGACCGAGTTTTATGTCCTCGTGTACGGGAATACTCTCGATAACTTCCATTTCAAGCCCCGCGTCGTTCGCGAGTTTTTTAAGCTTTTCGAGCTTTTCAACGCTCCACACGTTACCGACAGGCTCGTCGTAAACGGCGGTGACAACGCCCGTCATTCCCTGAATCTGTTTGATGTAATTAAGCGGTATGCAATCGTTTTCGCCATACCACCGAAACGTCATCTTCATATAAATTTCCTTATGTTTTACGGGCATTGCGCCCAAAATTCGGTTATAGTATACTTTTATTATAAATTTTAGTCAATACTTTTTATGAAAAAACACACTATTTAACAAATTTAGGATAAGATTGAACATATATCGGCTTTACTATCGGCTTGACTTTTAAAGCCGATAGCTCTTCGTTTGACTATGAATTTCAATTATGATAAAATGAGACTATCAAATTTATTTTATGAAGGAGACCAAAAATGGAACGTCCGATTCTTAAAAACAAAATTTTTCTGTATCTGACCGAATTTTTCTCCGGGATGTCCGTTATGGCGGTCGAACTCGGCGCAAGCAGACTTTTAGCGCCGTATTTCAGCTCGTCGCAGATCGTATGGACGATTATCATCGGAACGATTATGATCGCTATGGCGCTCGGAAATATTTACGGCGGAAAAGCGGCGGATAAAAATCCCGACCCCGATAAATTGTACGGAAGAATAATAATCGCGTCGATATGGATCGCGCTTATCCCCGTTCTCGGGAAATATATCATTCTCGGCATTTCAGGACTGCTTATTCTTACCGTAAATACGAATTTCCTTGTAATAGCGGCGTTTGCGGCATGTATGGTGATTTTCGTATTCCCTTTGTTTCTGCTCGGCACGGTTACGCCCTGTCTTGTCAAATATTCGGTGGACTCGCTTAACGAAAACGGTAAAACCGTAGGATACTTGAACGCGTCGAACACTATCGGAAGCATTATCGGAACTTTCGTGCCTACGTTTATCACCATACCCGCCGTCGGCACGTCCGTAACCTTCCTTATTTTTGCGGGAATTCTTTTAGTTCTTTCTGCGGTTTATTTTATTTCGTCGAAAATAAATATGATGAAAATCAAAAAACTTCCCGTTGCTGTTCTTATCTTTATTTTAAGTTGCATTTTCGGACACAGCGGAAGCTTCGCTTTCTGGCAGAACGATCTTACCTACGAGGGCGAGTCGGTTTACAACTACCTTCAAGTGTATGAAGACGACAGGCAGGTTTCGCTTTCCACAAACGTGATTTTCGGCGTACAATCGGTATATCTCAAACAAGGAGATCTTACGGGTATGTATTACGACTACGCCTTAGCCGCGCCGTTTATGTCGGGAGTTTACGAAAACGAAAACAACGATATGCTTATTCTCGGAATGGGTACGGGTACTTACGCCGCTCAATGCGAAAAATATTTCGCAGGCTGCGAAATGAACATCGAGGGCGTAGAAATCGACGAAAAGATAACGGAACTTTCCAAAAAATACTTCCATGCTTCCGACAGCATAAAAGTAACGACCTACGACGGAAGAGCTTACCTTAACGCCGTAGATAAAAAATACGACGTTATCATGGTGGACGCTTATCAGGACATAACCATTCCGTTTCAAATGTCGTCCGCGGAATTTTTCACGCTCGTTAAAAGTCATCTTAAACCCGGCGGCGTTATGGTCGTCAATATGAACATGCGCGGAAACGGCGAAGGTTCGATAAACGACTATCTTTCGGACACGATCGCGAGCGTTTTTTCTTCGGTCTGCACCATAGACGTTAAAAATTCGACGAACAGAGAGCTTTTCGCTTCGGATAACGACGAAATGATCGGGGCGTTTACAGCCAATTTGACAAAGGAAAACAACCGCGCTTTAAAAGCCATAATGCAAAACGTGAACGACAATCTTAAAGAATATAAAAGCGATAAAAAATATATCCTCACTGACGACAAAGCTCCCGTCGAACTTCTCGGAATGAGAGTTATCGATGAAATGATTTCGGACGAAATATCCTATTACAAGCAAATTTTCAAGGAAAAAGGACTCAAAGGCTTGCTGGAAAGTTTTTGATCTTTTATAAAAAATTTACATAATTCGGTTTTTATGCGGTAAACTAACGGTAAATGCAGGCGAGGGATTTTAACTTGCAAAATCCCGACTTTCAAAACGCCTGCGAATAAGGAGCCGAACTATGAAAGATACAGGAATCGTAAGAAGAATAGACGTACTCGGAAGAGTCGTTATTCCGAAAGAAATAAGAAAAACACTCAAAATGAACGAGGGCGACCCCGTTGAAATTTATACCGAAAAGGATTCGCTCGTCGTTAAAAAATATTCGCCCGTGAAAACGCTCGGCGGCTCGCTCGACTGCGCGGCTGAAAGCTTAGCCAAATGCACGGGTCACGCCGTTATCGTCTGCGACGAATCGAATTATCTGTCGGCGGCGGGCGTGAACGCAAAAGAACTCGTCGGGAATAAAATTTCCAAAGCCGTGGAAGAACTGCTCGGCAAAAAGAAAACGCTCGTCGTGAACAGATCGGAAGGCGGCGCGCCGATAGATCTCATCGGCGGAGACAGGCTGAATTTCGCAAATCAATTGTTTATGCCCGTTAAATCGGGCGAAGAAATAATCGGCGGACTTATCGTCGCGGATAAAGTGAAAGACAGCCCGATAACTTCGTCCGACATAAATCTCGCAATGCTTACCGCAGAGTTCATCGCGGCGCATTTTTAAGCGTTTTTCGTTTTTTCGAATGAAAAAATTAAATCCGCTTTTAAAAAACGCCGCGCTTATTTCCGTCGGCGGGCTTATAGTCAAACTTCTCGGCGCGTTTTACAGAATCCCGCTCAACAACATTCTGAAAGCCGACGGACTCGGAATTTATCAGACGGCGTTCCCGCTATATCTCATATTGATGACGTTCACGGGTTCCTCCGCAACCAACGCGATAACGAAAATAATCGCGTCGGGCGAAAACGGCGAAGCCGTCGTTAAAAAAGCTCTCACCGTTATTCTGCCGCTGGGAATTCTCGGCTGGCTCGTTATGACTTCTTTTTCCGGAATTTTGTCCGATTTACAAGGCAACCCGCGGGCAAAACTTTCATATATCGCGCTTGCGCCATCGCTCGTTTTCGTAAGCGCGATTTCCGTTTTAAGAGGATATTTTCAAGGCAAGAACAATATGAAGCCTACCGTTTTTTCGCAAATCACGGAACAGACGGTTAAAATCGGGGCGGGACTTATTTTATGTTATCTGTTTTCGACCGCTCCCGAAAAGGGAGCTTTTTTTGCTTGTCTCGCCGTTTCTTTAAGCGAGCTGAGCGCGCTGATTTACCTTTACATCAAATACCGCAGACAGCCCGACAAAACAACTTGTTTGAATGAAAAATACCCCGTTAAACGACTTATAGGGCAACTTTTGCCGATTGCTTTAATATCCTGCGTTCTTCCGCTCGCAAAGGTTTTCGACAGTTTCACGGCGATAAACATATTAAGCGGTTACGCGAAAGACGCGAACGGTTTGTACGGTTTATACGCGGGAAGCGTGGAGTCTTTAATAGGTATGCCCGTGGCTGTTTGTTACGGAATTGCGGCAAGCGTTCTGCCGAGCTTAACCGCAGCGAACGCCAAAAACAATACGGCGGAAGCGAAAAAAATCGTCGTGCAGGCGTTTTCGTATACGTTGTTTTTATCCGCGTTCGCGTTTGCCGCCATCGCCTTTTTCCCGAATCTGATTATAAAAATTCTTTTTTCGGGTCTTTCTTCGGAAAGTAAAAAGATTTTATCGGAACTTATCGTATTTTCATCGATAAACGTTGTTTTATTGGCAGTTATTCAGACGGAAACGTCGGTTTTAGTCGCAAGCGGAAAACCATACGCGCCCGCGATAAGCCTTACCGCAGGGTTCGCCCTCAAAGCCGCCGTGCAAATTTTTCTTCTTAAAAACCCGAATCTGAACGTTTTCGGGATATTATATTCCGATATACTCTGTTATTTTGTTGCAGTTTTCATCGATTTGGTATATATTATTTCTATATATAAAATAACTTCTTCACAGAAAACGAGGAGCGAACAAAATGAAACTGACTCTTGCGGGAGCGGGCGTAACGCCGGGCGACTTATCGCTGAAAGCCTTAGAAGCGATAAAAAAATCCGATAAAATAATTCTCAGAACAGACGAAACAAGGCTCGGCGAATGGCTGAAAACCTTAGGATTCGAATACGAATCGCTCGACCGCATTTATCTTAAATCGAGGTCTTTTGCGACTTTAACGAAAAACCTCGCGGCGGAAGTTTTGAAAGCCGCCAAAACGCAGGACGTTCTCTATCTCGTCGAGGGTGACGTTAAAGACGATATTTCCTGCTCGGAAATTTTAAAAAAAAGACCCGACGCCGAGGTTATCCCCGGCGTTTCGAAAGCAGACTTTTATCTCGATAAAGCGGCGGTTTACGGCAGGTACACCGCCCTTTCGGCATATGATATAGAAAGCGGAAGATTAAGCCTTCCGCTCGTCGTTTACGATATCGATTCCGAACTTATCGCCGCCAATGTAAAGCTTGTTTTATCCGACGCCTTCGGAGACGAAATCCCCTGCTATAAGTTCTTTAACGGCACTTTTTCACAAATAAAGCTTTACGAATCGGACTACGGAGACGAGTTCGACGAAACGTCCGCGCTCGTTATAAAAGACATTCCCTTAACGCAAAAACAAAGGTTCGATTTAACCGATCTTCACGATATTTTAAAAGTCTTGCGCTCGGAAAACGGTTGCCCGTGGGATAAAGCGCAAACGCCGCTTACGATACGAAGCAACACCCTGGAAGAAACATACGAGCTTCTCGACGCCGTAGAAAAAAAAGACGACGACGCGACAATCGAAGAACTCGGAGATTTCCTGTTGCAAGCCTTTTTCTACGTCTGCTTCGGCGAAGAAGACAAAACGTATACCCTCTTTGACGTCACGAGCGGAATTTGCCGGAAACTGATTTCGCGACATACTCATATTTTCGGAAAAGACTCGGCGTCGAGTTCCGCTCAGGCTCTCGAAGTGTGGGAGAAAAACAAACAAGCCGAAAAAGGGTTTTCGTGCGGCGCCGAGTATCTCGAATCCGTTCCGAAAAGCTTCCCCGCCCTTTTAAGAGCGCACAAAGTCGGTTCAAGGTCGGGTAAATACAATATGGACTTCTCGTCCGCAGAACAAGTTGCGGACAAGGTGAAAGAAGAATTTAACGAAGTTCTCGAAGAAGTTAAGGCAAAGAACGAAAAGGGCGTTTACGAGGAATCAGGCGATCTGCTTTTCGCCGTCGTTTCTTTCGTAAGGCTTCTCGGCGTGAACGGCGAACTTGCGTTAAACGCCGCCACCGATAAGTTTTTGAAGCGTTTCAGAAAGACCGAGGAACTTGTTTTAAAAAACGGAAAGAATATGAAAGACCTTTCCGAAAAAGAGTTGAATAAATATTACAATGAAGCTAAAAAGTATTAAAATCGGCAACTACGAGACAGAAAACAACCTGTTTTTAGCTCCTCTCGCGGGTTTTTCCGATTACGCGATGCGCTCGATTTGTCTTTCCTACGGCGCAGGGCTTACGTTTACGGAAATGGTGAGTTGCAAAGGGCTTTTATACGACAACGAAAACACCAAAAATCTGCTTATCACCGCCCCGAACGAAAAGCTTAAATGCGTGCAGATTTTCGGAAACGATCCCGAAATAATGCGACGCGCGCTCGAATCTAAGCATCTTGAAAAATTTCAGATAGCCGACATCAACTTCGGCTGCCCTATGCCCAAAATTTTCAATAACGGCGAAGGCAGCTGCCTTATGCAAAACCCCGCATTGGCGGAAAAAATAGTTTCCGAGTGCAAAAAAAGCGGAAAGCCCGTTACTTGCAAAATCCGCACGGGACTTTACGATAACAAGCCGCTCGCCGTCGACTTTGCCAAAGCTTTGGAACAAGGCGGCGCGGATATGATTACCGTTCACGGAAGATCGAGAGAAAAGATTTACGCGGGCGAGGTAAACTTCGACGAAATAGCGGAAGTGAAGCAATCCGTTAAAATCCCCGTGATCGCAAACGGCGGAGTTTTCACTGCCGAAGACGCAGACGTTTTATCGGACAGAACGGGCGCGGACGGAGTTATGATCGCGCGGGGCGCGCTCGAAAACCCGTGGATTTTCGCCGATATTCTGAATATCCCGCACGGTAACGATAAAGTCGAACTCATATGCAGACATATAGATATGCTCAAAGAACACTTTAACGACGAACGCGCGACCGTGGGATTTCGCAAACAACTCTGCTTATACATAAAAGGCGAAAAAAATTCGGCGGCGTTCAAACAAGCCGCGCTTAAAATAACGAACTCCGACGAGCTTAAAAAAGCCGTGCGCGAATTTTTCGCGCAATAAACGCAATTGCAATAAACGCAATAAAGAAGTTTTTAAATAAAGAAGCTTTTAATTAAAGCAAACGACAACGCTTTTATAACCTTTTCCCTTTAACCCGAATAAACTGAACAGGAGGGATGTTATGAAAGCGAGAGTGATAAACTGCGGCTCGGCAGTCGTTAAAAAAGCGCGCAGAAATCAGGATTACAATCTTATCGTTATGGGCTTTAACGGCTCGGAAACGGTTAAATACAGAAAGGAACTCGGCGGCGAAACGACGAAACTCAAAGACCTTGCCGCCTACTCCGAAAATACTCAGAAAACGCTTATTTCGGCTTTCGATACCGACAATTACGGAATTATAAAGCACTCCGCAGGGGTTTTCGACTGCGGGAAACTGCTCGGAATAAGCGATATGACGGTTTCGTACGCTTCGAGTCCGTATATGCCCGGCGCGCACGGAAAACTTTACGACACGCTTGCGGGTAAATTCGCAGTGGCTATCGGCGACGATCTTTACCGCTACGAGCTTTTCAAATCGTTCGCCGTTTGCGGCGCGGAATTCGTCGTCGTCATAAGAAAAGGCGACGCGAGCGAGATAAACACGATTCTTTTAAGAGCGTACTCGTAC